>JANOFF010000097.1:0-57821 GCA_031413515.1 bacterium
ACATCGAGTACGTGCTCGCCGAGTGCGATGGCAACATCAGCCAGGCCGCCAGACGGCTCGGCCTCCATCGCCAGAGCCTTCAGCGAAAGCTGCGGAAGTACACGCCCAACTGAAACACCGATCGAGGGAGACGACGATGCAGCGATTCGAGGACAAGGTCGTTCTGATCACCGGTGCCGCGGCCGGCATCGGCAAGGCGTGTGCGGAGCGGATGGCGTCAGAGGGTGGACGGATCGTCTGCGTCGATGTCCAGCAGGAGGCCGTGGAGCTGACCGCCAAGGAACTTCGAGCGAGCGGTGCGGAGGCGGTTGCGCTCGCGTGTGACGTGAGCGATCCGGCGCAGGTCGTGTCGACCGTCGCGCGTGCGATCGGCGAATTCGGCCAGCTCGACTCGCTCTGCAACATCGCCGGCATCCTGCACTTCGACAACACCCACGAACTCTCCCTGGAGAAGTGGAACAAGGTGCTGGCAGTGAACCTCACGGGCACCTTCCTGATGTGCCAGAGCGCACTGCCGCATCTGCTCGATGGCGGCGGGAACTTCGTCAACATGTCGTCCACCGCCGGGCTGGCCGGAAATCCGTGGATGGCCGCATATGCGGCCTCGAAGGGTGGCGTGTTGGCGCTGACGCGGACCCTCGCGGTCGAGTACGGGAAGCGTGGCGTGCGGGCCAACGCGGTCTGTCCGGGATCGATCAAGACGGCGATGGCCTCGCAGTTCCGACTTCCGGAAGGTGCCGATGGCAAGCTGCTTCAACGCATCATGCCGCTCGATACGTTTCGCGGTCCCGAGACCGCCGCGGCCCTGGTCGCCTTCCTCGCGTCCGAGGACGCGGCACACATCAACGGCGAAGAAGTGCGCGTCGACGGCGGGACGCTCGCCTGAGTGGCAGCGCGATGGCGGATGGGTGCGACGCCGAGTCCTGCGCGTGGCCCGTATCCCGATACCGCGCTCCCGCCTACAGCTCGTAGATGAGCTGGCCGCCGGGATCCTGGCGGCAGGACGCGTCGCCGAGCAGGCGTATGTGCTCGAGGTGCGCGTAGGTCTCGCTGGCCGCCATCCCGCCCCAGCTGCGTTCCTTGAAGAGCCGCTGCATGAAGGCCTCGACGGTCGCCGGCCCGAGTTCGCGCGCGATCGACTTCACCTTGTCGAGTCGCTCGTGGTGATGCTGCTTGATGGCGGCGCAGCGTGCGGCCAGATCGTCGAACGGCTGACCATGCGCGGGCAACGCGCGGCGGATGTGCGGGATCGCGGCGGCGCGATCCAATGAATCGAAGAATGCCTTCAGCGGGTCGGGGTTCTGTGTCATGCCCGAGATGTGTGGAGTGATCGAAGGCAGGACGTGGTCACCCGCCAGGAAGATCTCCTCCTGCGGGTCGTGGAGACAGATGTGGTCCTCGGTATGGCCGGGCGTGTGGACCACGAAGAACTCGCGTCCCCCGAGCTTCAGGACATCGCCACCGAGGGCCGGGTGCGTGATGGTCGGGACTCCCATCGCACGGCCGAGCAACCGCATCGCGGCAAAGCGCATGCGCATCCGAAACGGTGGGCGCGGTGCATCGCCACCCCACGGTGTCCGGCCAGACCAGGACGGCCTCTCGGGGGTGAATGGTCGACGAGCCTGTTCGCGCGCCGCGTCACCCTCCAGCGGCTTTCCCGCTTCGGCATCCTCGTGGGCGCGAAGATCGTCCACCGAGACCTCGGGCGGATGGGGCTTCGCGAAGCCGAGACTGAACGAGCGGTGCGCGATCAGCCGGGCTCCACTTCGGGCGATGATTCGCGCCGCCCCGCCGAAGTGATCCGGATGCGAATGCGTGACGAGCACCGTGTGGACATCCTCGACCCGCAGCTGCGCGAGGGCGAGTCGTGCTTCGAGGGCGCGGAACGAGCCCGGGGTCGGCATGCCCGGATCGATCAACGTGGCGCCGTCGGCGTCGAGGATCGCATAGCAGTTGACGTGGCCGAGGCCGGGCATCGAGATCGGCAGCTGCATGCGCAGGATGCCCTTGGCCACCTCGCTCACTTCTGTGGTGGCCTTCTCCTGCTCCTGTCGCCTGGGCTTCGCGGCTTCCATCTCCGGAGGCTAACGAACCCTCTGCCAGCTGGCCCGGCGACGCGACCTGCACTCCGCCACCGTTCAGACCGCGACGAGATCCGAGATCGCCTCGAGGGCCGAGCGATCGAGCAGGCTCACGCATGATCGCTTGAGCTCGACGATCCCGGTCTCCTCCCATGCGCGCAGTTGCTTGTTCACGCTCTCGCGGGTCGTGCCCACCATGTCGGCCAGGTCCTGCTGGGCGAGCGGGATGTCGATCGCGGCCACATCGCGACCGTCCTGCGCATAACTTGCCGAGAGCGCCAGCAGCGTCTTCGCCATGCGGGCTGGCAGTGGCAGGAAGACGGTGTCCTCCGTGTAGGCACTGAGGCGTCGGACCCGGCCCGCGAGGACCGCCGCCAGCCGGATCGCGGCCTTCGGGTGTCGCTCGAGAAACGGGATCAGCTCGCGGCGGTGCAGGACGAGCAGCTCGGCGCGCTCGAGTGCGATCACGCTCGCGGAGCGGGGTTCGGAATCCACGATCGCGATCTCGCCGATCACGTCGCCAGGCCCCATCAATCCGAACACGAGATCCCGGCCGTCCTGCGCGGTGGCCATCACCTTGAGGCGGCCGGAGAGCACGCCGTAGAGCTGGTTGCCCGGATCACCCTTGCGGAACAGCACCTCCCTGGCGCCGATCCGGCGAGTGGTGGTCACCTGGAGCAGGGCATCGATCTCGCGCTCGACCAGCGAACCGAAGATCGAAATCGCTTCGAGCAACGCGCGGCGATCCATCTGCGGACAGTAGCCCGTCGCAGCCAGCGGCCGGACGCGCGAATCGCGCGCGTGGGATGCCGTCGTCCGGGGATCCCGCGACAATCGCGGCTCGACGTGCGGCGACTCGTCGCGTCGAGAAACGAGGGAGGACGAGGTGGCCGGACTGGTGGAGGGCAAGGTGGCGCTGGTGACAGGCGGGGGCAGCGGGATCGGACGCGAGTCCGCGCTGCTGTTTGCCAGCGAGGGTGCGCGAGTGTTCGTCGTCGATCTCGACGCCGCGAAGGCTCGAGCCACTGCGGACGAAATCTGCCGATCGGGTGGACGTGCAGCCCACGCCGAGGTCGACGTGAGCGACGAGCCCAGCGTCGTGCGCATGCTGTCGGACTGTATCGAGCAGTTCGGTCCGCCGGATTGCGCGCTCAACAACGCGGGAATCGGCGGTCCCGCCGGCCCCCTCGATGAAGTGAGCCTCGAAGCCTGGAACCGCACGCTGGCCGTCAACGCAACGGGAGTGTTCCTCTGCATGAAGCACGAGATCCCCTGGATGCGCAGGCGTGGTTCCGGCGCGATCGTCAACATGGCGTCGGGGGCGGGACTGATCGGGGCACCCGGTCTCTCGCCCTACTGTGCGAGCAAACATGCGGTGCTCGGAATCACGAAGACCGCCGCGCTCGAAAATGCCCGCTCGGGACTCCGCATCAACGCGATCTGTCCGGGCAGCATCGATACGCCGATGTTGCAGGGCGCGATGGCGATGGGCGATTCGGTGGCCGCGATGATCCGCGCGAGCATGCCGATCGGTCGGCTCGGCACGCCGCGTGAGGTCGCGGAGGCCGTCGTGTGGTTGTGCTCGGATCGCGCCTCGCTCGTGACCGGTGCCTCGATGGGCGTCGATGGCGGCGCGATCGCTCGCTGACGCCGCGCGCCGATCCGCGGTCCCGCCGGATGTCGCGGTGCTAAGGTGCGGAGCCGCGCGAATCCCGCGATCGGCCGCGAGCACACCGATCACCGGCCTGCAGCCCGACGAGGAAGCGACGACCCGTGGACGCCTCGAGCGAACGGAAGCTGAATCTGGAGATCCTGCTCGTCTCCCTCGCGGTGATCCTGCTCGAGATCAACTACACCCGCGTCTTCTCGTTCAAGCTCTACTACTACTTCACCTACCTGATCCTCGGTATCGCGATGCTCGGGCTCGGAGCCGGTGGCGTGATGGTGACCCTCTCGGATCGCCTCCGTGAAGCGCGACCGGAACGTCTCATCGCGCTCCTGTGCATGCTCGGCGCGATCTCGGCTCCACTCGGCTATCTCGTGGTCGCCGGAGTACAGATCAACACCACAGCCCTCGATGACGGGCTCTTCGAGATCGCGAAGCTCGCGCTGGTGGTCTTTGCGGTCTTCGTCCCGTTCCTGATGGTCGGCATCATCGTCTCGACGATCTTCGGTGCGCGACCCGGCGAGATCAATCGCCTGTACTTCGCAGATCTGCTCGGCGCCGGAATCGGCTGCGCACTCTCCGTACCGCTGCTGATGCTCGTGACGCCGCCGGGCTGCGTGATGCTGGCGGGTGGACTGCTGGCGCTGGCCGGTCTGCGGCTCGCCGCCGCGGAATGGCGGCGCGCCCTGCCCGTCCTCGGAGGTCTCACCGCTGCGCTCCTGCTACTCGCAGTCTTCTCCGGGATCCTGCCCGATCCGATCCCGGACGAGAACAAGACGATGTCCCCGCAGCGCAGCGACATGGGACGTGTGGTCCACTCGCAGTGGAGTCCGGTATTTCGCGTCGACGTGCTCGATCCTTCCGAGCCCGATGCGGACGCGCCACCCGCCAGGCTGTTCCTGGTCCACGACGGCATGCTCGGCTCGTCGGTGCTGCACTTCGACGGCGACTGGTCGAAGCTCGCACATTTCGATCGCGATACCCGGTCGAGCGCGTTCAGTCTGACGCGTGAGAATCCCTCGGTGTTGATCATCGGAGCCGCTGGCGGTCACGAGATCCTGGCGTCGCTCCATTTCGGTGCGTCGTCGGTGCGTGGAGTCGAGCTGAACCCCATCACCTACTCGTTGCTCTCCGGACGGTTGGCCGAGTTCTCCGGAAACCTCGTCGACGACGAGCGGGTCGACCTCGTCAACTTCGAGGGCCGCACTTTCCTGGAGGGGGACGATCACACCTACGACCTGATCTGGCTCGTCGCACCGGACTCCTACGCGGCGATGAACGCGGCGAGTTCAGGCGCGTTCGTCCTGTCGGAGAGCTACCTCTACACCAGCGAGATGATCCAGCTGGCCATGGACCACCTGGCTCCGGGGGGCATCCTGTCCGTGCAGTTCGGCGAGATCCACTTTGCCGGCAAGCCGAATCGGACGGCTCGCTTCCTGGCGACGGCCCGCGACGCGCTGGCGGCCCGCGGCGTGGCGGACTTCAGGCGGCACATCCTGCTCAGCACGGTGCCCGAGTTCTTCACGATGGCGACAGTCCTGATCCGCAACGAACCGTTCAGCGAGGCCGAGGCGGCCCGCTTCGTCGCCCATGAAGCGACCCTCGACCGCGCGGTGGTCTGGCACGCCGCAGGGTCGCCGGTCGACGTCGATTCCGCGAACCCGGTGCGCCGGATCATCGATCTGGACGACGACGCCCTGCGCGACTTCCTCGATCAGCATGCCTATCTGCTCGATCCGGTGAGCGACGATGCGCCGTTCTTCTGGCACTTCGCGCGGTTTCGCGACGCCTTCGCCGACGAATGGGGTGGCGACAAGTTCATCTGGAATCCGGAGGATTCGACCGGGGAGCGGGTGCTCGTGATCCTGCTCGGACTCGCCGCCACGTTTGCGCTCGTCTTCCTCTTCCTGCCGCTGTTCGCCGTCCGGAGGACCTGGTCGGAGGTGGGCTGGAAGCGATTCACCGGAGTCTATTTCGCGGCGCTCGGTCTCGGCTTCATGTTCTTCGAGGTGTCGCTGATCCAGCAGATGACATTGTTGCTCGGTTACCCGACCTACTCGCTCACCGTGACTTTGTTCAGCCTGCTGATCTTCACGGGTCTCGGCAGCCTGTTGAGCGAGCGCCGCCGCATGCCTCGCAACCGGATGCTCGGCAGCGTGCTCGCGGCGATCTTCGTCCTGATGATCTGGTACCGCTTCGGCCAGGGCGCCGTCGTCGAGGCCTTCATCGGCGCACCGCTCGCCGTTCGCATCCCGGTCGCCGTGATGTCCATCGCGCCCCTCGGCCTGTGTCTCGGGACGTTGATGCCGATCGGACTCGCCACCGTGGCCGTGCTGTCTCCACACCGACGGCAGTACATCGCTTGGGGGTGGGCGGTGAACGGCTTCTTCTCGGTGATCAGCTCGATCCTCGCCACCATGCTGTCGATGACGTACGGATTCCAGACGGTGTTGCTGATCGGTGCGGGTGTGTACGCCGTCGGCATCTTGACGCTGATGCGCGTTCCAGAGCCGGCAGAACCGGTCTAAGGGCGGCTCCGCTGCCGCGCTACTCGGCTGGATCGGAGCCCGTCGGAGCGCTCAGCGCTCCCGATCGCCCGCGATGAACTGCTTCATCCGGCTATGGGCTTCGTCGTCGGTGATCTGCTCGGGCGGATGCTTCATGAAGTAGGACGAGGGCGAATGAAGGACGCCGCCCACACCCCGATCCAGAGCCACCTTGGCGCAGCGGATCGCGTCGATCGAGACACCGGCGCTGTTCGGTGAATCCTCTACCGAGAGCCGCAGTTCGATGTTCATCGGAACGTCGCCGAAGAGCTTCCCCTCCATCCGGAGGAAGCAGACCTTGTTGTCGTTCTGCCATGCCACATAGTCGCTCGGCCCGACATGGATGTTCTCGTCGGCCATGCGAGTCGCCGCGACGGATTGCACCGCCTCGGTCTTGGACTCCTTCTTCGAGGCCAGCCGGTCGCGGTTCAGCATGTTGAGGAAGTCGGTGTTGCCGCCCGTGTTCAGCTGGTAGGTCCGCTCGAGCTTGACGCCCCGCTTGGCGAACAGATCCGTCAGGGTGCGGTGCGTGATCGTCGCTCCGAGCTGCGCCTTGATGTCGTCACCCACCATCGGCAGCCCGCGATCCGCGAAACGCTTGGCGAAAACGGGATCGCTGACGATGAAGACCGGCATGCAGTTCACATACGCGAGGCCCGCCTCGAGGGCGCACTCGGCGTAGAAACGGGCGGCTTCCTCGGAGCCCACGGGCAGATAGCTGATCAGCACCTCGGCCTTGCTGGCCGACAGGATCTCGACGACCTCGTGCTGGGTGGGCTCGGTCTCGTCGGAGGGCAGGAAAGTCCTCGCGTCCGGATAGTCGGCCATGTGATCGGCCACGCCGTCGAGAACTGCCCCCATGCTGACACGGACGCCCGTCTTGGGCACGTGCGGGCAGAACACGGTGGTGCAGTTCGGGAGTTCGAAGATCGCCTCGGCGATGTCCTTGCCCACCTTGCGGACATCCACGTCGAAGGCCGCGACCACCTCGAGATCGGATGGCTTGTAGCCACCGAGATCCCAATGCATGAGACCGATGGCATCCTCGGGAGTCGACTGGCGGTAGTACTCGATTCCCTGGATGAGCGAGCTGGCGCAGTTGCCGACACCAACGATCGCGATCTTGATCTTTCCCATCATGCCCCCGCGCTGAACACAGTCAGCAGTCGTCAGATCCCACCGAAGCGGCCGGACGGGTCTTCCATGTCCGGGTCAGGCGCAGCGCATCTTATCGTAGCTGGAACTCCCGGGCCTCAAGCCCGAACCGTCGCAATTCGAAAATCCCACGAGGATTCAGGTGTCTATCGTGTTCCGGACTCCGACCTCGAGACGCAGTCGCCTACCTGCTGGGTGGGCGAAAGGCCACGGAACACGTTGATTCCAGAATCGTCATTGTTCCCCCGTCGCCGATCCAGGTCGATCGGTCCGAAGCGCCTGCTGCAGATCGAATCGGCGGCGGTCGCACCATGATCTGCCCGCCCATCAGCCACCACTCGGGTGGGTGATCGCGTTCGATCGACCATCAGGCCTGTCCGGGGGAGGGCAGAAACTATCGGGCGAACGACAGGCTCGCCAGCAGGTGCTCGGCCAACTCGTGCGGGGCGGACATGAACGGCGAGTGTCCCGTATCGAGGCTGTAGACGTGCGCCCAGCGGCCCGCACCGCGGATCGCGCGCTGGTGCTCGAGGGTGACCGCCGCGTCCTGCAGACATTCGATGTAGATGCGTGGAATCTCGCGCGCCGATTCGCTTCGCAGATGGAGTGGAGCCGTCAGTGGAGCGAGCGGGTCATCACGCAGCCGCTTGCGGGCGAAGGCGATGTCCTCGGTCGAGCAGTCCGCATAGAAACAGGCATCGATCATGTCGGCGTCGAGCGACGCCACCCCAGCGTCCGGATCGATCAGGACCGAGCTCGTGAGTAGACTCGCTGCATCGCCCATCGCCTGCTCGGCAACCGAAGTTCCGTTGCCCGGTACGAAGGCAGTCAGGTAGATGAGAAGGCTCAGTCTCTCGGCGCATTGTTCGACCGCCTGGGTGATCGCGCCGCCTCCCATGCTGTGTCCGACCAATACGACCGGCCCCGGCTGCTCGGCCACGGCGCGGCTGATCCGATTCGCGTAGTCGAGAAGTGTGACCTGGTTCGGAGGCGTCATGTCGTCTCCGTGACCCGGGAGGTCCACCGCCACCGCGACATGCCCAGCCGCCTCGAGCAACGGGGTCACCTTCTCCCAGCACCAGGCGCCGTGCCAGGAGCCGTGCACCAGCACGAAGTGCGTCATGTGTCCGTCCGCCTCGTGTCGTTGCTGCATCGGTTTCTGGTTCGGCGATCGCGGGCCGCGGGCGCGAATTCCATCGTGTCTGGATCGGCGAAGTCGGCGGGTGCCTTGACGCTCGATATCGCATTCGACCACAAGTCTGTGTCAGACGTCCGATGATATCCGCCCGAGAATCCCCCTTCAGCCGCTGGCCGAATCGACCGAATCAACCTGCGTCGACTACCGCAGCTTCCGCCCCGAGGAGATCTCCGATGACCCGATCGCACAGACCCACGGATTTCGCGACTCGCCTCCTGTCCTTCGCCCGCCCCGTGATCCTCGGCGCCGTCGCCCTCGTTCTGGCGTCGGCCGTCCAGGCGGGCGGATATCTGGACGAGAGCGAACCGAGTACGGCGGAGAAGCCGACCTGGGCGGTGCCGGCCAAGCGCATGGCGGTCGAGGGCGATGACGCGTCGGCGTTGGTCGCTGAACTCCACAACGCGAAGCTCCGGGTCACCGAAGCCCAGCAGAACGAAACGACCGCCAAGTGGAACTATTCCCGGGCTCGCAACCGCAACTATCCGCGCGGCGAGGAATTCGTGGAGATCCGGACCCGCTACGCGGACAGCACCAAAGAGCGCGAGGAAGCCGAGCAGAGTTTTCTCGAGTTGGTCGATCGGGCCCACCAGGCCGGTGTCGCCGCCGGCACACTGTCACCCTACGTGGACCTGGCCGAAGAGATCCAGAGCCAGCAGACGGACGAAGCCGACTCCGAATGACCGGGGGCCCGGTCAGCTCTGGCCGGGAGGCGGACGATTCGAGGGGCGGTCTTCGGGCAGCCAGGCCGCGGGAGGGCAGATCGTGTACACGAGTCCGTGATCGGGCTCGAGAGCACGCCACGCATACGCGCCGCCCCCCGCCAATCTCGCCCGGATGCCACGCTGCGGACCGTCGTTGCACGGCTGCAGGCTGAATGAAGCCGTGCCTGGATCGAGCCACACGTAGGCGGTGACGATCGTCCCATCATCGAGCAGGCGGACGTTCACACCTTCCGGCAGGCCAGCGGGCTCTCCCAGGTAGGTGAGACCCGCGAGCCAGCGCACGCCATCCGAGAGCAGGATGCCGTCGATCGGGGATCCGACCGAGGCAGCCGGCAACGTCGCGAGATAGTCGGTCAGCAGCGGGGCGTTGCTCGCGAACCACTGCGGCGACATCGACTCCTGGATCTCGGGCGGATCACCGCCGCCCAGCCCGGGCACCCCACACCCCGACCCGATCGCGACCGCCAGAGCCAGACAGATCGACAGCCCGCGGTCATTCGTCACACCGGCCCGTTGCCGCATCATGCGAGCACACTGCGCCGTGATGCGAGTCGCATCGCGACGAGTCCGAGCAGGGCTGCGGTCGCTTCGTACAGGAAGGCCGCGACGTTGTAGGCCGTCGCGCCGTTCACGACGATTCCGAATCCTCGACCGATCGCGAGACTGCCGAGCAGCACCACCAGCACGACGAGTCCCTGGGCGACCCGCGCCGGGCGCATCGCCGACCAGCAGAGCAACGCTCCGAGCCCCGCCTGGAGCCCACCGTACATCGCCGAGACCTCCGTCCTCGCCGCGGCAGTCGGCAGGACCATCTCCGCATAGCCGGCGGGAAGCGACGGGGCGATCAGGCAGACCAGCCCGTAGACGAGGAACGTTAGGCCGTTCAGTCCGAGCCAGATTCGTGCGAAAGTCATCGTGCGCTCTTCTCCGCTTCGGCGAGCTCGTGAAGACCGACCGCGCGCCAGGTCAGTCCGATTCTCGCCGTCATCAGGGTTCGTCCGGATCCGGCGGTGCCGCGTGTTCGATCATGGCAGCCCGCATCGCACGACGATAGATCGCCGCCTCGTCCAGTGCGGGAAATCGTTGCCGTTCGATGGCGAGTCGACGCGACATCTCGCGACGATCGCCGCCGCACAGAGACAACAGGTAGTCGCGAGTGTCGGACGGGACGCCGCCCGAGAACGGACTGGATACGCCGATCCAAGCCGCCCATCGTCTGCCGGTGGCGGTGGTGAGGCAGAGGGCGAGTACCGCCAGGACGGCGATCGGCAGCATGATCCAGATGGGAATGATCGCCCCCGACTGTTTCCGGAAGAACCGAAGCCTGCTCGCGACCGCGGCGACAGTCGTTCGAAGGCGTCAACCCGGTCGGAAGGCGAGAGTACACGACCGGCGCCGTCCGTCGGGCGCCCGACGTGTGCCTCAGATATCGAGATGCTCGCGGACGAACTTGCGGCTGTAGTACCAGCCGAGCGCGAAGGCCAGATTGCCACTGAGGAAGGCGATCAGCAGCCCGTGTGGCCGTCCGATCGACCATCCCGCATAGGCGGGCAGGCCAGTGCCGAGCGCGAGAACGAGCATTCGGGTGAGCATCTCGGGCGAGTCTCCTGGAATCGCTCTGCGGGTCGGATGGGCTCGACCGCGATCATCGGCCGATCGCTGCGCGGGATGGAGCCGGTCCTCTCCTCCAGCCTTTCAGCGAACTCGCTTCTCGAACCACTGGACACTCCAATATCGACCGAACTTTCGACCGACTTCGTCATGGAGGCCGGCCGGTTCGAATCCGAAGCCCCTGTGCAATGCCTCGGAGGCTGCGTTGGGCAGCGTGATGCCCGCATAGGCCCGATGCACGTCTTCGTCCGCCAGGGCGTCGAACAGCGCCTGGTAGAGTCGCCGGCCGATTCCACGTGCAGTCCGATCCGGAGCGAGATAGATGCTCGTCTCCACCGAGCTGTCGTAGGCCGCCTTGACCCGGAACTGGCTGGTCGTCGCGTAGCCGACCAACACACCCTCGAGTTCGGCGACGAGTATCCGATGGCGACCTGTCGTGGCATAGTGGCCCATCCACTCCGCCCGATCCTCGAGCGATTTGGGCTCGATGTCGAAGGTGGCCGGCGAGGTCTCGATGTAGTGGTTGTAGAGCGCGGTGAGTGCTTCGAGATCCGAATGACACGCAGGTCGGACGGATTCGCTCGACATCTGTGCTCCTCCCGATCGGGTCGCCGCTACACTGGCCGCGCGTCGGACGTGCGCGCTCACGATCCAGCCCGGAGGCCATCATAAGGGCACTCGTCTTCGACTTCGACGGTCTGATCCTCGACACCGAGACGGCTGAACATCAGGCCTGGCAGGAACTCTACGCAGAGCACGGTGCCGAGTTCCCGCTCGATCGGTTCCTCGAGTGCATCGGCACGTCGATGGCCAGCATCTTCGATCCGTACGAACCGCTCGAGAGACAGCTCGGCGAACTGGTGGACCGCGATCGGCTGCGAACCCTCTTGCGCGTCCGCAAGGCGGAGATCCTGGCCGACCGGTCGACCCTGCCCGGGGTCACCGATTTCATCGATCGGGCCGGTGCGCTCGGGCTCGCGCTCGGTGTCGCCTCGAGTTCGAGTCGCCAATGGGTCGAGGGCCACCTGCGGCGGCTCTGCCTGCTCGACGCCTTCGACGTGATCCGCTGCTCCGACGACGTCGCCCGTGTGAAGCCCGACCCCGAGCTGTATCTGTCCGTCTGCACCGCGCTCCGAGTCCCAGCCGAGAAGAGCATCGCGATCGAGGATTCACCGCATGGGATCCGTTCCGCGAAGGACGCCGGCCTCTACTGCGTCTCCGTGCCGAATGCCCTCACGCGAAACCTCTCGCTCGACGCGGCAGATCTGGTTCTCGTGTCGCTCGCGACGATCAGCCTCGACGAGGTGATCGAGCGCGCCAACCGACCCCGGTGCCCCGCCTCCTGATCTCGGGCGCAGCGCTTCGGCCGATCAACGTCCGGACTCCCGACCGGTCCGGGCATCGAGACCGATCACGTTGCCCGACCCATCGCGCAGCCACACGACCTCCTCGGCCATCGCGAGCATGCGCCAGCCAGCCGTCACAGCGGCGATCCGCCAGCGTTCGAATCCGTGCCGGTCGAGGGCCGCGATGCCGTTCTCGGTGATCACGAGATAGCCGGCACCGAGCTTGTGCAGCCCGATCTCCTCGGCGTCTCGCAGGCGCTCGAATCCCGGCACGCGGCGAAAGACCAGCCGATCGGCGTCGAAGATGTGCCATCGATCGCTCCGGTCCCGGGTCAGCAGGGCGGATCGGCCATCCGCAGCCGTCACCGCGGCGAGCCGTCCCGGCTCACGCAGGATCGGATGCGCGTCGTAGCGCCTTGCCTCTCCGCGCTCCGAGATGAAGACGACGCGACCTTCGTCGATGCGCAGTTCGATACGACCGCATCCGGGGATGTCCAGGCACTCGAGTAGCGGCGGCGGCCGGTCAAACACGCAGCACGATCCCCTGGCCCATCCGCGCCGCCGTGCTCGTCATGTACTGGAGGCGGGAGAGGGTCCGCTGATACTCGCGATTGTCGATCACGATGCGGTACTCGACGAGATCGTGTTCACCCGGTGCGCGGACGAGCAGATCGTGACGGGCTCCGTACGTCATCCGGTCGGCTTCGTAGAAGATGCGCAGCGCCTGCTCGGCCTTCGCCGGCGCGATCACCGCTTCGCTCCCGCCACCGACCGGGCCGATCAGGGGATCGAGTGCATTGAGCTGGCGCACGACGCCGTGCCCGTGCAGCGCGTGCAGCGAATTGGGCGGGATCGGCACGCGCGGCGCCGTGACCACATCGCCGGTCGACTCTATCCAGACCACGCCGGCCTCACCGGAAGCGAACGGCGGCTCGACGGCCTGCGCGGGCATTGCATGATCGAAGTACACGACGTTCACGGACATCCTGCACGCAGCATAGCGACGTAGTTCGAGGCGTAGTTTGCGACGTCGTACGCGGCGTCCGACCTGCCTCTCGAGCCTCGCCGCACCGGAACGCGAAGAGATGCCGGTGGGCTCCATGGCCGGGGATCCATCGGGTGTTCAGAGCGGTCGCCAGACCAGCCCATCCCCGCGTCGGTAGATGATGCTCTCTGCCTTGCCATAGATCGAGTCGGCCTCGATGGTGCCGAAGAAGCGTCCGTCCCGACTGTTGCCGCGGGCGTCGCCGATCACGAGCACCTGGCCCGCGGCGATCTCGGTCGGTGGCAGATCCACGCCGCCGCCGAAGCTGAGATTCAGATCGGCCACGTGCCCGCCGACGATCTCGACGTCGCGCGCGCCCGGCTCGCGCGTGCTGCGACCATCGACGACCAGCTCGCCGTTCTCGATGCGCACGACATCTCCAGCGACGGCGACGATCCGCTTGATGAGTCGCGTCCCATCCTCGGGTGAATCGAAGATCACGATCTCGCCCAGAACCGGTTCGTCCCCCGGCGTGAGCTTCCATTTCGTGAACGGCAGGCGCATCCCGTATGCAGACTTGTCGACCAGGACGTGGTCGCCCGGAAGAAGCGTGTACTCCATCGACCCACTCGGAATCACATAGTGGTCGGCCACGGAGGAACGGGCCGCCAGCACGACGACGATCACGACGACGAGCTGGAGCAGCTCGCTCCGGTAGCGGGACGCTGGCCGCGACGGCTGCACGCTCCTCTCGCCGACTTCGGGCAGTGTTCCGGTCATGGCTCGCTCCTCCTCGGACGGCATGCGATTCCGCGTAATGCGCGGCGGTTCCGCGCGCCATTCCCCGGATCGATCAGGATGCCGCGCGCAACGACCGGATGGCCTCCTGGCGCGCATCGCGGTCCGCGAGTTCGTAGGTGCCGAGCCAGGTGTCGATCAGATCACCGTAGCGCTCGCGGAGACGCCGGCCGATGTCGCCCGGTTCGGCCACGATCGCGAAGGCATCGAGCAGTTCGTCGTCGATTCTTTCTCCCATCTCCACCCACTTGCCCTGCTTCGAGAGGCGATTCAGCTCTTCCTGCAGATCACCTCGACCCATCTGATCGAGAACCGGCCGATAAGCGGGTGTCGAGCCATAGAAGGCGATCTGCTGCCGGATCGCCGAGCGCGACGCCGCCCGCGACGCCGGGTCACTGCCAGAAACGACGAAGACCGGGCAGGCGATCTCGAAGTCGCGACGATCCCGTCCTGCGCGCTGCAATCCCCGGGCGACCGCGGGCAGTGTGACTTCTTCCATGTACTGGCGCGTCGTGAACGCGTGGGCGATCAGTCCGTCCGCCACCTCGCCCGCCACCTCCGTCATTTTCGGACCGACTGCGGCAAGCATCACCCGCGGAGCACCGTGCTCGATCTGGCGCGGTGTGAACATCGGGGTCATCAACGTGTGGGTGTAGAACTCGCCGCGGAAGTCGAGAGGGGCTCCGTCGTACCAGCAGTTCCAGATCGCGCGCATCGCGAGGATGAACTCGCGCATCCGAGCCGCTGGCTTCGACCACGGCATCGAGAGCCGCTTTGTGATGTGGGGACGGATCTGCGATCCGAGCCCGACCACGAGGCGCCCCTTCGAGTATGCGTTGAGGTCGTGGGCGAGATTGGCGAGCGTCATGGGATTGCGCGCGAAGGCGACGGTGATCGCCGTCATCAACTCGAGCCTCGTCGTGTGCTCGGCGGCCAGCAGCAGCGGGAAGAACGGATCGTTGCTCACCTCGGCGGTGAACACTCCGTCGTAGCCGGCGGCCTCGGCTTCGACTGCGCGGGCCGGGATCTGGGCCAGGTCCCCCATCAGCGGGGCGATTATCCTCATGCGGTCTCCTCCTGCGTGCGACGTCGCGCGTCGGGTCAGCGGGGCTTCAGTTCGATCAGCAGGTGTCGACTCAGATCGCCGAAGTGCTCCGGCATCATGACGCGTTCGCAGAAGCGCCACACGCCGTCGACGCGCTCGAATCGATCCCGGTAGCGGCCGGCGACGATCGTCCGAAGCGGCCAGTCCGGCAGAGCCTGCAGGACGGTGAAGCGTGATCGGGCGACCGCGCTGCCGGCTGCTTCATCGACGTCCACGATCACGTTGGTGATCACATGCTGCGTGTGCGGCGTGCCGTCGTCGGGATAGCGACGCGTCGTCGTCTCGAACAGACGCGTGATTTCGTGCCGGCCGCGGGGCCCGGGGCGTCCGTCGGGCGATACGATCGTGGTGTGGGCGAGCAGTTCGCCGACGCCATCGAAGTCGCCGGCATCGATCCTCTCTGCGTAGACGTAGAGGAGTCTTTCGATCGCCCGCTGGCTATCGCTCACTTCCCCATCCCCGTCACGCGGCTTCCGGGACGCGCGTCACTCGACCGTCACCTCGGCGCGACGGATCGTCACGAGCTCGGTCGGCTTGCCTTCCTTCGTGCCGACGCCCTCCAATGCGAGCAGCGTCCCGGCGCCCTCGACGAGCTGGCCGTAGACGGTGTGTTTGCCGTCGAGGTTCTCCGCTTTCTTGAAGGTGATGAAGAACTGGCTGCCGTCGGTGTGCGGTCCCTTGTTGGCGGCGCTCAAGACGCCGCGCTCGTCGTGCATGGCCTTCTTGTGGAACTCCCCGGCGATCCGGAAGCCCGGCCCGCCGGCGCCCGTTCCGAGCGGGTCACCACCCTGGGCCATGAACCCGGGGATGACCCGATGGAAGCCGAGATCATCGTAGAAGCCGATGCGCGTGAGATAGACCGCCGTCGCGACGTGATTGGGTGACCACTCCGGCTTGAATTCGATCTTCATCATGCCCGCGTTGGTGGTGAGCGACCAGTAGTACTTGCGGTGCGGATCGAACTGCACGAACGGCGGTCTCGGCACTCTGGTCTTCCACTCGGGGTCCGACTTGTCGATCGGATGCTCGACGATGAACGCGTCGATCAGTGCGATCGGATCGGGACCGGACCAGGGCTCGGGCAGCGGCGGCGCCTCGGTCGTTTCCGACGCGCAGGCGAACGCAAGCAGGATCGGAAGGACGACCACCGCCCTGGACCCACGACGCACAAGGGGACGTCGCTCCGGTCGCGGTCGCCGATGGCTCTGCATCTCCCGTCGCTCCTCTCGCAGTCTGCGGGAGCGTGATTGTGGGACGACCGGGCTTCCGAGGCAACCAACTTCGGGTGACGGCGCACACACTCGCGCGCGTCTCGCGAGCCCGTCCGGGCCCGCGCCCGCGGATCCCTCAAGGCCGCGGGCGGGCGCGCCGAAGATCCGGTGGATGCATGTCCGAGGAGATCGCGATGCAGACCCAGAGTGAGCCGCGCCTTCGCAAGCGACTCCACTGCACGCTGAGCGTCGATGCGAGGCGGCACAACGGCCTCATCCTCAATCTGTCGCAGCGCGGCCTGTTCGTGCAGACGAGCATGCCGGCCGAGCCGGGCACGCTGCTCTCGATCGACGTCCACGATCCGATTCGCGGCGAAGAGATCCCGATCCAGGCTGCGGTGGTGTGGCGGCGACGGGTACCTGCTCGCATGAAGGGCACGAACGAGAGCGGGATGGGGCTACGCCTGGTCTCGCGCCCGGACGCCTGGCAACAGATGATGTCGGGAATGCTGGAGCCGACGCCCCCGCCGCCCGACGTGGTCGCGGGCTCGGCCGAGCCTGCGACGAGCCGTGTCACGAAGCACTCCGCGAACCCTTCCACGAACCCCCGTGAGCCAGCACCTGTCGTCGATCCCGCTCCCGTCTCCACGTTCGTCGTGCGCCTGGCTCAACCCGGCGGCCCGCGCTCGCGGCGCCTCTGGATCCAGGCGGCCACCGAACAAGCCGCGCGACAGGAAGCGCTCGCGCGCGCGGGCATCGGCTGGACGATTCTCGAACTGTCGCGTCGCTGAGCACGGCTACGACATTCGACGGCGCGGGAGACCGGCACGACTCAATCGGGTGCCACCCATCGCGTGCCCCGGGCGACGTCGCGCGCGAACTCGCGGCATTGCGCGAGGAAGGCACGCAGCGTGGCGTCACGAAAGCTTTCGAGATCCCACGCCTCGTCGGACAGGAGATGGGCGTGATCGTCGCGGATCACATACACGAACGCCTTGCCCGCAAACCCGGATTCCGTACGGATCGGGCACTCGATCCGGCGATACGGCTCTCCCTCGAAGAGATCGAGGATCGCGAGGGCCTGCGCGTCGAGTCCTTCGAACAGCACGCCGCCCGTCGACTCGCTCGGATCGGCGACCACTCCGGGATAGCTGCGGCCGACAAGCCTGCCGCGGCGATGGCCGGGCAACGTCGCCGGTCGCCCCGCGAAGCGGCGTCCGGTGACCGCTTCCATCACGTCGTCGAGCTGCAATGAGCCGTAGGCGAAGAGCGCGTTCGTCGCGGGATCGTTCTTCATCGCGTCCTCTCTCGCCGGGTGCCGACCCCGAGAGCGTATCGGGCTAGCCTCCCGGCCGGCGGGTCCGGCCATGGGACCGGATCCGACCGGGAGCCGGCGATGCGTGTGATCTTCACGACCTGTCGCAGCGATGAAGCCGAGGAACTCGCGAGTCGGCTCGTGGAAGAACGTCTGGTCGCCTGTGCGAACCTGCTCACGGGCGTGCGCTCGATCTTCCACTGGCAGGGCGAGGTCTGTCGCGAAGAAGAAGTGGTGGTGCTGATGGAGACCACCGCAGATCGAATCGATTCGGCCACCGCTCGCCTGCGGGCCCTCCACTCCTACGACGTGCCGAAGATCATCGTGATCGAGCCCGAGCGCTGCAACGATGACTATCGATCCTGGCTGCGGTCCGTGGTCGGAGCCGCCACTCGATGAGCGTCGCCGGGGAGCGACCGGACAGCGCGCCGCAGAGACTCGCCGCGATCGACTGGGCGAACTGGCAGGCCGTCGATCTCGCGACATTGACGTTCATCGTCGACGCGGGGCGCGTGCTCCTGATCCGCAAGAAGCGCGGGCTCGGAGCGGGCAAGATCAACGGCCCCGGAGGTCGGCTCGAGGCGGGCGAGAGCGCGCTCGAGTGCGCGATCCGCGAGGTCGAGGAGGAGGTCTGCGTCACGCCGCGCGACCCGACTGCGCTCGGGGAGCTGCGGTTCCAGTTCACCGACGGCTACTCGATCCACGTCCATGTGTTTCGCGCGACGGGCTACGACGGAGATCCGCGAGAGACCGAAGAGGCCATCCCGATCTGGTTTCCGATCGACGAGATCCCCTACGACGAGATGTGGGCGGACGATGTGCTCTGGCTGCCGGCACTCCTGACCGGTGGTCGCGTCGACGGACGCTTCATCTTCGATGGCGACCGGATGCTCGATCACGATCTCGCCTGAGTTCGCGATCGAAACGGTGGAGTCCGCCACTCCGTCAGCGCGTCGGTCCCGCGAGCGTGCTCTGGCCGATGCGCAGGCGATGTCCATCGAGATCCTCGACCGTGAACTCGCGCATCGCCCACGAGCGCGTCTCGAGTCCAGTCACGATCTTTGCACCCGCGGCGCGGCAAGCCGACCAGGCGGCCTCGACATCGTCGACACGGACACAGCAGGTGGACCGCGGCCTCGGCGCCTCCGTGCGAAGGAAGAAGAGCTCGTGGGCGTCCAGATACACCGCGCCATAGCTGGCGTCCTGCGAGATCCACGCGATCTTGCAGCCGAGCACGTCGCGGTAGTGGCGCTGTGCCGCTGCGACGTCGGCCACAGGCAGCTCGGGTGTGATCGTCAACCACATGGAAGCCACCTCCTCGCGCTTCCGTCACGGACCCTCTACCAGATGGTCAGTCTCTGTCGGCTCTTCGTGGTGCTCGCGCGTTCCCGTCGATTGAGGCGACGTCGGCGCATCCGCTGATGGAGGGCGCGGCGCCGGGAGACCAGCCACTGTTCCCGCGTGGCCGGATCCTGCTGGCCGTGGCGTTCCACGTGCGCCTGCCGGAACCCACAGAAGTCTTCGTACGCTTCGAGTTCATGGACCAATTCGCCCACGACCAGTTCGACCATGATCGCGTCGTCGAGGAAGCCGAGCACCGGAACCTTGTCGGGAATCATGTCGTCGGGTTCGGCGAAATACGCCATCCCGCGCACGACGCGTTCGCGATCCTTGCCACCGAGCGCCCACTCCTCGTCGTCGAGCATGTCGATCAGTCGCGCCAGCCGTTCGATCCGCTCGGCGATGAAGTCGGGGACGCTGGTGTCACGGACACTCGTGATCAACGCCCGCGCCGACCGGATGATCTCGTCCTCGGGCGATCGGCTGTGCTTGACGCGCACGTCCTGCATGACCTTCCGGAAGTACTTGAGATCCGAGTCACTCAGGTTGAACGTGATCTTCATGCGGACTCCAATTCTCGGGCGGAACATTGCGGGCATCTCGCCCTGCCGACGGGTCCAGGCCCGGTCAGACGAGACGCGAAGATCGTAAAGTAACGGCGGCCGGGCCCGGATGCGATCCCAGGACACGCCCGAGCCGCTGGCGCGAGCGCCGTCGGACAGTCAAGCTGCCCCGGGATGTTCGACCCTGCGGAGCCATCCATGAAGTTCGGCCTCACCTACTTCCCGACCGACAGCTCGATCCACCCGGCGAGGCTCGGCGCCGAGGCCGAGCGTCGGGGATTCGAGTCGGTCTGGTTCGCCGAGCACACCCACATCCCGGTCTCGCCTGCGACACCGGCTCCGCCGAAGCAGGGGGAGCCCGGGTTGCCCGCCGAGTACTACCGGACCGCCGATCCGTTCGTCGCGCTCGCGATGGCCGCGCAGGCCACGAAGACGCTCCTGCTGGCGACCGGCATCTGCCTGGTCGCACAGCGCGACGTGTTCTCCACCGCCAAGCAGGTGGCGACCCTCGACCGGCTTTCCGGCGGACGCTTCCTGTTCGGCGTCGGCGGCGGCTGGAATCAACCCGAGATCGAGAACCACGGCACATCGATGGGCCAGCGCTTCGCGATCCTGCGCGAGCGGATCGAAGCCATGAAGCTGATCTGGCAGGAGGAGCGCGCCGAATACCATGGCCGGCACGTCGACTTCGGGCCGATCTACTCCTGGCCGAAGCCGCTGCAGCGCCCCCACCCTCCGATCCACGTGGGCGGCGCCGGGCTTCGCGCGATCCGTCGCGCGGTCCGCTACGGAGACGGCTGGCTGCCGCTGATGTCCGGCGGCGAGAACGACCCCGTCGCACTGATCCCGGAGTTGCATCGGGCGCTGCGTGAGGCCGGTCGAGCGACGGACGGCTTCGAGACCAGCATCTACTTCTGTCCGCCCGATCGGGACACGGTCACGCGCTGTGCGGACGGAGGCGTGTCGCGCGTCCTGTTCCCGATGCCCTCGATCGACGGCGACGACGCGATCGCGGCCCTCGACCGGCTGGCGGCCCTGATCGGCTGACGGCTCCAATCGGCTGACGGCTCCGATCGGCTGACGGCTCCAATCGGCTGAGGGCTCCGATCGGCTGAGGGCTCCGATCGGCTCACGGCCCCGAGCCGCTGAGCGCACTCGATCCGCCCGGGCCGTGGCCCGGACGCATTCGCGACGCGCCGCCCGCTCAGTCGTCCTCGGGAGCGGGCGCGTTCGGATCTTCGATCACGATCGCGACCTCGACCTCGAGGCCCCCCGACCCATGGACCGAGTCGTGGGCGCGCAGCGTCACGCGTTCGATGCCCGGCGGCAGCTCGACGCCACCGAGGGTCCGCGTGAACGGTTGCTCGTGAACGTGGGGATGCTCGAGCACGCGAGTCGCGAGCACTGTGCCATTCGGCGCGACGATCTCGAATCGGTCCGCGTAGTGGCTCCAACCCGTGTCGGCATGCTTCACCGTCACCGTGAAACCGCACACGCGATCCGGTGTGCAGGTCGAACGAGCCGCCACGACGTCGGCTTCACCCGCCGTCGCACTGCGTGACCCCTGCCCGACGATCACGACCGCGAGGAGCATCCAGCTGGCCTTCGAGGGCGATGTCCGGCGCACGGTCGGGCGGGCCGCGAGATCGTTCATCAATGGATCTCCCCATCCGTCGCAATGACTTCGCGACGGCATCCGAGCGCGCGGAACGTGAGATTGAGTCGCGCGCCGACCGGGGCGCTCGTCTTCGGGATCGCGTGCCGCCAATGCTGCTGGGTGGAGCCGCGCATCCAGAGCAGCGAGCCGTGCTCGAGGAGGAGCGAGCGCGGCGGCACGTCGGTACGGGTGCGGTGCCTCATCCGGAAGCGACGCGCGGCGCCGAACGACACCGACGCGATGCTCGGCTCGGGGCCGAGTTCACGCTCGTCGTCGCTATGCCATCCCATCCCGTCGCGCCCATCGCGATACAGGTTCAGCAACACGCCATCGAAGGGCTGGCCGCAGAAGCGCTGCACCCGGTCGCGCACGATCTCGAGCGACCCGGTCCAGGGCAGCGGGCGAAGCGTCTGACCCGAATAGCGATACACCGCGTCGGCATCGCCGTACCAGGCCGAGAGTCGCGGTGAAGCATGCTCGCGCCCGAACAGGCGGACGCGATGCTGCGACCAGAGGATCTCGGTACGCAGCGCGCTGAGCAGTCGATCCGCCACGTCATCCGCGAGAAACTGCGGCAGGTAGCAGACGTCGGCGTCGGGTGCGTCGAGTTGCAGCGGCATCGCGTCGAGCATAGTGGACGATGCTCGCACGTTCAGAGCGGGCGCTCACCCACGCCGAGGACGCGCCAGGACGGCGCACCCGGACGCGACGCGTGCAGACGGTGGAGCCGCGTCAGCGACAGGTTCGGGATCGCGAGAGCGACCGCACGTCGAAGGTCGAGCTCGAGGGCGGCGCCGACCGCGCTGACGATCGGGCCTCCATGCGCGACACACACGATGTCGCGCCCGGGGTATCGATCCGAGATCCGCGCGACCGCGGCCATCACGCGGCGCTGCACGAGTTCGAGGCTCTCGCCACCGGGTGCTCGCTCGTAGGGGTCATTCGGCCAGAACCCGTGGAAGACGTCGCTCCGGGTGGCCGCGTGGTCGACGTGCAGCACACCGTGAAGCGCACCGAAATCCTGCTCGCCGACGTCGGGCTCCTCGATCCACTGCGGCAGCGAGTAGCCGCCGCGCGCGATCGCCTGGGCGGTCTGATGCGTGCGTCGCAGATGCGAGACGACCCAGACCGCATCGTCCGGCAGGCGGTTGGCCAGCGCCTGGAAGGCCGCCACGTCGGAGGTATCCGCATCCGGATCCGTGTTGCCGTAGATCCGATCGTGCAGGTGGGTGACCGGCGCATGCCGGATCCACCACCAGCGCGTGGCGGTTTCCGGCGGCTTCTCGTCCAAGGGCTTCCTATCCACTTCAGGCGGCCGGTGCGCCGCGCTGCGTGGCACCGCGACGCGACGCCTCGCTGCGGACTCGCACACGCCGCGCGATGCGAACGCCGAGCACTCCGAACAGCAGAGCGGCGAACGGAACGGCGGCCGGGTCGACGAGGGCACGGGGCACGTAGCTCTGGGTGAAGATGATCCAGATGTACCAGCTGCCGAGGGTGTGGAGGCGCCGCCAGCGCGGCAATCCGAGCCGCTTGACCGCGGCGTCGTTCGAAGTGGCCGCCATCGCGAACATGAATCCATACGCAAGCCCGCCGCCGACCAGCGTGACGAGATTCAGTTCGTCGACGAAGGGCGACGGAAAGGCGAACCCGAGCACGCACAGCGCGATCAGGTGGACGGTGTGCGCGAGTGCGAACGAGAGCCCGAGCTGACGACGGTTCCTCAGCAGGAAACTCGTCGTCCCGGAACGCCAGAAGACGCGCAGCGCGCTCGCCGAGAACGCCGCCGCGAACGCGACCACCGCGATCTTCGCCGTCCAGCGCACGACGATCCGAACCGTCTCTTCGCTCCAGCCCGCCGACCACCCGGCCGCGGCCAGCAGGATAGTGAGCGCCAGCCCGGTGTAGGGGATCAGCGGTGCACGCGGCTTCGACACGCCAGGTCCTCCGGAACGAGGCGCGATCCTATCACGCGCGTCCGCATCGAGCCGCGCACCGGCCGAGCGGGTGACTACCCGACTCGCCCGACCCGACGCGTCGATCGTTCAGAGCAGGCGACGCCTCGCGAGACCGAGGTTCACGATCTTCTGGATCAGCTGCGGATACTCGATGCCCGCCGCTTCGGCGGACGCTGCGAGCTCTTCGCCCCGGGCGATCTCCGAGTTGGCGTTCGCCTCGAGGAAGTGGAGCCGCCCCGCCGCATCGAGTCGGAAGTCGACTCGTGCGTAGCCATCGATCTGCAGCGCGCGACAGATCCGGCGCGTCAGGCGCGGCAGCCCGGCCGCGACTCCCGGAGGCAACTCCTCGGCGGGGCCATGATCGATCTTCATGCGTTCCTGATATCCGACATCATGCTTCACCTTGCGTGTCGCGACCCGCTCGCCCGTCGTGGCGCCGAGCTTGCCGAAGTCGAGCTCCCAGGTGGGCAGGATCGTGAGCCGTTGGTTGCCGAGCACACCGACGTACAGCTCGCGTCCGTCGATGTACTCCTCCACGAGTGCATCGGTACCGATCTGCTCGTGGATGAAGGCGACTCGTTCGACGAGCGCCTCGTCGTCGTAGACGACCGACGCCTGACTGATCCCGAGTGACGACTCTTCGGTCACGCTCTTCACGATGGCCGGCAGCTTGAGTCGGGCGGGCCGCTTCACCTTGCGGCCGATCTGGAAGGTCGCGAACGATGGCGTGGGGACGCGGTGATAGGTGACGATCTTCTTCGCGAGCGCCTTGTCGCGGGCGAGGATCAGTCCGCGCGGATTGCAGCCCGTGTAGGCGACACCGCCGAGTTCGAAATAGCTGACGACGTGTTGATCGAACTCCGGGATGCCGGCGAACTGTTCGAGCAGGTTGAAGACGATGTGTGGCCGAACCTCGTCGAGCGCGCTGCGGATCGGCAGCAGTTCGTCCGAGACGCCGAGCGAACACACCTCGTGACCCAATTCCTCGAGCGCCCTGACCACATGGAAGTCGGTCTTCCAGACGTTGATCTCGGCATCGGTGTATCCCTCGAGAGAGGCGGGGGGCAGGAAATCGGGGTGCGTGATGTGGAGTACGCGCAGCTTCCGGCCCATCTTCCACCTCCCTCGTCGATCGGTTCGGCGCGAGACCTTCTAGTTCGGCACGAGACCTTCCATTCAGCGCGAAGCCTTCAGCTAGAGCGGGATCCACGAGCGTCGGTCGTAGAGCAGGTGCGTCGAGTTGACGGCAAGCATCGTCGCGAAGTCGGACACGATCTCGTCGGCACGCCCGACGGCGCGCAGATCGAGCTCACGCAGGCGACGGGTCATCTCCCCGAGCACCTCATCGAGAGTGGACTCGTAGTCGGAGGTCCAACGCCGCACCGCGGCGCGGATGCGCGGGCGATGTCGCCGCAAGAAGATCGAAGCCCGCTCGGCGCGCGGATGCTTCTCGCCCGATGCGAACACCTTGCGAAGATCGCCGTCGTAGATGTCGATCGTGGCGTAGCGGTACTGACCGCGATGCTCTTCGTAGTATTCGCGCAAAGTCTGTTTCTGGGCCGACAGCGGATCGACGGGCCGGGTCCGGGTCACGCCCGGTCGGGTGCCCGCGATCTCGGCCATCAGCTCGTCCATGTATTCGAGCTTCTCGAGCGCGGGCCAGCCCGCATATCGCTTGCGCCAGATGTGTCGTGGCCGGAGCCAGACCGCGAACGTCTCGGCGAAGTCTTCGTCGGGGTGCGCTTGTGCGTAGTAGAAACGCAGATGCTGGACGTGGCGACGGCTGGTCGGATTCGGACGGTAGTGGGTCGGGTACGG
The DNA here is from genome assembly GCA_031413515.1 of bacterium. Classification (GTDB taxonomy): domain Bacteria; phylum Myxococcota_A; class UBA9160; order UBA9160; family UBA4427; genus TMED88. The sequence goes on from JANOFF010000097.1 coordinate 25,077, forward strand.
GGTCGACGCAGACCCGAAGAGCTGCTGCCAGCGGCGACGGCGATGCAGCCGGTAGGCACGCTGGATCGCATGACCACACTCGTGGCGCAGGATCTTCTGGCACTCCTCGCGTGTTCCGCCCTCGGCCTCGAGCAGTTGTCTGCGCTGGAGCAGCATGAGCCGCGGATGCAGGAGATAGAAGGGTACGGCGATGCCCGGGGTCTCGACGGGAGAGAACCATTCCGAGCCGATCCACAGCGCGGGCCGGAAGAGCAGATTGCGGCTCGCCAACGTCTCCCTCAGCCGTTCGGCCGACTCCTCGACCCAGGTGCCCTCGATCGAGAGGTCGAGATCGCACAGACGCAGATCGAGCAGCCGCGCATCAGACCACGTCGTCCAGGGATGGAACGACTTCTGCGGCTTGCGGGGCGATTTCTGGGGAGAGACGGTGCGGCGCGACGTCACGGCGTGATCAGCGGCCGGGCTTCGCGGCGTCGATCAGTTCGTCGATCCGTCGCTGCACGGCGTCTGCGCTCGACAGTTCCTCGATCTCCCGGATCTGCAGCCGGTCGAGATGGATGAACGTCGCCCGGCCCGGCGTGCCGGGCAGCAGAGCCGTCCACTCCCCGGTGCGATCGAGAAGCATCGGATACGCACGCTTGCGCATCTTCGGAAGCGCGAACATCCGCGCGATCAGTCGGGGCATCCCGCTGATGTCCGACACGTACACGATCTGCGCCGGCGGGAGCACTCCTTCGGGCAGATGCTCGAGGCCGGTCTTCAGGAGTTCGCCGCCCTCCATGTCGCGACTGAACAGCACCACTCGAACCGATGCGTCCACGACCTGCAGCACGCCGAACTGATCCTCGAGCGAGAACTCGGGCAACGAGTCGCCGACACCGAGAGACTCCGGCTCGGCGGCTGTGGCGTGCGAGCTCAGCGAGGCGAGCAGCAGAACGATGGACATCGCGATGCGGGTCGTTGCGAACTTCATTCGATTTCCCCTGGCTGGAGCCGCCTCAGAACATCTCCTCGCCGCGCACACGCCGGGGGTCGGGGAAGTCGCGGTAGAGCGCGAAGGTGAGATCGCGCGCAAGTGAATTCACCGCCGCATGCAGACCCTCGATCGCGCCCGCTCGCGTCGACACCACCGTGAACGCGCGATCGAGTTGTGCCAGATCGACGACGTCGATCACGATGTGGAATTCGCCGATCGCGGCCGGGCCCAGCCCGAGCTTGCGCCGCGAGATCCGGTACCCCGCGATCAGGCCCTGTGACTCGAGACTTCCGAGATAGGCACCGATGCGATCGCAGAACTCGACGTCCGATGCCTCTGCCCGCAGATTGCACCAGACGTGGTAGTGGTCCATGGGTGCGCGAGCCTCCTCGGCCAGATCGCTTCAGGGCTCTTCGCCCGACGTTCCGCCGGTCGCGAAGAACACCAGCAGCGTCATCTCCTCCTCGATCTCGAAGAAACTGTGCTCGGCCGTCGCACCGACATAGAGGATCGAGCCCGGGCCGGCCTCGACGGTCTCCCCGGCGACCTCGAGGCGCGCGCGGCCGCTGATCACGTAGTAGACCTCGTCCTCGTCGTGCGGCGCCTGCAGATCCTCGGAGCCTGCAGGCAGCCTGTAGATCCCGCAGCTCAGCGCCGGAACACGCAGGAACTCGCGGTAGGGCTTTCTCGACTCGTGCAGGGCCTGGATCTGTTTCTGCAGGTCGAAGGCGCGCCAGAGATCGTTCGCCACGAGACAGGATCCTCCACGGGGCCGGTCGGCGAAAGCTACCACGTCGGCTGGATGTCGAGGCCACCGGTCCGTTCCGCGCAGCAGTCCAGCCCGCGCGCACCGCACACCGCGCCATGCTCGCGACACGAGGCACGCGCGTGGAGTCGGCGATCAGGACGCAGCCGGCTCCGCCGCGCGGGCGACTCCCTCTTGCACCATGGCTTCGCGCAGCTTTTCGAGGCGACGCCGGTTCACTCCCATGTCGGAGTATCCGACCCGCGAAGCCGAGCGCACCGCGATCTCGCCCCGCTGCGGTCGCAGCACGAGTTCGAGATCGTCGACGAAGCGCATCAGCGTGCTGGTGAACTCGACGTGCATCACCAGCGGCTCGTCGTGCACGATCTCGCTGCGCGGCCACTCGGAAACGATCCGCCGCGCCGCCGCGAAGGCCAGTTCGGGAGGGCCGACGATCTCGATCGCGGCGATCCGATGTTCGTCATCCGTCGCATCGCTGCTGACGCAGTTCGGCGAGCCGGGACAGGCGCGGAGCTTTCCCGCGACTTCACCGAGATCCTGCGGCCGGGTCCCGCTGCAGCCCAGGAGCATCAACGCGATCAGCGGGGCGACGGCGAGGGCGCTGCCACGGAGCCGACCGACGGCGCTCCGGCCGGACGGCGCTGCCGGACCGCAGTCTTGCTCCTGGGTATTCGTGCAGGCGTGGGATCGGACCATCGATTCGTACCTCTTCGTCGACCGGGCGATGGGTGAGGCCTCTCGAACTCGGTCATTCGCCCGGGTGGTCGAAGCGGCCCCGTTCGATGAAGCGCACGACCTGACGCGCCACCTCGGGATCCTGCATGATGAAAGTGTGGGTCGCAGGGACGGTCAGCAGGTCCGTGGCTCCGTCGAGGCGCGTCCTCTCGACGCTGACCGTGCCGTCATCGTCACCCGGCAGGATCGCAGATCCGATGGGGTTGATGCTCCTCGTTCCGGCGATGATGCCGAGTTCGTAGTCCGGAGGTCCGATGCGATTCGGAAGGCTGTCCGGATCGGTTCCGAGCAGGGCGGCGGTCGGACCGAGCGCGGTCTCGAAGAGATCGAGCCGACCGAGCACGTCTACCCATTCGCTTCCGCGATTGGGAGGCGCCAGCAGGACGACTCGTCCGAGATTCGCGGGCCGGGCGCGTTCGAGGTGGGCGCGCACCAGGATTCCACCCAGCGAATGCGTGACATAGTGCAGCTTGGCGACACCGTCGCGGCAGCACCTCGCCTCCTCGGCAGCCAGCCACTCCAGCAACTGCTCGGGCGTGAGCTTGGTCGACGGGTAGTCGATGTTGTGGACCACGAAGCCAGCTGCACGCAGATGCTCGGCCAGCTTCTCCATCGACCTCGCGCCGCGGGCCAGGCCGTGCAGCAGCATCACGTGCTCGGCGTCGGGCCGCAGCGGCTCGGCACCCGCCAGCCCGGCCAACAGGACGAGACCGATCACCCCGAGCCGTCGGGCTACGCCCCGGTGGCCGGCGAACGCGATCCAACTCGCGGCTCGACGCCAGAAGGCGCGGACGCTGTCCGTGGCCGCACCGCTGCGAAGGATCAGCGGCGCATGCCCAGGGCGGGGACCGCCTCGGGCTCGCCCGCCGGCGATCGTTTGATCGGCTTGCGGGTCTTCAGCCGGGTGAGTTCCTGCTCGAGACACTTTCGGCAGATTCCGAAGTTCTGCTCGGGCGCTTCCCCGATCGAACGGCTCCCGATGGCGTCACCACACCACGCGCACACCGAGCAACGCGAAGACATCGGTACCAGCGACTGACCTGCGTGAGCGGGGGGCATCTGCGAACCTCGGTCCCAGGCTAACCGGGTGCGCTGGAACTTGCCGCTCAACCCTACGACGAAATGACGAAGATCGTCCAGTCGATTCGTCACACACGAGCGAGGATCGTGCATGTCGCAATACGACCGGAACGAGATCGAGGCGGCCTGGCGCCAGTTCGTCGCCGCCGGAGACAGCGGAGACTGGGACGCCTGGACGGATCTGCACAGCGAGGACTCGATCTGGGTGGAGCATCATCTGGGCACGTTTCGCGGGCGCGCCGCCATCCGGCGCGCCATCCGCGACGTGATGAAGCCAGTTTCGATGCTGACGTTTCCGGTCGAGTGGCACGTCATCGACGGCTCCCGCGTCGTCTACTACCCCTGGCAGGTATTCCCCGATCCCGCCGGCAAGAACGCGGTCTATCGCTTCGGATGCGTGACGATTCTCGAGTACGCGGGGAGCGGACTCTGGTCGCGTCAAGAGGACCTCTACAACCCGCGCGAAGCACAGGAAGTGATCCGAAGCTGGCTGGCGGCCGGGGGCCGGCTCGCCACCGTCAGTCCTTGACGGAATCGACGCTCCAGATCCCGGCGCCGCGAGCGGCGATGAACAGGAAGACGAAGCAGTAGAGGACGGCCAATTCGCCCCCGTTCACGCTCGGGAACAGGTGTTTCGTTCCGTGGGCCATCCAGTACGCGGCCGCCATCAGGCCCGAACACAGGAACGCCGCCCAGCGCGTCATGAAGCCGGCCGCCACGAAGGCGCCGCCGATCAATTCGATTCCGCCGGCGACCCAGATCACGAAGGCCGGTGCCTCCGGCGGCGGCGGTGTCGGGAAGCCGAAGAGCTTGCTGGAACCGTGAACCATGAAGAGGAGTCCGGCGAGGATCCGCAGCGCCGCGTACGTCTCGGCTTCGTAGCGCTTCATGAACGTGGCCATTGTGTGCCTCCGGTGGAGCGGTCGGCGGAGCATAGACGGCACGCTGCTGCACCGACAGCGCCATCAGCGATCGGACGCGGGCTCGTCGCCACCACCGACGGGTGTCAGCCGTACGGCGATCGAGGGCGACGTGTCGATCACCCAGTCGAGGATCCGATCGCGCAGCCCATACTTCTCGCTCAGCAGCGCGCGCACCTGATCGTGCGCAGATCGGCCGGCGACCGTCGCCGCTCGGAAATGGCCCGTCGAGGAGTCGGTGTGGAGGGTCAGCGACGGATTCGTCTGGATGTCGCGGTACCAGGGATTCTCGGGGTGACCCGCTTCGAGCCAGATCACGCCGTCGACCTCTGCGTACCAGACGTGGGTCCGGCGGACTCCACCATCCGGTGGCTGCGTCTCGACGATCGCAACCCCGCTCGATTCGAGCACCCACCACGCCAGCATCGCGACGGCGAGCAAGGTGCCGAGCGAGGCAACGGCCAGCCACTTCAGCATCGGGTTCCTCGTCTCCATCCGCACCCGGGCGTCGCACGACGCGATCTCGGCCGCATGGCGCTACGGTGCATCGCTCGACGCGGTCCGACGCTCGATCTCGGCGCGCAGACCCTCGATCACGAGCCCCGTGCTCGATCGCCAGCCGGCTCGTGCCAACCACTTCGGAAGTCGTCCGCCGGTGTCGCCCTCATAGCGGTAGCTCACCGCGGTTCCGCCCGGCACGGCCGCGATCCGCCACTCGGTCTGCATCCGCTCCACCCGCACGACACCGACCGGCGACGGCGGAACGGCCCCGACCTCCGAGGTCGCCCGAAGCACGAACTCGCCGTCTTCCTCCCACCAGCGATACACGACCACGTAGTCGCGGTCGCCGACCGGCCACGGCAAGGCCTGCACGCCGTACACCCGCGCGGTGTCGGCCGCCGGACGCTCGAGGACGCGGAACTCGTCCGTGGCCGGGAACCAGCGCGGAAAGCGCTCGAAGTCGAGCAGTACCTCGCGTACGGCGGCGAAAGGTGCCGCGACGTCACCGACGACCTCCACTTCGATCGGCAGCGGGGTACTCTCGGCCAGCGCGACGCCGCCCAGCGCGGTGACTGCGACGAGCAGGAGAACGAACATCAGCGCGCGAGCCGCCGGGCCGGCATGGCGATCGCGAAACCCGGACCCGATCGGCAGCGCAGAGGAGACGTCGTTCGTGTGGTCGATCATCCGCTCCACCTACGCGTGGCTGCTCCTGTCGCTCATCATGCTGCCCCTTTTCCCGGCCTCGTGGATGTTCGCCGCACTCACGCGCCGACGCGACCCGAAACGCGATCGCCTGCGTGTGCTCGTGGCGCGCTGGGTGTCCCTGTATGCGCGCCTCACGCCACTGTACGGATTCCACGTCGAGGGCCGCGAGCATCTGCCGGGCGACGGCGCCTATGTGCTGATCGCCAACCACGAATCCGGACTCGACGTGCTCTCGCTCCTGTACCTTCGGACGCGCGCCCGGTTCCTCGCCGAGAAATGGATCTTCAAGGTGCCACTGGCCGGCCCGATGATGCGCGCCTGCCGGCACATCCCGGTGAAGCTCGGCGACAAGCAGAGCGGCCGCGCCGCCCTCGAAGAAGTCGGCCGGGCGCTCGCAGAGGGATCTCCGGTCGCGATCTTTCCCGAAGGCGAACTTTCCCCCGACGGCATGACGCAGTTTCGTGCCGGAGCGTTCGTCGCGGCGAAGCGCGCTGGCGTGCCGATCGTGCCTCTCCTGCTCGAAGGGACCGGGGCCGCCTGGCGGCCCGGCACCATGGTGGTGCGCGGACGCCACGAGATCCGCATCGCGGTGCTGCCGGCGATCCCGGCGTCGATCGTCGCGACGGAGAGCCCGGAGGCACTGGCCGAGCGGGCGCGCTCGGCGATTCTCGCGGCGCGGCGCGTCCCGAACGGGTGACTCGGACCGCTCACTTCGACGCGGCCTGCAGAACCCGCAGTCGCTTCGGGGCCATGCGTCGCCACGACTCGGCGATCACCTCGGCGAGCCCGGGTCGTGTCACGCGAGCGAGACGCACGAGCATCATCGGGTGGTCGCGGTAGTGATCGGTGATGAAGAACGTTTCCGGATCCGCCGCCAGGGCCAGTTCGCGCTCATCGAGATCGACGCGCACGACGAGTGCTTCGCCCGAGTCGTGGATGCGAGCGAACAACTTGCCGGCGACCCGCCACGCGGGGGTCCCGTACGAGCTGCCTTCCTCGCTTCCCGGCAGAGCGAGCGCGATCGCGCGCACGTCGCCGTACGAGACGCCTCGGCGCTTCGGTCCGGCGCGACGACTCGCCGCTGCCTTTTTGCGGGGTTTGCTGGGCAATCGACCGCTCCTTGCGGGATCCATCGCGCGAAGCCCCGGCTCGAAACCCTAGGGCGCCACCACGACGATCACGCCCTTCTGTGACGGGTACTCGCTCAGATGGAAGGCGTATTCGCCCGGGCTGTCGAATGTGTGATGCCAGCCCTCGGCTCGCCCGAGCATCGGGCTCTGTGTGGCCTCATCGCCGAACACGATCGTGCACGGCGCTCCGGATGCGTTCGCGTTGTGGAAGTGCACGGTCGTCCCCGCCTTCACGACGAGACGCGCGGGCCTCACCGACGAGTAGGCGACCCGCACGGTGTCACCGTGGGCCAGCACGAGAGCGGGAGCCGTACAGAGGGCGATCCCCGTCAGGCAGGCGAGCAGGCTCGTTGCGCCGCGGCGCGATCTCGCGCCCGTCGACATGTCAGCGTCTCGCACGGGTGAACTCGGCGGCGATCCGCGCCACCCGGGCACCGAGTCGCACGCCGGTCTCTGTATCACCGGCCTGCAGGGCGGCGGGCCGCGCCGCGAGATCGGGCTGGGCTGCGGCTCCCAGATAGAAGCCGAGCCGATTCACGCCCTCCTTGTTGAGAGGCGACTCGTCGAGACCGACCCAGATCATGCCGTGCTGAAGTGCACTCGTGAGCAGGTCGGTCAGCGCATTGAACTTGTCGCCGCTCGGCGTCGACGACACCGTGAAGGCAGCGGCCAGCTTTCCCGACCACCTGCGCGTGTACCAGCGCTGCACGGTCGCGTCGAGAAAAGCCTTCATCTGGGCCGAGGCTCCTCCCATGTAGGTCGGGGTGCCGAAGAGGATCGCGTCGCAGCCATCGAGCGTCGCCAGCACGGACTCGTTCACGTATCGACCCTCGCGGATGTCGGACCCGACGACCTCGAGACGCTCGACGCGAACGCCCTCCTGCGCGAGGGCGCCGCGCGCCACCGCATCGGCCAGGATCCGGGTGTAGCCGGTGCCGGAGTGGTGGATGATTCCGAGGGTCGTCATCGGGACCTCGCTTCAGGGCTTGGTGGTCGGGGCGGCGGTCATCACCACCCCGGTCAGCAGTCCGAAAGTACCGGCGAACAGGATCACGGCGAGGGGTTTGATCGGACGCGACCCGAGCAGAGACAAAGGAAAGAGCGGCGTAGCCACGATCAGCACGGCCGGCTCGGGGCGGGTTCGCGAAAGCCCCGCTTCGCCGATCTCGAACTCCTCGCCCCAGGGCGCCGTGACGCGGTGATCGTTCCGATCGCCGAATCGCGCGAACGCGGTCGCATCGGGAGAGCGCGAAATCAGCTTGCCTTCGGGCGTGTACGTGAGCAGTTCAGCCGGAGCCTCGCGTGCGATCAAAATGCGATCGGGGGTGCCCGCCTCGATGCGGAAACGACCGGCGTCGGCGTCGATCATCCACGCCGACACGGGCTGACCGGTCGGCTCATAGGCGTGCACTTCGCGCCGATCGACGCCGACGTAGACCCGCCCGTCCACGCCCGCCGCCAGCCCGAATGGATCCCTGAAGAACAGTCGCCGTGCGGTCGCCACGCGAAACTGCGCGCCCGCCCAGGACCCCAGGATCATGAAGAGGACACCGAGGGTCAGCACGATCTGTCCGGCTCTTCGTCGCAGCACGCTGGCGGGGCTCCCGATGCGCGACCGTCTCCACGTGCGCAGACCGCAGACTCGCAGGCCCAGCGCCGAGTGTCACCCCCGGTCCTGGCCGATCTGCTGGCGGATCGCGACGGTCGCCAGCACGATGCCGCCGACCTCCAGGGCGTGCAGCCCGAACGCGATGGGGGCCGGCCAGCCCGCGATCCACCAGCTCAGCACGCGGCTCGCGGCGAGTCCCGCGAGCGTGAGCAGCACGACATAGAGGGCCGGGAGTTCCCAGGCCGGGCGTCGCAGCGCCAGCATGAAGAACACGGCGAGCCCGGCGGGCACGCCACCATAGACGGCCCGGAAGTCGTTGTCGGCCGTCACATCGGTGAGTTCGATCCCGACCCACGCCGCGAGGGTGTGGGGTATCGCGATGAAGCCGAGCCCGATGGCTGCGAAGACGCCTGTCGATCCGATCAGCACGAGCCGCGAGAAAGTCATGGACTCAGCGCTTCTCCCCGCCCTCGAGACTGGCCTGCACGCCGGGCGGCAGCGCGTCGAAGCGCGCCGCCTCGTCGCGGATCACATACCAGGGAGCTTTGGACTCGAGGTTGACGTGGATCGCGGGTTCCCGATCGGGTTCGACGTCGAGGCTCGCGACGATCAGCATCGTGGCTGCCGGCTGCAGGGCGATGCGGTTGTAGAGGCGCGTCGCGCAGATCCCGCAGAAGTAGCGCTCGCCATGCTGGCGGATCGCCTCCGCGCCTTTCACAATGCGCAGGCGATGCGTGGCCACTCGCGTCGTCGTGACGAACGCTGCGCCGTGCGCTCGGCGACAGAAGCGGCAGTGGCAGTTGATCAGCAGTCCCGGATCCGCGTCGAGTTCGTAGCGCACGGCACCGCACAGGCATCCGCCGGCTCGGCTCATCGGCGGCCCCGTGTCATCGCACACCCGGTCCGACGACGCGCCTGGTTGTTCGGCTCCATCGGATCCTCCCCGTTGCGGGCCGCACGCCCTGTCGGGCTCTCGATTCGAGAAACCTAGCCGAATGGAGGCCCCGCTCGGGCACACCCGGCCGGCTCACACCGGGGCGAGTGCACGATGGGGCAGTGGCGGCAGTTCGACGCGGATGCGGTCACCGACGACCACGCTGCCGCCGACGCGGATCACCGCCATGATGCCCGCCTTGCGGACGAGCGTCCCGTCGCTCCGCTTCTCCAGCGTGGCGTCCATCAATCCGCGCTGGATCCCGTTCAACTGACCACAGGGATTTCGCAAGCCGGTCACCTCTGCGATGGCGTGCGCGCCGAAATGCAACTGCGCTCCCACGGGCAGCGCCAGCAGGTCGATGCCCCGCGTCGTGAGGTTCTCGCCCATCTGACCCGGTGCGACCGCGAAGCCCGCGCGCGCCAGCTCATCGTGCAGTTCGGCGTGGATCACGTGAAGCTGGCGCAGATTCGGCTGTGTCGGATCGACGGCGACCCGCGAGCGGTGCTTGACGGTCGTCCCCTCATGGGCATCACCCGCGACGCCACGCCCCGCCACGAGCCGGATCGAATCGACAGGATCCTTGCGCATCGTGTGGGCCGCACTGCGACACACGGCGCTGACGCGCCCCTCGATCGCCGTACTCATGCGAAGTCCCCGGCGACCGTCATCGACGCCGCCGGGCTGCGGGGCGCGTGGGATGCGCGAGGGATCCTCAAGCCGGCCACGCCGGGCCGACGAGCAGCTCCACACCGACGTTCAGCAGCGACAGGAGCAGGCTGCCCCAGAGCGCCGGCCCGAAGCTCTTCACACTGATGCCCGGGACGAGTGCCGCCACCAGACGCAGCATCAGCGCGTTCACGACCAGCAGGAACAACCCGAACGTCACGACCGTGAGCGGCAGCACGAGCACGACCATCAGAGGACGCACGAACGCGTTGACGAGACCGAGCACCAGTGCGCCGATGATCGCCGACCCCCAGCCGGCGATCTCGACGCCGCGGACCACGTTGGCGACGATCAGCAGCAACGCGGCGCTGAGCAGAAGATGCAGCATGAACTCGATCATGACGGACTCCTCCAGGCGGATTCGCGGACCGTGGTCGCAGCGAATCCGATGACTTCTGCGATTCGTTCAGCCGGGCAGACGCTGGAAGCTCGGGAGACCCGCCGGCACCAGATGGAAGGGCTGAGCGTCGACCATGTAGATCGCCATCGAAGGTCCGACGAACAGTGCCGGATCGTCGAAGGTTCCGACCTTGAGCAGCACCGTGCCGGGAAGGGACGGCGCCTTGGAGAGGATGTGGGTCCCGCACTCGCCGCAGAACTCGCGGGTCACCGGAGTCGCGAGATCCTTGCGACTGAACGCCTTCGGCTGGCCCTTCGTGTAGCGGAACCCGGCCTCGGGCATCGCCATCGTGACGTTGGGTGAACCGCCCGAGATGTACTGGCACTCGCGGCAGTGGCACTGGCCCTTGAAGATCGGATCGCCCCCGACTTCGTAACGCACCTCACCGCAGTAACAGCCCCCCTCGATTTTCATGTCCATCTCCTCGATCAGTCACGCGCGCTATGAACGGTCGAACTGCACGAGGCTCGATCGACCGGAATCGGGGCTGTCGGGCGGTCGCTCAGGCCGCCATGCCGCGGGCCAACGCGATCACCAGATAGAAGAGTGCGGCGACGCAGAGCACAGCAAGGACGAACCGGACGGGATTGCTCATTCGGTGCTTCTCCAGCTCGCGCCGGCCGACCGGGCACGCGACGTAGGTCGCGCGTTGCGGCGGGCGGAGCGTCATGGGGACGAGTCGGGACCGGATTCGCGGGAGGCTACCAGACCGGCGCGGTCCCGCGATCGTCACTCAGTCGTCCGGGCCTGGCCGGCTGCCCGTTCGCGAACCCGAGCAACCAATCGATCGACAGCCTTGTCGCCTCGGCGTTCGCGACGAGCGCGAGGTGGCCTGCGCCCTCGACCAGCGCCACACGGGCGTCCGGGACGTGTGCGGCGAACACCTCGGGATAACGCGCCGCGATGAAGGCTTCGTCGTCGGTACCGACGATCACCAGCAACGGGACCCGCATCGCAGCGAGGTCACTTTCGTAGTCGCGCGGATTGATGCCGCTCATCATGCGGAACGAATAGGCCAGCGTCACCCGGTCCGATCGGCGCTCGACCGGCATGTCGAACTCGAGCACGGTGGCGCCGTTCAGCGCGCGGATCCCCACGGCGTTCAGCATCGTCAGCGCGATGATGCGACCGAGCCGCGGCGTCGCCCAGCCACCCGACCTCGGCCGGGTGGTCGGCGCAGCGTGCTGCAGAAACGGGGCGAGCAGCAGATAGCCGTCGACGACCTCGGCGTGTGGACCTCCGGCGAAGCGGATCGCGAGCCCACCCCCCGACGAGTGTCCCCCGAGCACGAGCTTGCGTTCGGGATTCGCAGCGGCGAGCTCGGCGATCAGATCCGCGAGATCGTCCTCGAGTTGATCGATGTAGTCGATGTCGCCGCGTCGCTCGGGCTCGGCGCCATGCCCGCGCAGATCCGGGGTGTGGACGACCGCCGCACCCGAGTCGGCGATCGCGGACGCGAGATCGGCGAAATAGAAATTGAAAGCCCCGGACCCATGCACCAGCACCAGATCGACCGGTGCTTCATCGCCGTAGGTCCGCACCCGCAGCGCAGCGCCATCCCGTGCGGTGACGACGCGCTCCTCTGCGAGGCGCGGGTGCTCGACGGGAAGCGATGCGAAGTCCAGGGAGGTTCCGGAGCTGGACGCGCTGCGTTCGCCGTCCATGCCTCACCGAAACCCGCGATTCATGACTTCCGGCGGAGCAGGAACACGACTCCACCGGCCACCAGCGCGAGCATGCCGATCAACCAGAAATACTCTTCGACGAGCGCCGCACCGAAGGCTCCGACCCCGAGTGCCACACCGACGAGGCCGAGCCGCCAATCGAAGTGGACACCGGCCAGAAACGTCGTGATCGCGATGGCGAGGAGCGCCACCACACCCGCATCCCCCGCGTCGAGCCTGCCGCTGATCTCGAGGCGATAGATCAGAAAGACCGAGATGGGCAGCACCAGCCAGTGCAGGATCTGGAGCTTCAGGATCTCCGATGCGGACTGACCTCGCTTGCGACCGCGTGACCACGCCGAGAAGATGCTGACCACTGCGAACAGCGGTGCCACGAAGAGCCAGTACTGCAGGCCCCCCTTCGTCGAGAACGCCGACACCACGAAGCCGACGAACGAGAGCGCGACGAGCGCAAACAGCGACCAATCCTCGATCGACAGGCCCTCGGCCTTCGCCGAAACCACGGGCGGGGTCGGGCTGGAAGGCACGCTGCCCGGATCCGATCGAACGTCCTTCGACTCGTCTGCCACGATCTTCCCTCCGATGATTCGGCTCGCTCACTGCATCACGGCGCGATGCGGACCGATGCTATCACGCGATCCGCCCCGTCCTGGATCTAGTCACCCACTCGACGCAATGTCGCGCCTCCGTCCGATCCGGTCTCGATGGCCAACGAGACGCCCGCTCGATCCGCTCGAAACGACACCTGCACCTCGACCGCGTCACCGCTCGTCGGGGGAAGCCCCGCAATCTCGAATGTTCCGAGCGAGAGCGCTGCGTCGGTCGACTCCGTGTTGCCGCGGAACACGTAGATGAGGATCTCGCCCTGCCCCTCCTCGGCGGCCTCGAATGTCACCGTCTCGCTGCACGGCAGCCGACAGTCGGCTGCGAGGATCGGGGCGAGCTGCCCTTTGGAGGTCTCGATCGAGATCGATTCGGCGAGCACGCTGCCCCGCGTGGCCGGAGAGTCGGGCTCGATCATCAGCTGCGCGTCGCCGGCGCTGCCGGATTCGCACGCGATCACCGACAGCATGCAACCGATCGACAGGATCGCCTGGACCGAAGGGCCGAGGCCGCTTCGGCATCCGACGGCGAGAGTCGGGGCGGTATGCCTCAAGGCTGCCCCGGCCGCGGTTCGTTGCAGCGATCCGGGTTCTGCTCGCAGCCCCATCGCGATTGCGACTCGCGTTCGTATTCCTCGAAGTTTTCGTCGGCCTTCTTCTTGAGCTCCTCGCATTGCGAGGGGTCATCGGGGTTTTCTTCGAGGCACTCGTTGTAGGCGCGGCGGTCGCGATCGAAGTCGTAGAAGCTGTTCACGCAACCGACGAGACACAGCGCGATGAACGCAGATAGAGGGATCGACGAGATCCGCATCGCGCCAGTCGACATCCTCGGGCCTCGCGTCATGACACCCGCGGCTGCACGGCGAAGAACCAGACCTCGGCATCGCTCGGCGGGCCGCCGCCGTATTTCTCGCGCACGATGCCGACCAGATCGCTCTGCTGCGATTCGTCGCGCAGCCTCACGAGCCGCACCGGGTAGCGATTGCCTTCGATGCGCACGACGGCATCGCCGTTCTCGTCGGCCCTCAGATACCAGTCCTTGCCGGGCGGGAAGCCGAGACTGCAGGGGATGTAGGCCTGCCCGTCCTTTACGAGGATCCAGGTGGTGCGCGAGGTTTCGTCGCCATCGAGCTGCATCTCGATCGTGTCGATCGACGTGGCGAACCCCCAGTCGCTGACGGGCTCCGCGATGAGCTCGCCGGCCACGAGCGGGCCCCCTGGAAGCAGCCCCGTCGGACCGTCCCCCAGGCGCGCCAGTGCAAACGCCATCCCGATCAGGAGCACGAGTCCCGCGACGATCCAGGCGATGAACTTCAAAACACGCATTCCATCCCTCCTCGAGTCAGGCGCTTCGCTGATCGCGCGACCTGGCCGCTTGGCGACGTCAGGCAGACACCGGCGCAGGTCGCGAGCGTACCAGAGCCGCATCCCGTGTCGGAGTCTCCCGAATCAGCCTTTCTCCAACCAATAGTCCTGCATCAATTCGCGTGACCAGTCGGCCTGACGGACGGCGCTGCGCGGCAGGAACTCGCTCATGACCGGCTTGATGTCGATCACGGGTGTCCCGTCGATCGCGTCCAACTCGGCAACGTAGATGCGGCGGCCATCGCGGCGCAGGATCCGGCAGATCGTGCTGCCGATCCGGTTCGGTCGATTCTTGCCTCGCTGAGCGAAGATCCCGATCGCCGGCCAGGCCTTGTTGTTGCGCGGATGACGGGCGCCCGACACGATTTTCGCGGGATCGACCCGGTCGAAGACGAAGAGCACCTCGGCGTGCGAGAAGTCCTCGAGACCCTGGAGCGCCTCGGCGTCGAAGCGCTCAGCGAGTTCGATGCAGGCTTCCTCGCCACCCCAGAAATCGTCCTCGGCCACGTCCCGCTTCGCGCTCACCCGGCCGATCGACTCGATCTCGAACTTCATGCGGTTCTCCTTGGTGTGTGTTCGCTTCTGAAGGGGAGACCCGTCAGCCTCCCAGATCGAAGAGCGGTGCTCCCGTGAATCCGCCATCGCAGGGGATCTCGGTCGCGGTGATGAAACCCGCTGCGGGCGATGCGAGGAACGCGACGAGCGAAGCGATCTCGTCGGGTCGACCGACACGACCGACGGGACTCTGGGCCGCGATCCCGTCACGCAGCGACTCGGGCATCGACATCACGAGGGGCGTGGCGATCAGTCCTGGAAGCACGGCATTGCAGGTGACACCCCGCCGGCCGAACTCCTGCGCGACGGAGCGCGTGAAGGCCAGCAGTCCGGCCTTGCTCGCCGCGTAGGCGGGCTGGCCGCGGCTCGGCACACGTGCCGCCACCGACGAGATGTTGATCACCCGCCCGAAGCCCCGCTCTGCCATTCCTGGCACGGCGGCCTGCACGCAGTGGAAGGCACCGCTCAGGTTCACGCGAAGTTCGTGATCCCAGGCCGCGGCCTGCATGTCGGCGATCGCCGCGATGTTGTTCACGATGCCCGCGTTGTTGACGAGGATGTCGATCGGACCGAGAGCCTTCGTCCCGTCGGCGACGGCGGAGCGGACCGAGTCCGGGTCGGCGACATCCACTTCGGCCTGCACGGCCCGGCGGCCGAGTGCAACGATGACGTCCGCGGTCGATTGCGCCTCGTCGTCGCCGGACCAGCGCGCGCGCATGCGGAAGTACTTCTCGCCGCGAAACGGCTCCGGATGGAGATCCGCGACGATCAGATCCGCGCCGGCCTCGGCGAGCCCGATCGCGATCGCGCGGCCGATGCCGCGCGCCGCACCGGTCACGAGCGCGACGCGTCCTGCGAGAGCGCCTTCGTCCTTCATTCTGCGATCCCTTTCGTTCTCCTGCCCGATCTTCAGACCCTTACACACTGTCGCACGAGCCAGTCGGTGCCGCGTCGACGTTCGAGCGCGCTGGCGCGGATCGAGAAGCCCGAAGTGCCGAGTACCGAATCGATTCCGTCGCCCGACCAGTACTGGAAGAAGCGCGGCTCGCCATACCGCTCGTGCTCCCATTCGCTGCCGCTTCCGCGCTTCAGCGAAACGTGGAGCGAGCCACCGGGCGCCAACACCCGATGGATCTCGGCCAGAGCCTGCGCGACCTCGGCGGCGACGAGATGCAACAGGCTCGCATTCGCCCATACGCCGGCGACGCTCGCAGCGCCGAGCGGCAGGGCGAGAAAATCGGCCTGCGTGCGCAAGGCGGGAAACTCGTCGATCCCGGCCCGCAGCATGCCAATCGAGCGATCGAGACAGAAGGCGTTCAGCCCGCGCGCGCGGAGTTCTGCCGTGTCGCGCCCCGGCCCCGATCCGAGATCGACCACGCGTGAATCGCGCGCCAACCCTGCGGCGAACCGATCGAGCCAGGGACGGCCGTGCCGCGGATCTCGCGTCCGCGCGAGAAACGCCGGCGCGATCACGTCGTAGCTCGACTGCGTGGTCCGGGTCCGGTCGCGGGTCACGGCCGGTCGGATCCCGGTCGTTCGATCGGCAGCGAGTCCGGCCAGGCTGCGGTGGCGGCTTCGGCCGGACCGATCTCGTACTCCTTGCCGGGATGCACCGTATAGGCGACATCGCGCGAGTAGTGCATGCCAAGCCGATGCATCACGGCGAACGACCGGGTGTTGGGCAGATCCGCACCCGCGAAGACACGACGGATCGCGCTGGATCGGAACGCCTCGCGAATCGCCGTGGCCGCCATCCGGGTCGCGACTCCCCGACCCCACACGTCCGGTGCGAGCAGATAGCTCAGCTCGGCGGCGCTTCCGCTCGCGTCGATCTGGAGCCAGACGCAGCCCGCGAGCCGACCCGTCTCGTCCTCGAGCAGCCAGGCGCCGATCCCGGCTGCGGCGAAGTCGGTATCGCTTTTTGTCTGGAGCGCGTGCACCTCGTGCAGCGGACGAGCCACGCCATCGCTCAGGAACTGCTTCACCTCGGAGACGGCGAGCAGTGTATGGAGGGCCGCCACGTCGTCGGCACGCATGCGGCGCAGGACGAATCGGGACATCGGTTTCTCGTGCGGCCTCTCGCGCCGGCCTCGCTGCGGCGTCAGTCGTCGCGGCGCGGGACGGCCGAACATACCACGCGGTCGCGCCACGCAGAGCAACCAGAAAACCTCGGCCGGTTGGATCCTCGGCGAGGCAGGACGTGATCTTGCTTTCCACACCGGGCAGTGTTCCAGAACCCGGCTTTTCAAGCCTCGTCTGTTAGACTGCGCGCGCCCGCATCGGGCCCGTTCTCGAGTCCGCCGGGGGTGATTCTCGTGCACAAGAAAGATTGCCGGGGCGAACCCGGCAAGGTTGCTCCGGTCGTGGATCGGGATCGCTGCGAGGGCAAGGAAGACTGTCTCCGCGTGTGTCCGTACGACGTGTTCGAGATCCGGACTCTTTCGCGCGACGAGCGGTCGTCGCTCAGCTGGCTCGGGTGGCTGAAGGCGCTCGCCCACAAGAACCGGCAGGCCTTCGTCGTCCAGCCCGCGGATTGCCACGCCTGCCAGCTGTGTGTCGCGGCGTGTCCGGAGAATGCGCTGAAGCTCGTGGCATATCGCCCGTAGACGGACGCGCGGCAGACCGCATCGAGGCAGGACGACGCCGACTCCCGTCAGACCAGCGGCCAGATCCGGTTCAGCAACAGCAACGCGGCCGCGGTCGATTGGATCACGATCGTCGGCCAGTAGCTCCGCGACCGCTCGCGGATCTTCCCGAGCGCGACTCCGAGAGCGAGCGCGGCGATACCCGCCACCGACCACGGCGACACGTAGCCGTTCGCCACGATCGGCTCCGGCAGCGCACCGATCGCCACGCCCACGACCGTGAATGCCGCGTAGACGGCAGAAGACGTCCAGATCGCAGTCGAGACGCGTGAGCGGGTGACCGCGCGTCCGCGATCGACGTCCAGCCACACGCGATTGTGCACCCAGCCGCGAAACCACATCTCGAGCCCGAATGCCGCCACCGCAGCACTGCTCCACGCAAGGATCGCCGTACCGGCGGCGACGTCTCCCGAATCCGGCGTCCAGCTGCCGCCGAGCACGCCGAAGGCCAGTGCCAGCGGCGAGAGCTTCCACCACGACCCGCCATCGGGTCTCTGCCAGCCAGGACCCCACGGCAGGCGCCGTGCGCGACGGAACGAAAGCCAACCACCGGCGACGAACAACACCGCGCCGAAGATCGCGACGCCAGCGATTGCCTCGGAAGCGCCGCGGGTCACCTGGAATGCTCCCGCCAGCGCGGCGGCGAATCCGAACATCCCTGCGGCCAGCGAAGCGAACACGACGCGCGAGACGATCGCGGACGGACGGCGCGGTCGGGCGTACGTCCACTCGATGACCTGAAGCACATCAGTCGCGCAAAGCGCCGATCCCCGTTCGCGTGGTGATCCGCCGATCTCGTCGGCTCCACCCCAGAGCTGGCCGGTGGATCGCTCGACGGACGGATCCACCCAGTTGAGCACCGCGTAGGCGACGCCGAGATCGAGAGCACCGATCACACCGGGCACTCGCAGTGTGTATCGCCCGGGTGCGTTCTCGAGGATCACGACTCCGAGCCGAGTGTCCCAGACATCCCGCAGCCGCGACTCGACCTCGTAGATCCCCGATGCGTCGCGACACGCCACAGCAACCCGTTCGCGGCCGAGCGAGACGTGTCCGTACACCTCCTCGATCGGGCGATAGGTCTCGAGTTCGTCCGGCGTGAATACGATCTCGTCCGTCAACCGCAGCAGCTCGGTGCAGCGCTCGATGGCCGACAGATCCGGAGTCGTGCGCAGCTCGCGATCGAGAACCATGAGTTGATCCAGGCGCCGCCGCGCTTCTTCGAGGGCCTGATCGCCGACCCCACAGTATTCGGCGAAGCCCGTGCCATGGGCGTCGATGGCGCCTTCGAGACGGAGCAGCGGAAACAGCGCGCTCTTTGCGGCGTCGCTCAGGCGTGACATGCGCCGATGGTTGAGCAGCAGCCAGATCGCCAGCACCGTGTCGAGGTCGGGCTCGTCGGCGAAGATCGACCAGTCGCCCTTGTCGAGTTCGAGTCCCTTGACGATCAAGACCAGGGCCTGCTCGCAGGTGGCCAACGTGAAGGCACGAACGCATCCCTGGTGGTGATCGAGGTTGTAGACCTGAGCGGCGGCGTCGAGCAGCGGCGCGAACAGGCCGGCTCCGTCGAGCAGGATGACCCTCGGCCCGAGACGCCTTGCTTCGGCCTCGCTGAAGTGGTGGCGCGGATCCACGAGCACCGACAGACCGGGCGCTTCGACGCACCGGATCACCGAGCCCTCGGACGTCTCGACCAGCTTGTAGCGGCCCGATGCCATCGGCTCGGACGCGACCACTTCGGCGACGCCACCGCCGGCCGCCTGGACCGGGTTCGGATCGCCGGTCGAACGCGGGGGCTCGATCGATCCGATGCCCCGAGTCGACGAGTCCGTGATCATTCGATCTCCGCGGCGACTGCACCGGCGAACAGGATCCTGCGGCGCTTCGGATCGCGGCGCAGCGCGGGGTCCGCTTCACGCGACGATCGCGCTCGGGATCGCGAGGCGCCCTGATGCCGGACGATACCCCCGATGAGCCGTCGCGGGTCGGAGGACCGCGCGGGGCGCGCGATTTTCCGGACGGGGTCAACGAGGCCGGGATCTGGCACTCTGGGGAAACCCCTTCGAAGACTTCTGCTTCCCCGATCCGCGCGGACGCCGCCATCCGCGCTGCATGCGGGCCTGTCTCGAAATGCAGGAGCGCACTCCGTGAAGAACATCCATCGCCCCCGGCTCTGCCTCGGCAAGGCGTTTCTCGCCTTCGCGCTGCTGTCCTCCAGCGCGGGGGCGAGCGCGACCGACGACGCCTACATCCGTGGATTCGTCGAAGCGCTGCTGCAGAGCGAGTTCCAGATCCAGCCCGATTCCGTCGGCGTCGAGGCGGGCGTCGTCACGATCCGGGCGGATCTGTCGACGTCCGAGGAGCGGCGCCTGTTGCGGCTCGTCGGACAGATCGAGGGCGTAGTCCGCGTCGAACTCGAGCAGGCCGACACGGGCATCCGCGGAGTCAGCTGGCTGCCCGGTCGCGCGCTCTTCGTTCCCCTGATCGCCGATCCCCGCTGGCCGCGTTTTTCCGCCGCCTATCAGCACTACTTCGGTGACTCCGAGATCGACGAGGTGGCGGCCGTCAGCTTCGGCGAGGCGCTGCCGATCGCGCGGTACGACCGATTCCTGGCCGGCACCTGGGAGATCGGATTGCAGGTCGGCGTGTTCGCGATCTTCGATCTGGCGAGTGATTCGTTCGACCTGATCAATGCCGACTACTTCGCCGCCATCCCGATCACGTACGCGCACGAGCGATTCTCGGGTGTGTTCAGGTTGTTCCACCAGAGCTCGCACCTCGGGGACGAGTTTCTGCTCCGCAATCGCGTCGAGCGCGTCAACCTGAGCTACGAGGGCATCAACCTGCTGCTGTCGTACGAGCTTCCGCTTGGCTTTCGCATCTATGGCGGCAGCTCGTACCTGTATCGCGTCGACCCCTCCGACATCCGCCCCTGGCGGTTCCAGACCGGGCTCGAGTACACCGGCCCCTCGTTCACCCGCAGACTGATGATCAGTCCCCTGGCCGCGATCGACGTCCAGATCGATCAGGAGGGGGGCTGGGTGGTCAACGTCGCGCCGAGTGTCGGACTGCAGTTCGAGGGCATCCAGAGCCGGGGGCGCAACTTTCAGCTGCTCGTTCAGTACTTCAACGGCCGGTCGCCGAACGGGCAGTTCTACGAGCGCAGCATCGACTACATCGGCGTGCTCGGGCAGTTCCACTTCTGATAGGCGGGGTGGGCACAATCGGGGCTTCGACTGAATCGACCCATTCCCCACCCGGTTCAGACTCGGCGTCCGGAAAGAGTTGATGGAATCAGTAGGTTCGATTCCGCCGCCATGGCCCCCCGCCACCCGACCACCCGACCGCCTCGAAGCTCTATCCCGGGGGCCGCCCGCGGCATGTCTGCCACCCGCGGTCTCCCCGCGACGCAGCTGGCCGACGCCGACGTCGCCGACGCGATGGGGTTTCCAGAAGCACCCTCTATCTATACGCCGACAGCAGGAAGGCTCTGTTCGGCACCGTGGGCGACCACACCCGGCCGGCGGCGTGCGAAGCAGAGCGCCGCACGGGACCGTTCAACCGCGTGACTTCCCTCTACGTGGCAACCGGGGAGCGCCGCAGGCACTTCCAGCGCGAAAACCATGCGTGGGCAGTAGATCGCCAGGGACGGGGAGTTGCCTCGAAAGGATCAAGACGCCCCCTTGACCGGTCGATCCACGAAAGGTTCGGGTCATTCGGGAGCCGATCCGGCATCGAGGCACGCAGGATTCGGCGAGGTCGGCGACGGCATGATGGGGATTTCAGAGTCGGGCGCTGCGGGCGGGCTGGTCTGCGCGGCTGCCGCTCTCCTGTCGATCGTGCTGACGCGTGTGGCCTGGCTGCGCGTGCACGAGTTGCGCGATTCGCTGTCTGCGGGTGGGCTCGCGCTCCGTTTGGTGCTCGGCGGGCTGCTGACGAGCCTTTCCGTCGTCGCGGGGATGGCGGCGGTGTCATTGCTGCCGCCTGTCATCGCGTTGCCCGAGTCGTGGGCGTGGCTGACACGCGCCGAGTCGATCGCGGGCGTGTGTCTCGTGATCTCGATCTGTCTCGTGGACGCCGAGATCGGGCGGAGATGGCTCGTGCTCGGCGCCGGAATCGCGGCCGCGGGCGGCTGGGCAGGCACGTCGTGGTTGGAGAACTTCGCGTTGGCCGCCCCGCTCACCGAGCCGGGTGCCGCATTCGCGGCGGGCACTCTCTCCGCGCTGCTCATTTCGCCGGGCCCCAACGCCCGCCTGCTCGCCAGGCTGCGCCGGACGTCGAGCGGTGCCGACGGCATCCACGTCCTGCTCGTCGACGCGCAGGGGCGGATCGCACAGGCAAGCCGGAGCGCGCGAGCCGCGCTCGGTCTGAGCGCGCGACCGACGAGCCTGCGACGGTCACGCGAACCTCTGCCGAAGTCGCTGCAGGACGTCGTCCTCGCAGGTGCGCGGCCGGAGCCGGCCAAGTTGCGTACACCATCCGGACTGATCCTCGAGACGAGCGTGGTGGATCTCGGTCGCTTCGGCCGCGCGCGAGGCACGCGTGCCCTGTTGCTGCGGGACGTGACCAGCGAGCATCGAAGCAAGAAACGGCTCGTGGCGCTGGCCCACCACGACAGCCTGACCGGTCTCGCCAACCGTCGACTGTTCCTCGAACGACTCAAACGAATCGTGGAGGCCGAGGACAGCGTCGCCGACCCCACAGCCCTGTATTACATCGATCTCGACGGTTTCAAGGCCATCAACGATTCGCTCGGCCACGCAGCGGGGGACGCGTTGCTGAGTGAACTGGCAAAGCGCTTCCGTGAGCAGCTCGGCGGCGAGCAGGTGGCGCGTTTCGGCGTGCGGCCCGATGCCTCCGCGATCGTTGCGCGACTCGCGGGCGACGAGTTCGCCGTGATTGCCCCGGGTATCGCGAACGGCGACGCCGCCGCCAGGCTCGCGCTGTTCATCAGCGAGATCATCGCCAGCCCCCTCGAACTGTCGGGTCGCATCCTCAATCCATCGGCGTGCATCGGCATCGCGCTCTTCCCCGCCCACGGTCGCAACGTCGAGCAGTTGCTGCAGCGCGCCGACGCGGCCCTCTACCTGGCCAAGAGCCGAGGGCGCCAGCGGTACGTGCTGTATGAAGCCGCGATGGACGAAAAGGCCGATCGTGAGCAGCTGGTCGAGGAAGGACTGCGGACGGCACTGCAGCGCCACGAGATGTGCCTCCACTACCAGCCGAAGGTCGACGCCCATTCGCACGAGCTGGTCGGCCTCGAGGCCTTGCTGCGCTGGAAGAGCCCTTCTCTCGGCAACGTCGGCCCGAGCGAGTTCATCCCTGTTGCCGAGAATTGCGGCCTGATCTCCACGATCGGCGCGTGGTGTCTCGACGAGGCCTGCCGTCAGATTCGTGCCTGGGACGAGGCCGGTCTGGCGCTGGTACCGGTTTCGGTCAATGTCTCGAGTGCGCAGTTCAGCGCGAGCAACCTGCAGCAAGTCGTCAGCGCAGCGCTCAAGCGACACACAGTCGAGCCTCGACATCTCGAACTCGAGCTGACCGAGAGCCTGCTCGTCGACGAACGACACGGCGTCGAGGAGGTGCTGCGCGATCTCCGGAGCATCGGCATCCGCATCGCTCTCGACGATTTCGGAACCGGTTACTCGGCGCTCACCTATCTGAACCGCTTCAGCCTCGATGTGCTCAAGATGGATCGCGGACTGCTCCGCAACATCGATTCCGACCCGTCGGCCCGCGGTATTGCGAACGCCGTCGTCTCGATGGCTCACAGCCTCGGTCTGAAAGTCGTCGCCGAGGGTGTGGACGTCGAAGATCAGATCCCTCTGCTGAGGGACATGGGCTGCGACCACATCCAGGGCTTCTTGTTCGCACCGGCCCTGCCTGCGGAGGAAGTCACGCGGTTCATCTGCCGTCGCGGCGAGCAGCCGGTGCGACTGGTTTCCGGTGCGCCCGCTCCCGGCAAGCAGTCCCGGCAGGAGGCGACCGTCGCCTCTTCGGACGACGAGCCCGCCTTGCGCGTGTCGAGCCAGTCCTCGCACGCAGAGCCGAGGGAATCCGCCTCACGCAGGCACAGCGGGCGGCTACTGCTGGTCGACGACGGCGGACAATCCCTGGCCACCGTGGCCATGAGGCTCATGAACCTCGGCATCGATGTCCACTACGCGTCGGCGAGTGACGAGGCTCAGATCTTCATCGCGCAGGAGGGCAAGGCCATCCGGTCGATCGGGTTCGCCCCGTCGATTCCGGTCGCGCTTGCCAGCGGTCTGCGCAACAGCCTCGTGCGGATGGTCGGCGGCCCGCGCAGTTGGATGATGATCGGCGAGCGACCCGACGAGGAGATCCGGCGCAGCATGCGCAAGGCCGGCGTCGATTGGGTGCTATGGGCTCCCTTCAACGACGCCGAACTCCGCTATGTGGTGAAGAGCGCGATGACCCTGCGCGAAGATCTGGCGGAGCGACGCGAGGTGCGTGTGCCGGTGGACCTCGTCGTCAGCATCCAGAGCGGCGCCCGTCGCGAGGTCGCCGTCATCTCGAGCATCTCGCCGTCCGGTGCTTTCGTCGAGCTGACGTCGCCCCCTGCATGCGGCAGCAAATTGCGCCTCGAGTTCGATCTCGGCGGGGACTTCGTCCGGGTGTTCGCCCGCGTGGCGAACGTGCAGCAGCAGGACCCGGCCCGTCCCGGCGAACCGAGCGGCGCCGGTGTCTCCTTCTATGGACTCGGCCGCGACGAGGAACGTCTGCTGCGCAAGGCCGTCGGCGAACTGCAGCTGCGATACGTGCCCTGAGCTGATCTTCTGGCGAAGGGAACAGGACGCTGGGTGAAGCGATCCAGCACCTCAGGTGCCACCCCTCCGGCAACCCACCCCGCGCCGCTACGGGCGATCGAACGACAGCCCGTAGTTGTGGGTCACGAAGTTCGAGGTCGGCCACTCGTCGAGCCGATCCACGAGTTCGAACCCCGCGGCTTCGAGTTCGCGGATCAACGTCTCGGGTTCGATGCCGTGGCCCCCGCGATCCGGAGTGCCTTCGGGCGTCCAGAATGACAGCCAGCGCGTGGGCGGGAAGTCCACGACGACGAGACGACCCCCCGGCCGGATCGTCTCGAACAGGCTCTCCGCCATCTTCTCCGGCGCGGTGAAGTGGTGGTACACGTCGCGCACCAGCGCCGCGTCGCAGCTGCCCGCCGGCAACCCGGTGCTCTCGATCTGCGCGGCGCGCACCTCGATGTTCGTGGCACCGGCCTTCCGCGCGGCTTCCGCGATCTCGTCGCGCTGCTCCTGCTCGAGTTCGGTCGCGTAGACGGTGCCACTCGGCAGCAGGTAGTTGGCCAACGCGACCGCGTACTCGCCGTCGCCTGCGCCGATGTCGGCCAGCGTCTTGCCCGGCGCCAGAGCCAGCCAGATGGAGAGCAAGCGGATCTCTTCGTCGGGTTCGGCCGCCACGACGACGCGCGCCGTCGAGAACAGCAAGAGTGCCGCGAGCAGGCTCATCGCCCACGACACGCACGCAGTGTTTCGCACCTGAAGTCGCATCGGATCACCTCGAATGGGCGCGTGGGATTTCGCGGACCGGGTCCGATCCAGACGCGCTATTTCGCCGGATGGCTGAAGATCAGCGCGCCATCCTCGAGCGGCGCATTGCGCACCATCTTCTTGTCCCGCGCGAAGTCCTGGGTGTTGAGCCACGGCTCGCGATCGCCCTGCTTCGGGAACATGTGCATCATGCGCTGCATGTAGCCCGACGAGAAATCGTCGATCCACGGACGGGCAGGCATGTCGGAGTCTTCGGCGCGTAGCCGCGGCGTGACCTGCTGCAGCTTCAGCTCGTCCATGCGGTTCAGCAGCCGACAGACGTACTCGGCGGTCAGATCCGCGCGCAGCGTCCACGACGCGTTGATGTAGCCGAACGTCTGGACCAGATTCGGCACGTCCGAGTACATCATGCCCTTGTAGGTGTAGCGGTCGGGGAAGCGGATGGACTCGCCATCCACGCTGAACTGCGCGCCGCCGAGCAGTTCGAGGGTCAGCCCCGTGGCGACGATGATGATGTCGGCCTCGAGTTCTTCTCCCGAGCGGGTCCGGATGCCCTTCTTGGTGATGCATTCGATCTGATCGGTCACCACCGACGCCTTGCCGGCCTTGATGGCCTCGAACAGATCGGCGTTGGGGATCAGGCACAGACGCTGGTCCCACGGGTTGTAGCTCGGCGTGAAGTGCTTCTCGACGTCGTAGTCGGGACCGAGATGCTTGCGTACCTGATCGAGCAGAGCCTTCTTGACCTTCTCGGGATGGGTGCGCGTGCGCCGGTAGATCCAGCCCTGCATCGTCGTGTTCTTCCAGCGCGTGATCGCGTAGGCGACCTTTTCGGGCAGGATCTTCCGCAGGAAGTTCGCGATCGCGTCGCGGTCGGGGCGCGACACCACGTAGGTGGGCGAACGCTGCAGCATCGTGATGTGCTCGACGTCGGCCGCCATCGAGGGGATGATGGTCATCGCCGTGGCGCCGCTGCCGATCACGACCACGCGCTTGCCCTTGTAGTCGAGATCCTTCGGCCAGTGCTGCGGATGGAAGATCACGCCCTCGAATTCCGCCTGACCTTCGAATTCTGGCCAGTACGGATTCGTATAGCTGTAGTAGCCCGCGCACATGAGCAGGAGCCCGCAGCTGATCGGCTCGGGGGTCTCGCCCTGATCGGTCGCGGCCACCTGCAGGTTCCAGCGCGCGTCGGCGCTCGACCAGGCGGCGCCCGTCAGGCGGCGGTTGAACTGGATGTGCTTGCGCACGTCGTGCTCGTCCGCGGTTTCGTTCACGTACTCGAGGATCGAAGGCCCGTCGGCAATCGCCTTCCGGGCCTTCCACGGCTTGAACCGGTAGCCGAGGGTGTGCATGTCGCTGTCGGAGCGGATGCCGGGATAGCGGAAGAGATCCCACGTGCCGCCGAGCGTATTTCGGCTCTCGAGGATCGCGTAGGTCTTGCCCGGGCAGCGCTCTTCCAGATGGCAGGCGGCCCCGATGCCGGAGAGACCCGCACCCACGATCACCACGTCGTAATGACTCATTCGTTGCTCCGTCGGGCGCGCTGTGGATCGGCGCGGGTCGTCGGCTCATGGTGGCTCGCCAGCAGGCCGACCCGCTCCCCGAGCCTAGTCCCGGCTGGCGCGCCCCGCACGCCCGCGCGATCGAGGACGCTTCGGGTCGCTCGAAGCCCCGAACGGACCGGCGAGCAGGCCGTATTCGCCCGCACGCGGGGAGCTGGGCCGACAGTCGAGACCGATCGTCGGGCCCGGTTCGGAGCGGGTGGGTACTCTCTGTCGACCGATGTCGCCCGCCGAGCAGATGCGCGCCGGCGATGACATTGCGGGCAGTCTGTAGCAGGCGCGCGAACC
The DNA here is from genome assembly GCA_031413515.1 of bacterium. GTDB lineage: Bacteria > Myxococcota_A > UBA9160 > UBA9160 > UBA4427 > TMED88. The sequence goes on from JANOFF010000097.1 coordinate 51,805, forward strand.
GAGGAGAAATCGAGATGAGCAAGACCGAAGTCGTAGACACGCTGAGCCGGCTGCTGGCCGACAGCTACACGCTGTACCTCAAGACGCACAACTTCCACTGGAACGTGACGGGCCCGATGTTCAACACGCTGCACACGCTGTTCGAGGTCGAGTACACCGAGCTGGCGCTGGCGGTGGACGAGATCGCCGAGCGCATCCGCGCGGTCGGAGCCCGGGCGCCCGGCAGCTACACGGAGTTCGCCAAACTGGCGTCGGTCGAGGAATCCAAGGGCACGCCGATCGCCAGGGAGATGCTCGAGAGGCTGCTCGCCGACCAGACGCTGGTCGCCGACAGCGCGCGCCGGGTCACCAAGGCCGCCGAGTCCGCCGGCGATCAGGCCACCGCGGATCTTGGCATCCGCCGCATCCAGATCCACGAGAAGAACGCCTGGATGCTGCGCAGCCAGCTCGAGTAGCGAGTAGACAGACGCGCCAGCGAGCGGAGGACCGCGATGCACCACGAAGCACCGGATCGCCTTCGGCACGATCACGACTTCCTCTCCTCGAGTCAGGAGCGCGGCGAGCGGGCCACCCACTTCGTGATCGCACTGACTGCCGTGATGATGCTGGCCGAGATCGCCGCGGGCCGGCTCTTCAATTCGATGGCGCTGCTCGCCGATGGCTGGCACATGGCGAGCCACGCCTCGGCGCTCGGCATCACGGCTTTCGCGTACTGGTTCGCACGGCGGCACCGCAGCAACGAACGCTTCTCGTTCGGCACCTGGAAGGTCGGCGTGCTCGGTGGATTCTCGAGCGCCGTCGTGCTCGGTGTGATCGCGTTGCTGGTCGCGTGGGAGTCCGTCCGACGCTTCTTCGAGCCGCTCGCGATCTCGTTCGACGAGGCCATCCTCGTTGCCGGCCTCGGTTTGGCTGTCAACCTGTTCGCCGCCTGGCTGCTGCGTGATGCGCACGCGCACGATCACCCCGAGAGCGCAGGCCACCACCACCACGACCACAACCTGCGCGCCGCGTATCTGCATGTGCTCGCCGATGCGCTCACTTCGGTCACCGCCATCGTGGCGCTGATCACCGGCAAGTTCTTCGGCTGGGGGTGGATGGATCCCGCGATGGGGATCGTCGGCTCGATCGTGATCGCACGCTGGTCGTATGGTCTGTTGCGCGAAACCTCGTCCGTCCTGCTCGACGGCGATGTCGCCGCAGCCACTCGGCAGGCGCTCTGCGAGGCGCTCGAGACGCCGTCCGACGACCTCGTCGCCGATCTGCACGTGTGGCGGGTCGGACCGGGTCGGCTGGCCGCCGTCGTGGCGCTCGTCTGCGACGATCCAAAGCCGCCGGAGCACTACAAGCGATTGATGCAGGCCGCGGCCGCCGGCCTCGTCCACGTCACCGTCGAGGTGAATCGCTGTGCCGGACATCGACGGGGTAGCGAGGCCGCCTGACCCGGTTGCGCCGAGACAGATCCGGCTCGTTCTGCTTGCTCCCCGACGATCGGTGGCTAGTGTCCCGGAAACTCGGAGGTGTCATGCTCGATACATGGGTCGTGGTCGCAGATGGTGCGGGCTGTCGGATCTTCAGCAGCGACGCTTCGCTCGCTGAACTGAAGCCCGTCAAGGAAATGAAGAACAAGCACCACACGGGTGAACACCGCGGTCACTCCGCCAAGGGTCACGATTCGGCCCATCGCGCGACCGAGTCGAAGTTCGCCGCCGAGGTGGGGAGCGAGATCACGCGGGCCGTCGGCGCGCATGAAGTGCGTGACATCCTGCTGGTGGCCCCGAATCGCATCCTCGGAGATCTGCTGACGTCGCTGCCGAAGGCGACCGCCGATCACGTGACCGGCAAGGTCCACAAGGACTTCACGAAGGTCGAGCCCCACGCGCTGGCGCAGCGTCTGCGCGAAGCGCTCGCCGAGAGCCACGACCTGCACTGAGCCGCGGCGCGATCCCGTCAGGTCTCCGGGCGCACATCGAGCCGGTGGGCCTTGCGGCCACCGCGCGTCGGCTTGTCGGCGCCGATCCGCACGCCGAGCAGGGCGCGACAGGTGTCGAGGCAACGTTCGAGCAGCGCCCGCGCGCCATCGTGCAGATCGGTCGACTGCTGCACGTACGTGACGTTGCGTTCCATGTCTTCGGCCGACCAGCCACGGCTGTGGGCGATGAACGGAAACGGCGGGAACTGACAGCCGAGTTCACCGAAGAACGTGAGCATCTGCCCGGCGACGCCCTGCACGTTGTCCTGACCGCCGGTGATGATCAGGCCCACGACCTTGTTCCGAAGCAGGATCCGGTCGGCGATCGTCACCTGGTTCTGCACACAGTTCATCCGCTCGACCATCTTGTAGTAGAGGGAGGACGCGGCCCCCCAACGGATCGGCGTCGCCACCAGCACCACGTCGGCCCAGTTCACGACTCCCTCGTAGACGCGCTCCATCTGATCGTTCGGGTCCATCTGCGTGATCGAGCAGGGCCACGTGCAGGCTCGCGCGCTCTTCGAGTAGTAGCCCTCGCAGTGCCGGAACTCGAGCTCGCGCAGCTTGATCGTCCGCGTCTCCGCACCGAGCTCTGCCGCGCGGGCAACAGCCGCGTCCAGCAGTTCATCGGAAGTCGAGAAGCGCGGGTTCGCGACGTCCATCCCCGTCGTCGAGATCCCGAGCACACGCAGCGGGGCGTCGAGCGGCGGGCCACCCGGCTCGCCGCGGCGGATCAGCGTTGCGAGGGGATGCGGGGCATGCGCCTGCTTGCGACGCGGCGTCGCGGGCCGCGTCGCGACGAGCACACGACCGTCGCGCACTTCGACCGCATGGGTCGGGACCTGGTCCTGCTCATAGCCCGGCTCGCCGCGGCCGGACTCGCAGTGGAACTTCCAGTTGTGCCAGGGACAGACGACCCACTCACCGTCGAGCCTGCCCTCGCCGAGCGGACCGCCGACGTGATTGCAGACTCCCGAAATCGCCGAGAAGCGACCGTCTCGGTACACGAGTGCAATCCGCGTGCGCCCGACCGTCACAGTCTGCAGGGATCGCAGCGCCAGATCCGCGACCGCGCCGACATCGACGAGTGTCGACCCGGCGGCGCCGCCATTCGATTCGCCTTCACTTGCTTCGGTCATCGAGCGCCCCCTTGGGCCAAGGGATACCCGATCGATCCGGGCGGCGCCGCGTGCGGATCGGCGTTTTCTCCAACCACGCGATCGTTGGACGTGTCAAGCTCGGCAGACGGCCAGTGAACGTCCGCGGAAGTCAGGGAACCCCACATGGCACTTTCGTCCAATCTGTTCAGGGGCAACGCAGCTCTCGAAGCGTGCGCGCTGCGAGATCCGGCTCATGTCACGCGTGGGGCGAGCGGAGACCATGTGGCGAAGATCCACTTCGCACTGCTGACGCTCGACGGGCTGAGAATCGACCGCGCAGAACTCGTGGCGCAGAAATACGGTCCGTCCACGGCTGCGGCCGTGCTCGCCTACAAGCGCAAGCGCCAGATCGTCAACCGCAGCTATCAGAAAACCGCCGACGACATCGTTGGCAAGATGACGATCGCCTCCCTCGACAAGGAGATGGCGCTGAGAGAGCGGCTGCCGAAGCCACCCGGTGATTGCGTGCTGAGCCCGAACGGGCCCCCGATCGCCGTCGCGGCCCGCGGGCTCGGTCCGTCGCAGCGAGGCAGGACGGTGGCCGGATCCCGAAGCGGGAACACGACGGCACCCAACAAGCAGCTGAACGCAGTGGTCCGGGTCTTCTTCGCAGTCACTTCGAGATCCGCCCAGGAAGGTCGCTATCCCCTGTCGAAGGAAATCGAAGTGGCTCGCAACTTGTTGTTCGAACACGGCATCACTCTCTCTGTCGAGTTCCGGGATGGCTTCGCGGACACGATCCAATTCCCGAGTCGCGTCCTCTTCAGCCCGGGCGAGCCGGTCGACAACGTGGACGAGCTCCGGAAGGCGAGTGAAGACGTGCGACCCGGGGTGCCCGGCGTGTTGCGGGTCATCGTGTGTCCGATGGTCGGCAACCGGTTCGGAGAGACGTTCCGGAATCGGATCATCGGCGGAAGGATCGTGCCGCCATTCGTGTACTTGAATTCGGACCAGATCGATCTATCGAACGCCACGCTCATCCACGAGATGATCCACGCCTCGAAGGGTGGACCGTTCCCGCACGATCCCGAACCGGCCAGCGTGTTCTTCGATTTCGGCACGGAGAAGCAGGGAGTCGCCGCGCGGACGTTCCTCAAGGCCGAGCATGCGCTCACGCTCTCGACGATGTCGACCCGGCTCTAGGTCGGATCGCAGGCCGATCACTTCGCTTCGGCGCGCTTCATTCCCTCTAGCAGCGCGCTCGCGCCCGCACCCCACTGCGAGATCACACGCACCGCCTGCGTGAAGGGCGCGTCGACCGCATGCACGCGCTCTTTGCGGATGATGTAGATCGTTCCCGCAGCGGGGGTCGGCACCGACGGAACGAAGACCACGCACTGACCGTCTCCGCAGTCCTCGACCAGGAAGGCCGGCACGAGCGCCTCCTCGATCTCGACCAGCACCACGCTGAACGCTTGTTCGTCTTCTTTGCCGGCGATCCGCCCCGCCAGACCGCGGATCAACGTGTAGCCGGGAATCTTCTCGAGCAGTGTGCGCTCGAGCACGTTCTTCGCGTGCAGACCCGGACCCGTGCGCAGCACGATCCCACTGACGAAGCAGACCGCGACCATCAGCCCGATTGCGATCAACTCGGGGAACTGCAGCGTCGCGGGCAACTCGTGGGTGATCGGCGAGACCAGCCCCACCACCCCGGCGAGCGCCTTCAAGATGAGCAGCCCGCTCAGATAGATGGGCAAGATGATGAGGACGCCGCCCAGCAAAGTGGTCTTGGTGAACTCGGCGAGTGCGCGCATCGGGGTTGCTCCTTGCGAGTGTGGACGACGAGTGTGCGTCGTTGCGATCCGCTCCGCGAGACTCGGCGATGCGAGGGAGGAGCGGGGCTCAGCGGTCCGGGCGGGAGGGCTCGGCTGGAAGCGGCCGTGCCACAAGTGCGACGCAGAAGCCGTAGACGACGTGGACCACCAGGCTCGGATAGACGGTGCTGATCCCGAGCTGCCAGGACGTCGGATCGCCGAACGCGAACGGCAGGGCCAGCGAGTTGACCGCGACGTAGAACACAGCGCCATAGACGGCCCCGGCGACGAGACGAGCACGCCGATCGACGAGGCGCGTCGACAGCAGGATCAAGGGCGCGGCGGCGATCCAGCTGATGATCATGTGCTGCGCGAAGTTGAGCACGTTGTGCAGCTGCGGCGACACGTCACCGACCAAAAGGTCGAGGGTCTTTCGGCCGTACTCGTTGATGCGCAGGTCGTACATCCGGAAGACGGCCGCGAACGGCACCATGGCGAGGCCCGCGACGGTTCCCGAGCGCAGCGACTCGCGAATCAGCGCGATGCGACCCTCCCGACTCGAGAGAAGTGTCATCACGCCGCGAGACCCGCGATCTCAGAGTCGATGAAGGCGACGAAGTCATCGCCGAACATCGAGCGGCCCAGCTTGTCCCACCATTCGCGGCACCCCGGAGCTCGGAGCCAGTAGTGGATCACGGCTCGGATCTCGAACCAGTCGCCGTCCGAGAGCGTGCGCTTGCGAAACTGGAAGTACCCCGCGGAGAAGAACCAGAATGCCTTCAGGCTCAAGTTCGAGAACTGGAGGTACTCGTCGGGCGAAAACGAACCGAGATCCTGTCGACCGCGGATCAGGAGTTGGTTCTGCTCCGGATGCTCGAGCAGGATATCCATGAACTCGCTCAACAGGCGGGTCGACTCGAGTTTCGATTGCACGGCCGACGCGCGGTTGCTGGTGCGGACCTGCACGGAGAGATAGAGGAGCGAGGCCACGACACCCACAGCCCCGATCAGCTCTGCCAGTGCACTGACCGCTTCCCAAGCCACGCTTCGCCGCCAGCTCGTCGATTGATCCACGAGCAGTCTAAGTCGAACCGGGATCTGTCCGGGCAACTTTCTCGCCTGGTCGCGCGGGCC
>JANOFF010000098.1:0-25528 GCA_031413515.1 bacterium
TGCCGTTGACCTTCGTTCCGTTGGTGGATTGCAGATCCTCGATCGAGAATTCGTCGCTCGCTTCGTCCCACAGGATCAGCGCGTGCTCGCGGCTGATCCCCTCGTCGAGCAGCGTGATGTCGGTCGTCGGATTGCGGCCGATCAACGTCTCCTCGGCGCACAGCTCATAGACCATGCCCTCGAATCCGCCGTTGCGGATCAAGAGCCTGCCTCGTGCCGACCCTGCCTGCCGACTCGCCATCCGCGCGCCCTCTGCTCCCCGAGTCCCCTTTCGGAGCCGAGGACCGATCGGCGTATCGGCCCTGCGCTCGGGCGTCTTGAGGCGGCAACGAGTCCGACTGAAGGCTCGTCGATCCTTCAGCTGAGGCGGCGATTCTTCAGCACCGGGATCGACGCCCGGATCCGCTCGAGCTCCTGCAGGTCGCAGTCCGCGTCGATCACGCGCGGTCGGTCATCCGCCTGGGCGAGGATACGACCCCACGGGTCGACGATCAGCGAGCGACCGTGGCTGGCGCGATCGGCCGAATGTCGGCCGCACTGAGCCGGGGCGATCACGAATGCCTGGCACTCGATTGCCCGCGCGCGCAGCAACACCTCCCAGTGATCCTTTCCGGTCTGGGGTGTGAACGCACTCGGGACGGCGATGAAACGCGCGCCGACATCCGCATGGCGCCGGTACAACTCGGGGAAGCGCAGGTCGTAGCAGATCGACAAGCCGATTCCGCCGAAGGGCGCCTCCGCGATCACCACCTCCCGACCGGGGGCAAAGTGATCCGACTCGCGAAACGAATCCTGTCCCTCATCTCCGATATCGACGTCGAACAGGTGGATCTTCCGGTATCGCGCCACTTCTCGGCCTTCCGGTGAGAACACGACGCTCGTGTTGTAGACCCGCGCGTCACCCGGGATCGATTCGGGAAAAGAGCCGCCGATCAACCACACGCGCGTCCGTACAGCCGCCTCGCGCAGAAACGAAACGATCTCTCCATCGGGACCCTGGACGCACGGGAACCGCGTTCCCTCGCGGCGCATGAAGGCGAAGTTCTCGGGCAGCGCAACGAGTTCGGCGCCGCGTCGCGCCGCTTCGCCGATCGCCTGTCCCGCGAAGCGGAGATTGGCGGCGAGATCGTCCGACGAGCACGTCTGTACGACTGCCACGCGCATTGGGATGCCCGCGATCGGCTTCTCAGCCGCGGAAGCGCGTCGGGTCCACTCCCGTCCGCCGGATCACATCGTAGAAGTCCTTGCGGTCCTTCTTGGCCAGACGTGCCGCGCGACTGATGTTGCCCGAACAGCGCCTCAGCAGTCCTTCGACGTAGCGGGTCTCGAACGCACGCTTCGCCTCCTTGAACGACGGCACCTCTTCTCCCTCGCTGGAGAGCATCAGCCCCTCGGCCGACACGGAACCGCTTCCCGATAGATCGATCGCGTGCCGGATCCGCTCACGCAGTTCGCGCACGTTGCCCGTCCAGTTTTCTTCGACGAGCCAGCGGCGGGCATCCACGGTGAAACCCACGGCCGTCAAGCCTTCTTGTTCGGCGATCTCGGCCAGGAAGTGGGCGGCCAGCGGCAGGATGTCTTCCTTGCGCTCGGACAGTGGCGCGAGCTCGAGGACCTGCATCGGCTGACCGGCGAGCGACGACTTCGCGTCGGACGACGCAGTCGCCAGGATGCGGGCCCGCAGCGCCACCGGATCCGCGGCGCCATCACGGAAATATGACCCCGTGCGCAGCGCATCCATGAGACGCGACCGCGCCGCGGCGGACAACAGATCGATCCGCTCGATCAGGAGCGTGCCTTCCGCCGATTCAGCGAGTGCGCCGATCGATCCATCGCCTCCATCGCGCGACAGTGGGTCGGCATCCGCCGTCGCACCGAAGAGCTCCCTGGCGTGCAGCCCTTCCGGGGTACCGGCTGCAGAAAACTGGATCAGCGGCCCGCTGGCGCGCTGACTCCACGCGTGGATCGCGCGCGCGATGTGCTGCCGCCCGGTGCCGGGTTCTCCCGCGATCAGCACCGGCTTGTTCGAGCGCGCCAGTAGCGTCGCCTGATCGACGACCTGTTGCGTCGCCGGGCTGGCTAGAATGATCCGATCCTTGTGACGCCGGCCGGCCCCAGTCGGGTCGAGCGCGTCAGCGGCCGAGCGAGGAGCGATCTCCGATCCCCCACCTGCTGCTACTCGTCCGCCCAGACTCGCCCCGGACGCCGCGTGGCCCGCCCCGGAACCGTGCCCCGACGCACCCAAAGAGGATCGATTGTCCGTCATGGCGCAAAGCCCCCAGTCAGTTGCACGTTGCACCCAGAAGTATTTTGGTTTCGGGCTCTTGTCAATTGTTTTTGCGGGTCGCTCCCCTTGGGCGGAGCCTCGAAATCCCCATTTTGCCGCGGAATTTGCCCGCAACATGGCGATTTTGCGAAGGAATCAGGTCAAGACATGAGGGCTGATACCCCCACGGATCGACTCTCGACATCTTGTCGCGTGAATCTTCTGCCGGACGACCTTGTCGATCAGATCGCCGCGGGCGAAGTCGTCGAAAGACCGGCCTCGGTCGTGAAGGAACTCGTCGAGAACGCACTCGACGCCGATGCACGGCGGATCCGGGTCGAGTTGCGCGAGGGGGGATCGGCGCTGATCGCCGTGACGGACGACGGCGTCGGAATGAGTCCCCGCGACGCGCGCCTGGCCCTGCAGCGACACGCCACGAGCAAGCTCGGAGTGCTCGCCGACCTTCAGTGCATCCGGAGCTTCGGCTTCCGGGGTGAGGCTCTGCCAGCCATCGCCTCGGTGTCTCGCCTGCGCTTGCTCACCCGTGAGCGCGGCGCGCCGAGTGGGCACGAGATCCGCGTCGAGGCCGGTAATGTGTCGGTCGAGCGCGCAGCGGGTTGTCCCGAGGGCACGCGAATCGAAGTCGCCGATCTCTTCGCCTGCGTGCCCGCGCGACGGAAATTCCTGAAGAAGCCCGGGACCGAATGGAGCCATGCGATCGATTGGCTCGGACGCCTCGCCATGGCGCTGCCCGGAGTGCATTTCGAGATCCTGCGCGATGACCGCGAATCCACCCATTGGCCAGCAACCGACGATCCGGCCCAGCGGATTCGCGACGTGCTCGGCAGCGAACCGACCGAGGGATTGATCGCCGTCGAGTGGGCGGAGGCGGCGGGTCAGATCGATGCCTGGGTGTCGCCACCCGATCGGACCCGCGCCAACGCGAGCGGCGTGCATCTCTTCGTGAACGGGCGCCCAGTGCGCGATCGGCTGCTGCGTCACGCCGTGCTCGAGTCGTATCGTGACTGGCTTCCGCGCGGTCGCTTCCCGACCGCGATCGTCTTCGTGACCGTCGACCCGGCCAGCGTCGACGTGAACGTCCATCCCGCCAAGTGGGAGGTCCGGTTCGGCGACCCTCAGGCCATCCACCGGCTCGTGCGACACGCGCTGCGGGAGGCCATGTCCGGGCGAGCCTATCTCGACCCCGCGCGATCTCCGGGCGACCGCGCTGCCGGTGCGGGTCCGCGTCCGGACGCATCGAGGCGGGCGTCGGGTGCAACGAACCGCGCAGGGGAGGGCGATGCTCCTTCCGCGAGTGACTGGCTGTTCGCGTCGAGAAACCCCGCGACACTCGCGCGTGACTTCTTCGCCGGGGCGGTGCCTGCGACCCCCGTGGTCGCCGAAGGGCCCTCCGCATCGACGCGCCCGTTCGAGTTGTCGGAATTGCGACTCGTCGGCCAGATGCTCGCCAGCTACCTGATCCTCGAGTCCGACGAGGGCATGATCCTGATCGACCAGCATGCGGCCCACGAGCGCGTTCTCTACGAACGCCTCCGCGCCAGTTGGCTCGAACACGGTGTCGCACGTCAGGGCCTGTTGATTCCGGTCGACGTCAACCTCGATCGTCTGACCGCAGAGGCCCTGTCAGAGGCCGGCGAGACTGCAGCCAGACTCGGTTTCGAGATCGAGCGATTCGGCGACGCGTCGGTGGTGGTCCGCGCGATTCCCGCATTGCTCTCGGGCCGAGATCCCGCGGCTCTCGTGCGCGATCTCGCGCAGGAGTTCGAGCGCGGCGATGGGCTCGCAGAACCCGACGTCTCGTCGACGCGATTGCTCGTGGCCGTGGATCGCGTCTTCGCCACGCTCGCGTGTCACAGCGCCCGGCGGTTCGGGGACGTGCTTCCGATCGAAGAGCAGCGGAACATCCTGCGCGAGCTCGATTCGATCCCGTATGCGCCGACCTGTCCCCACGGCCGCCCCGTCGCCACCCGACTCGCACGCAGTGAGATCGAGTCCCGATTCGGAAGGCATTGACCGTGACGTCCTCGCCCCTAGGCTCCCGCGCCCGATGACTTCGCACACTTCCGACGATCGACGCCCCGACGACCGACCCGCAGTCGTGATCGTCACCGGTCCGACCGGCGCTGGAAAGACCGCGTTCGCGATCAACTTGGCCGAGCACTTCGGGGGCGAGATCATCAACGCGGACTCGATGCAGGTCTATCGCTACATGGACATCGGCACCGCCAAGCCGAGCCTCGAAGAACGCGCCCGCGTGCCCCATCACCTGTTCGACATCGTGACGCCGAACGCAGACTACAACGCTGGCCGCTTCGCGCAGGATGCCCGACGTGTCGCCGCCGAGATCCAGGCACGCGGGCGCGTGGTGATCCTGGCGGGCGGCACCGGGCTCTACATCCGCGCCTTCGAGAGCGGCCTGGTCGGCACGGGGCCCGCGCGTCGCGATCTTCGCATGCGCCTCGAAGAGTCCCACAAGCGGGCCGCGGAAGAGGGCGATCCGGAGCGCTTGTATCGACGTCTCGAAGAACTCGACCCCGAGGCCGCGCGCACGATCCATCCCCACGACGTGCGTCGGACGACCCGCGCGCTCGAGATCATCGAGCAGTCGGGCGCGCTCCCGTCACAGCTGCGCGGCGAGCACGGCTTCGATGATCATCCGTTCCGCACGCTGCACCTGGCCGTCGACCCGGGGCGCGAATCGCTTGCCGAGCAGATCGATCGCCGCTGCCAGGAGATGATCGATGGGGGCCTGCTGCAGGAGGTCCGACGCCTGCGTGACCGCGGCTACGGCCCGGAGCTGCGTCCGATGCAGAGCATCGGATATCGGCACATCCAGCCGGTCGTCGACGGCGTCGACACGCTGGCCAGCGCACTGGTGTCGATGCAGGCGGATACACGCCGATTCGCGCGACGTCAGCGCACGTGGCTACGGCGGGTCGAGAACGTCCACTGGATCGACCCTCGGCGGCCCAGGGACGGTGTGATCGCACAGGTCGAGCAGTTTCTCGGAGCCCCTCGGCGGGGCTGACACCCGCCTCGCTCAGTACTGGGCCCGCGTGTAGTCGATGCCCCACTTCGGCACGATTGCAAACGGAGCGACCAGCGGGTTCCAGTAGACCCACGGATTCTCGATATCGACCAGCGGATTCTCGAGCTCGATCAGGGCGCCGGCGTCCTCGACGGGGTCGAACAGCGGATCGATGTCGGTCTGAAACGGAAACAAGAAGACGCCCGGCAGCATCTCGAGGCATCCGGTGATCGTGCGGATGCCGCCGGACCCGAAGTTCAGTCCAGTCAACCAGACCCAGCCTGGCAGCGCATAGGCGAGACGGACGCCCGTCGAGTCGTCGATCTCCTGAAGGTTCGTAGCCAATGTCAGGATCGCGGTGATCGGCGACAGGATCATGTCCATCGGGCCGCCGACGATGTTTCCGAAGCCGCGTCGGATCGTATCGGGCGAGGCTGCGGCGGGCGCCGCGACGACCAGCGAGATCAGGATCAGCGTGCAGACGCAGGGATTCGCGACGCGCGACGTTTTCCGCGGCAAGGATCTCAAGGAACAGGTGTCGCGATTCACGGATGCTCCTCGATGACGGGATGAAGCAGGGCAACACCCGGACCCACTCCACCCTCAGTCGACTCCAGCAAGCCGGCGGTTGGCGTCCGCGCAGACCATCGGCCGGTACGGACCCGATCAGCGAACCCCCGCCAGCCCAATCTCAGCCCGAAGAGCGCGAAGCCATTCCCCCGCTGAACGGTCGCGCCAGCCTAGATGCGGCGGCAAGTCATTGTCAAGCAAAGCGTGCCCTCGAGAGGCCGAGATGAACGCAAGCGGACCGCTCGTGCCGGAGTTCCGAGCGACCCATGTATGCTGCCCAGCCCATGGAAGGCCATCCGCGTATCCCGATCGTCGCCATAATCGGGCGTCCCAACGTCGGCAAGTCGACGCTGTTCAACCGCTATGCGGGGCACCGGCGCGCCCTCGTGGCCGACACGCCCGGTCTCACGCGAGATCGCATCGCCGAAGAACTCGAGATCGACGGCCGTCTCATCGTCCTCGTCGATACGGCGGGACTCGATCCCGATCCGGAGGAGGGGCTCGAGAGCGCCGTCCAGGCTCAGGCGGAGTCGGCCATTTCCGACGCCGACGCGGTGCTGTTCGTCGTCGATGGGCAGGCGGGGCTGCTGCCCGAGGACGAATCGATCGCGCGAACTCTGCGACGCACCGACAAACCGCTGGTGCTCGCCGTCAACAAGATCGATCAACCCACGCTCCATCAATCTCGGGTGCTGGACTTCCACCGCCTCGGGTTCGCGCACGTGTTCGGCGTCTCGGCAGAACACGGAGGCGGCGCATTCGATGCGCTCGAGCATCTCGTCGCGGAATTGCCCCCCGAGCCGCCGCCGCCCGAGTTTCCCGATGAGGCGCTCCGGATTGCGATCGTCGGCCGTCCGAATGTCGGCAAGAGTTCACTCCTGAATCGACTGCTCGGCCATGAGCGGGTCGTGGTGTCGGACGTGGCGGGCACGACCCGCGATGCGATCGACATCCGCTTCGAGCACCTCGATCGACACTTCGTGCTCGTCGACACCGCGGGTCTGCGGCGGCCAGGACGCCGGCAGGGAACGGGAGAGCAGGTCGGTGCCCTGATGACCGTCCGCGCCCTCGAACGCGCGCAGGTTGCGCTGATCGTGATCGATTCGGTCGAAGGCATGACCGACCAGGATGCCCACGTGGCGCGCCTCGCACAGGACCTCGGCTGTGCGGCCGTGATCGTCGCCAACAAGTGGGATCGCGTGGACAGTGATGTCCGGAAGGAGAAGCTCGAGGCGATCGAACACGGACTCCGGTTCATGGCCGACGCGCCGGTCGTGAGCCTGTCCGCACTCACCGGAGCGGGGCTCCGCAAACTCCTGCCGGCCGTGATTCGTGTGGCCGACGCGGCGTCGCGTCGGATCCCCACCGCAGAGCTGAATCGCTGGCTCCAGGACGTGGTGGTCCGGCACGAGCCCGGCATGCCCCGCCACGGAAAGGGGAGCAGCGCGCTGAAATTCCAATACGCCTCGCAGATCGGCATCCACCCCCCGTCCTTCGTCATCTTCTGCAGTGACGCCGACAGCGTCCAGGCGGCCTACAAGCGCTTCCTGGAGAACCGACTGCGGGAAAGTTTCGGCCTGCAGGGAACGCCGATCCGTCTGCGCTTCCGGAGCCGGAAACGGCGGGGCAGCGACTGACGCGAGTCTTGCCGAATCCGGCCTCGAAGTCGGCGGCGGCTCGGATACACTGCGCGCCCGAGTACACGCACCGGCCCGGGTGGAGGGCCGGCTCGGCACGTCCCGCGGCCCCGAGCGATCCGGCCGGTAGCCACTCAAACGGAGAGCAGAACTGGTGGCCAGGAAGAAGCACCGACACGAGTCCGAGTCCGCAGCGCAGACCCTCGACGCAATGGAGTCGTACGGGGATCGATTCGTCCAGTGGATCAGCGAAAACCCCGTACTGATCCTGGGGACCGCGGTCGCGATCCTGGTCGTCGCCGGAATCGTCGGCCTGACGGGTGAGACCTTCAACGGCGGATCGAGCGAATCCGCTGCCGCGCTGGCCCGTGCGAAGGGCGACTATCAGATCGCGATGGGGGCCACGCCGGGTTCGATCGAGATTCCCGAGCCGGCCAATGCCGAAACCGCCACGCGGATCCGATCCGAGGCCGTGACGGCCTACGAAGCAGTGGCGAGCCAGTACCCGGGCACGACAGCCAGCTCACTCGCGCTGCTCGAGGCGGCTGAACTCCAACAGCGGCTCGGACAGACCGACGCCGCTGTATCGACGCTGGAGCGCGCGCTCGAGTCCGTCGATGCAGACAGCGCGATCATCCGCGCCATGATGCTGTCGAGGCTGGCCTCGATCCACGAGGCGGCGGGTCGGTTCGCGGAAGCCGGGGCCCGCTACGCAGAGGCGGGTGGCATCACCCAGTATCCGCTTCATTTCGACGCTCTGGCCGACGCCGCCCGGACATTCGCCCAGGCGGGCGACCGCGCCAGCTCGCTCGCCGCCTATCAACGTATCCGCACCGAGGCCCCGGACTTCCGGATCGCACCGTACGTCCAGGCCCGCCTGGACGAACTCGAGAGCGAAGCCGTCGGTCGATAGACCGCTTCGTCGCCACCGGAGACCCTCGGAGATTCCGTTTCGAGGTCAGACGCATCGCCGCGGGGCCCGGCCAGATATCCGGTCGCGGGAATCGAGCAACCCGGTGCTCTCGTCATCGATTTCACGGGAGTCAATTACGTCCGATAAGATAGATTATGTCAAATACGGGAATGAAAACCGGGAGCCGACGAACCATCGTCCTCCGGCGATCGAATGCCCCGCTCCGCTAGCACTTACGTGATCCCTCCAGACGGCGCGGCGACGTGCCGTTGGAAGCCTGCAACCCAGCCTTCGCACCGAATCGTGTGTGCTATACGCGGCGAAATTCGGGGCTGGCGAGGAGATCCGTGGGCACGCCGTTATCCGTCATGGAAAGACTTCGTCGCCTGTTCGCCGAGCAGGGTCAGGAGCACGTCTTCGCGACGTGGGATCGGCTCTCGCCGACCCAGCAGACCGAATTGCTCGACCAGGCCGGACGCCTCGCCCCGACCCTGCGCGAATGGACGAGCGGCTCCAAACGCGCAATCGAGGTCCTGGCCCCGTCCGGATCCGCTCGCGTGTCCCCTGCTCGCGCCGTCCAACTGCCCGAGCACGGAGGCAACTCTCGACGAGTCGAGGAGGCTCGACAGCTGGGTCGGGACGTTCTCAGCGCGGGTCGCGTGGGTGTATTCGTCGTGGCGGGTGGCCAGGGCACGCGCCTGGGTCTGTCGGTTCCAAAGGGAACTTTCCCTGTCGGACCGGTGACTTCCCGAACTCTCTTCGAGATTCACGCGCAGAAAATCCGCGGGCTGATGCGCCGGTTGGGACGCGCGGTGCCCTGGTACGTGATGACCAGCCCGGCCACGGACGTAGAAACCCGAAAGTTCTTCGAACACAACCGTTTCTTCGGCCTCGATCCGGCAGACGTGTCGATCTTCAGCCAGGACATGGTTCCCGCTTCCGATCTCGCGGGTCGGATGCTGATGGAGAGCCCACATCGGATCGTCGAGAGTCCGAACGGACATGGAGGAGCCCTGCTCGCTCTGTGCGATTCGGGCGCGCTGGCGGACATGAAGCGACGCGGAATCGACCGTGTCTTCTACTACCAGGTCGACAATCCGCTGATCCAGATCGCCGATCCCATCTTCATCGGCTTCCACGAACTCGAAGCTGCAGAGATGTCGTGCAAAGTGATCCGGAAGATCGACCCGATGGAAAAGGTGGGGGTAGTCGCCATCATCGATGGCCGGATCGGAGTCGTCGAGTACACCGAGCTCGCGGATCGTGAGCGAAATCTCCGGGATGACGCCGGTCAGCTCGTCTATTGGGCGGGCAGCATCGCGATCCACGTGTTCAACACCGACTTCATCGAGCGCGTACGCGGCGATGCGGCCCGCTATCTGCCCTATCACGCATCCCTGAAAACGATCCCCTCGATCGATGCGATGGGCCGGACCGTGGCATCCGGCGAGCCCAACGGCTACAAGCTGGAGCGTTTCGTGTTCGATGCCCTGCCCGCAGCGGAGCGAGTCTGCGTACTCGAGGTTCGAAGCGAGGAGGAGTTCGCTCCGATCAAGAATGCCTCCGGCAAGGATTCGCCCGATACGGCCCGCCGGGATCTCGACCGCTTGTACCGCGGCTGGCTGCATAAGGCAGGCATCGAAATCGGGGATGACATCGTGGCAATCGAGATCGACCACACGCAGATCGACTCTGCCGAAGAGGCCGCGGCGAGCGAAATCGACCGGGTCGAAGACGCCGGTGAAGTGATTCGCGTGGCGACAGGGATGGAAGTATGAGCCCCAGCAAGAAAAAGACTCCGGCGCGCGGCGCGAAAAAGAAGACTGCGGTCAAGGACAGCGCATCTCATGGCGCCCGGAACAAGAACGATAAGAAGAAGGAAGCGGTGGTGAAGGCGAAGAAGGCCGAGGCGGCGAAGAAGCTGGCCGACGCAGTGAAGAAACAGGCCGAAGCGGCGAAGAAGAAGGCCGAGGCGGCGAAGAACAAGGAAGCGATGGCCGCGAAGAAGAAGGCCGCCATCGAACACAAGAAGAAAGCTGCGATCGCCAAGAAAATCGCAGCCGAAGCCGCCAAGAAGAAGGCCGACGCCGCCAGGAAAGCCGCCGAAATCGCCCGGAAGAAGGCCGAGGAGGCCGCCAAGAAGAAGGCTGAATTGACCGCCGAACGCGAGCGAAAAAAGGCCGAGGAGAGGGCTCGCGCCGCCAAGAAAGCCGAGGAGAAAGAGGAGTCGGATCGCCTCGCGGCCGAGAAGAAGCGCGAGCGTCAGCGCGCCAAGGCACCGCCTCCGTCGGGTCCGAGGCACCCGAAGCTCGGCTACAAGTGGGGCTGTTTCTCGTGCGGGGCGAAGTTCTACGACCTCGACAAGCCCGAACCCATCTGTCCGAAATGCAGTGCGGACCAACGCGATCGCCCGCTGAATTCACCGGCCTCCGCTCCGACTCCGCCCAAGAAGGCGCCCTTGCGCGCAATGCCGCTGCTCGAGGACGACGAAGAGGCCGCTACGGTGGCCGCCGACGACACCGACTTCGACCTCGACGAGCCGGACGATGCCGCCGAACTCGACGATGCGATCTTCACGCCGGCCAAGCCGGATGAGGACGATGCGGATGCGGTCGATCCCGAGGACATCAGCATCTGACGGATGAGCGCGTGGCGTTCGTCAGATCGTGAAGAGCCGCTTCAGGTGAAGGGCCGTCCCGGATAGTCGGGCAGCGCGCGCGCCGAGTTCGAGGTCGATCTCGTGCAGGCGTGCTTCGCGCTCAGCGACATCGGCGCCGATCTCGCGCAGGCGGCTCGACGTCTTCTGGACTCGAGCAAATTCCTCGACGCGTTCATCGATCAGGCCCGTCTCGTGGGGGCGACGTCGTTTCGAGTTCTGGGCGGCGAACTGCTTCTGATAGGCCGAGATCTCCTGCGAATAGGCCGATCGAAGCGCTTCGAGATCCGCGGTGGCATAGCTCTCGAACGGGCGCGGTTTCTCGTCGGTGGCCTCGGCGGCGAGATTGCGCTGATAGTTCCAGACACCCACGGCTGCGACCGCGAGAAGCACCACCAGGAACATCAGCACGACCCTGCCCTCGGATCTGCGGGCGTTCGTCGAGCTGAAGATCCTCCCGCGCGCGCTCATTGGACCGGCCCGCTGGCAGCGAGCTCATCTCCATTCGCCGCAAGGAAGTTCTCGAGGTCTTCGCTGCGGGGCAGCCCCTCCTGCGCGCCGAGGGCCATGCAGGCGAGGCCCGCCACCGCGTTGGCGATCCGCAGGGCCTGGCGTGAGCTCGTGCCCTTCAGCAGCGCCCAGATGAAGCCCGCGTGGAACGCATCGCCCGCACCGGTCGTGTCCTTCACCTGGATCGGGAAAGCCGGTGAGAGCAGCTGGAGTTCACTCGATCGAGCCATCGCGCCCTCCTCGCCGCAGGTCGCCACGGCCAGTTGCGCCCCGCTCCCGGTCAGTTTCGCGAGACCGTCCGCCACCCGGCCGGTTCCTCCCCACTCTTCGGCAAATCGACGGGACACCACAGGGAAATCGATCAGCGAGAGCAGCCGCTCGGCCTGCGGCCAGACGTGATCCGCGTCGAGCACCACCGGAATTCCCGCGGCCCTCGCGGTGCGAGCGGCCCATAGCGAGGCGTCCGGATCGCTCGCATCGAGGTGTAGCGCCCTGGCCCGCTCGATCTCGCGCAACTCGAGACGGGACGGCGCAAGCCGAAGTCGGGGGTCGCGATAGGCGAGCACCGTTCTCTCCCCGTCGCGGCGCCGCACCAGGATCGTTGCCGACCGGGTCTGGGCACCGGGGATGCGCCGCACGCCCTCGAGATCCACCCCGGCCCGGATGAGCGGTTCGAGCACGCTGTCCGCAGCCGGATCCCCACCCACCGCACCCATGTAACCCACGCGCAGCCCGAGCCGCGCGCAGCCGAGCAGTGCGGTCGCGACCTGACCTCCCGGCCGCGAGACGTACTGGACGAGATCCGACTTCTCGCCGGGGACGGGCCAACGGTCGACCACACACAGATGATCCAGCGAGTTCTCGCCCAGACCGACGACGTCGAGTTCTGCGCTCACCCTTCCGTCCGGCCACAGTCGCCGATCAAAAGCCGACACGAAGCCCTCCTCCCGATTGTGTGATCGGCCCGCGCGAGTCTGACGCGCCCTGCCCGCTCAGTACAGCACGGTATACGCGTGCATGCTCCGCAAGACCCGGCGCACGTACTCGCGCGTCTCGTCGTACGGGATCGACTCGACCCACTCGTCATCGTCAGCAGCTGCCATCAGGGTCCACTCGGAGACGGCCTCGGGGCCCGCGTTGTAGCTCGCGATCGCTGCGGACAGCCGCCCGTCGAACAGTTCCATCAATTGCGCGAGGTAGTGGGAACCGAGTCCGATGTTGGTGCGCGGTTCGAAGAGATCGTCGTCCTCGAACGACCCGAGCCGCATGGATTCGGCGAGTCGGCGACCGGTCGTCGGCATGATCTGCATCAATCCCCGCGCGCCGACGGGAGACACCACCGCGGCCCGATAGCCACTCTCTTCGCGCATGATCGCGTACACGAGCGCCGGATCGACACTGCCGGGACCGCTCGTGGCTTCATCGACGAGTGACGCATAGGCGTTGGGCCAGGCGAACCACCAGAGATCCTCTGCGCGGGGCTGCGGCCCTCTCGCAAGCAGGCCGTCATAGGCCCCCACGACGAGCGATTGTGCGCGGGCGAAGTCACCCGCATCGCTCGCGAGCTGTGCCAGTTCGAGACGATCGGACAGGCCGCGGGCGCGATCTGCGAGCAAGTCGACCTCGCTCCGCGCTTCGTCGATCAGGCCGGCCTCGAGCAGGATGCGCGCCCGCGCGAGATCGCCCGGCGGAATGCGACGAGTCGAGTCGAGGGGCACGGCCCCGCGCGTTCCACTGTCTACCGCCGATGTCCGCGAACGGGAGCGCCAGCCGTAGTAGGTCAGCGGAAAGGTCTTCGCGATCGAGGCGAACTCCTCGTCGGCCCGGGCGTCGCCTTGGTGGGCGAGCGCGCGCGCGCGCCAGTAGCGGGGTCTCAACTGATGGATCGGATTGCCCTTGGACCGGGCGATCAGGTGCTCGAAATACTTGATCGCTTCGGGGTAGCGACCCTGTCGATATGCCGTCCATCCAAGACGCCAATCTGCCGCATCGGCCATCTCACTTCCGCCCGCGCTGCGCGCCACCACGCGGTAGTGGGCCTCGGCGCGATCGTCCATCTGACGGCCATCGAGCAGCAACGCGGCCAGGAATCGGGCCCGCACGGATCGCCAGTCCGGTCTGCTCTCCGCGATCCGCTCGAACTCGGCGATCGATTCGGGAACCTGCCCCGCCCGGGCCATCGAGCGGGCGCGCCAGATCGGAATGTCGTCGGTCTGCGGCAGTTCGCCGAAGGCGACGAGGGCCTCCGGATAGCGGCGCAAGCGAAAGAGAGCGTGGGCGCGTTGGCGATGGGCCAGTCTCGCCTCCGAATCCGACAAGCCGACGTCGAGGGCCCGCTCGTAGGAGCGCAGAGCCGCTTCGTTGTCGCTCGCCCTGAACAGCCGATCGCCCCGCTGTCGCCAATCCCGGCCGCTGCGCAGCGACGTGCCGAGAGCTTGTTCGAGCAGTTCGAGTTCCGCTTCGGCCGTGGCGGCCGACTGGCTGGTCGGATAATTCGACCAGATCGCCTTGTAGGTTTCGGCCGCGCCGCGAACGAGGCCCCGCTTCGCTTCCAGGGCAGCAATCGATTCGAGTACGCGCGCCCGCGACACCGGATCGCGTCGGATGTCGAGGCAGGCCCGCCACGCCGACATCGCTCCCTCGCTGTCGCCGAGACGATCGAGCGCGTCGCCGAGCAGTTCATGGAACTCCGCGCGCAGCGGCGAATCCGCCGAGTGCACGAGCGCGTGGCGGGCCACGCTGGCCGCGGCCTCGTGCTCGCCATCGCTCGCGAGCAGACGTGCCTGGATCAGCGCCGCGTGATCCGCGACGATGGGATGCCGCTGCACGACCTCGTCGAGCAGCCACACCGCGTCTGTGTGCCGGTCGTTCTCGATCGCACGCAGGGCGGCACGCAGTGTCTGCGCGGGATCATCGAGCCGGGCCCGCGTCGAGGCCGACACGCTGGACGGGATGGGTTGCGAGGCCATCGCCAGATCCGCCGCGCTTGCGAGGCACGCATCGGACAGCAAGAACGCCACGACCCACAGACGGCCGACCCCTCCCGGTGATCCACCGGGTCGCGCACGCCTGTATGTTCGGCGTCGGCCGATCGATCGCACCACCTGGCTGGTTCCCTCCGGCTCGTTGCTGCGAAGCGGCAAGCTTGCATGATCCACTCCGCGACAGGAAGTGCCCTCGATCCCGCCACGGCCACGGCTCTGTTTGTGGGCAGGATGCCCGTCGGTTAGGGTTCGTGCGTTTTGGGGTCAGTCCACTTCTTGCGCATGCGTCACTCGCAGGTGCTGGTCGCGAGCGTGCTCGCGATCGCGTTTCTGGCGTGCAGCCGTACCTCCGATCGACTCCCGCCGGCCGAACTTCCTCCCGCGCCGAGCCCCGCTGCCGAAATAACGACCGGCGCGGTCGATGAGGACGTCACGCTTTCGCCCGCGGAGCCGCGGGTCTCTGCGGTCGGCGTGCGTGGGCTGTGGGTGCTGGCCGAGGGATCGCAGCGCGTGCTCGAGAACGCGGACCGCATCGAGCGACTCATTGCGGACGCAAAGAGGCTCGGCGCGACCGACTTGTTCGTGCAGGTGTACCGCGGTGGTCGTGCCTGGTACGACGCCACGCTCGCGGATCGAGGCCCCTACGAGGCGCTCTACTTCGCCAATGGTCGGGACACCCTCGAGCTGTTGATCGAGCAGGCGCACGGCTCGGGCCTCCGTGTCCACGCCTGGGTGAACGTGCTGTCACTCAGCCAGAACGAGAACGCGCCGATCCTGCGTGATCTCGGTCGGGACGCGGTGCTGGTCGACCGGCGCGGCCGTTCGCTGCTCGACTATCCGGACTTCGAGGTGCCCGCGCCCGATCGCGGCTGGTACCGGATGGGGACGCCGGGCCTGTACCTCGATCCGGCGGCGCCCGGGGTGGCCGATCGACTGGTCGCTGTCTTCTCCGAACTGATCGCCCGTTATCCGGGGCTCGATGGCCTGCATCTCGACTACATCCGGCATCCCGACGTGCTGCCGTTCGTGCCGGGTTCGCGTTTCGGAGTCGGACTCGATTTCGGCTATGGCGAGCCGACGCAGCGGAGGTTTCGTGGCGAGACCGGCCGGCGGGGTCCGTTCCAGGATCCGACGGCCCCCGATCCGGCACGCCTGGTCGATACGACGGCCTGGGACGACTGGCGACGGCAGAAGGTCACGGATCTCGTGACGCAGATCGGCGTCGCGACCCGGACCCTCCAACCGGACCTTTTGCTGTCGGCCGCGGTGATCGCGTATGTGGATCGCGCCTACCTGAGTCTGTCGCAGGATTGGCTCGGTTGGCTCGAGGACTCGCGCATCGACTGGGCGGTTCCGATGGCCTACACGCTCGACGACCGACTGCTCCGCTATCAACTCGGGGGCTACGCCGGTCATCCCGACCGCGATCGGGTGGTGGCCGGGCTCGGCACCTGGCTGTTCGCGACGGATCCCGATGGCGCGCTGCGGCAGATCGAGATCGCCCGGGCCGCCGGTCTGCGGGCCGACGCGCTGTTCTCGTACGACTCGATCGCCGATTCGGCCGAGTTGATGACGGCCCTGCAGGTGGCACCGGAAGTTCCGCTTCAGACAGCGCCCCCCGACCCCACCCCTGCCCCACCGTGAGCCCGCACGCTCCCGTCGACGTTGATCTCCCCGTCGATCTCGCAGACTACGAGTTCGAGCTGCCACCCGAGCGGATCGCCCAGTGGCCGAGTCCCGAGCGCCACGACGCGCGACTTCTGTGCGTCGATCGTCGCAGCGGTGCGCTCCATCGACCGGACCGGCACCTCAGCGTGCGTGACCTGCCCGACCTGCTCGCCCCCGGTGATCTGCTCGTCGTGAACGCCACGCGGGTGCTGCCCGCCAAGCTGCGGGGGCGCAAACGCAGCGGCGGGGCCGCCGAGGCGCTCCTGCTCGGTGCCGAGGCCGGCTCGAGAGCCGGTGAATTTCGCGCGCTGCTCCGCATCAACGGCCGTCTGCGCGAGGGGCTCGAACTCGACTTCGGCCCCGCGACCTCGAGTCTGCCGGCTCGTCTCACCGCGGTCCACGGCGGCGGTGAGGTCACCCTCGCCTTTCCACCCGGTCACTCTCCCTACGACGTGGGCGAAGTCCCGCTGCCACCCTACATCAAGCGCAGTGCCGAGCAGGCGGCGGGTGCGGAAGGCGAGTCCGACCGCGCGCGATACCAGACGGTGTTCGCTCGCGTGCCGGGTGCGGTCGCCGCTCCGACGGCGGGACTGCACCTGACCGACGAGTTGCTCGACCGCTTGACGCGCGCAGGCGTCGAGCGGGCCGAGGTGATCCTGCACGTCGGGCTCGGCACGTTTCGTCCTCTCGGTGAGGACGATCTGCGCCGCGATCACCTGCACTCCGAGGCCTTCGAGCTGCCCGAGTCGACTGCCCTGGCGATCGCCCGCACAGGCGCGCGGGGCGGACGTGTGATCGCCGTCGGGACCACGACCACACGTGTCCTCGAGGCCTGCGCGGACGACGCGCGAGGCGTTCGCCCGGGCAGCGGTGCGACGGATCTGTTCCTGCGCCCCGGCCGTCCACCCCGCGTGATCGACGGTCTGCTGACGAATTTCCACCTGCCCGGCTCGTCGCTGCTGCTGCTGGTGGCTTCGTTGATCGGCCGCGATCCGATGCTGGCCGCGTATCGCCATGCGATCGATCAGCACTTCCGCTTCTACTCGTACGGCGACGCGATGCTAATCCTCTGACCGCGCACCGGCGGGCGACACGAGGACGGGCATGCGAGCGGAGGGCTTCGGGATCGAGATTCGCGCGACCGATGGATCGGCGCGCACCGGTCGGCTGACCACCCCGCACGGCGTGATCGAGACGCCGGCCTTCATGCCCGTCGCCACCTACGGGGCGGTGCGCGGAATCTCCGTCGCGGAACTCGAGGCGATCGGCACGCAGATCCTGCTCTCGAACACCTATCACCTGCACGAGCGCCCGGGCGAGGACGTGATCTCGGGTCTCGGCGGGCTGCACGGATTCACCGGCTGGACCGGTCCGTGGCTCACCGACAGTGGCGGGTTCCAGGTCACGTCACTCTCGGACCGCATGAAGATCGACGACGAGGGCGTCACGTTCGCTTCGCCCCTCGATGGTCGACGACGCACGCTGACGCCCGAAGGCGTCGTGGCGATCCAGGAGGCACTCGGCAGCGACATCGCGATGGTGCTCGACGAGTGTCTGCCCCCGATCGCAGAGACCGACGACTCTCCGCCGACCTCGCGGCTGGAAGCCGCGATGCAGCGCAGTCTGCGCTGGGCGGCGCGCGCGTCGCGTGCACGCAAGCGCGCCGATCAGGCCCTGTTCGGCATCGTGCAGGGAGGCATCGATCCGGCCCTGCGTCGCCACTCGGCCGAGGCCACGGCGGAGCTCGGCTTCGACGGCCACGCCCACGGCGGTCTCGGTCTCGGCGAGACCCGGGAGCAGCGGCGAGCCGCGATCGAGGTGGCCCACGCGTGCCTGCCGACGGACCGCCCACGCTACTTGATGGGGCTCGGGCGCCCGGTCGATCTGCTCGACGGTGTCGCTTGTGGGATCGATCTGTTCGACTGCGTGGTGCCCACCCGCAACGGTCGTCACGGGCTTCTCTTCACCCATCAGGGCGTGCTGAGCCTGCGAAGTGCCGCCTACCGGGACTCCGACGAACCGATCGACGCGAATTGCGATTGTCCGGCGTGTTCGAGGCACTCCCGCGGCTATCTCCGGCACCTCCTCAAATCGGGCGACGCCCTCGGCCCGCGCCTCACCGCCCTGCACAACCTGCGCTTCTACCACGGACTGCTCGAACGCGCGCGGCAGGCGATCGCCGAGCAGCGCTTCGCTTCCCTGCGCGCCGAGGTCGAGCGAACCGGCGAACACCGACTCGGCTGAACGGTCGGCCCGGACGTCCTCTGTTCGTGCGCCCGCTCCGCCGCCGATCCATCCGGACCAATCGACCCTGCCGAGCCGCGAAGGCCCCTCAAGCGCGCGGCCGTGTCCGTCGATGGACAGGCAATGAACAAGCAGGCATCGAAGCAATCGGCGACGTCGCGACGGGTTTCTGCCGAAGCCGGCGTCGGTGCGTTCCTCGGCGCCGCGCTGGCCGGCGGTCTCGGTTTCGCCACCGAGTGGTGGTCAGGCAGCGCCTGGATCGGGTCGGGCGGCGTGCTGCTCATGGCCGGCGGGATCGGACTCTGGAGCTTCCGACGCGCCGAGCGTCACTCCGTGCTGATCCAGGTCATCGAGCAGACCGCGATCGAAATCGGTCAGGGTCGGCACATCGAACGCCTCGACGAAGCACGACTCGGGCCCGCTCTCGGTCCCGTCGCCGCCGGCTTCAATCGACTGTTCGACACGCTCTCGTCGGTGACGGGCCGCGTGCTCGGCGTCGTCGGTGACATGCGGGAACTGCCCGGTGAGATCAACGAGGCGATGGCGCGGATCGAGAAGAGCGCGGACGCCCAGGAAGTGGCGGTGGAAGAAACCGCCTCGCTGCTCGCCAACATCAACTCGTCGATGCGCGACATCAACGAGAAGCTCGGGAACCTGCAGCGCTCGGCCGACGAGTCGGCTTCGTCGATCCTCGAGATGGGCAGCAGTGTCGAGGAAGTGGCGCGCAACGCCGCGACGCTCCACGAGAGCGTCGAGACCAGCACCTCCGGAGTGCACGAGATGGGCGCAAGCATCCGGCAGGTCGCCGTCAGCGCGGAGCAGGTCGAACGAGCCGCCGAGGAGACCGCCGCCTCGATGGCCGAGATGGACCGGGTCGTCCAGGAAGTCTCGAGCCATGCGCGCGTGGCCGCTTCGCTGACCCAGGAAGTGAGCGAGGGCGCCGAGCGCGGCAGTCTGGCGGTCGCCGAGACGATCGAGGACATCCAGCGCATCAACGATCGCACGACCGCGGCCAGGGATACCCTCGGCAAGCTGGTGAGCCGCATCTCCGAGATCGACGGAATCCTGCGCGTGATCGGTGAGATCAATGACGAAACGAACCTGCTCTCGTTGAACGCAGCAATCATCGCCGCCCAGGCCGGCGAACAGGGCAAGGCCTTCCTGGTCGTCGCGAACCACGTCAAGACCCTCGCCAAACGGACGACGGCCAGCACGCGAAGCATCGAGGCACTCGTCCACGACATCCAGACCGATTCGGCCGAGGCCGTGGGCGCGATGAGCGCCGGCATCGCGGCGATCGACCAGGGAGTGAGTCGGAGCAAAGCCGCGGGGACCGCACTGCGCGACATCCTCGAACGCGCCGAGAAGGCTCGGACGCGCGTCGATGGCATCGCCCGGGCGACCGACGAGCAGTCCAAGAGTTCGCGGCTGGTCTCCCGAGCCGCCCAGGACACGTCGGCCCAGGTCCAGCAGATCGCGACCGCCATGTCGGAACAGACCAAGGTGAGCGAGCAGATGCTGAAGAACGCCGAGGTTTCCCTCGAGGTGTGTCGTCACGTCCACCGGTCCACCGAAGAACAGCGCGAGACCGGGCGCTACATCACCGGAACCATGTCCGCGATCACCGAGATGATCCGACAGATCAAGGAGAACGCGACCAACCACGCTCACGCGAGCGAATCCGTATCGGAGGCGGTGATGCGCCTGCTCGAGAATGCCCAGGAATCGGGCCAACAGGTTCCGGCCATTCGCGCCATGCTCGGGCGGCTGTCGGGCGGCGCGGAGCTGATCCTGACCGAGCTCGAGCGCTTCGACTCGACCGGCGCTCCGTCGGACTCATCCAGAGCCGACTGACCGGCTGGCCCCGCCCTTCGAGCGCAGGTCGAGCTGTGCGATCCATCACGCGCTGGATTCCTCGATGGCTCGATGCAACGCCCACTGCCGGCCGGACCGAATCCCTGGATTCACAAGCTGATCCAGGGATTTCGGGAATCTCTCCCAGGTGATTGCCGAGACTTTTCCGGCAGCCGGAATCGGATCGTCACAGGCAGGCCTCAGGCCGTCCGGCTTTCGGCCGATAGGAAAAGACGAACCCAGGCCGGCCAGTGGCCGCCCTTCTGCTGGCCACCCGCCGGCTCACGGAGCAACCCTCATGCGATCACCCGCCCTTGCCTCGATCCTCCTGCTCGCTCTCGCGATCGGATCCTCGACCGGCTGCGCGTTCGGCGAGTTTCGTCCCGACGATCCGTTCAAGCGCCAGTTCACGCTTCAGGATCAGCACCGCAACTACACCGACTTCGTGCGCTGGTCGAAGTTCGACGAGGCCGCGACCTTCGTCGCGCTGGACACCCGCCAGGCATTCCTGGCCCAGATGCCGAACTTCGACGACGTGCGTTTCTCCGATTGGGAGGCCCTTCCCTGGCAGTTCGAGGACACCGAAGAGAAGCGCAAGGCTGTGATCGAAGTGACGTACCGCGGCTACTCGATGCGGACCCCGTACGAGGTCAAGGTCACCGAGCGACAGACCTGGGAGCGACTCGGATCCGGCAACGACTGGATGGTGCGCAGCGAGTTCATCGATCTCGGTCAGCTGGCGGGTCAGTGAGACCGGCGGGCGTCGGATCGCCGGGAGGCGCCATGTCCAGCTCGAAGACCATCCTCGTCGTCGACGACCTGCCGATGTTCCGGGACCTCGTCGCCCTGTTCCTGGCGCGAACTGCCCGGGTCCTGCAGGCATCCAGTGGCGGTCAGGCTCTGGCGATCTTGAAGGACCAACCCGTCGATCTGCTGATCGCGGATCTCCACATGCCGGACATGAGCGGCGCGTCGCTGTGCCGCCAGATCCGCCGACAGCCGGGTTTCGACTCGCTGCCGATCCTGATGCTGCTCCGCAGCAACAGCCCGGAGGATGCGCGAATCGCCGTGCATGCGGGCGCCAATGACATGCTCTGCAAGCCGCTCGCCCGGGGCAAATTGATCGAAGCGGTCAACCACTTCCTAGAGCGCGGGTTGTCGACCGGATTGCCACGGGTCGACCTTCGGACGCCGGTCCAGATCCGCAACGAGATCCTGCATGCGTGGGGGACGGCCCGAAACATCTCGCGAGGCGGCATCGCGGTGGAGACGGACTGCGAACTCGAGCTGAAGAGCGAGGTCGCCGTCGAACTCACCCTGCCCGACACGACTCTGCGGATCGCGCCCGTCGCCGAAGTGATCTGGAGCCGCGACAGTGAAGACAAGCGCACGACCGAAATGGGCCTGCGCTTCGTGTCTTTGGATTCGATCGCGCTCCGCACCCTGGACGACTTCATCTCCGAGCGAACGCGGATCGAGCGCGGCGTCGGCGTGCCTGCGACTCTCTGAGCCTCGCGTCGCATATGAACCGAAACCCCCTGCATCGAACGGAATCGATGCAGGGGGCGTTTCGGATGCGTTGCTCTTCGGACTACAGCGGCGGGTCGAGCGGCGGAACCATCCCGGTCTCACGCTGATTCGGCTCATCGCGGTCGATCGAAATGATGCGATCGCCCTGTCGGACGACCGTCTCGTGTGAAGTGGCCATGCTGTCGCTGCGCTGTACGCGGCGATTCTCGATCACGATCGGCTCCGCGGTCGCAGTGGCGATCCCGGAATCGACCGGCACGATGACGCCGCCCTGGCCGAAGCGAGAGCCGCCCGTCATCACCGACAGACCCGATCCGGCGCCATCGACGATGATCGTCTCCGGGGTCTGCGTCGTCGCAGCCGCCACGCCCGCGGCTTCGGCGCCACCCCCCTGCTTGCCGAGTGGCGTGAATCGCTCGTAGCCACTGAGGCGCTTCATCTGCTGCTGTTCGACCTGCTCGCGGTATCGCGCCGGGATGTGCTTCTGATCATCCGTGTACGCGATGGTCCCGTCTTCAGTCGTCCACTTGTAGACCGTGTCCGCGAGGACCTCGGCCGAGATACCAACTACGAATCCAGCAACCAACGAGATCGCGATGTGCGCCGCGAAGGTCTGCCTGTTGAACCAAGACATGGGCTTGCCTCCTGCTCTGCCCACTATGTGGTGGCTCCGCCCCGGAAAGCTCAATCTGCCGATTCGCTGCATATTCGTGATGCCAGCGAAAACGAAGCGTTGACAGGGGGTTCAGTCATTTGTATCACTTGCCCCCCACTTGATGCGGGGTAGAGCAGCCAGGTAGCTCGTCGGGCTCATAACCCGGAGGTCGCAGGTTCGAATCCTGCCCCCGCTACCACCGAGTGCCAGCACTCGCCCGAAAGGGCCAAGCTGGCAGTAGCAGCAAGCGAGAAGCCACCAGCGCCGTCCGGGCGCAGTTTGATCCGCTCCGCGCCGAACAGGCTCCGGAGCGCATCCCGGGCGGCGTCGGTTGTGCCTCGCAGCGCCGCTCCCAGGTCGGCCACCATCTTCTCGATCCGCGGGCGCAGTTCGATCGAGTCGAACACGGGGGGCATCGTCGGAGCCTCTTCGAGCAGTGATTGCCTTTCGGCTTCGAGCGATTCGAGGCGCGCGCCCAGCTCGGCCACGTCCCCGGCTCGCTCGGCCAGGGCGAGCAGCCGATCCACCTGTCGACCGATCTCGGCGAGCCGGCGCTCGGCGTTGCCCGCGCCGGAGTCCAGGCGCTTGCGGAGCGCGGTCGTCGTCTGCTCCACCGCGTAGGCAACGTGGTCCGGCTGGAGGATCTGCGACTCGATCGCGCCGAAGATCCGCGTCTCGAGATCGCGCTCGCGGGCCTCAACCGCGTTCCCGCATTCACCGGACACACGATCGCGCCGCCGACCACACGCCCAGCGGTCGCGGTAGCTCACGTGGAAACTTCCCCCGCAATCGCCGCACTCGATGAACCCGGACAGCAGCCGAGCCGGTCGCCCTCCCCGGCCGACCTTGGGGACTCCCCCGAGCAACCGACCGCGACCGTCACGGACGCCAGCCGTGGTCCGACCTCGCGCCTTGATCCCGGATTGCACGGCCTGCCAGAGATCCTCGGGCACGATCCGCCACGCCTCGTCGTGCTGCCGCAGCCAATCGGACTCTGGCCGTTCGATCCGGCGGCGCTTCCCGGTTTCGTGATCCTTGATGAACTCAGACTTGTTCCAGATGTACTCGCCGCGATAGATCGGGTTCCGGATCATCTCGCGAACCGCGGTGAACGCCCATGACCGACCACGCGGCGCAGTCACGCCCTCTCGATTGAGGCGCGCGACAATCCCCCGCAGTCCCTCGCCGTCGGCGTACCACGCGAAGATCCGGCGGATGTTCACCGCTTGATCCTCATCGATCACGAGGGCGCGACCGCCCTCGACCGCTTCGGTGCGGTAGCCGTAGGGTCGTCCGCCCGCGTGCATCCGACGTTCGACTCGGCCGCGGAGTCCTCGGTGCGTGTCCGCAGCGAGCTTGCGCAGGAACTCCTCGCCCATCATGCCGAGCACCTGGGAGCCGAGGTTGTCGATGTCCAAGCCGGTCGAGACTTCATAGGCGGATCGCTTGTGCAGTCGCAGGCGATTTCGCAGCCACCCGAGGTCCTCGGTGTTCCTCGCGATCCGCGACCAGTCGAAGCACAGCAGCACGTCCCACTCTGCGATCTGATCGACGAGCGCCAGGAGCGCGGGCCGGTTGTGGCGTGAGGCTCCGGATATCCCTGCGTCCTCGACCACGAGATCCTCGATGACGGTCCAGCCCTTCGACTCGGCGTAGCGGCGGCAGTGCGCGACCTGATCGGCGGGAGACGCTGCGCTTTGCAGGTCGGTGGACATTCGTGCGTAGATGGCTGCTCTCAATCTTAAGGTCTCCAGTCCACTCAATTCCGAGGTTCGGTGAAACCTCCAAATGCAGAGCCGCCACGATGCTCCGGAAGGGCCTGTACCAAGTCCTCACCGAAATGATCCCAGCTGCAAACCGACAAATCCGTTACGTCGAAGGCAATCGATGGGCGATTCGATCGCGTTGCACTTCGCACATTTCGCAGGAGCAGACCTATCTGCGGACCGGGTCTCTCGACGCCTGCGTCCTTGGAAGTGATTCGAGAAACCAGTTCTCGCCCGATTTCCGGATTCACGAAGATGCGGACGGTGACCCTCAGATCCTGTACCCACCCTTCACCGAGCAGGCCGTCCACCAAGTAGTCGAATCGTGATTGACTTCCCAGATTATTCAAGAATACCTGCGCTAGGTAGCCCGCCCACTCTTCTGGAGTCTGAACGACCGCTAAACAGTCGAACGAATGGTATCCCTCGACTCTCGCCTCGAGGGGAATCGGATTGTTCCCATCCGTTCGGATCGAACCTCCACCCACGCGCCAGTACACTTGATCGCGTTCAAGCGAACTAAGAAGAGCGACGCGCAAATCACCTAGTGAATTCGAGTCGACCAGATCTTTCGGCAACGCTGGCCCAAGCATCTGACTCTCGGGCGCAACGTGCTTCCGTCGCATCGTCTTCAGCCATCGCAGCATTGCCTGCCCCACTATCCTGTTGTCTGGAGACTTGGCTCGCGTCTCCACTTTTGCAGCGCAATAGGTAGCGGGGCGACGAGCACACTGCGCACGCAGGTATCGATCGACTTGCTTGCCGCTGCGTTGGTGCATGCCCAGAATACATCGGACGAATCGTGTACCAAAGTGGCGCGGACCCCGCCCACTCGCCACGGAATCGGAAGGGGTACGCGCGACTTCACCCTTCACGCTAACGACACGCGCCGTGACCTGTCCCGATCGTCTCGCCATCACTTCGCCTCCTCAATCACCGGCTTCCACTCGCGCGCCAGCCGCTGGGCCTCGGCGATCTGGGCGGGGGTCATCTTGGCGGCGACACCAGCACGGTTGTTAGTTGATCCTTTGCGAGACCCCGCGTCAGGCGCACGGGACCCGGCAAGGTTGTACCACTTGCGCATGACCTTCTCCATGACCACCCGACCATACACGTCCGCACCCGCCCTGCCGTCCGGAAACGGGGGCTTGGCAGTGGCCGCTCAAATGTTGCGCGTAAACGGTTGTTCAGCTATGGTCGCGCCCATGCAGGGGCTCACCGACCGC
>JANOFF010000099.1:0-128919 GCA_031413515.1 bacterium
AAAACACCCGATTCGTACAGGCCGATGATCAGCAGGCAGACGGCAAGGCCGAGAATGAAGGTGACTTTGAGATAGCGCACGGGGAGTCGGGCGCATGTAAACACGCTCTGCCATGGCAGGGAAGTTGAGAGTTGGTGGGGAAGTTGAGGGTTGAAAGTTGAGAGTTGAGAGCCGCCGCTGGTTGTTTCACGGTCCCGGCCAAGCGGTGCCTTCAGGTTTTTGTAATGCGCCGCTCTGGCCGAAGACTCGCGCCTGCCAAGACGCGACCCTCAACTCTCAACTTTCAACTCTCAACCCTCCTGAACGTCGTCCTCATCGAGCCGGAAATTCCGCCGAACACCGGCAACATCGGCCGCCTGTGCCTGGCCACGGGGGCGCACTTGCACCTGGTGAAACCGCTGGGTTTTTCCATCGACGACCGCGCGCTGAAACGCGCGGGGCTGGACTACTGGAAGGACGTGGCCGTGACGGTCTGGGAGTCGTTCGCGGACTTGCAGGCGGCGCAACCGGCGGCGGCGCGGTTCTTTTTTCTGACGCCCTTGATCAACAGCGGGCGCTGCAGCGCGATCGCGCAGTTGACCGACTCGACGAGCGCACGCGAGACGATGTAGCCCTTCGTCCCCGTGAATCGGTAGAAATCGTCTTGTTGCGACATCGATGCTCTCTCTCTGATTCTGTTCTGAGCGACGAAGCTCCGCCCATGGGGGGCGGCGCGGACTCTGACGGCGGACCGTGCGTCACGTCGAGGCGCACAGGTCCGGTCGACTACGGGCGTTCGTGCACGAGCAGCTTCGTCTCCTCGCCGAACAGCACCGCGATCTTTCCGCGCCCCACCACGCTCTGCACCACACCCGTCCCGAGCGTCGAGTGGACGATCGTGTCGCCCGGCTCGTAGACGTCGCGGATCTTGTAGGGACGCGGCTCCTTGTCGGGATCGGCTTCGATGAGCGCAGCGACCGCATCCGTCTTCTTCGAGCGCGACTTCGGCCTGGGCTTGAGCTTGCCTGCCCCCGGCTCCCAGGCGATCGAGAGGTCGGGTGTGCCCGCGAGCAGCGGCCCGTCCTCTTCGTAGGTGAACGCGGGATCGGCACCCACATCCAGCGCGACGTAGAAGACCTCCACACCGATCTGGCCGGCGATCTCGCGACCGAGGCGATCCAGTTCGCGGATCCAGGCCGCACCCTTCTGGGCTTCGCGTTTGCGCGAGATCTCCCAGTAGCGCGGACTCGCCGCGATGATCAACGCCGGGGCCTCGTCACTGATCTTGCGACCCGTCACCGCCTCGACTTCGGCACCCATCGCGGCGCGATTGGCGTCCACGATCGCGACCTGGGCCAGACCGCTGAGCAGGGCGCGGAGCGGCGTGTTGCCTGCGCCTCCACGCGTCGCGTCCTTGGCCAGGAATCGCGTCCGCACCACTGCGATCCGGTCATCGGGCAGTTGCGCGAGCAGATCGATCTCTTCGACTCCCTTGTTCGGATCCGCGTCCCCTTTGGCGCGATCGGGTGCGGCCGTGCGCAGCGGGACGAGACTGTCGATGATCGTGATCTTGTCGCCGTTCGGCATCTCGATCGCATCGCCGCCCGCCTTCACCCATGCATCCACGGCCAGCGCGAGGTGTCGATCTTCCTTGCCGGCCTGCGGGCCGGTCGGCGTCCGTCCGGTGCGCACACCCAGATACTTCTTGCCGGCCTCGCCACGTCGCGGAGCGTTGGCGACTTCCTGTTGGTAGAGCGCGTCGAGGATCTCGCCGGTCAACTCGGCAGCGGTCACGCGAAATCCCTTGGCCTGTTTGACCTGGGCATCCGTCGACTTTTCGAACAGTGGATGCAAACTCACGCTGAGTCCTTTCGAAGGTCCTCCGGAGGCACCGCGCGAGGTGTGCGCGTACCGAACCAGGGACCACTATTGCGGTATCGCGATCTCCGCTCCGTCCGGGCGCCGGAGCATCGATGAAATCACGCGGAGCCCCGTTCACGCGGGCACGGGACGCGAGGTGCGTAAACGGGCGAGGCTTGGGTCCCTGTCAGGGACCGGCTTCGACTCGTCGGGTGATCGGGTCGGGCAATCAGCGCGGTCGGACCGAGGTTGCCTCCGGTCCCTTCTTGCCCTGCGCGGGCTCGTACTCGACCGGTTGGCCGTCCTGCAGGTTGCGGAAACCGTCTCCCTCGATGTTCGAGAAGTGGACGAAGAGATCCTTGCCACCGTCGTCGGGGGTGATGAAGCCGTAACCCTTCTGCTCGCTGAACCACTTGACCGTGCCACGTGCCAAAGCAGGTACTCCTTAAGGACCTAATGGATCGGATGCCGTCACGCCATGACTGCGTAACGTCGGGCGCTGGAAGAGCCCCCAGATAAAACGAAGCGCCAAGGTAGCGAGATTCGTGGAGGCGCAACACGCGAGAACGCTCGCTACTCGAGTTCAGGAACGGTATCCGCACCAACGACTCACATCGTCGGCACTCGTCCCTTGGGGGCAGCGCGATCGAGCGACCCGTTCATCCGCGCTCGGGGCGGACGCCGGTCGCCGCGAGCTTCAGCGACCGATGCGGAGCAGCCGGAGCAATCCCGAGTCCAGCTCGAGCACGACTTCGTCCCGGGAACTCGGATCGTGGAAGATCGTCGCCGCCAGCGCCGCGCTGTGCTCGCGGTGGATCTGCTCTTCCGAGAGACAGCCGGACTCGGGAGGCCGGTGCGGCTGTCCGTCCGGGTCCGTCCATTCGTCCTGCGGCCGCTTGCTGTGATTCGCCATCCTGGATGTCACCTGCTCCGGCCCCGAGGCCCGTTGTTTCCGATCGCTGAGTCCGCCCTTCCGTCAGCGGGGACGAGAAGGGGCGGCAGCCACAGACCGAGTTCTTATCGCAACGACAGCGCCGAGCCTTGAGGGACTCGAAGGCAGCGATGTGCAATCCCGGTCGCGCCCGATGACATCCGGTCAGTTCGCATCCGCAGGCAACGTGCGGGATGCTGACAGGGGACCGATGACCCATGTCGGACCGCAGTCGCCGCGAATCGCGTGGCCACGTGATCGGTCGGTCGAGGATCGCCCGGGGCGCGCGGCTCCCCGTGACCCGGCCGAGGGGGGACGCGCCTGGACGAGTCGAGTCTGGTTCTCGAGCTGATCCTGCTGCTCGCCGTCTCGGCAGCCGGCCTCGCCCTCTTCGAGCGTCTGCGATTGCCGGCGATCGCTGGCTTTCTGGTCGTCGGAGCACTCGCGGGCCCCGGCGCCCTCGGCCTCGTCTCCGACCCCGAGAGGGTGGGTTCTCTAGCCGAAATCGGTGTGGTCTTCCTGTTGTTCGAGATCGGACTCGAGCTGCCGGTCGAACGGCTGAAGCAGCTCGGGCGGACCGCCTTGATGGCCGGGGGCGCGCAGGTCGCGGTCACCGTGGCGGTCGTCGCGAGCGCCGCAGTCGCGCTGGGGATCGCTCCCACGAGTGCAGTCATGCTCGGCGGCCTGATGGCCATGTCCAGCACCGCGATCGTGATGCGGTTGCTCGCCGACGAGGGTCAGATCGATTCGCCGCACGGACAGGTCGCGGTGGCGATCCTGATCTTCCAGGATCTGGCCATCGTGCCGTTCCTGCTGGCGATTCCATTCCTCGTCGGCGGCGCGGAGTCATCCGTGCTCGAACTTTCCGGGTCGATCGCACGCATGCTCCTGGCGCTGCTCGTGGTGGTGTTCATCGTTCGACTCGGCGTGCCGCGGATTCTCGGCCGGGTGGCCGAGTCCGGATCGCCCGACCTGTTCAGCCTGCTCGCGCTGCTGATCATCCTCGGATCCGCGTACCTGGCCGAACAGCTCGGGCTGACCCTGGCGGTGGGGGCATTCCTGGCCGGAGTGGCCGCCTCCTCCTCCCCCTACGCCCAGCAGTTGTTCTCCGAAGTCGTGCCGCTGCGCGGCGTGATCCTGGGAATCTTCTTCACGGCGATCGGCATGCTGTTCGAGCCGCGGGTATTGCTGAACGACACAGCGCTGGTTCTCCTCTACTTGCTCGGCACTCTCGTGCTCAAGACGGGGGTGATCGCGGCGGCGAGCACACTGGCGCTCGGCCACAGCGTACGAATCGGGGTATTGGCAGGACTCGCCCTTTCCCAGACCGGCGAATTCTCGTTCGTGCTGGCCCAGGAGGCCCTCGACGCGAACCTGATCAGCAAGCCTCTCTATCAGGTGGTCCTGGCCGGTTCGATCCTCAGCCTGCTCGCCACTCCCTTCATCGTGCGCGTGTCCCCGCGGATCGCGGATTCGCTAGCCCGATTTTTCGAGTCGGAGGATGGGGAGCCCGTCGAACGGCCGTCGGGAGGAACCGCGCCGGAGGCCGAACGCGTGATCGTGATCGGCTATGGGCGGGCGGGCCAGACCATCGCCCGGATCCTGCGGGCGATCGGGATCCCGTATGAGGTGATCGATTCGAACGCTCGTCAGGTGCGCGAGGTCGAGCGATACGAGCCTTCGATCCGGTTCGGCGATGCCACGCGCCCGATCGTCCTGCAGCGCCTCGGCGTGGAGGGAGCCCGGCTCGTTGTCGTCGCCATCTCCGACCCGCTCGCGACCCGACGCATCGTCGCCCGGATCCGTCTGATTTCTCCCCGGACGGCCGTGCTCGCGCGGACGCGACTGGTGCGCGAGGTCGATCACCTCGAGGCAGCGGGCGCCTCGACGGTGGTCGCCGAGGAGTTCGAGGGCAGCCTCGAAATGGTTGCGCGGATGCTCGGAACCTTCGGGTTTCCGACCCATGCGGTCACGCGCTTCACCGAAGCCCTTCGCGAAGAGGGATATGGCGCGGTGCGCAGTCCGGCGGCGCTTCCGATCGATCCGTGGTTGGTGGAACTGCTCGAAGGAGTCGGCACCGACTGGCTCGAAGTGCCCCGCGGCATTGCGTCCGGAACCTCGCTGGCCGGTCTCGACGTGCGGGCGAGAACCGGCGCCACCGTGGTCGCGGTCGAGCGGGATGGGCGCACCACGACGAATCCCGGACCTTCGTTCGAACTGAAGCCGGGCGATCGACTGCTCGTACTGGCCGACGTCGA
The DNA here is from genome assembly GCA_031413515.1 of bacterium. Taxonomy (GTDB): domain Bacteria; phylum Myxococcota_A; class UBA9160; order UBA9160; family UBA4427; genus TMED88. The sequence continues at coordinate 5,029 of JANOFF010000099.1, forward strand.
CGAACTCGCCCGCCTTCGATCGCTGCTCGAAGGCGATCCGTGAGTGACACGGCATCCGGACTGGCGCGATCCATGCTACCCCTAGCGCCCGAAATGCAGCCCGATCCGACGCCGCCCTCGCTCGATCCCTCGGATACATTCGCGCGCCGTCACATCGGGCCGCGGGAATCCGACGTTCACGCCATGCTCGAGGCTCTCGGCTTCGATTCACTCGATGCGCTGACCGACGCGGCAGTGCCTGCATCGATCCGGCTGCGGAAGCCGCTCTCGCTCGACGGCCTGCCCGAACGACCGCTGGGTGAAGCCGAACTGCTCGAGCAACTCGCCGCCATGGCGACAGAGAACCAGGTCAGCCGATCGTGGATCGGCATGGGCTATTCGGACGTGATCGTGCCGGGCGTGATCCAGCGCAACGTGCTCGAGAACCCCGGCTGGTACACGCAGTACACGCCCTATCAGGCCGAGATCTCCCAGGGGCGACTCGAAGCACTGCTCGTATTCCAGACGATGGTCTCGGACCTGACGGGCCTGCCGCTCGCGAATGCGTCGCTGCTCGACGAATCGACCGCCGCCGCCGAAGCCATGGGGATGTGCCGCACGCTCACGCGCGGCAAGCGGAGCGGCTTCTTCGTCGCGGCCGACTGCCATCCGCAGACCATCAATGTCGTGCGAACGCGCGCCGAGGCCGTCGGCCTGACGCTGCACGTCGGCGATCCGGCCACAGCGGATCTCGCAGCGCTCGATCTGTGCGGTCTGCTGCTCCAGTACCCGTCCACCGAGGGCCGTCTCGTCGACCCGCGCGCGCTGATCGAGAGGGCTCGCAGCGCCGAGATCCCGGTGGTGATGGCCGCCGATCTGCTCGCGCTGACGCTCGTGGAGAGCCCCGGTTCGCTCGGGGCCGAGATCGCGGTCGGTTCGACACAGCGCTTCGGTGTGCCGCTCGGATTCGGCGGGCCGCACGCCGCGTATCTGTCGACGCGCAAGGAACACGCCCGCAAGCTGCCGGGCCGCGTCGTCGGCGTGTCGCGCGACGCGGCGGGACGCGTCGCCTACCGGCTCGCGATCCAGACTCGCGAGCAGCACATCCGGCGCGACAAGGCGACGAGCAACATCTGCACCGCACAGGTCCTGCTCGCCATCATGGCCGCGATGTACAGCGTCTATCACGGCCCCGACGGACTGCGGCGCATCGCCTTGCGGGTCCATCGATTGACCGGTGCGCTCGCGACTGGACTCCGGCGCCTCGGCCACGATCCCGGCTCGGACGGCTTCTTCGACACGTTGTGTGTCCAGCTCCGGAATCGATCCGCGTCTTCGACTCTTTCGGCCGCGTGGGAGCGGGGCATCAATCTGCGCCCGTACTTCACGCAGCGAAGCGACGGATCGCGCGCCACCAGCGACCGCATCGGGATCGCGTTCGACGAGACCACCACGACTTCGGACGTGATGGATGTGCTCGAGTGCTTCGGCGACGGGGAGCGTCTGCCCTTCGACTTCGCGGACCTGATCGCCGAGCAGGGAGAGCGGGACGCACTGCCGAAATCACTCCGCCGCAGCGACGGCTACCTCGATCACCCGATCTTCCACCGATACCGCTCCGAGACCGAGATGCTGCGCTATCTGCACCGGCTCGAAGCCAGGGATCTGTCGCTCAACACGTCGATGATCCCCCTCGGCTCGTGCACGATGAAGCTCAACCCGACGTCTTCGATGGTGCCGGTCACCTGGCCCGAGTTCGGCCGCATGCATCCCTATGCACCGTCGGACCAGTGCCTCGGCTATCAGGTGCTGCTCGAACAGCTCGAGACCTGGCTCGGAGAGATCACCGGCCTGCCCGCCGTCTCCCTCCAGCCGAACGCCGGCAGTCAGGGCGAGTTCGCCGGGCTGCTCGCGATCCGGCGCCACCATGTCGCGATGGGGAACACCGGCCGCAACATCTGCCTGATCCCGACCTCCGCGCACGGCACCAATGCATCGAGCGCCGTGATCGCCGGGTTCGAATGCGTGGCGGTCGCCTGCGACGCCAAGGGGAACGTCGACCTCGCAGATCTGCGCGCACGCTGCAGCGAGCACGCGGCCCGGCTCGGTGCATTGATGGTCACCTACCCGTCGACCCATGGCGTGTTCGAGGAGGCGATCCGCGAAATCTGCCAGACCGTCCATGACCACGGCGGACAGGTCTACATGGATGGCGCCAATCTGAACGCACAGGTCGGGCTCACCTCACCGGGTGAGATCGGCGCCGACGTCTGCCACGTGAATCTGCACAAGACCTTCTCGATCCCGCACGGCGGGGGCGGGCCGGGCATGGGGCCGATCTGCGCGGCCGAGCATCTGCGCCCTCATCTACCGGGCGACCCGGTGTTCGGCGAGGGACCGGTCTCCGAAGCTCCGTACGGCAGCGCCGGCATCCTTCCGATCAGCTGGGTCTACATCGCGCTGATGGGCGCGGCCGGACTGACCCGCGCCAGTCAGATCGCGATCCTGAACGCCAACTACATGGCTCACCGACTCTCGGAGCACTTCGCGGTCGTGTACCGGGGACCGGGAGGGCGCGTCGCCCACGAGTTCATCATCGATTGCCGCAGCTTCGAACGCAGCTGCGGGATCCTCGTCGAGGACATCGCGAAGCGGCTGATGGACTACGGGTTCCACTCGCCGACCATGAGCTTCCCGGTCGCGGGCACGCTGATGATCGAACCGACCGAGAGCGAATCGCGGACCGAGCTCGACCGGCTGTGCGACGCGCTGATCGCGATCCGCCACGAGATCGCGGCAATCGAATCGGGACAGCTGCACGAGACCGACAATCCGCTGAAGAACGCGCCCCATTGCGCGGCGGACGTCACCGCGGACGACTGGACACACCCGTATTCCCGCGAGCAGGCCGCCTGGCCGGCGCGCTGGCTGCGCGAGCACAAGTACTGGCCCCCGGTCGCCCGGGTCGACAACGCTTGGGGGGACCGGAATCTCGAAACGACGCTGCCCCGCACCGACTGAGACCGGCTTCTCGGAGCCAGCGCCCGGTGATCCCGCCGGGTCCGCTGTCCGATGCGTGTCCGGTCGCCGGTGGGCCGGTCAGGCTTCGAGCTTGTAGACTGGCGCGGCGCCCACCCCCTCGAGCATCCCGCGGCGTCCACGGAGCTGTGCAGTGGACCAGTCCCTCGACCACGTCGACAGCCTGCTCGGCCAGTTCCTCTGGTCGACGGATTCCTACGGTGGGGGAACACCCGGCTGGGTGTTCGTGGTCGCGCTTCTGGCCGGCGCCTTCGTGTACCTCCCGCTGTTCGTTCGAATCGTCCGGATCCGCCTGCTGGAACGAGCGGTTCGCGCCTCCAGCCGACTGGAGAATCAGGCCGCGGAAGTGCATCGCAGCGCGATCGCGGGCGCTTTTTCGAACTCACCCCTGGCCAGTCAGTGGGAGGAGTTCGACTACCGCTGGCGCGGATCGCTGACAGGCAGCGACCGGCAGCGCGCACCGATCCGGCTGCTCGACGTCTTCGACGAGCGCCCGTTGATCCCGACGGGAGCCATCAAGAGCCTGCTGCCCGCAATGCCGGGCCTGCTCCTCGCGATCGGCGTGACGGGAACCTTCGTCGGCCTCGCGGCGGCGGTCGAGGGTGGAACACTCGAAATCGAAGGAGTGGCCGGACTCGTCGGAGGGGCCCTCGTTTCGTCGCTGTGGGGTCTTCTCCTGGCGATCGCGTCGATGGTGTCGGGCCGGCTGCTCGTCGGCACAGTCGACCGTCTGGCCGAGAGTCTGGACCTGCTCGTCGAGCGCGCATTCGGGGCCGTCTCGACCGGCGAGATGGCCAGCCTGTGGGCGCGCTCGCAGCGCGATTCACTGCTTTCGCTCGGAGCCGAGCTGACGCGTTTCACATTCGATCTGACCGAGCGTATCGATCGGGGCTTGCAGCGGATCGAGCACTCCACGGCGTCGGCGGCGGGGCTCGTGTCGGAGGAGCAGCGAAACGTCCTGAAGAACGTCGTGAACGAGCTGAGCGTGCAGGTGCAGACGGGTGTCGCGGGCCACCTCTCGGCACTCCATGACGTGCTCGGACGGGCAGTCGACCACCAGGGTACTGTGACCGGCGGGCTCAGCGAAGCCTTCGGGCAGATGGCCTTGAACGCGCAGGCGCATTCGCGGGTCACTCAGGTGCTCGAGCAGACCGCCCTGTCGGTCCGGGACGCCGCGGGCTCGATGAGCCAGACCGCCCACGACATCACTCCGGTTCTCGACCATCTGCGCCAGACCAGTGTCGCGCTGGCCGAAACGGCGGCCAGCATGCGAACCACGCAGGTGGCCGTGGCGAGCAACGCGGACGGGATCCGGTTGTCGATCGAGCGCGCCACCTCGGCGTTGTTCGAACAGCGCGAGTTCATCGAGACGGGGCTCGGCGAGATCCGCGCGACCCTCGAACACATGAGTACGGGGCTCGGTGAGAATTTGAACAGTGCGCTGCGCAGTGTCGACGACACCCTGGACCACACCATCGGTCGCCTGCGTGACACGCTCGAGAGCAGCAACGAGACGATCGATCGCATGTCGGTACCGGTGAGGGCAGCCGAAGGCGCGTCTCGCGAGATGCACACTGCGCTCGAACGCGTCCGGGTCGAGATCGCGGGCGTCGGTGAATGGCTCGGCCAGGCGATCAAACCCCTGCGCGGAACCGTCGCCCAGCTCGAGGAACGCGCGGGCGACATCTCGCGTGCGCTGACGCAATTCGGCGATCGTGCGCAGCACATCGACAAGACGGTGGATGCCCTGCGCGGAGAGATCCACGAAGAAGGTCGCCGACTGCGAATCAGCAACAGCGAGTTGACGCGCCAGCTCCAATCGGTCACTGAGGCGGCGATCGGTTTCTCCGCGACATTGCCGGGATCGCCGCCAGCCAGCACGGCCGCAGAATCGTCGGCTGCTGTGGCTCCGAGCACACTCGCCGCGCGACGCGATCAACCGGCGGAAACCTCGCCGCCGATCGCCGAACACGCGCCTCCCGCACAGACGCGTTCCGAAGGCTGGACACGCGTTTCGCTGCCGGCTGCGACCGGAGCGGGTCTGGCGCCGCTCGGAAGGGACCCGTACGCACGCAGCGCGAGTTCGAATGCGCTGCTCGAGCGTCAACGGCGGATCCTCGAGTCCGATCCAACCGAACACGGATCTGCTCTCGATGATCGGTCCCGCGATCACACCAGCGATGAGCCGACCCTTTCCGGCCTGCTGAGCAAACCGGGTCACGCCGCGCCGGCGACTCGGCCCGATCGCGGCAGCGAGTGCCTCGACCAGGTGGACAACGGACCCGCCGCTGCGACCGCGACACCCGCACAGGAGGAATCCAAGGACAACGATCGCCCCCTCAGCTGGCAACTGCTCGGGCGCGATTGATCATGGCGCGCAGACCCGTCCGGTCGCGCCGCGCCGCCGAGCCTGGAGAGGGCCAGATCTGGGCGCCGATCGCGGTCCTGCTCACAGGCATCCTCTGCATGATCGTGTTCGTGGCGGCGCTGCCGCGCGACACCGACGAGCCGGTTGCCGCCGTTCCGGATCTGACGACGCCGACGGAGCAGGTCAGTGGACCCACCCCCCTGTCCGCCCGGTGGAGCGACACTCTCGCAACGCTCTGCCAGGACCCAGCGCTGCAGGCCGACGGCATCGCGGTGGACTGCGAGACCGGAACCATCACGCTCGGGGACGCTCTCTTCGATACCGCGGCAACGGTGCAGCTCACCGAGGAAGGCATCCGCAAACTCCACGAGGCCGTCGCCAGCATGCTGCGGAGCCTGCGCACACACGACGAAGTGTGGAGGCAGATCGAGTCGATCGAGGTGCGCGGCCACGCCGATCCGCGTGCGCTGCGCGATCCCTACCTGACAAACATGCGCATCTCCCAGGAGCGGCCGATGGCGATCATGTTCTATCTGATCTCGGACTGGGGACTCTCGGAGCGTGACAGGCACGATCTCGAGCAGTTGATGATCCTGTCAGCAGCCTCGCACTCGCGCCCGCCCGCGACCTGTCCGGAGTCGACGAGCCGATGTTTCCCATTCTGGCGCCGGGTCGAGATCACACCGCGCCTGCGCGTTTCCGAAGTCGCCGGGGAGATGCTGCGCTCCACGACCGGCCTCGAGCTTCCCACTCCAGAAGAATCGTGAGGGGGTCCGGATGTGTGAATCACACGCGCTGCGGTGTCTGTGCGTCGGCTTGATCACGTGTTCGCTGGTCGCGGCCGCGGGCTGCTCGGATCGGAGCCATGCCGGTACGGATCCGACTCGTCCATCGGACAACAGCCCCGTTTCCGCCGATGGCAGGAGTCCCCAGCTTGAAGGCGTCGACGCCGGGCCAGTTGCACCTCCGGACTCTCTGTCGGCGGCGGGCGTGGCTGCACCGCCATCCGAGCCTGCGACGAGGTCAGCGTCGGATTGTCCACCCGAGCCCATCTCGGCGTTCCCGATGGACGCACCCTACTACCCCGCCGCAGTGGTCGTCGAGACCTGTCGCTCGACCGATGGCCGCATCAAACGCGTTTCGAGCGCTCCCAATACCGGCGAGCAGGTGTACGTGCACATGACACGCTCGCTCGAAGTCCAGGGGTGGACGATCGAGTCCAAGCTCGCGCAGAGCGGACAGTTTGCCCTCGATGCGACCAAGTCGAATCGACGCGCCGCGGTCCTGATCGCGGACCGTGCCATCATCGAACCCGGCGACGGGCAGACGCGGATAACGGTGCTCGTCACACCGTGAGCGCGCCGATACGCGCGCTCGGACCAAGTCAGTCTACAGGTCCGATCAAGCGGTAGTAGGCGAGTCCCTCGCGATCCATCGTGCCCGCTCGCTCGAAGGGCAGGCCCGGAGGAAGCGCGTCGATCGTCTGCTGCGACACGAACAGCGTGTTCGGCTCGGCGAGCTTCTGTAGATGACCGGCCACGTCGAGCACCGGGCTGTAGGCGACGCCCTGGTCCAGATCGACGAGCGAGCGTCCTGTGTGGATGCCGAGCCGGAAACGGAATCCGACATGAAGCAGATTCTGCTTCTCGTTGAAGGTGGCGAGGCGTTCCAGCACTTGATGTCCGGCCCGCACGGAATCGAGAGTCGACTCGAAGTAGCACATCAACTCGTCGCCATTGCTGTTGAGCACGTGGCCAGCGTACTCGTTCACGATGCCACCCACGTAGGCGCGGAAGCGTTCGAACGACACGACGATGTGATCGGCACGTGTCGCCTCGGCCTTCATCCCGTACGAATTCACCACGTCGACGTCCAGGAAGCTGCCCTGCACGCTGAAGGACTCTTCGATGTGCCGATCGATCTCGATCCGCTCCTCCATGTGCTGCCTGAGACTTCTGCGCTCGCGCTCGGCGTCGCTCTCCCGTGCGGGCCGCGGCTCGAGGGGCGCATCGATCTCCACCCGGAGCACGACCGTATCGGCGAGCTGGATCAGATCGCCGTCGCGGACCGGCTGGCGGTCGACCACCTCGGCGCCGTTCAGCAACGTCGGATTGACCTGGCTCTTGTGTACGAGCATCAGCGTTCCACCCTCGTTCACCAACTCGGCGTGCTGACGCGAGACGCCGATGTCCGTTACGCGGACATGGGCCTCGGTGGACCGGCCCAGCAGCGTGCTGGTCGGCCAGATCGGGAAGATCTTGCCCGGCGAGGCCTCGATGCCACGCTGCACCACGAGTCGCCCGAGCGGTGTCATCACCGGTCGGATCGCGGTGGTGTCGGCGTCGATTCCAGACTTGGGAATCACGAGCTGCTCGGTGGGAGCGTCGGTGCCTCCGCGACGACGCAGCGGACTGCCGGACTGCTCGCGGGCGTTCGCCGAGAACACCTGCGTGAGGTGACTGATCGCCAGACCGTCGCGCGCGCGCACCTCCATCACGACACGTCCGATCTGGATCCGGCTGCCGTGGCGAAGCTCGACTTCACGCGCCGGTCGGCCGTCCACGAGAGTCGGATTCCTCGCGCCGTCGAGGTGGTGCAGGATGAGTGCATCATCCTTGCGCCGGATCACCGCCTGGCGCGCCGACACCGTCGAGTCCTTCAGCATGACACCGCGGCCGCGCTCTTCATCCGCGAGTCGGCGGCCGATCATCACCTCATCGCCATCGACCGTGAACACCTCGCCCGCATCGAGGCCTTCGAGGACGAGCATCTCGAGGACGAGAGCGGCTTTCTGGCCGTCGCGGGGGCCCCGTCGCTGAAGCAGAGATTTGAACCAGCTCGACAATTCGAACGCCCCGCGGAGTGAGCGCTCATACTATCCCAACCCGAGCGGTCTGAAGCGAGGCCGACCCCGAAGTGCCCGGGCCACCCTCATGGGGTGACCCGGGCATCGATCGAGTCGCGCAGGGCAATCCATTCGTTCGATGCGTGTGCTGCCACACGCCCGGTTTCGTTCGCGATCGCTCTCGTGAAGATCTCGGAGCTGCGTTCCCGACTGCCGTTCCCGGCTGCCTCCGCTAGCCGCGCTGGCGAGTCAGCGATCGTGCGATGAACTCGTAGGCGGCCGTCGAGACGGGAACGCCGGACTTGCGCGCCAGACCGCGCAGAGTCGCCAATTCGACATCGGTCAACATCACCGCGACGCGATTGCGCCGGGAATCCGGCGACGGACCCTTGCCCGAGCCCTTGGGTCGGCCCGCCCCGGGCCTGCGCCCGCCCCACGTCCCCTTGGTGGCCTTCTTCTTTGATTTCGATGCTGCCATCTATGTCTCCATCCCGGGTGGTCGGCTCGACGGACGGGGAATCGTGTTCGGCGGACAATGTGTCTGCGCAGCCCGACTGAGGACTCCCTCAGTTGCCCTGTCTCCCGCGCATCACGAGAGACGGGACGGAGATCCAAAGTGCACTGCGGCCACGTCGGCTCACCGTCGATTCACGATCCGACTGTCTGTGCGACCTCCAGTGCTCTCGAGTTCCGTGTCATCCACGCGCCCGGCGCGAGACTCGCGCCGCCGGCGCCTCGGGTCGTGATCCATCGATCCAGAGCACGTCCCGAGTGATTCCGATCCATGAAGTGGAGCATCCAACTCGCTGGTTGGAGCGGAATCGAAGTCGGTGTATAGCGCCATCCCTAGGGGAGCAACAGCGCTCACAGTGTGAATTTCTACGCGAGCATCGAAGTCGATGCGCCGCGTGCGCGACCCGATCTTCCACTCGCCGTCGACGTATTGGTGTGTCAGTCGAATTCGGCCGTGCAAGTCGTGATGCCGGGACTCGAGTTCCCGGGCCGCACCTGGCGACGCGTCCTGCGATCATCGGAATTTCCCGTGGCCACGATGCGGCACGTCTCGGCGGGCCGGCGATTCCGTTGTCCGTCCACCGGCCCGGCACTTTCCGGCTCAGCCGGAGTCGTCCGGTAGCTGGCCACGGCCGCGCTTCACGTCGGCTCGACGCTTCTTGGACCGCATCCGATCCTCGCGCGCTCCTCGCGAGGGCCGTGAGGGTCGTCGCACCCGGGGTACTCGCAGTAGATCTGCAACGAGTTCGGCAAGGCGCTCACGGGCTGCTTCGCGATTTCGGGCGCGACTGCGGGATCCCTCCGCATGGACGACCAGATCGCCGGCGCGGGTCAGTCGCGCGCCGAGGCGGTCGATCAGACGCGCTCGCTGGGCCGGCCCGAGTGCCTCGCTGCCAGCCACGCTCCAGCGCAGCGAGACGCGGGTGGACGCCTTGTTGACGTGCTGACCACCTGGCCCGCTCGATCGACTTGCGGACTCGCGGAGTTCGCTCGCGGGGATCACGATTCCGCCGCCGATCTCGAGATCGTCCACCGCCATTTCGGGTCCCCGGTTGCGTCACGGCGCCCGACATCGATCGCCCTCGCCACCGAATAGCTACAGGCGCGAACCGCGGCGGTCGATCCAGACGACGCGGGCGCACGTCGCGGCTGCAGAGGTACAACGTGGATCCGCATCGTTCCAGTCCCAACGTCCTCCTCCACCATGACGGCGAGCTCGCTGACGTCCGACGGCTGCTCGACGAACTCGGTGCCGACTACGTCGAGAAGCTCGGGGGCAATGACACCGCCGTGTCCGGCGGAAACTGGGATGTGGTGATCGCGAATCCGCGTCGGGCGCTGAACTTCCGGCCGGAGTCCGCGGGCTCGCACGTGACCCGGATCGCGATCCTCGACGGTGCCTCGCGCACGGTCCAGACGCACCTTCGCCGGATCCGCGTCGACTTGATGGTGCGTCGCCCCGTCCACCCCGCCGCCCTTCGCCTGCTGATCTTGCATGCGTTGTACCGCGGGCCCGAACGCCGGCGACGGCAGCGCGTGTCGGTCGGTGCAGAAGTGTCCTTTCGTGCGGGGCTGTTCCGACGCGCCGCCACGCTGACCGATTTCTCGATCCACGGGTGCCGACTTCTCACCCAGCATGCCGTCGCAAAGGGCAAACGGATCCGGATCAGCCTTCCGACCCAGATCACCGGAGGCAGCGCATTCAAGATCACCGGCACGGTGCTCCGCGCCTCGCCCGCGCCCGCCGGTCCAGCCGATCTGACCGTACTCGCGATCCGGTTCAAGGAATCGTCCGACGCGACGACCCGACGTCTGTACGCGGTGCTCGAAGCGCACGAATCGGGGCCCGCCATGCTCGAAGGAATCCGAGCCGCCGCAGCAGACGCCAGAGGCGGAAACGGCAGCGTCACGCCGGGCACCAGCGCAGTGGCTCGAGCGCTGCCGGGCGCGGTAAGTACACCGTCCACCCAGCCGGTAGCAACCGACGAAGCGGACTCCGATCGTCGCACCGACACCCGCCATCCCTACGCGCGACGGGTCGTTGCCCTCGGCGATCAGGCACCCCGGGTGCTGCTCGGCCGGGACATCTCGACCGGAGGCATGAGGGTCGATGCGAATGCGGATCTCGAGGTGGGCGACAAGCTCCGCATCGCCCTGCACGCCGGCGTCCGCGCAGAACCCGTCGTCGTCGAGGCAGTCGTGCATCGAGATGACGGCGAGCGCGGCTTGATCCTGCGCTTCTTCGAGATGGATTCCAGCACGAGCGAGTTGCTGACGCACATGATCGTCGAACTTCCCGTGCTCGATGGACGCGCGCCGCAGGACGAAGACTCGGGTGCCGGCCTCGTGGTGTCCGAGATCCTCGACCGCGAGAACGGCTGAACGGACGTTTCGCGCCGCGGTGGGTGATCGATCGATCCTCCGCGAGGTCCGACCACCCGGATCGTCGCGTTATCATGCGCGACCGTCGGCCTGGGCACGGCGGTGGGAATGGATCCCGGGGTCCGCAACCGGCCGCGAACTACGATCACGGAGCAAGCGATGCAGAGACCGCGTCCGATCCCTCCTCTCCTGATGCGGTCCGCGCGATTCTTCGCGCTGGCATTCGTGTTGACGGCCTGGTTGTCGGGCTGCGCGGGGGACGGCGCCCCGAGCCGGCCAGAGAACAGCCTGCTCGCAGACGCACCGGACTGGATCCTCGTCGATTGCAGCCAGTTCTGGAGCGGACGCGCCGGGGCCCGCCTGTGTGGCGTCGGCTCGGTGGCCGGGACGCGCAATCTGTCCCTCGCCAAGACCGCAGCGATCGGACGCGCGCGCATCCAGATCAGCGCAATGCTCGAGCCGATGGTCGAGGGCATGCTGCGGGATTATTCGGCGGCGGGTCGTGCCGAAGACGCGGCGACCGGAGCATTGAGCGAGCAGCAGATCGCGAACATCACGACGCAGATCACCGAGTTCACGGCCCAGAACGGCACCACGCTGCGCGTTACTTGGGTCGCGCCGGACGGAACGCTCTACGCCCTCGTCGATCTCGACGTCGAGCACTTCGAGACCGCGGTCGATCAGATGAGCAGCCTGACGGATTCGATCCGCAGCGGTGTCCGGGAACGCGCCGCGAAGGCATTTCAGGCCGCCGGTCAGGCGACGACCTCCGCACCATCCAGCCAGTAGAGAGCCTGCGTGGGGTTCGCCGCGATGCCCGCTTGAGCGTGGCCCCGCCACTCGTCGGGGATCCAGGCCAGCAGGCACGCAAGTGGCTCGTCGGGCCGACTCGCGCGGGTGCGACCCCAGGCCACCAGCCAGAGATCCCACGGAGGGCGATCGTCGACATCGAACAGCGATCGGGATGCCACCTCGGCCTCGCCGCCGCCGATCGACATGTCGAACTCGCAGACCAGCAGGCGTCCGGTCGGCAAACGGGTCGGATCGGTCGGATCGTCACCTCGCTCCGACTCGCACAGGCGTGCCCGGCTCTCGGCCAGCACGAGCAGCGCCGCGTCGAGCGCCGCCAGTGTCTGCTCCTCCTCGAGTCGTGGCTCGAGGGACGGCGTGCGGGCACGCCGAGCGATCGGCAGTTCGGTCGGGAGGCGCGCCCACCAGCCGCGGGCGTCCTCGAGACGCTTGGCGAGCTCGGCGCGGCGATCCGGCGTGAGTTCGCCTTCGAGATCGGCGTGACGGAGACGACGCCGAGCCGACCCCAGCAGGTTCACCAATGCGACCTCCTCCCGGCCCCGGCCGTAGCGGTCCTTCCGAGCGAAGGACGCGGTGCGTGACGGCTCGAGGACCGGCCTCTGCGGCCGTTCGCGCGCGGTATGCTGGCCCTTTCCCGAATCATCCGCCCGACAGCCAGGAGAAGGTCATGCGCGCAGCTGTACTCGAGATCGCCGGTTCCCCGATGAAGATCGACGACATCTCGATCGTCGATCCCGGCCCGGGCCAGATCCGCGTCGCGGTCAAGTACTGCGGCTGCTGCCACTCGGATCTCTCGATCGCCGAGGGCAGCTTTCCCTCGCCGCTGCCGATCGTGCTCGGTCACGAGGCTTCGGGAATCGTCGAGTCGGTGGGTGCTGGCGTCAGCCATCTCGTGCCTGGAGACCACGTGGTGCTCACGCCGGTTCCGCCGTGTGGCACCTGTTACTGGTGCATACGCGGGGAAGCCAGCAGTTGCGTGAATTCCAGCGCGATCCTGACCAATCAGTTTCCCGATGGTCAGACCGGCTTGTCGCGGCGCGGCGAGCGCATCTATCGCGGCGTCGGACTCGGAGCCTTCGCAGAGTACGTCACGACCCTGTCGACCGGAGCGGTGAAGATCCCGAATGAAGTGCCGCTCGAGGTCGCATGCGTGGTGGGCTGTGCGGTACAGACGGGCGTCGGTGCGGTGCTCAATACGGCCAAGGTCGTCGAGGGCGCAACCGTGCTGGTACTCGGACTCGGTGGCATCGGGCTGTCGGTCGTACAGGGCGCGAGGCTCGCCGCGGCGGCGCGGATCATCGTGTCCGACCCGGTCGCTCAGCGCCGCGAAGTCGCCGGTGCCCTCGGCGCCACCGATCTGATCGATCCCACGAAGGACGACGTGATCAGCCGTGCCCAGCAGTTGACCGGTGGCATCGGGGTCGACTACGCGTTCGAGTGCGCGGGTCGCGGTGCGCTGATCACCACCGCCGTGATGGCGACGCGAAACGGCGGGACCACGGTCTGTGTGGGGGCACCGCCGATCACGGACAACATCACGCTGGCACCGGCCGCGCTGTTCGTCGTCAGCGAGCGCCGACTCATGGGCACTCTGCTCGGCGGCTGCAACTCGCTGCGCGAGATCCCGCGCCTGATCGGTCTGTATCAATCGGGTCGACTCGATCTCGAGTCGCTCATCACGGCACGTCGTCCGCTTTCCGAGATCAACGAGGCCATGGGCGATCTCGCCGCCAGCCGTGGCATCCGCACTGTCCTGACCGTCTGAGCGCCGATCGGCGCCGGGCGTCGCACCCGCATTGAGAGAACGCCGTCCTCTACCTGCATCGACCCTGGCCGACACAGCCGCGTCTCTCGCACGGGACCCTGTCAAGCCGGCTCGAGCGCTCCGCGATCCGCCAGACGGCGCAGCGCCTCGAGAACACCGGGATCGAAGCGCGCCCCGGATTCGACTTCGAGTTCCGAGAGGATGCCCGCCGGCGTGAACGGCGTCCGATTCGCCCCTTCGCGTTCGAGCAGCTTCCATGCATCGGCGACGTGGATGATGCGTGACTCGACCGGGATCGCCGCGCCGCGGGTCCCGTCGGACTCACCGCTGCCATCCCATGCGTCGTGGTGATGCAGCACGATCTCGGCGAGCGGCTCCCAGAGCCGGATCCGGCTCAGGATGCGATGACCGAGCTGAGGGTGACGCGCATAGTGCTGAGCGCTGCGCTGTTGAGCGGCGGTCATCTTCAGCGTGCCGATGTCGGCGAGCAGCGAAGCGAAGTGCATGCGCCGCAGCGTCTCGTCGTCGAGGCCGAGTTCGCGACCGATCAGGTTGGCGAGCTGGGCGACGCCGTGGCAACCGCCCGCGTGACCCACGTCGCGCGCATCGAGGGCCATCACCATGATCTCGGTGGCGTGCGTGAAGAAGTTCCGCTGACTGTCCTTCAGTTCTGCGCCGTGGATCGCAACCGCCGCGATGCCGGTGAGCGTCTCGAGGGCGTCGAGCAGAGTCGACTCGGCCAGCGCGTGGGCGGCATTGGAGTCGGCTTCGGCCATCACGACCAGTGCACCGGCCGTCCCGTCGTCGACGGACAGCGGTGCGGCGAGTCCGACGCCAGTACCGATGGGCTGGCGAGGTGTCCTCTGGTTGCTGCGAATCGCCACCTCGACGAGTTCGATCAATTCATCCCAGAACTCGCTGATCGCGTTCTGCGCTCCCTGCCCCGCGCTCTCGCAGAGCTCGAATGCCTTTCCCGGGGCCGGGCGACGGATCAGCAGCACGCAGGCGTCGGGTATCAGGCGGTGCGCACAGCCCACGGCGAGACCCGCCGCGGCATGGACATGAGGTGCAAAAGCGAGTTCCCGCGAGACCGCGAGGATCGCGGCCAGGCGATCGTTGTCGGCGTCGATCCGCGCAACGGCTCCCAGACTGATCCGCCGCAGCGCGAAGAACGCAGCGAGGGACAGCAGGCTGACACCGACCGTGGTCCCCACCACCAGATTGGCTGCGAGATCATCGCCCGCCACCGCGGGCAGCGCGTAGCGATGCACCGTGTACCCGAACGCGACCAACGGCACGACGGCCCCGAGGAAGTAGGCTCCGAACAGTCCGCGATCGAGCTTCTGGGAGAACACGGACTGCAGACCGGATCCAGGTGCCATCGGCTGCCTCCAACGCTTGGGGTTTCACGTTCCGTCGTCCACTGTTCGGCTGATCAGACCCCGACCTGAAGGACTCACCTGCGCATCCCACGATGCGGTACGGAAGCGTGCGAGATCGGAACCGGAACCAAACATCGGCACTGCCTGAATTGCTCAGGCGTGGGCGGACTCGCACCGATGCAGACGCCACGCTTTTCGAGGACCGGCCACCGAGCGATGCCGGCCGTGCCAGGAGCTGATCCGCATGCCCGATGCCCGATCGATCCAGCGCGCCTGGATGGCACGACAGCGTGCGTGGGCCGATTCACACGGCATCGAGCTGGCCAGCGAGACGTCGCTCCTGGACTGGCGGGACAACCTGCTCGCGCCGATCGCGAGCGAGTGTGATGCCGCGTTGGATCCGACTACCCGGGCACACTACGACCTGCCCGAGAAACCCGGTCGATTGCACGCCCTCGGCTCGGGGCTTGCGCTCGCCCTCAACGTGTTCGAGCCCTGGCGAAGTCGCCCATCGGAGCTGTCCGCCAGGGTTCCGCGGTTCTTCCCCGCCGACGCGCGGATGCGATTCGCCGTGGAGATGCCGGATGGACCTGCGACCGAAGGACCCCCGCTCGAGATCGACTTGCTGATCGAAGGCGACGATTCGGCGCCGACTGCCGTGATCCCGCTCTTCTGCGAACCGTTCGAAGACATCGTGCCGCGGGTCCGCGATCCACTCGGTCGCGATGCCGGTGTCTTCGCTGGACTCGACGGATGCGGACTGCTCGCGCGCGACCTCCACTGTCACCCCCGACGTTTCGCGCGCCTCGACGTCGGACGAGTGCTCGAAACCGCGCTCGCCCTCGACCGCCGCTACGGGGCCCACTCTTTTCGAATCGCCGTGCTCTGGTTCGACGCCGGTGGTCACGCGAGCCGCCGATTCCAGCGCGAACTGCACCGCGTCCGGATGCGGATCGGTGGCGAGATCGATCTGCTCGCCGCGACCTGGCAGGAAGTGCTCTCCGCCCTGCTCTCGGATTCACCCGACCGCTCCGAGACTGCGCTCGACGACGGATATTCGACGCGCATCCGGGCGCGATACGGCCCGGCAGCACGAGATTCCGAGAGCCCGGTCCGTGCGTGATCCGGGGGCTCCGTGGCCCCCGATCGTCATCGGGCGGAGGCCCCGCAGTTATGCGAGGCTCCCCCGCCCTTCGCGGCTCGATGGGATCGATCAGACCGTTCGGCGTCCCAGCGAAGAGACGGTCCAGCGTGAGTGGCCCGACGAGGAAGCCAGTGACGGAACAAAGCGAGGGCACTGCAGGGGCTGGGACGACCGGTCTCGAAGCACCGGTGCGAGACGGGTCGGCGCGCCGCCATGCAGACTATCCGGAAGACGTCCACATCCTGAACGTCGATGGACGCGAGTTCATCCTGATCGGCACCGCGCACATCTCGCAGCAATCCGTGAATCTCGTTCGCGAGGTGATCGAACGCGAGCGCCCGGACATGGTGTGCGTCGAACTCGACACACAGCGCTACCAGGCGCTGTCGCAGGAGCGTCACTTCGAAGCGCAGGATCTGCGGGCCATCATCCGCAACCAGCAGCTTGCCGCCCTGATGATGAACCTCGTGCTCAGCTCGTACCAGAAGCGGCTCGGCATGAAGCTCGGCGTCAGTCCCGGCAGCGAACTGCTCGAAGCCACCCGCGCCGCGGAAGATCTGGGCATCCCGGTCTCCCTGTCCGATCGCGACGTGCGCATCACCCTGCGCCGGGCGTGGGCGTCCCTGTCGCTCTGGCGCAAACTGAATCTCGTGTCGGCGGTGCTGGCGAGCAGCTTCGACACGCCCGAGATCAGCGAGGAGGAACTCGCGCGGATCCGCGACCGGGACGTTCTGACCGAGCTGATGACCGAACTCGGCGAGACGATGCCCGAGCTGAAACGTGTGTTGATCGACGAGCGCGACACCTATCTCGCCCAGAAGATCCGCGACGCCGCGGGCCGACGCGTGGTCGCGGTGGTCGGCGCGGGACACGTCGCGGGCATGATCCGCGCCATCGAAGAACATCAGGACGTCGACCTCGCGCCCCTCGAGGAGATCCCGCCGGTCTCCTCCGTATGGACCTGGTTCGGCTGGTCGATCCCCGCGCTGATCGTGGCGTCGATCGGCTGGATCGGGATCACCCAGGGCTTCGTCGAAGCGTCCCACAACGCGCTCTACTGGTTCGTCGCCCACGCCATTCCGACCGGCATCGGCGGGCTCATCGGACTGGGTCATCCGGCGACGATCCTCGCCGCCGCCGTGACCGCCCCCTTCACCAGCCTCTCGCCGGTGATCGGAGCCGGCCACGTGGGGGCCTTCGTGCAGACCTGGTTCGCACCGCCGACCGTGCAAGAGATCCGCTCGGTCGGCGATGACATCGCACACTTCACGAGCTGGTGGCGGAACCGGCTGCTGCGGGTACTGCTGGTCTTCATCCTCACGACCATCGGCAGCATCATGGGTACCTGGGTGGCCGGGGTCGAGATCTTCAGCAACGCAGTGCAATGATCGAGCGCGCGGGGCACCGGGTTCCGAGCACGTTGGAACCCCGCGAACGCGGCTCATCGTGGATCGCGGTGATCCGCCTCAAGTCCGGCAAAGGGGGGTCCGATCCCTGTCGCAGTCGACTGCCGTGTGTTGTTCGCCAAGGAGGGATCATGAAGTTCGGACGTTTCTCCCGCATCGTGGCCGCTGGCGCGGTGGCACTCGTCCTGTCGCTCGCCGCCCCGTCGGCCTGGTCGAGCGTCGACGACGATCCGTCCCGCGACATGTCGTCACCCCCGATGTTCGACCTGTTCATCCTGCGCCCGCTGGGCATCGGAGCCGGGGTCCTCGGCACGGCGCTGTTCATCGCACCGGTGGCCCCCATCGTCCTGATCACGCGTCCAACCAACATCGGCCGCCCCTTCGACAAACTCGTGCTGGCACCCGGCAGGTACCTGTTCGTCGATCCGCTCGGACAGCACTGATCGGGCGGGCCGACGAGATCCATCGAGTTCAGTCGGGCGAGTCGGGCCAGAGATCCGGCGACCAGCTTCCGCGGGAGATCCGGCGTGCGAAGCGTCGGAAGCGGTGATAGCCCGAGCGCTCCGAGGGAAGTACCGGGAATATCTCGGAAGGAGCGTGCTCCTCCCGCATTCTCTCGAGCAATGACGCGACGATCTCGGGCCGCTCGGCGGCGAGATCCCATGTCTCGCCGGGATCCGTCTCGAGATCGTAGAGTTCGAACAAGTTGAGTTCGGCGAAGTAGATGCCCTTCCAACGTCCATCGCGGATGCCGATCGCACCGCCCTCGGTCTGGCTCTCCCAATACAATGGAGCGCGCCGCGCGGGCTGAGTCGATCCGAGCAGCGTGGGAACCAGCGATACACCGTCGGTGGGGGGAATGTTCTCGACGTCGGCGACCTCTGCGAGCGTCGGAAACAGATCGAAGAGGGCAGCGGGCAGATCGCTGGTCGTCCCCGCTGCGATGCGGCCGGGCCAACGGGCGATCATGGGCACGACGAGCCCGCCCTGGTACAGACCGAACTTCCCACCGCGCAGTCCGTCATTCGCGACGAAGAAGTCGGTGATGGGATCGACCGCAGCGCCGTTGTCGGCCGTGAACAAGACGAGTGTCTCATCGTCGAGGCCGAGCGATTCGAGGTGGTCGAGGATCCGTCCCACGTCGGAATCGAGCCGCGTGACCAGCGCCGCATATGCCTTGTGGTCATCGTTCCATCCAAGACTCGAGTAATCGCCGAGCGTCGGCACCTCCACCTGCAGGCCCACCGGCGCATCACCATTCGTGTGGGGTGCGGTGTAGGCCAGATACAGGAAGAACGGCCGTTCGGCGTTCTGCGTGATGAACGACTCGGCCTCCTCGGTGATGAAATCTGCGGCGAAGTCGACTTTGGTCGTCGAGTAGCTGCCGAGGCCGCCGAACTCGGGCTTCACGTCCACATAGGTCGCGACGTTCCTGAGCGGGACCTTCTCGCCATTGCGCCAGAGGAACTCCGGGTAGGAGTTGTGGGCGAGGACCTGATTGAGATACCCGAACGTGTGGTCGAAGCCCTGGCGGCCGGGGTCGCCGTCGCTTCCGGCGTCACCGAGCCCCCACTTGCCGATCATCGCCGTCGCGTATCCGGCCTCCTTCAGGATCTTCGCGAGCGTCACGCTGTCGGCCCGCAGCGGCTGCTGGCCAGCTCCAGGCAGATCGAGGTTGTCGCGGATGTAGGCATGTCCGGCATGCGATCCGCTCATGAGTGTCGCACGCGACGCCGAGCATGAATCGCCCCCGGCGTGGAATGACGTGAAGCGCAGCCCTTCCGCCGCCAACGCATCCAGGCGAGGAGTCTTGATTTGCTGCTGACCATAGCTCCCGAGCGATCCGCTCCCGAGATCGTCAGCGATGATCAGCACCACGTTGGGCGGTCGATCACCCGGCTCGATCTCCAAGGACGCGGCCGACGGACCGGCCGACACGGCCTGCACGACCGTCGCCGATCGGTCGGTCGAATCACATCCGACCTGAATCGAGACGATGGAGATCCACACCCAGATGAGGGAGAGATGCAGCGCGCGCGACCGTGAGCGTCGTGATCTTCGATGCTGCATGTTGGGAGCAAGCTGGATTCCGCGATCGTTGGGATTCGGTCTTATCGGGGGGTCAACTGACGGCGCGGCAGTGTATGACGGCGGATCTCGTCGGTGCCACTTGCTCGCGCAGTACCGATCCAGGAGTGTCCGGCCAGCTGAAGAAGGTGACGGAGCGGCCTTTCGACATCGTCGAGCCAATGCTTCTGGCCGGCACCTCATCGGCTGCGCATCGGTTGCCGGCCGCAGGCGCAGCGGAACGGGCGCGGCCGACGACCGGCGTCCGCGCAGCGGATCGACGAAGGTCCGCAGCGCGCCGCGCTGCGATCGCCCGGGCTGACCCGTCGTGATAGACTGGCCGTTCTCCCCCGGCTGCGCGGTCCCCGATCCTCGTTGCGTCCCGAACCGCGACGGGGGCGCGTGTGGAGAGCAGATCGTTCATGCGACAATACCTCGACCTCCTCGATCAGGTGCTCCGGAACGGACATCGGAAGGACGACCGGACCGGGATCGGGACGATCAGCCTGTTCGGTGGTCAGCTGCGCTTCGATCTCGCCGAGCGCTTTCCGCTGGTGACGACCAAGCGTGTCCATCTGAAGAGCGTGATCCACGAACTCTTGTGGTTCATCGCGGGCGAGTCGAACGTGCGCTCGCTGCAGGACAAGGGAGTCACGATCTGGGACGAGTGGGCGGACGAAGACGGTGAACTCGGCCCGGTATACGGATCACAGTGGCGTCACTGGCGGGCCGCCGATGGATCCGAGATCGATCAACTGACTCAGGTGATCGATGAGATCCGGCACAACCCAGGCTCACGGCGCCTGTTGGTCAGCGCCTGGAACGTCGCCGAGCTGCCGCGCATGAAGCTGCCGCCGTGCCACCTTCTATATCAATTCGACGTCAGCGATGGACGTCTTTCGTGCGGCATGTACCAACGGAGCTGTGATCTGTTCCTCGGCGTCCCGTTCAACATCGCTTCGTATGCGTTGCTCACGCTGATGATCGCCCAGGTGACCGGCCTCCAGCCGGGCGAACTGATCATCTCGATGGGTGACATGCACATCTACTCGAACCACGTCGAGCAGGTCCGTACGCAGCTCTCCCGTGAGCCCCGCGCGCTTCCCGCGATACGCCTCGACCCGTCGGTGAAGTCGCTCTTCGACTTCCGATACGAGCACTTCCGACTCGACGGCTACGAGCCCCACCCGACCATCAAGGCCCCGATCGCGGTCTGAGCGCGAGGCAGCCGTGAGAGTCTCGATCGTCGTCGCGGCAGCCGAGAATGGCACGATCGGTGCGGACGGCGGCATCCCCTGGAAACTCCCCGACGATCAGCGCCACTTCAAGGCGCTCACCACCGGCCACCACATCGTGATGGGCCGGCGCACCCACGAATCGATCGGACGTCTGCTTCCAGATCGCACCACCATCATCGTCTCGCGCGATCCCGACTACCGAGTGCCGGGAGCGCACACCGCGCACGGGCTCGAGGCGGCGCTCGAAGTCGCGCGCGACGCGGGTGAATCCGAGGTCTTCGTCGTCGGCGGCGAGCGCCTCTATGCACTCGCGCTGCCCTTCGCAGATCGGATCCATCTGACACGGGTGCACGCCAGGATCGTCGGCGACACGCGTTTCCCCGTGGCGGACGAACTCGATCGCGCCGGCTTCATGCTCGAATCAGCGGAGCCCCGGTCTCGCGATGCCCGGCACGACCACGACTTCACGTTCGAACTCTGGCGGCGACGCGGCGGCTGACCGATTGCTCTTGCGATCGACGATCAGCCGAACGCCAGACCGCACGCGGGACACTCGAGCGCGTGGCTGGGCAGTGCCTCCTGGCAGGCCGGGCAGACATCGTCGCCCTCGCTCTCGGCGGCGATATCGGGCTCGAAGTGGGCGAACAACGCGCTGTCGATCTGCGCCGCTGCCTGGCGATCGGCCGGTCGGACCCAGGTCCCGAAGACCGCTTCGTTGCCGAATCGGCGTGGATCGACGCCGCCGTCTGCCTCGCTGCGCGTATCCGGCTCGACCCGGTGCTCGATCTCGCGACTCGACAGCGCCTCCGAGAGAGCCCGCGTCCACGGCAACGGTCCGACGCGAACGCATTCGAGTTCGGAGACCGGGGGGAACGCATCCGGTTCGGGTGCCGCGGTGAGTGCCGCTGGCGAGACGAGCGCAACGCCACACTCTGCGCATCGACTGACGGAGAGCGTGTACTCGGCCTCGCACTGCGGACACACCTGGAATCCGTCGTCCATTCCCCACTCCGCCCGTCGTTCCACGCCGATCTTCGCACACTCGCACTCGAATCAAACCTCCGGCGCGAACAGCCGTTCGAGCGCGTCGATCAGGCGCTGCGCGGCAACCACCTCGAAACGGCGGTTGGCCTCCCAGCTCGAGGCCGGTATCCGCGCGAGTGTCTGCGCGCGCAGCGCCTGCGCGCGCAGGGGCTCGGCGGGATCGAAATGGCCCGATGCTTCGAGGGCGCTTCGCAGCAGATCGATCTTGCCCTTGCGGAAGTTCGGAATCTGCCTGGCTTCGAGCGCCGCGATCAGCGCCACCGCGTCGCCCCCGAGATCCCGCGCGAGTTTCGTCAGCGGTTCGATGAACAAGGGGCTCACTGCGTCGCTGGCTTCGAGCGCGGCGCGGTCCACACGTCGACCGCGACCGATCGCGTACGCCTCGACGTAGCGCTCGGCGACCTCGACGACGGCGTCGACGTAGGCGCGCTCGTCGTCGCCGAGGAAACTGCGGAGCAGCGGGCTCGAGCGCAGCCCGTGCCAGTGTCCGATCCGCTCGATGCGCGCCTCGTCGAGCAGACGATGCAGCAGGGGCAGATCGTCCCGCAGTACGTGGAACAGATGCAGCCGCTCGGCTCCGTCTCCTGGCAGCGGCCGCGGCACGCAGATCCGGAGCGCGTATACGTCCGGGTCGTCATCTCCCGGTGGGGGGACCCGAACCGGCGTCGCAACCGACAGACGAAGCCCATCCGCGAGAGCCGCCGAGCGTCCGCGGAGCCGGCCAAGGTCGAATACTGGAACCCGCGGCGCGCCGGCCTGTGCCGCCATCTGCTCGAACATCGCGACGTCGGCCGGATTGCAGCTGAGGTAGAAGATCTGGCGACCGTCGGCGGCGAGTTCGAAGACTGCATCGGCGACCGCGTGGAATCGCTCGGGGTCGCTCGCGGTCAGCGCTTCGTCGAGGAAGATCGGCGGGTGGTGGCCACCCTCCGCATCGATCGCGAACGCCAGCCGTGCAGCGAGCAGCAGCTGCATCCGCGTGCCGTCGGAGAGCTCGCCGAGTGCCAGGCCCCGCCCCGTCTCGGCATCGATCGCACGAAAGCCGCTCGCCTCGCCCGCCGGTCCGAGTTCGAGCCGATGACGATGGCGCGTGAATCGGGCGAACAGGTCCGCCGCCACGCGCAGGCGAGCCGGCTGGGTGTGACGCTCGTGCTCTGTCTCGATCTCTTCGAGCAGGCTGTTGCCTGCTAGGTCCTCTGTGTACGCGTCACGCGCCGCAGCGAGTTCGGCAACCGCCACGTCGACATCGGCCTGACGAGATTCGAATTCGCCGCTCCCGGCAGCGTGGTCCACGCGCTCCTCGATCCGTGCGATCTCGTCGGCGAGGCCAGCGACCTTTTCGACGTTTCTCGCCGCCTCGTCGAGTCGGGCAGTGGCTTCGCTCCGGGTGAGATTCCGCATCCGGGGATGCGGCTCGAGTTGCAGATCGAGAGCGCGGAGCCGGTCCAGGCAGACTCGCCTCTGCTGGGCGACCTCGAGGTGTTCCGCGCGTTCGAGGAGCAGATCGCGGAGCCGCGCATCCACCTCTTCGAACGGCGCAGACCCGTCGGCGCCGACGAGCGAATGCAGAGCGAGTCTGCGCGCGCTGATGATGTCGAGTCGCTGACGCGCGGCGTGCGCCTGCGCGTGCTTGTCGCTGAGCTGCGCGCAGAGATTCGCGTCCTTGTCGAGGCGGGCGATCCAATCGTCGGCCAGCCGGGCGAGCTCCTGGACATCCGGACCGCGCTCGACCCAGGACCGAGGGAGCGCGCCTTCGAGCTCGGTCCGGATCCCGTCCAGCGCGGACTCGATCAGCGCGTACTCGCCCTCGACGCCGTCGCAGATCGTCTCCGCCTCGCGACGACGTCGGACGCGATCGAGAAGATCAGCGAACCCGAGAGTGCCGAGGCCCGGATCGATCCCGATCCGTCGGGCAAGCTCCACACGTTCTCCAGTCGACTTCGCGAGCTCGGAATCGACCTGGGCGAGTTCACGTCGGCGCTCCTCGATCACCGTCGCGTCGGCATGCCGACGAAGGAGATCCGCGAGGCGCGATTCGAGGTCGGCCAGCGCCGCGCGCACCAGCGGCTCCTCGAAGCGGAGTTCGGCCTGGCCACTCCCGGCCAGCCCGCGACCCAGCTCGGGCATCGCGCGCCAGCGTGCTTCGATCTCCGGGCGTGCCGCGGATCCGACCGCAACCGGTTCGAGCCATCTCATCAGCGCGCCGCCGAGCAGTGCTCCCGCGAGTCCGAGCAGCCAGAGGGACGTCCAGTACGACAGGACTCCGAGCGCCACGCCACACGCCACCACCAGCCAATCCCCGACACGCGAACGCGGTGGCCGCCAGGCGGGACTCGCGAGCCAGTCACGCAGCGCATCCGCGCGGCGCCGCGCGGCGTCGGCCTCGGCTTCGATCACGTGTGACGCCATGGCACCCGACGATCCGATCTTGCCAAGCAGTTCGGCTCGATGGGTCGAGTGGCGGATCGAGCGCGAGATCCAGCTCTCCGCGAGGTCGAGGAACGCCGGGTCGAGGGGAGGCAGCGCCGCGAGGTCGACTTCGCCGGCCAGCTTTCTCGCGCTGGACTCCACCGCGTGCCGCGCCGCCGCGAGTCGATCCGCACGGGCGCTGCGATCCCCGTCGGCCCTTCGCAGCGCAGCCGTCAGCTGCTGGACCTTCGACCGCGCAACCGCATCCGGTCGCGGATCGGGCAGGTCGAGGTCCTTCCGTGCCCGCTCGAGTTCCTCGATCGCCTGCTCGCAAGCCGAGCATTCGGCCTGCGCGGTGTGCATGTCCTCGAAGAACTGCTGCAGGATCTCGCGTTCGTCGCCCCGCGCCGCATCGAGCGCGGACGCCGCCATGCGGAGCGATGCGCGACGGTGATCCAGCTGGACCAGTTCATCGCGCAGTCGCGCCGCTTCGACGGCGGCGCGCAGCGCCTCGAGATCGCGTTGCGCGGCGGCGGCTCGATCCTGCGCCTCGCGCAGTTCATCGAGCCGATCGGCATCCCCGGCGAGCTGATTGCGCTCACCTTCGAGGCGCCTGAAGGCGGTGGTGGCATCGCGCCAGGCGCGCTCCTGCTTGCCGCCGGGTTGGCCCGTCCGAACGGTCCGCAGAGCGGCGATGTCAAATCCGCCCGCCATCTCGACGTGGATGCGGCGCGCCAGCTCCTGATCGGTCGTGTGGCTGTCGGCCAGCAGGTCTCGCAGTCCGAGCGTATAGACGGCGGCGAGTTCTCGCGACGGCAAGTCGGGTCGATCGATCACCTGACCATTGCGTTGCCAGTCGACCACTGCGACCGGCGACTGGCCGGGAGCGTGGAGTTCTGCGCGCACGGCCGTTGCGCCGGCATCCGGCCCCTCGTCGAGCCGCCACAGCGCCACGATTTCGGCATCGGGCACGACGCCAGCTTCGGGCCAGAGCATCGAGCGGAGGGCGGCGCACAGGCTGCTCTTGCCCGAACCATTCGGTCCGACGACGAGATTCAGTCCCGGTGCGATGTCGACGAGTTCGAAACGCCCCGACCCACCACGCAGACGCTCGACGGTGATCCGCTCGAGCCTCATCGCGAACTGTCTCGCCCACCGGACGTGGCGACCCGGCGCTGGTCGAGCAAGGCCTCGAGATGGCGGACGCCGGCTCGGAGCAGCGTCACGTCGAGCGGCTCGGACGGAATGCCCGCATCGGCCAGGATCTGCCAGCGGGGCGCCGACAGCGAGTCTTCGAGCTTTCGACGGACGCGCTCGACGATCGCGTCCGCCGCCGGGCCACCCCGCTGCAGGGCGAGCAGTCGCCGAGCGAGCAGCGCAGGAGGATCGTCTCCGATCGCGAGCGATTCGAGGTCGAGATCGGGTCGTGGACTTTCGTCGATCGACTCGACGAAGTATCGGACGCCCTCTCTCTCCTCGACCGGGTGGCGTTCGATGTCCCGAAGCAGCGCGCGGATGCCGGGCTCATGGCGACCCGCACCCGACACACCTATGCGGCACGCAACGAGACGCAGCGCATCGGCGTCGGCATCCCGCGTGACGCGATCTCCGACCCCGCGCAGGGCCGCCGAGAGACTTGCGAATACGCGATCCTCGCCGTCCTCCCGCGCGTCGCCGGGCCGGCCCGCGTCGAGTGCGATCTCGACACGCTCGTAGCGGATGGGCGCGAGCGCGAGCTGGGTGAGTCGCAACTGGCCCGGGCCGTCTACCTCGACCAGCCAGGGACCGCGCCGGCCGGTCTCGCCCGGATCGAGCCCGCTGAGCGATCCGAGATATCCGATCGGCGTCGGCCCCGCGAGCCGATCGGGCTTGTGGATGTGTCCGAGCAACCACGCGTCGACGGGCACGGCGCGCAGCGAAGCAGCCGCCACCGGAGCGTAGGAACTGTTGCTCGCATCGACGTCACAGTGCAATACACCGAGGGTCGCGACACCGGGTTTCGGATCGTGGCGGAGCGAATCGATCGGGTTCGATCGGAATCGCTCGACGGGAAAGGACCAGCCGAGCAGTTGCACGGGCGTGCCGGCGCGGGTCGGTACGCGGACCGATTCCCAGACACCCGCCGCGCCGAGCAGCTTGAACTCGGGGATCTGCCGAGCGAGCCGCGGCAGTGCTTCGACGTCGTGATTGCCGGCGACCGCGTACACGGCGACTCCGGCGCGGATCAGCTTTTCGACCCCGACGCGCAGAGGCGCATACGCCTCGAAGCGATCCCTGAGCCCGTTCACGACGTCGCCCGCCAGCACGATCGCGTCGACGCCGAGGGAGATCGCGCGATCCACCGTGGTGAGCCATGCCGCCACCGGCGATACATCTCTCGGTGTCAGCGCGAAGCGGCCGAGATCGGCGGGCAGGCTCCCCGGTCTGCGACCGAGGTGGATGTCCCCTACGAAAAGCAGGCGTGCCGTCACTCGTCCGGTCTCTTCAGGCTGTTTCGGGAAATCGGGGTCATCTGGGAATCCGCCGGAGAGCTGCGGGCCCGCGAACGTGCTGCCACGGGTTCTCGGTCAGAGTGCCTCGACTCGCGCGCATACGACATCGGTCGCCGCGCTGAGCTCGATCTCCCCCGGTACCGAGCCGAACGCGCCCAGTGTATCGGACAGCGGCTCGACCACGGGGATGTCGCTCGCGACGGGCCGCGCGCAGCTTCCGTTCCGTCCGCGGGCCCGGACCGTCTGCAACGCTCGCCGCTATAGTGGTCGACCCGTGGCCACGTCTCCCCCCGCAGATCCGGACCGACCGAGCGCGCGGCCGGCGAAACTGGTGCGCACGATCTCGACGGCCGGCGGCGTCGCAGTCCGGGCGATCATCGGCAGCAACCTGATCGCCGAGGCGATGACGTTGCGTCGGCTCGCACCCACCGCCGCCAATGCCCTCGGCCGGGTCCTGATGGGCGCCGTCCTGCTGGCGGTCGGTTCAGGTCGGACGCAGGACGAAGACGAAGGAGAGAGCGTCCAGCTGCAGCTGCGGGGCAACGGCCCGCTCGGCAACGTCGTCGCGATCTCCGACGCGCGCGGCCGGGTCCGCGGCACCGTGGCCGAACCCGACACGAACCTCGTGCTGGCGGACGGGACGCCCGACGTCGCCCGCGCGATCGGTCTAGGCACTCTCACCGTCGTGCGCCATCGACCGGGCTGGCGCGAGCCGTACTCGGGCACCGTTCCGCTGATCAGTGGCGAGGTGGCGCAGGACATCATCCTTTATCTGAGCGAGAGCGAGCAGACCCCCTCCGCGATGGGGCTCGGTGTCGCCACGGCGAACGACGCGAGCGCGGTGGTGGCCGCGGGATTCCTGGTCCAGATCCTGCCGGGAGCACAGACGGACGAGGTCTCGCGGGTCGAGGCCAACGTCCGGTCCATGCCTCGCCTGTCGGATCTGGTGCTGACCGGCACCGATTCGGACGACCTGATCGATCGGCTGCTCGAGGGACTCGGATCCCGGACGCGCCACACGATGAAGCCCGTCTTCCATTGTCCGTGCACTCGGGAACGGGCGCTGCGCACCCTGCAGCTGCTCGAGCGTGCGGAGTTGGAGGAGATCCGGACCAGCGGATCGAGCCAGGAGGTGCGCTGCCACTTCTGCGCACGGGCCTACGAGTTCGGCCCCGAGGCGATCGGCACACTGGTGCGCGCCGGTTGACGTCGTCCGCAGCGACCGCACACGAAGCAGCATGAAATCGCAGCCAGCCGACCGGGTTGTGCTGCTACGTTCGACCGCGGGAGGCGCCAGGTGAGCGAGCATGTGACTGCGGGCAGCCGGGACATCGGAGATGACGCGGGCTCGAAGCCCCTGCTTTCGCGCTATGCGCGACGGGCGTCGAAGCCCACCACCGGGAGTGAGCCGGAATCCGTGCCGGATGATCTCGCGAGCACCGCGACACACCCCGTTGGATTCGAGATCTCGGCCCGGACGACCGATCTGCCGGGACCCAATGGACCGACCGGGGAACGCGAGCCGGCGACCAGCGGGTTCGACGCGTCGGTGGCAACTGTCGAGGAGACGAGAGCAGGTGCGCGCGATCCGGCCACGGCACCGGATGTCGCTACCGCTGTGGGCTCGATCGACCCGCTACCGGCGGCCGCACCCGTCGAATCGCGCGTGCCCTCTTCCGCACCCGCCACACCGCCCACGCCTGCACGACCGCGAGCCGGGGCTGACGACGTCCGGCGCGTCGAGGCCAGCGAAGTGCGTGAAGCGGATCGAGCGGAACGCGGCTGGATGTCGGCGCTGATTCCCATTCCCGAGGATCCGCCCATCGATCGCAGCGCGCAGAAGAAGATCCCGTTCTGGAAGCGGATCGCCCTGCCTCGGGCCCAGGCGATCCCTCCCCAGGCTTCGACGGCGACGCCCCGGCCGCTGTCCCTCGAGCCGATCCTGACCCGCTTGAACGCGCTCGAGAAGCAACTCGCGGCCAATCAATCCGCCACCGAGAGCCAGCTTGCGCGGTTCGAAGAGAACATCACCCGGCTCTGGGAACTCGAAGAGCAGTTGACCCTGACCGAGGTCCGCGAACGCCTGGCCCTGCTCGAGGCCAACCAACAGGAGATCGCCGACGCCCTGCACACCGTCGCGCGCAACCTCACGCTGCTCGCGGTGGTACTCGCCGCCGGCCTGGTGGCGGGCCTGCTTGCAGTCGGCTTGCTGCTCTGAGCAGGTCGAGCAGATTTCCCGCCGGTTCGGTTGACACTTCTGACTGGCTCTGAAACACTTCATCCGCATAAGCGGATGAATGGCTCACGATGCCTGCCTTACCGGGTCCGGTCCGTCATGAGTTCCTGATCTCGCATGCCAAGTCGAATTCGCACACTCCCCCCTACCCACCCATCCGGTGGCCACCAGCCACTGGGTTCCCCGGAGGAACACCATGCCCGACATGTCCCGCCTGCCGTTCAAGATCGCCGACATCGGCCTCGCCGAGTGGGGGCGAAACGAGATTCGACTCGCCGAGCATGAGATGCCGGGGCTGATGACGCTCCGCTCCCGCTACGCGGGCCAGAAGCCGCTGGCCGGCGCAAAGATCATGGGCAGCCTGCACATGACGATCCAGACCGCCGTGTTGATCGAGACCCTCGTCGACCTCGGTGCCGACGTCCGCTGGGTGAGCTGCAACATCTTCTCTACCCAGGATCACGCCGCCGCCGCAGTCGCGGTCGGACCGAAGGGCACGGCCAGAGATCCGAAGGGCATCGCCGTCTACGCATGGAAGGGCGAGACCCTCGAAGAGTATTGGGACTGCACCGAGGCGGCCCTGATCTGGCCCGACGGCAGCGGTCCGGATCTGATCGTCGACGACGGCGGCGACGCCACGCTGTTCGTTCACAAGGCACGCGAGTTCGAGAAGGCCGGCAAAGTGCCCGCGTACAACCCCGAAACGGATTCGGAGGAATGGGGCGTGATCGTCGGTCTGCTGAAGCGCACGCTCGCTCAGCATCCCGGGGCCTGGACCCGCATCGCGGAGGGCATCCGCGGAGTCTCCGAGGAGACCACCACGGGTGTGCATCGCTTGTATCAGATGCACGAGAAGGGTGAGCTGCTCTTCCCCGCGATCAACGTCAACGATTCAGTCACCAAGAGCAAGTTCGACAACATCTACGGTTGTCGCCACAGCCTGCCGGACGGCCTGATGCGGGCCACCGACGTGATGCTCGGCGGCAAGGTCGCCGTGATCTGCGGATTCGGCGAAGTGGGCAAGGGCAGCGCACAGAGTCTGCGGGGCCAGGGTTGCCGCGTCATCGTCACCGAGATCGACCCGATCTGCGCCCTGCAGGCCGCGATGGAGGGTTACGAAGTCAACACGGTCGACAACGTGGTCGAGACCGCGGACATCTTCGTCACCACCACGGGCAACTTCCAGATCATCACCGCCGACCACATGGCTCGCATGAAGGACAAAGCGATCGTCGGCAACATCGGGCACTTCGACAACGAGATCGACATCGCCGGTCTGAAGAAGGTCAAGGGCATCAAGGTCCAGAAGATCAAGGATCAGTACCACGAGTGGACGTTCCCCGATGGTCACTCGATCCTGATGCTCGCCGAGGGTCGACTGCTGAATCTCGGCTGCGCGACCGGTCATCCGTCGTTCGTGATGAGCGCGTCGTTCACCAATCAAGTGCTCGCCCAGCTCGAACTTCACCAGCACAACGATCAGTACCCGATCGGCGTCTACATGCTGCCCAAGAAGCTCGACGAGGAAGTCGCACGACTCCACCTCGAGAAGCTCGGCGTCAAGCTGACCGAGCTGACGCAGGCACAGGCCGACTACCTCGGTGTGCCGGTGGAGGGCCCGTACAAGCCCGAGCACTACCGCTACTAGGCATCGCCCGGAGCCAACCAGGATCGACCGGCCCGCGGCGCAACGAAGCGCGCACCGCGGGCCGGTTTCGTTCCGGTTCCGGCGCTGCGAAACCGCTCACCTGTCGATCAGGCGGGAGCCATCCCAGTGCAGCACGCGATCGGCGTTGCCGACCCGGTCCCACGAGAACTCCGAGAGCAGTGCACTCGGGGACACCGGCGCAAGATCGGATCGGAGCCCGGCCACACACGCCAGCACACCGCCAAGCTGTGCAGTGGTGTAGAAGCCGCGCAGGGCGTCGAACCCCACCGATCCATGCAACTTGGCCAGTTTGCCACCGCGCGGCTCGAGGAGCAGCAGGTGATGCCGATAGTCCGGTGTCGGCCAGCCGAGCATCCGCTGCAGCGCCACCTGCACGGCGGTGCTCGGCGCCAGATCCCGGCCGCGCACGACGCGCGTGACCCCGGCGTCGTGATCATCGACGATGCTCGCGAGGTGATAGGCGATCGCGCCATCACGGCGACGGACGATCGGGTCACCGGCATCCGCCAGCGGATCCCCACCGAGTTCGAGACCGCTCTCGTCGCGGAGTTCGAACGCACCCGGCGCGAGCCTGACTCGAAGCGATTCGCGCACGGCTCGCCATCCGCCCGCGTCGCGACGCGGCAACCGATTCGCCCGACACGTGCCCGGATAGCGGAAGGAGCCATCGCGAGCGCGTTCTCCGTGATTGCGAAGGTCGGTTCGAGAGCAACTGCACGAGTAGAGGAGATCCTGCTCGGCCAGGCGGTCGAGCACTGCTTCGTGCGCGTCGCGGTGGTCGCTCTGTCGGACCACCGCATCGAAATCGAGCCCGAGCCACGCGAGCGACTCCACCATCGCGGCGAGGTGTTCGGGCCGGCAGCGGACCGGATCGAGATCCTCGAGGCGCAGCAGGATCCGGCCGCCGCGACTGCGGGCATCCAGCCAACAGAGCAGCGCCGCGAGCAGCGTGCCCGGGTGCGCGGGGCCACTGGTCGTCGGGGCGAATCGGCCGACAGCGTCTCGTTGCATTTCGGTCGGCAACTTATCCCGGATCGGGAGACGTGCGTCGGTCGATGCGCGCATCACGACCTCTTGCCCTCACCCGGCCTCCGGACAGCGCGAGGGCGTTGCCCCTCGATCGCACTCGACCGGATGAATCACCTAATGCCCAGCGTATCCGCGCCGATGAGTACGGACATGCACACGAATGCGATTCCCGAGCGGGGCCTGATCGCCAACTACGTCAGCCCCCGCGTACTCGCGGCGGATCTGCGCGCCGCACTCCGGGGACTCGGCTACGCGTTGATTCCCGCGTGCGCGATGGGTCGTTTCGACGACACCTCCTGGCGACCGGCGCTGCGGATCGTCGACGAGCGGCAGTACGATCGGATCCCCGATCCCTCGCGAGACCCGAACACACCCATCGTGTTGGTCACCGGAAGCCGTGCGCTCTGCATCCAGGACGAGCGGATCGCCGGCCGGATCAGCCGCCCCATCCAACTCGACTGCCTCTATCCGATTCTGCAACGCACCCTCGAGCCCACGCCGCGCGGTGCGCCACGCGCTCCGACGCGACTGTCGGCACGGGGACTGCGCGGGGATCATCGCTGGGTCGGGAGCGTGACGTCGCTGTCGATCAACGGCTGCTATCTCGAGAGCCCCGAAAAGGCGCCGGTCGGCTCGCACTTGAGTGTCGAATTCGCCCTGCCCCGCAACGGCATCGTGGTAGCTCGCGCGATCTGTGTCAGCGTGCACGCCGACGGCATCGGGCTCGAGTTCAGCGACATATCGGAGGACACGCGGCGCGAGATCGGAAGTTTCGTGTCGCTGCGCCTGGCCACTCTCTGACCGCAATGCCCCCGGGTTCGTGAGTCCTCGCTCAATCCAGAATCGCGGAGACGCTAGCCTCGACTCGCCCCCCCATCCGGCGAGAGCTTCGTGGACCGCAACACTCGGATCGACGCGATCTGGCGAACGATCTTCTCGATCGGCTACCGGCTCATGCCGCTCTGGTGGTTCCTCCGGCGACCGGCCGTCGAGGGCGCCTACGTGATCGTGCGTCGACCGCGCGCCGATGCCCGGTGGGACGTCCTGGTGGTCCGCAACTCGTACAAGCCGGGATTCTCGCCGCCGTGCGGTGGACTCGCGCGCGACGAGCGCCCGATCGATGCAGCGCTGCGGGAGCTCCACGAAGAGGTCGGACTCTCGCTCGAGACCCGACGCCTTCGACCCACCGGCGTCGTGGTGCTCGACCTCGCCTATCGGCACGACCGCGCGCATTTCTTCGAGGTCGTGCTCGCGACCGACGCGCGGCCGGTGCTGAGCGTCGATCGACGCGAGGTCGTGTGGGCCGACTTCGTCTCCGACGAGGACCTTCAGACGATGCAGCTGGCGCCGCACTTCCGTGTCTGGCTCGACGAGCACGCTCCCTGGCGAGACACCCCGCCGAACGCTTCACGCTGATCCGCCGACTCCGAGTTCGTCGCGCACCACACGTCCACGGGCGACGACCAAAAGAGGGTCCTCGAGGACACCGAGGTTCTCGAGCGGATCGTCCCGCAATACCAGGACATCCGCCGATCGACCCGCGCGCAGGACACCACAGATGTCCTCGAGTCCGAGTGCCCGCGCCGCGTCGCTCGTCGCCGTTCGCAGAGTTTCGCGCGGAGTCAACTGCGCGAAGTCGGCCAGGGCGGGCAGCGCGAAGGCGAGTCGATCGTGACGAACGCCGGGAATGCCTGCGTCCGTCGAGGCGATCAGCGGGATCGAGGCCCCGCGCAGGGCCGCGAACACGAAGCGCATGCGTTGGTGGAAGGACGTCGGCCGACCGTCCTTCTCGATCCGATGGTTCCAACCCTCGTTCACGGTGGGCGAAACCCAGGTGCCATGGCGGGCCAGATCGCTGATTGCCACCGGATCGAACGCACTGCCGAACCCGCCCGGCCCGGCGAACGAGCAGTGCTCGATGGTGCGAACCCCCGCCCGGGCCGCGTGACGGATGCCCGTCGCGCCATGACAGTGCGCGGCCACCTTTCGCCCACCGGCAGCCGCCTGTCGCACGATCGCCGAGATCTCGTCCTCACTGAACTGGGCACGGTCCACACCACTGCCCGCTGTGAAGACACCGCCCGTCGCCATCACCTTGATCCAGTCGACGCCGACCTCGAGTTGCCGCCGAACGACCTCGGCCTGCGCGGCCGCGTCCTCGGCGGCCCCACCCCAGAAGTGGCAATGCCCGCCCGGCACGGTGACCGGCTGGCCGGCACAGAGAAGTCGCGGACCCGGCAGTTCGCCGCGCTGGATCGCGTCGCGCAGCGCGATCTCTCGCCACTCGCCAGCGCCGAGATCCCGAGCGGTCGTGATCCCCGCCCGCACCATCTCGCGGGCTCGGGCGATCATCCGCAGATCGCGCTCCTCTCGGGGCACGACGAACTGATCGTCGGGCTTCGACAAGTCGGGGTCGAGGTCGAGGTGCACATGGGCATCGATCAGGCCGGGGATCGCCACAGAACCGGCGGGCAGGGTCACGACCCGCCAACCCTCGCCTCCCGGATCGGTGCCGATCGAGGAGATCTCCCCGCGCTCGATCCAGATCCGGATCGCCGATCGGGACGGAGCATCGTCCTCGCCATCCCAGACCCGCGCGCCCTCGAGCACCATCCTCATGGCGATCGATGCTAGCGGCCGGGTCGATCGGCGCTCTCGTGGGCTTGTATTGCCTTTCGCGCGAACTGAAGCATGCTGGGAGTCGACCGGGCGTACCGGGAGGGGTTGCCAGAGGGGATGCGGAGGCGTCTCCCCAGGCTTGGCGACCCGCTGGCGCGCCGAGGAAAAAGGGGGCCACCGCTCTAATGGCTGATTCGAACGAAGTGCTCGTCGTTGCCTCGAAGATCAAGAACTACATCAAGAACAAGGGCGACATGAAGACATCCGGGAACGTCCTGAACGCGCTCTCGGACCGGCTCCGCTCGCTATGCGATCAGGCCATCGAGAGTGCTCGAAGCGACGGCCGCAAGACGGTGCTCGACCGCGACATCCCCTGACGAGGTGGCGTCCGCGATTCGCGATTGAGCCGGCGGCCCTGCGAGGGTCGCCGGCTCAAGCCGCGACGACATCCGCCGTACCCTCGAAATGCCTGGAACCCGAGCCGCGTGTCGCGCCCCAGACTGACCACTGCCTCGCAGAGCGATGTCGGCCGCGTCCGCACCCGCAACGAGGACAGTTTCGGCGAGTTCAGCCGGCCCGATGGCTCGACACTTCTGATCGTGGCCGACGGCATGGGGGGCCACCGGGGCGGTGAGACCGCGAGCCGCCTCACTGTCGAAACCGTCGGCGAGGTCTTTTGCCGATCGGGCGCAGCCCCGGAAGAAACCCTGCGCGAAGCCCTGGAAGCGGCCAATTCCCGCGTTCACGGAATGGCGACTTCCAATCCAGAACTCGGCGGCATGGGGACCACGGCCGTGGTCCTGCTCTTCTGCCCCGACGGCGCTGGGTTCGTCGCGCACGTCGGCGACAGTCGCCTCTATCGCTACCGGGACGACGTGCTGCGCGCCCTCACCCGGGATCACTCGGTGGTGGCCGAGCTCGAGCGCCGCGGCCTGCTGACCGCCGAGCAGGCGGCCGTCCACCCGCGCCGCAACGAGATCATCCGATCGGTGGGGATCGAGCCGCGGGTCGATGTCGAGACCTCACGGCTCGAGATCCGACCGGGCGATCGCTACCTGCTCTGCTCCGACGGCCTGTCCGGCATGCTGGACGAGACCGAGATCGCCGTGATCCTCGACGAGGCCGAGCCCGCGGAAGCGGCCCGCCGATTGATCGAGCGGGCCAACGAACACGGTGGCCAGGACAACGTGACGGTCCAGGTGGCGGCGGTGTTCCCGCCCGGCCCGGCGGAATCCGAGCCAGCGGTGCCGCTGACGGCGGTAGTCCGCGGCGCGGATCAACGGGTTGCGACGCGATCCGTCGACCGGCCACGACGCGCACGGCGACGCGCGCTCATGATCGTCGCCGCGGTCGCGGCAGCGCTGGCGGCGCTGCTCCTGGTCTGGCGCTTACAGACGTCCACCTCGCCGTCCGCGGGCGCCGCGGATGCGACGACCCGCGGCACCGAGTGACAGCTTCGGTCCGGCGGGCGAACACTCGTCAGCCCACGAGATCGTCGAACGCCGCGCGAAGCGTCCGGAACTCGAATCGATAGCCGGCCTCGAGCGCAGCCCGTGGAATCACGCGCTGCCCGGGCACCACGGCCTCGGTCGCCTCGCCGAGCAGGAGACGGAGCGCGAACTCCGGCACCGGCACGAGCGCCGGTCGCCGCAATACTCGGCCCAGGGTACTCGCGAACTCTCCCATGCGGATCGCGTCGGGCGCGACCACGTTGAGGGGCCCGCGCAGTCCGCCGGCGTCTCGGTCGTCCAGGGCAAGACGGGCGAGCCCCACCACGTCCTCGAGATGGATCCACGGCACGAAGCGATCGACCGGGCCGAGGGGACCACCGACTCCGAGCCGGAAGGGCATGAGCATGCGGGGCAGTGCTCCACCGTGCGCCGAGAGAACCAGGCCGAAGCGCAGATGCACGACCCGCACCCCGAATCCGGCAGCGCGACGCGCCTCCGACTCCCAGTCCACGCAGAGCCGCGCGAGAAAGTCGCCACCGGGTGCAGCCGACTCGTCTAGCTCTTCGTCGCCGCGCGCCCCGTAGATGCCGGTTGCCGACGCACACACGAGCACACGCGGAGGCCGCTTTGCCCGTGCGATGGCCGCGACGATCTGGCGCGTGCCTTCGATCCGACTGTCGCGGATCTTCGCCTTGACGGACGAGTTCCAACGCCGCGAGGCAACGGGCTCTCCCGCCAGGTGGACGATCGCGTCGGCGGCGCCCGCCTCCGCCTGCCACTCGCCCGCGGCAGCCACATCCCCCTTCACGAACCGGAGCCCGGCGCGGACCGGGGCGAGCCCCTCTCTGCGGCTCAGCGCCAGCACCGTTGCTCCGTCGCTGCAGAGCCGTTCACAGAGTCTCGAGCCGATCAGGCCGGTCGCGCCGGTGACGAAGACCCGGACACCCGCGTGGGTCGGCACCGCCTTCAAGCCTGCTCGGACTCGTCGGCGAACCGGATCGCGACTTCGTCCGTGGCCCGCGCCGGATCGAACGCCAACGCGAGCAGCTGCCGCGCCACGTACTCCCCGCTGTTGAAGCGGTTCTCCTTCTTCATCTCCACGAAATCGGCGACCTTCGGAAACCGATCCGGCGAACAATCGCGAATCAGACTCTGCATGTCGGTGTCGACCACGCCCGGCGCCACCGAGTAGGCGCGCAGCCCGCTGGATCGCTCCTCGAGGGCCACCACTTCGGTGAGTCGCTCGACGCCCGCCTTGCTGGCGCAGTACGCCCCCCAGCCCGCGTAGGGGTTGGACGCTGCGCCCGAGGAGATGTTGATCAACACACCGCCGCCACCGTGGCGACGACGATGGCCGAGGTAGATCCGCGTGCCGATGAACACGCCGGTGAGGTTGATGTCGACATGGGTCCGGAACTCGGCGGTGGAGACGTTCCTGATCGGCGCGATCGGTGACAGCACACCCGCATTGTTGATCCAGAGATCGATCGCACCGAACGACGATTCGACCTGTTTCGCGAACGCTTCGAGCGCGTCCTCGTCGACGACGTCGAGTCGCGCCGACACGACACGATCGGAGCCGGCCAGGGCCGACTCGCTGCGGGCACACACGCCGATCCGCATGCCGACCTTCACCGCATACTCAGCGATTGCCGCACCGATTCCGCGACTCGCTCCGGTGATCACCGCGGTTCGCTGGTCCAGATCGATCTCCGACATCGGCAGAGCTCCCATCGACGAACGGACGCTCCCGGCGGCGTCCATGACGGAACCTTAGTGGATCGGCCCCTGCTGACGAGGCTTGTCCGCAGCACGACCCGCGACCCGGCGGATGCCGGATCGGCGCGATATGCTCGCGAACCGCGCGCAGCGTCACGTCGGAAACATCTCGCCGCGCATCCCCCCATCGCCGGCCCGCGTTCCCACGCGGTGCGAATCCGACTTCCGGCGCAGCGCAGAGCGAGACCCCGCGCATGAAGACAGAACTCGACCACATCCACATCAAGGGCGCGCGAGAACACAATCTCAAGAACATCGAGCTGCGCATCCCGAAGAAGAAGCTGGTCGTGATGACCGGCGTGTCGGGCTCGGGGAAATCGTCGCTCGCATTCGACACGCTGTACGCCGAAGGACAACGTCGCTACGTCGAGTCGCTGTCCGCCTATGCGCGGCAGTTTCTCGGCCAGATGGAGAAACCGCGCTACGACACGATCCGCGGGTTGTCGCCCACGATCTCGATCGAGCAGAAGACGACGGGCAACAACCCGAGATCCACCGTCGGGACGATCACCGAGATCGCCGACTATCTCCGCATCCTGTATGCCCGCGTCGGCATCCAGTACTGCCACCGGTGCGGTGAACGCGTCCACGGACAGACCGCCCAGCAGATCGCGCGCGAGATCCTCGCGTATGCCGAGGGCACGCGGTTGATCGTTCTCGCGCCCTTGCTCGTCAACCGCAAGGGCGAACATCGCGAGATGCTCGAGGAAGCACGCCGCGCCGGCTGGACGCGGCTGCGGGTCGACGGTGACCTCATCGAGAGCGAAGGGCTCGACACCCTCGACAAGCGGAAGAAGCACACCGTCGAAGCGGTGATCGACCGCATCGTCGTCAAGTCGGGCATCGAATCCCGCGTCACCGACTCCGTCGAAACGGCGCTGCGAGTCGGCCAGGGCACGCTGATCGTCCACGTGGACGACGCCGATCGCATGTTCACCGAGAGTGCGGCCTGCAAGCGATGCCGCATCTCGTTTCCTGAACTCACCCCCCAGGCCTTCTCCTTCAACAGTCCGCAGGGCATGTGCTCGGATTGCAACGGTCTCGGAACGCGCTTCGAATTCGATCCCGAGCTGATCGTGCCCGACGACTCGCTCAGCATCGAGCAGGGAGCCATCAAACCGTGGGGCGAGAACACGTCCCAGAAGACCGGCTGGGGGGCCAACTACCGACGTCAGTTGATGGAGCAGCTCGGGATCGATGGCAGCAAGCCCTGGCGCAGGATTCCCGCGCGTCAGCGCCAGATGCTGCTCGACGGATCGGACGGCAAGAAGTTCAAGATCGCCTGGGAGAACAAGTCCGGGCGCGGCAGTTTCGACGTCACGTGGGAGGGCGTGATCCCGCGGCTCATGCGTCGCTTCAAGGAGACGAAGAGCGAGGGCATGAAGAAGTGGTACACGCAGTTCATCGCCAACACGCGATGCACGACCTGCGACGGCACGCGGTTGCGGCCCGAGAGCGCCGCCGTGCGGGTCGGCGACCAGAGCCTCGTGCAGGTGTCGGCACTGACCGTCGACGAAGCGCGTGGGTTCTTCGAGGCGCTCGTCCTCGATGGATCGGCCAGGGAGATCGCCGTCGAGGTCCTGAAGGAAATCCGCTCGCGGCTCGACTTCCTGGCGGCGGTCGGTCTCGGCTATCTCTCCCTCGATCGCGCTGGCCCGACGCTCTCCGGCGGCGAGTCTCAGCGGATCCGGCTGGCCAGCCAGGTGGGCTCCGAACTCACCGGCGTGATCTACATCCTCGACGAGCCATCGATCGGGTTGCATCAGCGCGACAACCGACGACTGCTCGACACACTTCTGCGGATGCGGGACATCGGAAACTCGGTGATCGTGGTCGAACACGACGAAGAGACGATCCGTGAGGCCGACCACGTGATCGACTTCGGCCCGGGGGCCGGCGTGATGGGGGGCGAGGTCGTGCACGCCGGCTCGCCGAAGAGCCTCGAGCGCTGCAAGGAGTCCCTCACCGGCGCCTATCTCTCGGGACGTCGGCGCATCGAGATCCCGTCGAAGCGCCGTGGATCCGCGGGAAGCCTCAAGATCCAGGGGGCGACCGAGAACAACCTGCAGGACGTCGACGTCGAGATCCCCCTCGGTGTGATGACCGTCGTCACGGGGGTCTCGGGCGCGGGCAAGTCGACGCTCGTCAACGAGATCCTGTATCCGGCCCTCGCCCGCAAACTGCACTCCTCGAGCCGTCGCATCGGCAAGCACCGCGGTGTCTCGGGCCTCGGTCAACTCGACAAGGTGATCGACATCGATCAGCGCCCGATCGGTCGCACGCCACGGAGCAATCCCGCGACCTACATCAAGGTCTTCGACGAAATCCGCGGGTTCTTCGCCCAACTGCCCGAGGCACGCGTCCAGGGATACAAGCCGGGGCGTTTCTCGTTCAACGTGAAGGGGGGTCGCTGCGAGGCCTGCGAAGGAGATGGCGTCCGGAGGATCGAGATGCACTTCCTCGCCGATGTCTTCGTGCGCTGCGAAGAATGTCTGGGCAAGCGCTTCAACGAAGCCACGCTGCAGGTCCGCTACAAGGGCCGCTCGATCGCGGACGTGCTCGAATTGACGGTGCGCGAAGGCCTCGAGTTGTTCGCCAACCATCCGAAGATCGCGGGACCGCTGTCGCTGCTCGAGCGCGTGGGGCTCGACTATCTGCACCTTGGACAAGCTTCTCCGACACTCTCGGGTGGCGAGGCGCAACGCATCAAACTCGCGCGCGAGTTGTCCAAGCGCGCCACCGGCCGGACGCTCTACATCCTCGACGAGCCGACGACGGGCCTGCACTTCGAAGACGTACGGAAGCTGCTCGCAGTGCTCGAAGCACTCGTCGACGCCGGCAACACGGTCGTGGTGATCGAACACAACCTCGACGTGATCAAGACCGCCGACTGGGTGATCGACCTCGGTCCGGACGGCGGACCCGACGGCGGACGCATCATCGCGCAGGGCACACCCGAAGACGTCGCCCGCGAACCGGATTCGCGCACGGGTGTGTATCTGAGACAAACCCTGAAGCGCCGCTGACGTATCGATCCGGGTCCCTAGCCGGTCCTGCCGGTGGCCTCGACCCAGCCGAGAGTCGGCCCGTTCATTTCGCGCGGATACGCATGTGGCAGGTCGGCGATCTCGTCGTAGAGGACCTCCGCGCCGGCGCGTTCGAGGGTCCGCGCAGCTTCGCGGGCGAGCGCTACCGGGAACATCCAGTCGAGGGCCCCGTGCACGAGCCGGATCCTGCGCGCTCTCGCACGGCCGAGGTTGCCGTTCATGAAGTTCTGCGGATGCAGGACACCGCAGGCCGGTGCGAGATGGCTGAACGGCGAGCCCTCGCGCAGTCCGTGCAGAAGTGTGTAGGTGGCGCCGTCCGACAGGCCCGTCAGCAGGATCCGGTCGCGATCGACCGACCAGTTTTCGCGCACGTAGGCGAGCATCGAATCGAGGGCTGCGGCATCGACGTCCGGTCCGTGCATCGACCAGGTCGTTCCGACCGACGTCGGTGCGAGCAGCAGCCAGCCCCGTGCGCGGGCCTCGCGAAGCCAGGTCCAGACGAAGTCGGCCCCGTGGCCGAATCCACCATGCAGCGCCACCACGAGCGGCCAGGCCCGAGATGGTCGGTAGTCCTCCGGAACGAACAGCGTGAATCCGCCGCGACGGTCGTATTGATTGCTCGCGTTGAAGAAGCCGACCCTGACGTCGGGCGGCGGCGCTTCGGCGAGCTGTCCGAGCCGCGATTCGAATCCCGCTTCGATGAACCATGCGTCGAATGGCGGCAGCATCCGGCGCAGCGGAAACAGCGCGGACTGCGCGAGGCAGTGCGCGCGCATGCCCTCGAGGATTGCAGCGATCGCGCCGGTGCCAGTCTCGGCGGCCGAGAGCATCAGTCCGCCAGCGCGCTCCGCGTGCTGCGCCGCTTCCGAGAGCCGATCGGCGAACTCGCGAAGCCCATCCGGCGGATCACACGAACGAAACGTCGTGTGGGCATCATGCAGTCGGACGAGGTGCGGACCGAGCTGACTCCCGATCCGCGCCAGATCGCCGGGGCCCATGTGGCGCGCGATGCCTTCGAGTGCGTTCCACTGCGTCAGGAGCGCGGGGCAGAGCCGTCCCAGCGCTTCTCCGAATGCTTCGGGAATCTGCGATCCACACGGGTCCGGCATGCCGAAAGGCTAGCTGTTGCGATGGCCCGGAGGCGGGTCGCTGGGTATGCTCCGCCGCTCGTCCGACCCCGCCCACGCCGCAGACCAGCTACTCGGATCAGGTGGATCCGGGCCGCTGGACCCGACCCCGGGGCCATCCTGCGCCCCACGAAAGGAACTTCCATGATCGGCTTCCGCGACGCGAGCCCGACCCGCATCCAGCGAGTGGTTGGCCTCATCGTCGCCGTATTCGCATTGATCGTCGCCGGCTCCGTCAGCGCCAAGGAACCAAAGACCGACGAAGACAAGACGCTCTATTTCATCGGCATCCTGATGAGCCGCAACTTCGAGCCGCTGGCGTTGACGCCCGCGGAGTCCGAGATGGTGCTGCAGGGCCTGCAGGACTCGATCAAGGGCAAGACGGTCGAACTCGATGAAGAGGTCTACCTCGAGAAGGTCCAGGACTTCGCCAACGCGCGCGCGGAAGCCAGCGTCGAGAAGGAAAAGGTGAAGAGCAAGGACTATCTCGACAAGGCCGCGAAGGCCAAGGGTGCGAAGACCACCGAATCGGGACTGGTCTACACGGAAACCAAGGCCGGCACCGGCAATTCACCGAGCCCCACTGACACCGTGAAGGTCCACTACCACGGCACGCTGAGCGACGGCACCGTGTTCGACAGCTCTGTCGAGCGCAACGAGCCGATGGAGTTCCCGTTGAATCGCGTCATCCCGTGCTGGACCGAGGGCGTGGGGATGATGAAGCCCGGCGGCAAGGCGAAGCTGGTCTGCCCGCCCGAACTCGCCTACGGGGACAGGGGTTCGCCGGGCAAGATCCCGGGCGGGGCCGTGCTCACATTCGACGTCGAGCTGATCGAGGTCGTCGCGACTCCGTAGTCGTCCACGCCGACGATGACATCGGCATCCATGATCGTGCCTTCGACGAGCACGATCGTGGATGCCAGGACGACTGTCTCGCCGACGAGCGCAATCAGGGGTGCGAGCAACCGGAGATCTCGCTTGATTCGGCGCTTCCAGCCCTTGTAGCGGCGACTGCGCGCGAGGGCAACGGAGCCGTCGGACGGCAGGGTCTGCAGCAGCATGGGTAGTCCCCCGATCGGTGTGTGGTGCCGTTCACGAGCCAGCACGCCCATCGGCTCGGGGGAATCCGCGGACATGCCGCCCTCATCGGGTGAACCCCGCGAAGCCTTGACGCCGGAAGCGAGCGACGGCGCGGAGTGCGCGCTCCGCAGTGGTGCCGGACTCGCCCTCGGATCAGTCGCTCCTGCGAGCCCGGGCAGAGAGGGCGCGGGTGCGATCGGCCAGAGCCCGCTCGGGATCGACACCGAGCCTGGCCGCCAGCGCAACCACGGACAACAGCAGGTCTCCGATGCGTTCGGCCCGCTCGCCCGGGTCGGTCGAACGAGTGGCCTCGACGACCTGTTCGTCGAGGTATGCGCCCGGATTCGTGCCGGCTCGATCAGCCACCACCGGATCCGCCTCCGGGCCAGCGACGCGCTCGCTCCGCTTCAGGATCTTGGCCGCGCGCGTCAGAGCCGGGAGCGCGATCGGGATGTCGTCGAAAGGCCCGTCGGTGCCGGGCTCGCCCCGGGCGATCCGACGAGCGCGACGGGCGGCGCGCTCGGCGGCCTTCGTCACCTCCCAGGTCCCGCGCACCGCAAGGACCGAAGGCTCGGCCGGATCGCCGAAGACGTGCGGATGACGCCGCACGAGTTTGTCGCCGATCACGCGCGCGACGTCCTCGAATGCGAAGAGCCCGGACTCCTCGGCGATCTGCGCGTGGTAGACGACCTGCAGCAGCAGATCACCGAGCTCGTCCTGCAGATCTTCCATATCGGCCCGCGCGATCGCGTCGGCGACCTCGTAGGCCTCCTCGATGGTGTACGGCGCGATGCTCGCGAAGTCCTGCTCGAGATCCCACGGGCAACCGCGCTCTGGATCGCGCAGACGCGCCATGATGCCGAGCAGGCGATCGAGTCCGGACACCGATCACCTCAGCTCGCGAGCAGGTCCCGGGCGATCGCCGAGATCTGGATCTCGTCGGTGCCCGCATAGATCTGCAGCACCTTGGCATCGCGCGCGAGTTGCTCGACCTGATATTCGGCCATGTAGCCGTTGCCGCCGTAGACCTGCACGGCCTCGAGCGCGACCTCCGTCGCCGCGCGAGCCGAGTAGAGCTTGATCGCAGAGGCTTCGGCAAACGTGAGGCCGCGACCGAGTTCGGCCGACTCGATGATCCGGAACAGCATGTTCTCGATGTTCATGCGCGCCACCACCATCCGGGCGAGCTTTTCCTGGATCAGCTGGAACTCACCGATCGGTCGGCCGAATTGCACGCGCTCCTTTGCGTACTTGAGCGACAACTCGAGGCAGCGATCGACGATCCCGTACGCCATGGCGGCGACGCCGGAACGCTCCATCGAGAACGTGTCCTTGGCGCCCTCGCGTCCGCCCGCCCGGTTCTCGCTGCCGCCGAGCAGACGATCCACGCCGACCTTCACGTCCTGCAGGAAGAGTTCGCCGGTCGGTGACGAGTGCAGACCCATCTTCCGCATCGGCTTGCTCTGGGTGAGCCCCTGCATGCCGCGATCGAGCACGAAGGTGAGGACCTTCCGATCCTTGGAATCGACTCCCGCCTCATCGAGTTTGCAGATGAACACGATGGTGTCCGCATAGGGACCGTTCGTGATGAAGGTTTTGTTGCCGTTCAGCACGTAGCCGCCGTCCGCGGTGCGTCGCGCCGTCGACTTCATGCTGCCAAACGCATCCGAGCCCGATCCGGGCTCGGTGATCGCCCAGGATCCGATCTTTTCCATCGTCAGCAGTTCGCGCCCCCAGCGCTTCTTCTGCTCGAGCGTGCCTTTGGACATGACCGCG
This sequence comes from bacterium, assembly GCA_031413515.1. Classification (GTDB taxonomy): domain Bacteria; phylum Myxococcota_A; class UBA9160; order UBA9160; family UBA4427; genus TMED88. The sequence goes on from JANOFF010000099.1 coordinate 49,725, forward strand.
GCGCCGGTGAGTCCCATGCTGACGCCCATCGCCGTCACCATGCCCGGGCAGAATCGGGAAAGCTCGATCAGCGGAATCAACTGCATCGCGACGGCGTCACCCCGACCGCCGGCCGCGGCGTCGGCGCGCTCGGCCTTCGGTGCGGGCGCACCGCTCTTCACGACGGCCTCCTCGCGTGCGATCTGCTTGTCGAACCGGGCCCGCGCGAGTTCGTCCATCCCGAACGTCTTGAACAGCTTTCTCAACACGGCGTAGGGCGGCGTGTCGCCGTGCTCGAGCGCCTCGAGGTTGGGCACGATCTCCGCGTCTACGAACTTCCTCACGGCATCGCGGATCATCAGGTGCTGCTCGCTCCACTCGATCATCGAAACACTCCTCGCCTCTTGATTCCCCGAGTCCCTGAGTCCGGTGGGCCCCCGGCTCGTCCGGCCGGATGATGCGCTCCGGGCCGTAGCATCGCCCCGCCAGCCCGACATCGCCGGCGCCGGAGTGTCGCCCCGGGGTCCGGGCGGGACAAGGGCGGGATCCGAACGGGGCCCACGGGGACGTGCTCGCTTCAAGGCAACCTCTGCCGCAACCGACAAGAAGATCGGGAGAAAATTGCCCGATGCATCCGCTCGCCCTGTTGCCGTTGATCGCATGTGTGGTGTGCAGCGCGTACTGCATGACCACGACGCCATCGACGTACGACGTGGGGAATCGCCGGATGACCTGGCTGGGAAAGCTCGTGTTCGCCTGCCCGGCCCTCTGGGCCTTCGGCGAAGTCGGTCTCGCACTCGCGCCGGACGCGCGATCCGCCGAGCGCTTCGTCCCATGGATCTCGCTCGCGATCCTGATGCTCGGGCCGGTCGCTGTCGATGTCGGTCAAGCGCTCACCCATACGAACCGTCGACGCATCACGCCCTCCGCCCGCCTCCTGTATGTCGTGGCCGGAGGACTGACTCTCTCCGCCTGGATCACGCCGTGGTACATGCAGGGGGTGGTCCGGGTTCCGTGGGGCTATGCGACCGTGCCCGGGTCCCTGTTCCCCGTGTACTTCTGCTTCACGATTCTCTGCGGGGTCTTCGTCTTCCTGTCGTGTCGCACGGCGATCGCCGGCGCACTCGCGATCCGCCCCAATCCAGGCGGGCGAGGGTTCGCAATGGGGGTGCTCGGGCTGCTCGTCGTCGGATCGCTGACCGACGCGATCCTCCCGATGGCCGGCATCCAGACTCCTCGGCTCACCACCACCAGCTTCGCGATCCTGGCGGGATGGTTGCTGTGGTCGATGTCGCGGCCGCAGGGTTATGTGTTCGCCTCGCAGGCCATCATCTCGCGCGAGATCCTGCGCTCGATCAACGAGGGCGTGGTGTTCGTCGGCCTCGACGATCGCATCCTGCTTGCCAACGAGGGAATGGAGACCTTCCTCGGCGCCTCCGCAGACCGGATCGTCGGTCGTCGTTTCCAACCGTGCATTCCCGATCTACCGCTCGGAGGGCCGCAGGAGCGCATCGATGTCGAGTGTCGCCTGCATCCCTTCGTCGGCCCACCGATCTCGGTGGCCGCTTCGGTATCGACAGCGCGTGACCACCGCGGCGAGCCCCTCGGTCTGGTCGTCGTAGTCCGCGATCTGCGTCCCGTCGAACTGCTTCGCAGTCAATTGGTGACTTCGGGTCGACTGGCCGCCGTCGGTCAACTCGCCGCGGGCATCGCACACGAGATCAACAACCCGCTGGCCTTCGTCCGGACCAATCTCGGCGTGCTGCGCGAACACTGGGCGGTGCTCACCAAGGCGCTCGAGGCCGGGACGCCCGACGAATCGGCGATGGATGCGCTTCGTGACGGCGAGGAGATCATCAGCGAGTCGCTCGAAGGCGTGGACCGCGCCGCCCACATCGTCCGCGACGTGCGTGAGTTCTCGCATGCGGGGCATCCCGAGCGCGAGCGACTCGACGTGAACGATCTACTCGATCGCGTGCTGCGGATCTCGACCGCGGAACCAGGACGGCGCTCGCTCGTCCAGCGACACTACGGTGAACTGCCGCCGATCCTGGCCGCGCCGCAGCAGCTCAAGCAGGTGTTCCTGAATCTCGTCGTCAATGCGATCCACGCCACCGAGGGCCGCGGAACCATCTGGATCCGGACATCCGTCGAGGGGGATCAGGTGGTGATCCGGATCGAGGACGACGGCTGCGGGGTTGCGGAAGGAGTCGCGGATCGGATCTTCGATCCGTTCTTCACCACGAAGCCGGTCGGCAAGGGCACCGGGCTCGGGCTCTCGATCTCGCACCAGATCGTGAAGAGCCACGGTGGCAACATCGAACTCGAACCCAAGCCGACACGCGGTGCGTGCTTCCGGATCAGCCTGCCGATCGACAGCGCGCCCGACGACGCGAGGTGATCGGGCGTTGCACGTTCATTGACCGTGCGCCGCGGCGGCCAGGAATCCCGAGTAGCGCGGCTGATCGATCGCGACCTGATTGACCACCGTCGCACGCAGATGCTCGGCGAGTCCCGGTGCATCCAGGGTCACCGATCCGTCGCGCAGTCCCTCGACGAGCTGCCAGCGCAGTGCGGTGAGATCTCCCTCGTGGTCGAGCAATCGGCACAGCCTCTCGCGCTCGCAACGACGATGCTCCTCGCCCACCACCAACTCGCGCAGCACGATGTCGAGCGCATTGCCCGACACTCGCGCCATGAACTGCAGGCGTCCCTCGGTCGCGGTCATCAGCTCGCCGTGCAGGAGATCGCGGACACCTTGCACGAGCTCGTCCAGGGCGGGCAGGTCGGACGAAGCGCGGCTCCTCGAAATCTCGATCACGTCGACCGGCCCTGGGATCAGCAGGTTCACGCAGTCCACCTGACACTCGGAGCTGCGACGCCCGATCGCCGCGCGCTCGACGCTGCGATCCGGTCCGATGCGGAACTGGTTCGCCATGCCGAGACATCCGATCGCCCACCAGAAAGAACCGAACACCTCCCAGAACTTGACCTGGGCCGCGTCGACCTTCTGTCCGGAGACGGATTCGTAGCCAGCGAACAGCTCCGAGTACTCGCCGAAGCCGCCCACCGGAAGGTCTCGACGTCCGAAGCGCCACGAGTTCGTGCAGATCCAGCCGAGATCACGCATCGGATCGCCGATGTGGGCGAGTTCCCAGTCGAGCACCGCCACCACGCCTTCCGGACCGACCATGACGTTGCCGTTGCGGAAGTCGTTGTGGACCAAGGTCATTCGAGGCGCTGCAGGCAGGTGATCGATCAGCCAGCGCGCTGTGTAGTCGATCATCGGCTGCGGGGTGGCGAGTAGCTTGTAGCCCGCGTACGTCTGCTCCACGTAGGCGCGTGGCGTGACCGTGTCCAGCTTTCTAGCGAGCCCCGTCGTCTGGACATCGATCGCGTGGACGCGCGCGAGGATCTCGCCGCACTGGCGCGCCAGGCGCGAACGCACACCGGCGAGCGACTCGGCACGGACGATGCGTGCGCCGAGGGTCTCGCCCTCGAGCCACTCCATCACGAAACCTTCGCCGAGCCCGTCGGACTGGTCGAGGACCGCCAACACTTCGGGTTCGGGCACGCCCGCCGCACGCGCGAGGCGCATCAACTCCGCCTCCGTACGGATCCCGGCGCGCGCAGGCAACGCGGCTCCCTCGTTCCACACTCCACCCGCCGCGCGTCGAAGCGCCAGCTTGCGCTCGACTCCTCCGGACTCGACGACCAGCCGATAGGTCTCCTGGCTGGCGCCACCGGAAAGACGATCGAAGCGCACCAGTCTCCCGATCCCGGGAAGGTGCTTCGTCAGCGCCGCGGTGAGGCGCTGCTCCATCGCTTCACGATCAGCTCCCACGGACCGGCTACCCCTCGTCGACACCCTTCGGTGCGCGCTGCTTCATGAAGCCGAACATGTAGCCCGCCACCCGCCGCATCTGGATCTCCTCGGCGCCCTCGGTGATCCGATACCGACGATGGTGGCGATAGATGTGCTCGAACGGCTTGTGGCGCGAATAGCCGAGACCTCCGTGCACCTGCATGGCACGGTCCGCCGCATCACAGCAGAGCCGATTCGACCAGTAGTTGCACATCGAAACCTTGTCCGAGACCGAGAACGCACCGTCGCGGTCCATCAGCCAGGCAGTCTTGTGGATCAGCGCGCGCAGCATCTCGCACTGTGTCTGCAGCTCGACCAGAGGGAATTGGATGCCCTGATTGGTGGCCAACGCCTTGCCGAAGGGCTTCCGGTGCTTCGCGTATTCGACCGACTGGTCGATGCAATATTGCGCGGCGCCGAGACTGGAGGCTGCCTGTCGGATGCGGTTCTCGTTGAAAAAGTGCTGGACGACACCGAGCCCCCTGCCTTCGCCTCCGAAGACGGCCGATTCCGGCACGTGGACGTCGGTCAGTGACACGCGACCGTGATCGGTCGGCATGTTGAAGGTCCAGAGCATCTCTTCGACCTTGAAGCCCGGTGAGTCCGTCGGAACGAGGAACGCCGTGATGCCGTGTCCGTCACCGGCTTTGCCGGACGTGCGCGCCATGATCATGTCGTGCCTGGCCTTGTGGATGCCCGTGTTCCAGGTCTTCTCGCCAGTGATCCGCCAGCCGCTGCCGTCCCGCACGGCGGTGGTCTCCATGTGGGTCGCATCCGAGCCATGCTCGGGCTCGGTGATGCCGAACGCGAACCCGCGGCGCCCTTCGGCAAGGCCGTCGACCCACTCGGCCTTCTGTTCCCCGGTCCCGTACGCGAGCATCAACAGCAGACCGACGTTGTTGCCGACCACCGAGTGCTCGGTCTGCAGGTCGTTGTGCAGACCGAGTCCCTTGTGGGCGAGGTGTTCGCGGATCACCGCCATGTCGAGGTTCGTGCCTTCGCGCCCGCCGTACTGTTTCGGGAACGGATAGCGATAGTGGCCCGCCGCATCGGCGACCTGCCGCGCGCGCGCGAGCAGTGCCTCCCACTCTTCGTTGGGCAGACCGCCGCGTTCCCAGTCGGTGCGCGCATCCTCGCGACGATGATCGAAGAAGCGGATGTTGTCGTCGCTCTGTTCGATCGGAACGATCTCGCGCTCGATGAAGTCGTCGAGCTCGACGAGGTACTTCGCCAGGTTTGCCGGGATCTCGAAGTCCATCGGGTTCGTCCTCCAGCGGATGTCGTGTCGCATCCGGACCGGAGACCTTCGCACTTCCGGACGGCGGTGGCCCGCCTGGCCGGATCGCCTACCGCCGCGCGCTCCGCAGCGTCAGTTCGGTGATCTCGGCCGGCGCCCCGAGGCGCATCGGGGGTCCCCAGAATCCTGTCCCGCGACTGACATAGAGGGTCGCGTCGCCCCGCCGATAGAGGCCCGCGACGAACGGCATCGCAAGGCGCACGAAGTACTTGAATGGCCAGATCTGCCCGCCGTGGGTATGGCCGGAGAGCTGGAGCTCGACGCCGCGTCGACACGCCTTCTTGAACGTGGTCGGATCGTGGGCGAGCAGGACGATCGGACGATCGGGCGCGATCCCGGCCAGCGCGGCCTCGAGATCTTCTCCGCCCTCGCCCGGCATCTGGCGCGTGCGGTGATCGTCGACGCCAGCCAGCACGAACGAATCGCCCCGTGTCTCGATCACGACGTGCGCGTTGCGCAGGACCGTGATTCCGAGCGCAGCCACGCGATCCACCCACGAACGAGCGCCGGAGTAGTGGTCGTGATTGCCCGTCACGAAGTAGCAGCCGAGCGGAGCCCTCAGGTCTGCGAACGGAGCCACCGAGTCACCGTGCTTCCCCACCGGACCATCCACGAGATCCCCCGTGATCGCGATCAGATCGGGTTCGAGCGCGTTGACCTGATCGCGCAGCCACTCCGCGAAGTCCCGGCCCAGGATCGGGCCGAAATGGATGTCCGAGATCTGTGCGATGCGAAGTCCATCGAGCGAGGCGGGCCAGCCCGGCAACTCGACCTCGATGCGTTTCACAGCGGGCCGCGCGAGCCCCTGGCGCAAAGCGATCAGGGCGGCCGGTCCCACCAGCGCAACGACGGCGACGGCCCGGAAGCGGGCTGCGCCGACCGGATCGACGTCGCCCGCCGCGCCGAGCAGCACGAACAGCAGATCGCTGAAGAACAACGCGATCAGGAGCAGGAATGCGACGCCCATCCAGATGGCTGCCGGCCACACGAGGAGGCGCTCGACACGCAACGGAAGCAAGCGCTCGGCGAGCGGCTGGAGGACGAGCGTCGCGGCGAGCAGCCAGATCGCAGCCACCAGACCGCTCGTCCACGCGCCTGGCAGGTCGGGCGCCACCACGAGCCGGTTGGCGAGATACGCGTGGCCACCGATGAACACGAGCAGGAACACGCCGAGCGCCGCAATGCCGAGCCCGATCTTGCGCAACAGGCCCGACGACGACGCCGGCAGGGATGCAACGGGATGGGAAGCCGAATTCGACATGCTGACTCCGGACGCGCGACGGGATCCGGCGATGGACACGGACGCATGATCGGACGAGCCGTGGAGAGTAGCGACTCCCCGCATGCAGGGAAGCCAGATCGCGGCCGCGCACCCGGATGGGCGCCGCGCGACTAGCCCCGACCGACCAGACTCTCGAAGCGCACCTTGTCGAGCGCCTTCATGTAGCCGTCGTGCGCCGTGATCCGGCCCTCCTTCACGAGGGCAAAGAGCACATCGTCCATGGACTGCATCCCGAGTGACTTCCCGGACTGGATGATCGAGGCGAGCATCTGCATGTTGCCCTCCCGGATCACGTTCTGGAGGCCCTGGGCACGCAGCAGGATCTCATTTGCGGCGATGCGGCCCTTGCCGTCCGCGGTGGGCAGCAGCAGCTGCGAGACGACCGCGGCCAGCGATTCGGAGAGCGAGAGCCGGACCATGTTCTGCTCTTCGGCCGGGAAGGCGTCGATGATTCGATCGATCGTCTTGGCGGCGTTGTTGGTATGGAGCGTGCCGAACACCAGCATGCCCATCTCGGCGGCCGTGATGGCAAGCGAGATCGTCTCGCGCTCGCGCATTTCACCGACCAGGATCACGTCCGCGTCCTGCCGGATCGCCGCACGCAGAGCCGGGCCGAAACCCTGGGTGTGCAGACCGACCTCGCGGTGCGAGAACGTGCTGAGACGATTCTGATGCACGAACTCGACGGGATCCTCGATCGTCACGATGTGGCGTGCATAGGTCTTGTTCAGACGATCGATGATCGCAGCGAGCGTCGTCGACTTGCCGGACCCTGTGGGTCCGGTCACGAGCACGAGGCCCTCCTTCAGATCGGCCAGGTTGGCGATCGCAGCGGGCAGACCGAGTTTCTCGGCCGGTACGATCTCCTCCGGAATGAGACGGAACACCGCAGCGGCACCCCGATCCTGGACGAAGTAGTTCGCGCGAAAGCGCGCCAGGCCCTCGATCCCGTAGGCGAAGTCGAGATCACACGTGGACGAGTACTCCTCCCAGGCTCGCGGTGACGCGATTTCCTTCATCATCGTGCGCAACTCGGCATCACCGAGCACGCCTTCGCCCTCGATCACCTTGATGCGACCCTTGGTGCGGAATCGCGGCTCCAGTCCGGCCGCGAGATGGAGGTCGGATCCATCGTTCTTCCGGAGATGGGTGAGCAGTCGATCGATTTGGGCCACTGGGTCGGATCTCCTGTGACGATTCGGCTCGTGCAGACGCGGCACACTGCGCAGCAGTGCTTCAGGCGCCCGCGGTGATCAGCTTCTTCTCTTCTGCGTGGTGGAGAGCGGTCTCGCGCGTGATCTGACCCGAGGCGACGAGATCGTTCAGCGATTGCTCGAGCAGATACATTCCGTGCGAACGTCCGGTCTGCATCGACGAGCGGATCTGGACCGTCTTCTCGTCGCGGATCAGATTGCCGATCGCCTTGTTGATGATCAGCACCTCGAGGGCCGGAACTTGCCCGCTCCCGTCCGCCCGGGCGACCAGGCGCTGCGACACCACCGCACGCAGCGATTCGGACAGCATCGCGCGAACCTGCGCCTGTTCACCGGAAGGGAACGCTCCGATCATGCGATTGATCGTGCGCACCGCGTTGTTGGTGTGCAGGGTCGCGAGCACGAAGTGGCCGGTCTCGGCGGCCGTCATCGCGAGCGAGATCGTCTCGAGATCACGCAGCTCGCCGATCACGATCACGTCTGGGTCCTCGCGCAGGGCACCGCGCAGAGCGCGCGCGAAGCTTCCTGTGTGGCGGCCCGCATGGCGTTGATTGACGAGACAGCGCTTGGGCGGATGCAGGACCTCGATCGGGTCCTCGACACAGAGGATGTGGTCGTCACGAGATCCGTTGATCAGATCGACCATCGCGGCAAGAGTTGCGGACTTGCCGCAACCAGTCGGGCCGGTGAGCAGCACCATGCCCTGGTGGTAGTCGGTCAGGCGTGCAAGCTCGACCGGAAGGCCCAGCTCTTCGAGGCTGGGCGGCCGACTCGGGACCGAGCGCAGCACGAGATCGAAGCCACGCTGTTGTCGATAGGCGTTGGCGCGGAATCGGCCGGTGCCGGCAAGGTCGATGCAGAGATCGAGTTCGCCGTCGCGGCTGAGTTCGGTGCGTTGTTCGGGCGAGAGCGCGGCGGCGACCAGGCGTTCGGCGGTCGCGCGATCGAGCTGGACCGAGCCGTGTGGCAAGAGCTCACCATGGATTCGGACCTTGAGTTCGCCACCGCTGTGGAAGTGGATGTCGCTGGCGCCGGCCTCGACCGCCTCGGCGAGTATCTGGTGAAGCTGCGCTCGAGCCGCCGCATCGGGTTCGCCGAGTCGCAGACCGAGAGATCCCTTGTCCGGTTCGTCTGCTCCCTCTGCCGGCGGCGTCTCGACTGGGCGCGCAGGTTCGTTCCTCGCGACAGGCGGTGCAGGAACCTGCGTCGGAGTCGGGATCGTGGAGCCAGCGGAGGCGCTTCGCGGAGCCGCTTGCCTGGGAGCGGGTTCGGACAGTTCGAGCGTGGCTCCAGCGTCGACCGGAGCGGCCTCCTGGACGGCGCGTTCGGCGGCGCCGTGGATCGCCAGTTCGCGCTCGACCGGTCGGGCGGCGCGGGTCGCCGGCGCCGCGGCGGGTCGCCCCGTCGGCGACGCGCTCTGCTCGGGCGTCCCGTCGGCTGCAGCGGCCTGCTGGGCCCGATGCTTCGCGATCAGATCGCGCTGGACGGACTCGAGCTTCTCGAGCTGTTTCGCGTTGATCCAGCCCTTTTCGACCAGCATCGCGCCGAAGCCTGCGCCGGACCCATCGGCCTGTGCGTCCGTCGCCTCGGCGAGCTGCTTCGGAGTGATCAGCTTGAGCTGGACCGCCAGGCGACCAATCAACGGGGGTTTCTTCTGACTCATGATGCGAGGAGATATCGGCAGCTCGGACCGCGCCCCTGAGCGCCAGGCGATCGGGATCGGTACGCTGCCGACCTCCGGAGACGCCCCGGCACCTCGACGCATCGGGTCGAGGGTCGCTGGAAAACCGATTCCGGTCGGATTGGAGGACCGAGCGTGACGCCGGACGAACCGCGCATCGAGCCGACCCGGACCGGACAACTCACGGGACAACTCACGGGACAACAGCGCCGGTTCCTGCGTGCGAAGGCCCATCCGCAGAAGCCGCTGGTGCACGTGGGCGGGGGTGGAATCAGCCCTGCCGTAGTGGCCGCCACCGATGCAGTGCTGGCCGACCATGAGTTGGTGAAGGTCCGATTGCACGAACCCGACGACAAGAAGGCCGCCGCGCGTCAGCTCGCCGAGGCCACTGGCGCCCATCTCTGCGGCCTCGTGGGCCACACCGTGATCCTGTATCGCCCACGGCCGGAAGATCCGGAGATCGTGCTCCCGACCCGCGACTGAGCGACGGAGCGGCTTCGACCGTTCCCGCCTGTCCGAACGAACCCGCTACCAGCCGCGCAGATCGATCGGCCAGGCGTCGACGACTTCGTCTCCAGCGATCACATGGAGCGTGTCGTGGTAGGCGAGAGTCGGGTCGACGTGCGCCGGCGTGACGCGGATCCTCGCACCGGGGCGCAGCGGCCGCTCGGGTGCCAGCGTGATGTGCTCATCCGAGCAGAACCAGACCCGCGCGCCCGGCACGTCGGGGTTGCCGTGATCCATCCCCAGAGCCTTCAGCCCGCAGTCTGCCACCACGTATTTCTCCGAGACGGAGATCACGGTCGAGAGCACCCAGAACGCCTGCTCGAATGGCAGCGAGAGCTTCCCGTAGGCGGTATCCATCAACGCGTAGCTGCCGGCCTGGATCTCGGTGGCGATGCGATTGCAGTCGAAGGTGCCCGTACCGCCCGCGGAGACGACGTCACCCCCGACGTCGGCATGCGCCACAGCGAGAAGCGTCATGCTCGCCGCACATCCCGCTTCGCGCTGTTGGCGATCGGCTTGACCGACGACGTGCCCCTCGTAGCCCATCACGCCCCGCACCACGAGTCCGCGACGCCGCGCGAGATCCGCGAGACGCCCCGCCGTCTCCGGCGCGCAACCACAGCGGGGCAATCCGACGTTCACGTCGATCAGGCACTCGCCGACACCACCCCGGATTGCGGCGTCGATCGTCTCTTCGGAATCGACGGCCACCGTCACGCGGGCATCGAGCACGCCGAGGCGCCGTGCGTCGAGCACTTCGTTGGCGAGGAGCAGATCTTCACCGAGGCCCGCAGCCGCCATTCCCTCCATTTCACGCACGGTCGCGCAGCAGAAGTTCCGGTGGCCGTGCGCCGCCTGACGATCCGCCAGTCGGGTGCACTTGTGTGCCTTGACGTGCGGGCGCAGCCTCGGACCCGGCAACACCTCGCTCATGCTCGAGAGATTGCGCTCGAGGATGGCTGCATCCAAGACGAGCGCCGGTGTCGTCAGTTCGTCGATCTTCACACAACCACCCTTGGATCTCTCGGCCGGGCGCCTACTCGCGCTCCTTGATCCGCTGCTTGCCGACCGCGCTGTACCAGTTGCTCTGCGGGAACTTCTAACGGCGCTCGGCGATCGCCTTGTCGATCTCGACGTCGAGCTCGGCGTATCTCGGCCCCTCGTAGCGGGGCAGGTGGGCGAGAACCGGTTCCTCGATCAGGACCAGCGTGCGGAAGGCGTCCTTCTCGGCGATCCGATCGAGCAACGGAACGATCAGCTTCGACGCGCCCATCACCTGGATGTCCTTGGCGCGCAGGGTGCCGCCTTTCTCCACGTAGCTGCGCTTGGGCTCGATGATCCGCTTGATCGACGACAGCGCCAGCTCGCGAGCCCCCGCGTCGCTCGAAGTCAGGAAGGTCACCAGCTTCGGCACGTCCTCTATCTGCGAGATGTTCTTGAACGCCACGCCGGAGAGGCGCCGCGCTTCCTTCACGACCTCGGGCTTGTCGTTCAGATTGACGAAGTAGAGCAGATCCGGGATTTGCTCGGCCGTGATCTTCGCCTCGACCTGGAGCTTGAACTGCTTGTACATCTCCTTGTCGTAGCGGGTGCCGTTGAAGATGCTCTCCTGCAGGTAGCTGAACGTCAGGAACAGCGCGCCGACCGTCTCTTTGCGATACGGCTCAGCGAGCTCGATCACGGCCTGGTATTCGTCGTTCTCGAACTGCGTCCGGGATTTCTGGACCCAGGCCTGTTCAGTCTGGGCGACCGCCAGGTTGGAGAGCAGGATCGACCCGACCAGCACCCATGAAAGGTTGCGCGCCCGGTTGCCCCGTTTCGTCACGTCGTGATGGATCATTCCGATGCTCCGCCAGGTCGGGTCTGCTCGCCGGACCCTTGAACTGATTCAGAAACGACACAGGATCCCGAACTTCCACGCCCCGATGCCGATGAGCGCAGCATTGTTGGTGACGTAGTAGCTCCCGTCCATCGTCACGCCCCAGTGCTGCGTGAACATCACATCGACACCCGTCGCGATTCGCGTGAGCAGAACCGACTGTGTGCTCGAACCGAACTGGACCGTGACCAGGGCGCGGTCGGCCAGGCCGGTCCCGATGCCAAGTGCGAAATAGGGTTGGATCCACTGCGGAAACAGATTCGGGACGCCCGCGAACGGATAGATCTTGGCCGCGATGCCGAACGCGGTGAGCGACGCGCGATACTCGAGCCCGTCCTGGGCGTTCAAGATGTCCCCACCGCCGACCCACAAGAATTCGGCCTCGGCGGCGAGCCAGCCATTGAACCGATAGCCCCCGCTGAACTCGAAACCGACCATCGTGCCGTTGTTGATCGGCTGGAAGGGTCCGGTCATGTTGTTCCAACCGAGAGCGATGCCGAAATCCGCGTAGAAACCCGCGGAATCGGCGTACGTCTGGGCGGAGGCCGCAGACGCCTGAGCAAGCAGGCTGACCGAGACCAGCGCGGCCAGGCACCGGACCCGATGCGGTCGGCGCGGAATTCGGGCAGGCGTTCCGGGGGTGGTGCCGCGCCTGTCTGCGCGCGCTTGGGCGATAGGATGCCCACCCTCAAGTCGACCGACCCGACCGTCACCCGGCAATCTCGATCTCCCGGCGACTCGCAACGCCTCGTCGGAGGATCGGCCGGCGATCGGATCATCGCCGACGATTCCCACCCCCCCAAGTTCCTCGGGCTGACGTTAACAGCGCGCCATCGGCCGGGGCCACCACTATCGCGATCCGCGGGCTCGGGGATCACACGGCAGAGAACCGCCGCATCCGAATCCGGCCGATTCGCCCGCCGATGTTCAGTCCCGGATTCCCGCGCAGGCTCGGCACAGCGTCGCGTCAGTCAGGCCCTGGGCGCCGAGACCGATGCAGGCGTGCGAACCACGCCGCAGTTCGACCCCGCAGCTCGCGCACGTCCGATCGTGGTTCAGGACCAGCGACTGCCACCCGAGCACTTCCGGGAAGACCGGACGGACGCGCTGCCCGGTCGCCGGTTCCGGTCGCACCGTCGCCTCGGGTCCGCGCTCGTCCTCAGCGGGAGAGCCCGAGCCCTCAGCGGCTTCGTCCCGCCGAAGTTCCTGCTCGACGCCGTCGTCGGAGCGACCGGCCCTGCCCTGCCCGAATCCCCGGCTGGCTGAAGTCCGATGCCGCGAGGCCCGTCTGCTCATGCGGTCGCGCGCCTCGGAAGCCTCATCCAGCACGTCCTCGAACAACTCGCCCACGTCTTCCGAGACGGACTCGACCATCGCAAAGACCTCTTCGAGCACGTTGCGGACGAGGTTCGAGGCCGGAACGCGAAGATCGTCGGCGAGACGTCGGATGTCCTCGGAGAGCTGCTCGGAGATCCGCGTGTGCAGTACGCGCTCCTTGCGACCATCCGAGCGGTGATGGTGGTGGCGATGTCGACGACCTCGGTGGCCAGACGAAGAGTCTCCGGTTTCGCCATTCCCGTGACCTTCGCTTGTCCCTTCGTGGGACCGATCGAACCGCGCTTTGCTTCGCTCGGACTGGTCGTCATGTGTCTTCATGGATCACATTGTGATCCACCGTGAGACAACCGCAAGCGAAAAATTCACGCGGTGCGAGTCCCCGCAGCCCGCGACTCTGGCTACGGAGCCCGGCAACCTTCTGGAATCGAAGGTGAAAAATCCCGCCCGACACGAAACGTCGGGCTGCGAACCCGGGCACGAAAGTTCTGGTCCAGATCGGACCGAGGCCGGAACGGATCTGGCTCAAACGTACGTGAGCCAGTCCATGTGGCGCGCGTCTCGGCCGCTGACGGCCTCGAAGTACGCGGCCTGCAGCTCGGCGGTGATGGGTCCGCGGGTTCCGGCCCCGATCTGGCGCCGGTCGACTTCACGGATCGGCGTCACCTCGGCCGCGGTGCCCGTCACGAAGATCTCATCGGCGATGTACAGGTCGTCGCGCGTGATCGGACCCTCGGCAACCTCGTAGCCACGATCCCGAGCGAGCTGGATCAGTGCGGCACGCGTGATGCCGTCGAGCACGGTGGCCAGCGGCGGCGTTCGGATCAGGCTGTCGCGGACGATGAAGATGTTCTCGCCCGTGCATTCGGAGACGAGTCCCTGCGTGTCGAGCATGATCGCCTCATCGTAACCATCGAGCAGCGCCTCGCGCTTCGCGAGGATCGAATTGACGTAGTCACCGCACGTCTTGCCGTTGGTCATCTTGGCGTTGACGTGGTGACGGGCGAACGATGACACCTTCGCGCGGATCCCCCGCGCCATGCCGTCCTCGCCGAGATACTTGCCCCACTCCCATGAGATGATCACGACGCGCACCGGATTGCTGCCTGGATTGAGTCCCATCGCACCATCTCCGATGAATGCGAGTGGTCGGAGGTAGCCCTCGGCCAGATGATTTCGGCGCAGACTCTCGAGCAACGCCTCGTGGATCACCTGCTTCGGAAACGGAATCTCCATCAAGTTGATGTGCGCCGAGTCATACAGGCGGCGCAGGTGCTCGGGCAGCCGGAACACGGCCGAACGACCATCGTGGGTGCGATAGCAGCGGATACCCTCGAATACGCCCAGCCCATAATGGAGTGTGTGTGTGAGCACGTGGACGCGTGCCTCATTCCACGGCACGAACTTCCCATCGAGCCAGATCTCCTCACCGGTCACGCTCTTCACGGTGTTGTTGCCCATGGCCAGCTCGTCCTCCAGTTCTGCAAGTCGCCCTGCACGTGCCCACGCATCCGATCCACGGGACCACCTCCGGAACCGAAGGTCTCGGCCGGATCGAAGCGATCGGACCGCGCGCGGGCCGCACAGTCTGGCGATCCCCGGGCCGGGCTGCAACGCGGCGGCGAGGAACCTCTCGACAGCGACGCCCTGGGTGGGATCAGCGCTTGAGGATCCGGCCGATCAGCCCGCGCTGCTTGTCGCGGCGCATGTTGAGCAGTCGCAGCTCGCGCAGCGCTTCCACGCAGTCGGCCTTGAGCTGGACGGCCCGGGTGAACATCTTCTCGGCCGCGGCGGGCTTGCCGACCACCTTGTATAGACGGCCGAGGAAGAGATACGGAATCTCGTGGTCCCGGGCGAGCTTCATGCCGTTCTGGACATGCTCGATCGCCTCGTGAAGCATCACTTCGTTGTCGGCGTGGCAAAGGTGGAGACACCAGCCATAGTGGGCGTGATAGACACCCTCGTCGGAGCGCTGCTCCACCGCACTTCCGAAGAAGACGAGCGCGCCTTCGTAGTCGCGCTGTCGCAGCGCGGCCTCTCCACGTTGGAATGCCATCTCGGCGCTCATCATCTTCCGCGAGTGTGCTTCATCGCGCTGTGACTTGACGCCGCGCTTTCGCTCCACCGCGTAGGCGGATCTGCGTTCTGCATCGCGAATGCTCTCGTAGGCTGCGGTGAAGAGCTTGTAGATCTCGTCGGCAACCTGCCGGACCGCTCCGTTGGATGCGCGATAACGATCCGGATGCACGCGCTGGATCTGGCGTCGATAGGCAGCCTCGACGGCGGCGTCATCGGCGGTGGTCGTGAGATCGAGGACCTCGTAGTGGTTCTTCTCGCGCAGCGACTGAGCGAGATTCGTCAGCTCGCGGCGGAGATCCGATTCGTCGCCGGCGGATGCGACACTTTCGATCGGGATCGCGGCAGAGGCTGATACGTCACCGACCTCGGCGTCGAGGGTGAGTTCGAGCAGTTCGGTCACCGCCATCGCGTAGAGGATGCGTCTGACGGGCTCGGGCGCGTCCAGGTGATCGGCGAGCGGACGGCTGCAATCGAGTCCGCTGATCAGCGCGGACTCCTGCTGGTCGAGATCGAGGGACTGGAAGCGATTGAATGGCGAATCCGATCCAGTCAGGAACGCCTTCCCATGCTGGGCGAGGAACTCGTCGACGCGCTGCAGCGAGACGTGCCGGCGAGAACCCTCCAGGATCAGACTGGCAGGTGATCCGCTGAGCGCGAGTGTGTTCGCGCGCTGGAGCTTCTTGCCCACCTGGAAGCGATAGAGACCGCGTCTCCACTCGAACACTTCGAGCAGTTTCGATTCAGCCTGCTCGCGCAGGAGCGCGACGATCGCGTCCTCGTCGAGCACTTTCATCGCCACCAGGATCTCGCCCTGGAGTCCTTCGCCGCGCTTCACGCGCTGCAGGGATTCCTCGAGTTGCGTCCCGGTGAGTTGCCCGCGACGAGCCAGCATGTTGCCGAGGCATTCGGTCACGAGATTGGACTTCACGGCCACCGGATAGCCGGCGCGAAACTCGATCGCCTTCTTCTTCTTTCCATTCTCGACGAACAAAACGCCACTCGCCCGCGAGCCGTGGAGGGTATGGAGGAGCGAGCCGAAGTGGGTTTCGCGCAGCGAGCCGGACTCGGACGCCGTGGCGCGGCCCTGTGACTCGGCTGGTTGGCCTTCGGCCGGAGACTTCACGATGCGACGCACCTGTGCGATCAGGTCTTCGAGAGACACGGGCTTCGGCACGAGCACCACGTCGCCGATCGCTTCGGCGCGCAAGCGCGACTCCTGCGAGATGCGACCGGCACACAGCAACACGGCTGGGATTCCGCGCGAGGCGGATTCACCGGCACGCAGCGATTCGATCACCTCGAAGCCGTCGCTCCGCGGAAGCAACGTGTCGAGCACGATCGCGTCGACACCCTCTTCCTCGGCAGCGGCGGCTGCCTGCTCGCCATCGCCAACGGCGACGACTCGAAAGCCCGCTTTCGTCAGCGCCTGGCGATGGATCTCGCAGAGTCGCGCGTCAGCCTCTGCGCAGACGATGGTGAGACGCATCCCGGACTCCTGGCGCCGCGGCACCCCTCCGACTCGTGGGCCTGTCTGACGAGTCGGTCACGTCGCGAATCTCTCGTCGCGACTTTGAGGGTGAATCGGCCCATACCCCGGCCTAGCTTGAGGATGACGAGTGCCACGATCGCCGGGACATCCGATTCCCTGGGGTATTGATGTGGTCTCGCTGATCGGGGCCGCTCGATTCGAGCCGAGAGCTAAGGGAAGAGCGATCTGATCCCTTCGGGGTATGGAGGTCGGACGAGGCCGCGCTCGGTCACGATCGCCGTGACCAGGCGCGCGGGTGTCACGTCGAAAGCCGACTGCTCCACTTCGACCCCGTCCGGCAGGACCGTATGGTCACCGATTCGCGCGACCTCATCCCGGTGGCGCACTTCGATCGGGATCAGTGCGCCGTGCGCCAGGGCGCGATCGATCGTGGAAAGGGGCGCCGCCACATAGAACGGGATCTGATGCGCCGCCGCGAGCACTGCGACGCCGTAGGTCCCGATCTTGTTTGCCACATCGCCATTCGCTGCGATCCGGTCCGCCCCGACGATGACCAGGTCGACGAGACCGCGCTGCATCATCGAGGCCGCCGTGCTGTCGGTGCAGACTCGCACGGGGATGCGGTCGCGCTGGAGCTCCCAGGCGGTGAGTCGCGCACCCTGCAGCAGCGGCCTGGTTTCGTCGGCCAGCACACTGATGTCGAGTCCCGCTTCGGCGGCCGCACGTACCACACCGAGCGCCGTCCCGTAGCCGGCAGTCGCAAGCCCGCCCGCATTGCAGTGCGTCAGGATGCGCGCTCCCCTCGGCACGACCGCAAGCCCGACGCGCCCGATCTCGCGGCAGATCTCGGCGTCCTCCGTCACGATGCGCTCGGCTTCCGCGACGAGGCCCTCGCGCACCGATCCGATGCTGGCACGCGGTGAAGCCGCAAGTGCATCGGCGACTGCGCCCATCCGGTCCAGCGCCCAGAACAGATTCACGGCCGTGGGCCGAGTGCGGGCCAGTCGCGGAATCGTCGTTTCGCGCAGCTCTGCGAGCAGTTCCGCCGGGCTTCGCGCCGTGGAGCGGACCGCACCGAGCGCTACACCGAATGCCGCCGCACAGCCGATCGCCGGCGCACCGCGCACGGCCAGTCGCTCGATCGCCTGCGCGAGGTCCTCGACCTCGCGAAGCAGCAGGTATCGCTCCAGGCCGGGCAGGAGGGTCTGGTCGAGCACTTCGATCGCATCGTCGCGCCAGCGGAGAGTGAACCAGTCCGTGTCCTGCACC
This sequence comes from bacterium, assembly GCA_031413515.1. GTDB lineage: Bacteria > Myxococcota_A > UBA9160 > UBA9160 > UBA4427 > TMED88. Next base: position 67,601 of record JANOFF010000099.1, read on the forward strand.
TACTCTTTCTTCTTCCCGGCGCCCATCACGCCCTCCAGAGCCTTCTCCAATAGCCGTCCGCTCCCGGGCGCGATCTGCTCGGCGCTCTCGAGCGTCGACTTGACCGTCGCATTGTTGGTGAGGATCAGGGAGGTGAGCGATGCAATGGCAGTCTTGGACACCTCGACCTTGGGATCGTCGAGCGTTCCACCGACGTGTGCGAGTCGCACGACGATCTCGCCGTCCTTTGCCTTCGCACCGAGCGCCGCCGCCACGGCACTCCCGAGCAGCACCTCGCCATTCATGTCCAGCGCGAGCGTGGACAGCGCAATGCTGCCTCTCAGATCGACCGAGTGATTTGCATAGACGATCCGCAGGTGATCGGTATCGAGCACTCCCTCATGGACGCGCAGCCGAACCTCGAGCGAATCGAAGGCCTCGCCGGTGAAAGCAGAGAGTTCAGGTGGATTGCCTCCGAGCATGATGGACGTGATGCGCGCCATCTCGCCGAGTTGCTCGAGCCGGACCGCCACGCTGCCGAGTGCCGAGAACCCGACGATTCGACCGCCCTCGTTCTTGCTCCCGACGGTCCTCCCCATGTCGAGCTGGAGTTGCCCGTCGAGCAGATCGAGGATGTCTCGTTCCTCGGTGCCCGGCAGCATCACCCCGGAGACCGCACCCGTCAGCGTCATCGGACCGTAGATCCGGTTCGCGAGGGACGGATCCAGACCCGTCAGCAGCGGATTCGCCTGCAGGACGCCGGCGCTGTCCAGCTTGATGGAGAACGGTGCGCGCCCTCCGAGTTCTCTGATCTTGCCCGACAGGGCGATGTGCTGATCACCTGCGGAAACGTCGAAGTCGACAAAGTCGAGGCCACTTCCCTTTCCGACGACCCGCCCCTTGATGTCGACGATACCTCCACCGGTCAGCTTCAGACGAGCACTCTCGACGACGAGTTCACCCGCAAGCGACAGAGGCTCGACCTGTACGCGCCAATCGTGGATCGATGCAACGCCGGTCATCTCGGTGCCTTCGGTGAAAGGCAGCAGCTTGCGCAGCTCGGCGAACTCGAACGAGTCCGCGTCCAGCGTGATCACCGTCTTTTCGCCGACGCCGACGCGACCGTGAGCCAGCAGACTGGCCAGCTCGACGCGCTCGAGAGTCACGTCCAGCGCATCCGCCTTGCCGGTGGCGAACTTGCCCGAGCCGCGGGCCGCGATGCCGCGCGGCTTGTCGAATGAGTCGCTCGAAGTCACGCGTGCACCGGTGGCGTCGATCGAAAAGGAGCCCGTCGGCCTGGCGGGGTCGCCTCGGAGCTCGGCCCCGATGATGACCGGCCCCTCGATGACGGCGTCTCCCGAGCGTGCTCGGATCAGGTCGACGTTCAGCGCGAGTGTCAGTGACTCCGGCGCGGCGGATGGCCCCTTCACGACGATCTCGCCGGATGCGGTTCCATCGAGCGAGACGTCCTGGCCCGCGTACACGCCGAATGGCGCGATGACGATCTCCTGCATGCGCATCACGAGATCGAGGACGCCTTCCAGCGTGGCACTTCCGTCGAAGCTGATCTCACCGCCCGTGGTCAACGCGGCTCGGCCATCGAAACGGATGGGCTCGGCAGGGTGCACTCCGCGCACGGAGACTTCGATCGAATCGAGTGCGACGGTCGTCGACGGAGTCACGCTTCGATCGACGATCGACACCCGTCCGTTCGTCACCCGAACCGATCGAATCGCCATCGAGACACCGCCGCTGCCCTCATCGGACGCTGCCTCGCCGGCTCCGGTGGGCGGCGGTGCAGGCGGGGGCATCGGCAATTCGAACCCGTCCGCCGTGCGAATCACCTCGATCTCGACCCCATCGATCTCGAGCGAGTCGACCACGACGACGAGGCCGAGAAGCGGCAGCAACGCGATCCGGAGATCCACGCGCTCGGCCGCGAAGAGCGGCTTTGCGGTCGCGGTGGCACCGGCGATCCGGGGCGACGCGAGTTCGATCCGCGGTGGCAGGATGCCGACGGAAAGTTCGCCGTACTGAAGCGGTCGCCCGAGGGCGCCGAGCGAAGCTTGCTCGATCGCGTCACGCACCTGGTCCGTGGCCGCGAGCCGGGGCAGTGCCACGACGAGAGTGATCAGACCGAGCACCACGATCGCGACCAGCACCAGGATCAACCGACTGAAGATGCGCATGAAATGGAACCTCGAATCGGTGGACGCCGATTCACCCGACTAACTTCGGATCCTCGCCAGCAATCGCGTCCGCACCTCGGCCGGATCGGCTTTGCCCTTCGACGCTTGCATGACTTTGCCCATCAAGAAGTTGAGCGGCTTGTCGTCGCCGCCCCGCACACTCTCGACCGCGGCCGGATGGGCGGCGAGCACCTCGGCCACGAGAGCATCGAGCAGCCCCGCATCCGACACGGCCCCGAGGCCGCGTTCGCGCACGATCTCATCTGGATCGCCGCCCGCTCGGACCAGCTCGGGAAGCAGCTCACGAGCGGTGCGGGCTGTCACGAGCCCGGACTCGACCAGTCGGATCAGACTCGCCAGCGTCGCCGGCGTGATGGCCGCGGCATCGATCTCGATGCCGCGGTCGTTCAACTCCTTCAACAGGTCCCGGGCAATCCAGTTCACGGCACTTCGGGCGGACCCGCAGCCGACGACGGTCGCCTCGAAGAAGTCGGCCAGCGCACGGCTCTGGATCAGCAGGCCGGCATCGTCGGGCGAGAGCGCGTACGCGCTCTCGAAGCGCGCACGCTTCTGCTCCGGCAGCTCGGGCATCCCGGCGCGAACGGCTTCGATCTGCGCGTCGGTGATCTGCAGCGGGATCAAGTCTGGATCGTCGAAGTAGCGGTAGTCGTCGGCGTTCTCCTTGAGGCGCATCACCCGCGTGCGACCACGTTCGACGTCGAAGTGCATCGTGGCCTGTACGATCCGGCCGCCATCGTCGAGAATCTCGGACTGGCGGACGATCTCCGCCCGGATGGCCGCCTCGACGCTCGCGAACGAATTCAGGTTCTTGATCTCGGTGCGGGTTCCGAACTCCTGCGCGCCGCGCACGCGCAGCGAAACGTTGGCGTCGCAGCGGAACTGGCCCTTCTCCATGTCGGCATCGGAGACGTCGATGTAGCGGAGCACGCTGCGCAGCACCCGGAGATAGGCGGTCGCTTCCTCGGGCGAGCGGAGATCCGGCTCGGACACGATCTCGAGCAGCGGAACCCCGGCGCGGTTCAGATCGATGTAGGTGTCCTCGCCCCCGGCGATCGCCGCATCGTGGATCGATTTGCCGGCGTCCTCCTCGAGGTGTGCGCGGGTGATGCCGATCCGCTTGCGCTCCGTCTTGCGACCAGCACCCTTCGTCGCGACCTCGATCTCGAGCCAACCGCCGCTCACGACGGGCTCCTCGTACTGCGAGATCTGATAGCCCTTGGGCAGATCCGGATAGAAGTAGTTCTTGCGCGAGAACACCGAGCGGTGGTTCACCGTGCAGTGCGTCGCCAGCCCGAGGCGGATCGCGAGACCGGCGGCGCGCTCGTTCAGCACCGGCAGCACCCCGGGCATTCCGAGATCGATCGGATGGACATCATGATTGGGTGGATCGCCGTAGCGCACGGGTGCAGGGCTGAAGAGCTTGGACTCGGTCTTGAGGTGGGTGTGCACCTCGAGTCCGATCACGACCTCGTAGCGCTCCAGGATTCTGTCCATCATGCCGCCCTCTCCCGACCGGTCGGCGGCCGCTGCAGATGATGATCCGTGCGGCGCTGATAGACATCCGCAACACGCAGCAGGGTCGCTTCGTCCATCGCGGGCCCGATCAGCTGCATTCCGATCGGAAGGCCTGCGCTCTGTCCGCACGGCAGCGAGAGACCGGGCAATCCCGCGAGATTGGCGGACACGGTATAGATGTCGGCGAGATACATGCTGATGGGGTCGTCGGACTTCGCGCCGAGCGCAAAAGCCGGCTCGGGATAGGTGGGGCCGGCGATCACGTCGCAGGCCTCGAAGGCGCGCTCGAAATCCTGGCGGACCAGCGTGCGGACCTGTTGCGCCTTCTTGTAGTAGGCGTCGAAATAGCCAGCCGAGAGCACGTACGTGCCGAGCACGATGCGGCGCTTCACCTCGTCGCCGAATCCCTCCGAGCGCGACCGCCGATACATCTCGTCGACGTTCTCGACGCCCGCGGCCCGGCGACCGAAGCGCGCGCCGTCGTAACGCGCGAGATTGCTCGACGCCTCGGCGGTGGCGACCAGGTAGTAGGTCGACACGACATGGGCGGTGTGGGGCAGCTCGACCTCGACGAGCGTCGCGCCCGCCGACTCGAGTTCGGCCAGCGCGCTCCGGACCGCACCGATCACGGCCGGGTCCGCCCCGTCGACCACGAAGTACTCGCGCGGCAGACCGATCCGCAATCCGGATACGTCGCCCGTCAATGCGGCTTCGAGCCTCGGCGACGGCTCGGGGAGCGACGTCGAATCACGCGGATCATGACCGGAGATCGCTTCCAGCACCCAGGCACATTCGCGGGCGCTGCGGGTGAACGGTCCGATCTGATCCAGCGAGGAGGCGAATGCGACGAGTCCGAAACGCGAGACGCGTCCATAGGTGGGCTTCATGCCGAGCACGCCACAGAACGAACCCGGCTGGCGGACCGAGCCACCAGTGTCGCTGCCGAGCGCATAGCCGGTGATGCCCGCAGCGACCGAGCCCGCGGATCCGCCGGATGAACCCCCGCACGAACGCGATTCGTCCCAGGGATTGTGGGCCGGTCCGTAGATCGAGTTCTCGGTCGACGATCCCATCGCGAACTCGTCCATGTTCGTTCGCCCGATCACGATGGCGCCGGCCGCGCGCAGTCGTTCGACGACCGTCGAATCGTAGGGCGACACGAACGATTCGAGGATGCGCGACGCGCAGGTGGTCAACTCCCCGAACATCACCATGTTGTCTTTCAGCAGGAGCGGTGTGCCATCGAGCGGCGAGCGGATCGAACCGCTGCGGCGTCGCGAATCCGATGCCTCGGCCTCGGCGAGCGCCGCGTCCCGGCGCAGCCCGACGACCGTATTCAGACGGGCACCGACCGTCTCGGCCGCCGAGAGCGCGCGGTCGACCAATTCCCTGGCGGAGACCGCGCCGGCCTCGAGGGCGGCGCGTTGGGTCTCGAGGGTGTCCACCGCTAGCTCTCCTCGCCCTCGATCACCTTGGGGACCACGAACGCCGAGCCCTCCCGCAGGGGCGCATTGCGAAGTGCGAGATCGGGATCGAGCGGCGGTGCCGCCACGTCGCGGCGGGTCGGTGTGGCCAGGGGAAGGGCGTGGGCGGTGGGTTCGATCCCCGTCGTATCGAGAACAGCGAGTCGATCGGCGTGATCAAGGATCAGTCCGAGGTCGCGTGTCAGCGCAGCGATCTCCTGCTCGGTGAGCGAGAGCCGAGCCAGCCGGCTCGTCCTCTCGACATCCTCACGCGTAATCCGTGACATGCGCGCACGCTAGCCCCGAAGCGTGATCGATCGCCATCGAAGGCCCGCGCAGGACCGACGCGACGAATCGACTCCGATCCGGAGCGTGCTGAAGTCGCCCTGCACCATTGCCAACGAACCCCTCGACGGATAGCCTGCCAGCCCTATATGACCGAACTTTCTGAGCTTTTTTCCGAACTCTCCCCCGACATCCAGGCTTCTCTTCGCGACCTCGGCTGGCACAAGCCCACTCCCGTTCAGGCCAAAGCGATTCCTCTGATGCGGTCCGGCGGTGACCTGATCGTGCAGGCGCAGACCGGCAGCGGCAAGACCGGCGCCTTCGGGATCCCCCTCGTCGAGGCGGTCGACACCGATCACCACGTCATCCAGGCCCTGGTGATGCTGCCCACGCGTGAACTCGCAAACCAGGTCGCCGAGGAAGTGAGCATCATCGGCAAGCATCGCGGCGTGCGGGTGCTGGCCGTCTATGGCGGCGTCTCCTACGCGGCGCAGCTCGAGGCCCTGGAGAAGGGCGTGCACATCATCGTCGGCACCCCGGGTCGCGTCCTCGACCACCTCGGCAACCGACGCATGGATCTGTCCCACACCAAGGTGCTGGTGCTCGACGAGGCCGACGAGATGCTGTCTCTGGGTTTCTGGCCCGACATGCGCGAGGTCGCAGGCTACCTGCCCGACAGCCGCCAGTCGCATCTGTTCTCGGCGACGATCCCCGAGAAGGTGCGTTCGCTCTCGCGATTCTTCCTGAAGGATGCCGTGTTCGTAGCCGTCGACGACGGCATCAGCGCGCCCCAGCAGATCGAGCACTACTACTACGTCTGTTCCGCCAACGAGAAGGATCCCTTGCTCGCACGGCTGCTCGAGTACGAGGATCCCGAGAGCGCGATCATCTTCTGCAACACCAAGGCGGACGTCCGCTATGTGACCGGGTACCTGACCAAGCGCGGCTTCAACGCCGATCAGATCTCGGGCGACCTGCCGCAGGCCGCCCGCGAGCGGGCGCTAAAGAGCATCAAGGCCGGCAAGATGCAGTTTCTCGTTGCCACCGACGTGGCCGCCCGCGGCATCGACATCAGCGATCTCTCGCACGTCATCAGCTACGCGACTTCCGATCAGGCCGAGGTCTACCTGCACCGTACGGGTCGGACGGGTCGCGCCGGCAAGTCGGGCATCGCAATCTCTCTGGTCTCGGGTCTCGACATCGGCAATTTCAAGCACATGCAGAACGTCAACAAGATCGAGATCACCGAGCGCAAGGCGCCCACCGAAAAGGACATGCTGGCGCGCATCCGCGAGCGGATGCAGGTCAAGGTCGAACACGAGATGCGTTCCCGGCCGAATGCCGAGGTCAATTACGCGGTGGAGCGACTGATCCCGGTCATCGAGGAGATGGCGGCGAGCCATGACGGGCGACGCGATCTCGCCGGGATCTGCGCGGCGTACCTCGCCGAGCACAAGCCCGAGACGACGATCGGCGCAGTGCCCGGCGACCTGCAAGCCAGCGACGAACCGGTTCGCGACGAGGCACCGCGTCCGGGTCAGGGAAGCAAGCGCCGCGGTGGACGATCCGGCGGTGGCGAGCGATCCGGAGGCAACCGAGGTGGCGGCAGGCGGTCCGGCGGAAGACGCCGCTGAACCACGCGTCCGCGAGTCGGTCACGCGGTTCGTGACTCTCGACGATCGATACGCGAGATTTCGCGAACCCGGTCCGTGGCTGATCGCCGCTCTCGTCCTCGGCGCATTGCTCCGACTGTTCCTCGTCTTCGCCAGTGATGGCACTCTCGACGCGGTCGTGTGGGCCGCGCTGATCGACGAGGTCCGGCAGCACGGACTCGTTGCCACGTATCGTGGCGGCACCTACACGCTGAATCATCCGCCCATGGCCGTGCTGCTGGCCAGCGGACTGCGCGGACTGGGCCTCGCCGTCGACTTGCCATTCGCCGTGCTGTTCAGGCTGCCCTTCGCGTTCCTCGATGCCGGGACTTTCGCACTGATCGTCTGGCTGTTCGGCGCCGCGTCGGATCCGGCCTGGAGGAACTCGCGATACCTGATGGCCGTCGCGTGGTGGTTGTCGCCGCTGGCGATCATCTTCTCCTCCCACCACGGCAACACGGATTCCGCTGTGGCGTTCTTCCTCGTGGCGGCGGCGGGATGCGTGGCGCGTGGACGCCCCGGACTGGCGGGCGCAGTGCTGGCGCTCGGATTGTGGATCAAGATTCCCGGTGTGCTTGCCGCGCCGCTGCTCTGGCTCGCCGTGCCGGACCGACCGGGACGCATCCGCTTTGCAGTCGCGGCGGCGGTGGTGGCGATCGCCGGCTACCTGCCTTGGCTGTGGCTCGACGCCGAAGCGGTGATCCGTTCCGTATTCCTGTATCCCGGACTCCGGATCCAGACGACGGCGGGAATGCCGATCTGGGGACTCGCGAGTTTCCTTCCCGACTGGCAGGCGATCTCGCCGGAATGGCGGGGCGAATACCGCTCCCTGCTCGTCGGATGGTTGCGAGCGAACACGCTCGTCTGCGTCGTGCCGATCATCCTGCTGGCCATCGTCCGTCGGCGACGCCACGACGCCGTCGTGCTCGGTGCCGGAATCGCCGGCACCTTCGCGATCCTCTACGGACTCTCGAATCTCTGGTCGTTCCAGTATCTCGCCTGGTCGATGCCCTTCTGGGCCGCGCTCGGCTGGCGTTGGTTCGGTGCGGCGACCCTGTTGACGACCGCCTACGTGTATGGCCTCTACGCATGGCTCTGCGGGAGCTGGTTGCTGATCGGCGAGTGGGCGTTCATCACGCGACCGGAGTGGCCGCTCGCGCTCCGACTGGCACGCGATGCCTGCGTGCTTTTCTTCGCCGGCACGGCACTGCAGCAGATCATCAGGGCGATCCGCGAAGAACGCGCACGATGGCGGCGCGAAGCGCGCGTGGGTTAGCCTGATCGCCCGACGGACCGGTCGCCACGGGGATGTCGCGATAAACCCATGCTTTTCAGCTCGACCGTCTTCCTCTTCGCGTTCCTCCCGATCGTCCTGGCCGTGCACCTGTCGCTGCGCGACGTCCGACTTCGGAACGCATTGCTGCTGGCCGCCAGCCTCGTCTTCTATGCCTGGGGCGAGGCGGTCTACGTCCTGCTTCTGGTCTTCTCGATCGCAGCCAACTACTTGTTCGGACTCTGGGTCGAACACAGTCGCGGGCAGCGGGGCGATCGGATCGCACTGTCCGTCGCGATCGCCGCGAACCTCCTCCTCCTGGCTGCATTCAAGTACGCCAATTTCGTGGTCGACAATCTCGACCTGTTGCTGACCGCGTTGGATCTTGCACCGATCCAGCTGGCTCCCGTGCATCTGCCGATCGGGATCTCGTTCTTCACGTTCCAATCGCTCACCTACGTGGTGGACATCCACCGCCGTGATGCTTCGGTTCAGCGGAATCCGTTCCGGGTCGCCCTCTACATCTCCTTCTTCCCACAGTTGATCGCGGGACCGATCGTCCGCTATCGCCAGATCGCAGAGCAACTGTCTGCGAGGAACCCCCGCATCGAGGATGTGGCGGATGGGCTTCGGCGATTCGTCGTCGGCCTCGGCAAGAAGGTCCTGATCGCCAACACCCTGGCCGTTCCCGCGGATGCGATCTTCGCGATCCCGATCGCCGAACTCGAACCCGGCGTCGCCTGGTTTGGAATCGTCTGTTTCTCGCTCCAGATCTACTTCGACTTCGCGGGCTACTCGGACATGGCAATCGGACTCGGACGCTGCTTCGGGTTCGACTTCCCCGAGAACTTCGACTGGCCCTACACGTCACGTTCGCTGCGCGAATTCTGGCGACGCTGGCACATGACGCTCTCCACGTTCTTCCGTGACTACCTCTACATCCCGCTGGGCGGAAATCGCCTGGGACCGACTCGCACCGCCGCGAACCTGCTTCTCGTGTTCCTGCTCTGTGGGCTCTGGCACGGAGCGGCGTGGATCTTCGTGATCTGGGGACTCGTGCACGGATTCTTCCTGGCGCTCGAGCGCACGCGGGTCGGTCGTGAACTGGAGCGAGCGCCCGCTCTCGTGCAACACCTCTACGTGTGGCTCGTGGTGATGATCGCGTGGGTGTTCTTCCGTGCGGACACGCTGGCGCACGCGCTCGGTTATCTCGCCGCGATGACGGGCCGCGGTGCGGAACCGGGCGGCGCGTGGCCGTTCGTCGTCGTCGTCGACCCGCTGATTGCGTCGGCACTGGCAGGCGCAGCACTCTCCGCCCTGCCCTGGACACGTCACCTGGTCGAGAGATCCGCGCGGTTGTTCGAGGCACCACCACTGCCCCTCGACGTCGCACGACTGCTCGCGCTCGGTCTGATCGGTCTGCTGTGTGCGATGTCGCTGGCTGCGGGAACCCACAATCCCTTCATCTACTTCCGCTTCTGACTGGATCGGATCGCGAGCGATGACCGAGCCCGACCCGAACAGCGCGAATGAGAATCGGCCGACGAGTCGCCGGATGGCGATCGTGACGGTGCTGCTCTTCCTGGGATTCACTTCACTCCCGTCGATCTCGCCATGGATTGCACCGGAAGAGATGATCTCCCAGACCGAACAGCGATTCCTGGCCGCCTGGCCCCGACTCGACGCGACGCGAGCCAGTGTCGAGAGTTGGCCCGACCGTTTCGAGAACTGGTACGACGATCGTCTGGGCTTTCGCGATTGGTTGATCCGAAGCTGGGCGAGGCTCTCGATCGGCGTCTTCGGCGTGTCGTCCAGCGATCAACTGATCATCGGGGAGTCCGGATGGCTGTTCTTCGGAGACCGCCGCGAGGTCGAGCACTATCGAGGCCTCGATCCGCTGAGCGACCAGGAGCTCGAAACCTGGACCCGGGTCCTCGAGGAGAGGCGCGACTGGCTGGCCGAACGGGGAATCGCCTATCTGCTCGTACTCACCCCCGACAAGAGTCTCGTGTATCCGGAGTACATGCCGACGCGACTGCCCCGGGTCAGCGAGATCCATCCCCTCGATCAGCTGGCCAGGCATCTCGAGGCTTCGTCGGACGTCGAGGTTCTCGACCTGCTGCCCGTCATGCTGGCCGCAAAGCAACAGGAGCGGCTCTATCACCTGACCGACACCCATTGGAACGATCGCGGAGCCCATCAGGCCTATCTGGCGATCCACCAGAGGCTGCGACAGATGCTTCCGGCACTCGCCGACGTACCTCCGGCACAGGTCACGCGATCACAGCACGTCGAACCCGGCATGGGACTCGCGCACATCGTCGGCCTGAGCGACGCGTATCCCGAGATCGTGCTCGACTCGCCGATCGTCGCGCCGCGCGCAGCCATCAAGCCCGAGCACATGCCCGGCTATGACGAGCGAGTGCGCACCCTTCAGCCGATCGCCCATGGCGTACCCGGTGATGAACTGCCGCGGGCCGTGATGTTCCGCGACTCGTTCGCGAATGCGCTCGTGCCGTATCTGGCCGAAGACTTCTCGCGAATCCTCTACGTGTGGGATCGCGACGTCGATCCGAGGGTCGTCGCGATCGAGAAACCCGACATCGTGATCCAGGAGATCGTGGGCCGATTTCTCGGCCGCCCTCCGCGCGGAATCGAAGATGTCCGCCAGAAGCAGCGAATACGGCCGTGAACGGCAACGCTGCGATCGCCTGGGTCGGGGGCTGGCCCTACTTGACGGTGAGCACGGGACAGGGCGCATGCCGCAGCGTCCGCTCGGCCACACTTCCGAGCAGCACGTGCTTCAGACCCGTGTTTCCGCGCGTCGCCATCACGATCAGATCGGAGCCGAGTTGGCGCGCGAGTTCGTCGATCGCGACATCCGGGGCACCGTCTCGCAGATGGGACTCGACCTGCACACCCATGGCCACAAGCTCAGCCTTCACGCGGGCGAGTTCCCGAGCGGCCGCGTCGCGCGCTTCGCCGATGAAGTTCGCAGGAAGCGCCACTTCATAGGGGGTCAGCAACGGCAATGGCAGCTCGAACGCGTGCACGAGATCCACCCGTGCTGCGAACTGCTTCGCCAGTTCGGCCCCCGCCGTCACGGCCTTGTGGCTGTGCTCCGAGAAGTCGACCGCGATCAGGATCCGTTTGTAGAGGGCCATCTAATTGCTCCTTTTGTCGTTCGACGTGTCGGTCGGGGGCGTAGTCGCTTGCAGTCTCGCTTCAGAGTTTCGCGGCGGAATCAGACCTGTATCAGGAGTTCTTCTCTCGGTCCGATCGGTCGGCGGAACTCGAGGGTGCGGCGCGTCGGAATCATCCTCACCCACGCCCCGGCATGGGAGGCGTCTTCCGGCGGACACAGAGCCTTCTCATCCAAGACACGTTCTCCCGTAGCCGCCTCGCGCAAGGCATCGACGATTCTTTCGGGATGGCCCGCCACGACCGGTCCTTCGGTGATGCGCGCCGCGAGACGCTCGCCTGCTGCAAACACGACGGACGCTCGCGCTCCGTTCGCATCCGCGAGCAGGAGGGTCCCCCAGCCGGCGACCGGTCGGCTGCACGCCCAATCGACGCTCGCGTCGACCGATTCGAATCGCTGAAGGGACTCCTGGACGAGCAGAATGGGGGACGGCCGAAGTGTCGGCACGGCGTCGTTGGAGGGCCCGGATACGAAGCAGGCGGCCAGGCCGGCCTCGTTCATTCCGCCGAGCGCGCCAACCAGCCAGGGGAGCGTTACCTCGACGGACTCGAATCCGACCGCCGGTCGACTGCGGCGGATCACGATTGTCGAGCCCGGATCGGCGCTCCCGGGCAGACTGCGAGCCAAAGTCGCGCCCGGTGAGTCGTCGAGCCCGAGTGCGGCTATCGCCACCGCGGGACGATTTTCGAGATCACCCGCGCCGAGCGCTGTCGTCCCTGCATGCAGCGCGAATATCGAATCGACCGGGACTCCGGCTCCCCGCGCGAGTCCGTCGATCCGCTCCGCGAGATGCGGATAGTGGCGGATCATTCCCAGGGCCGAAGCGCTTCCCCGCACCGGTCCGGACGCAAAGGCGGCCAGCGACGGCAGTCGGCTTCGGCGGCCAGGCAGTCCGGCCCGACCGACCTTTTCACGGATGGCGGCGGCGAGCATGGAACCCTGATCGAGCCCCATGTCCCGGGGATGGCCCGATGCTTCGACGAAGAGGAACATGAGCGAGTCCTGTCCAACTGTGATCGTGACCCCGACCGCGAGGCAGAGTGGCTGCTTCCCGTGCGGTGCCCGGTCCCTATTTGCGCGAATCCACGACAGCCAACTCGCTCAGCGTTTCATTCAGCGATCCCATACGGTAGCCGTCGAGATCGATACAGACCCAGAGGAAGCCCAGTGGCTTGATGGCCGCTGAGATTTCGCGCATCCGCTCAGTCGACAATCCTGCGGCGATCTCGGCGGGATCGATCTCGACCCGCGCGACATCCCCGTGATGGCGCAATCGGACTTGCCGGAATCCGATCGCGCGAAGCCGAGCCTCTCCCTCGTCGACCTGCGAGAGTCGCCTCGCTGTCACCTCCGTCCCATAGGGCAGTCGCGACGCGAGGCAGGCAGACGCCGGAAGATCCCAGCAAGGTAGACCCGCCGCGCGCGCCAAGCGGCGGATCTCGTCCTTGCCGAGACCCGCGTCGAGCAGGGGCGAGAGCACTCGATGCTCCGATGCCGCGCGGTGGCCGGGTCGATGGTCGCCGCGGTCGTCGAGATTGATCCCATACGCGAGCGCGTCGAATCCCGACTCCTCGAGCAGCGCCTCCATGCGCACGAACAGTTCGGTCTTGCAGTGGTAGCAGCGGTCCGGCGCGTTGCGTCGATACGCGACCTGATCCATCTCGTGCGTTTCGATGAACCGATGGGGGATCGCGAAGTCGGCGACGATCTTCTCGGCCATTCCGCGATGACTCGCTGGATACGACGGGGACACCGCGGTGACCGCGAGCATGGAGTCGCCGAGGGCTTGCCGGGCGGCCCACGCGAGATAGCTGGAGTCGACTCCTCCAGAAAAGGCGACAAGGAGCCGACCCACTCCCTTCAGGTGGTCGAAGAGGGCTTGCTGCTTTTCGGCGAGGTCGCGCGGGTCGGGGGAGTCGAACACCTGGGCAGAGTACGAGTCGCCCATCAGGGGGTCAACCGACTCGCGGTCCGCGTCGAGGCGACGAAACACGAGAGCGCGTCGGCTATGCTGGCGGATCGGGGGAGGGGATGTATGGCCAAGTTGCGTGTCGGACTGCTTTTCGGCGGGCGATCGGTGGAACACGAAGTTTCGATCGCGTCCGCGACGTCGATCCTCCAGGCGCTGGATCCCGAGCACTACGACGTCTCGTTGATCGCAGTCGACTCCGAGGGTCGTTGGCGGCTTGGCGCGGGAGCCACGCTCCTGCCCGCCGGCGCCATCGAGGGCAGCGAAGTCCTGCTGCCGGCGACACCCGGCGGCGGCGCCCTGATTCCCGTCGGATCCGACTCGGGAGCAGTCGACGCGGGCGGTTCACTCGACGTGGTCTTCCCGATCATCCATGGCCGTGGCGGTGAGGACGGCTCGCTCCAGGGTCTGCTCGAGTTGGCGAACGTTCCGTATGTCGGATCGAACGTCCTCAGTTCTGCGATCCAGATGGACAAGGATGTCGCCAAGAGACTGTTGTCTGCCGCAGGTCTGCCAGTGGTGCCCTGGATCACTGTGCGTGCGAGTCAGCTCGAAGCCGGCGGAGCCAGACGGATCGCCACGGCGATGATCGCCGAACTCGGCCTGCCGATATTCGTCAAGCCTGCCAACTCCGGTTCATCCGTGGGCATCAACAAGGCGCACGACGAATCCGAACTCGTCGATGCGCTCCACGAGGCGGCACGATACGACGACAAGATCATCGCCGAACGCGGTGTAGTCGCGCGAGAGATCGAGGTTGCCGTCCTCGGCAACGAAAAACCCGAGGCGTCGATTCCCGGTGAAATCGTCCCGCATCACGAGTTCTACGACTACGAGGCCAAGTACCACGACGATTCGACTGAACTGTTGATTCCCGCTGACATTACCGAACACGCGAGCGCAGAGCTTCGTCGACTCGCGATCCGGGCCTACCAGACGCTCGATGCCGAGGGCATGGCCCGGGTCGACTTCCTGGTCGAACGAGACAGCGGAACGGTATGGATCAACGAACTGAACAGCCTTCCCGGCTTCACCGACGGCTCGATGTATCCGCGGCTGTGGGAGGCCAGCGGCCTGCCCTACAGCGCCCTGCTCGATCGGCTCATCGACCTGGCGCTCGAAAGGCACCGACGACGGGCTCGGTTGGAAACCCGCTATCGCCGTTCGGGTGGCTGATCGCCGCGATCAGTCGTCGCCCCACTTCTTGCGTGGCTGTGCTGCGGCTGCTTCCTCGGGCCGATCTGGATCGCGCTTGCCGGTTTCGTGCACCACGTATCCGAGCGCGCGAAGCTGGGCTTCTCGCATCGCGTCGATCTCGATCGTCGGCGTCTCGCCCCACGCGATGGGGGCCTCGAGGAACGCATCGACTTCTTTCGACATCGAGACGGCTCTCTCCGACTCCGACAAGGCGATGTTCGACTTCTCTGCGGGGTCGGTCGTCTTGTAGTACATCTCGACCTTGCCGGGGCGCGCCAGTCGATACAGCAGGCGGTAGTCGTCCTTGATGGCCGCGATCATCGGATCAGGATCGCGCGAATCCCGCCCCCAGCTGCGATCGAGTTGGGCGAACAGAGTCCGCTCGTGGAGTTCTCGAGGTGCCTCGCCGAGTCCGGCGGCTTCGAGGATGAGCGGAACCAATGATCTCCCCTCGGCGTTCGGAAGCGGCGGAAGTCCGAGCAGATCCAGCACCGTCGGCCAGATGTCGACGTTCGCGACACGCTCCTCGACGACGATCGGCGGATCGAGGGTGATCGGCGGAACGATGACCAGCGGAACCTGCATGACCTCGCCGTACAAATTGGTGGCGTGGCCCTCACCGCCGTGCTCGAAGAACGCTTCGCCGTGATCGGCTGCGATGACGATCCAGGTGTTGTCGAGCAGTCCGGCGCTCGCAAGAACGTCGATCAGCATTCCGACGTTCTGATCGGTCCAGTGGATCGCGCTGTCGTAGATGTCCGAGAAACCGCTGCCGTACTCGGGTGAACTATCGGCATAAAGGTACTGATGCACGTCCATGTAGTGGACGTACAGGAAGAACGGGTTGTCACCCGCCCCGAGGATGAACTCCGATGCGGACTCGGTGGAATCGAGATCCGTACCGACGAGCGCATGCGCGGACGGATTGTTGCGCTTGACGTTCTTGACCGGGCGATTCTTGTTGGGGCGATAGTAGAGATCGAATCCCTGATCGAAACCGAAGTTGTTTGCCACCCAGCCGTTTCGCCAGATGCCGGCAGTCCGATAGCCGGCCTCCTTGAACAACTCGGCCGGCATCACTGCTTCTGCGGGCAGCGCGTGGGGAAATCGCATGACACCGGTGCGCTGGGGGTAGAGGCCCGTCCACAGAGAGGCCATGGACGCCTTCGTCCAGCTGCTCTGGCTCTCGACGTGGGCGAAGCGGATACCCCGACTGGCCAACGCATCGATATTGGGGCTCGTTTGCCTCGCGTATCCGTAACCTGAGAGACGATCGGCGCGCAGCGTGTCGATCAGAATGAAGATGACGTTGAACCTGGGCTGCCCCTCGCGCGGCAGCACTTCCTCGATGCTGCCCGTCGGCGCGTCGACGGAAGTTTTCCTGAATTGCGAGAGGACACCGCCCAGCACGAGCAACGCGGCCAGGGCGAAGTACAACCAGGGTGAATCGAAGAGCTTTCGGAGCACGCCGCGGGGCCTCCGTATGATCTCGGTGCATCTGCTGCGGTCAGCGCCGCAGTGTCCGGTCCCCAGTGAACCGTGCAGCTTAGGCAAAAAAAAGGGCGACCACCCAGAAGGGTGGTCGCCCGACTCAGCTCGATTGCGAGCTAAATCCTGCTGACTACTTCTTCATCCGCTTGCGGCCGATGAAGACGAGGCCTGCCGCACCAGAGACGAGGAGCAGCACAGTCCCGGGCTCCGGCACGAACACAAACTTCTTCGCGTAGAAACCGGGGATGTTGCCCACGCCCAGCGCACCGGTGTTGATGCGCAGCGGCGAGATCAACGTGACCATGCCACCGAACGACGCCGAGGCCAGGATGTTCGTGCCACCGATGGTGACCGTAGCCTGGGTCTCGAGCGGGGCGGTCGGGTTCGTGGTCCGGAAGCCGAGGCCCGTCGTGAACGTGCGGACGTCCTCAGTGCCTGCCGGCGCCAAGGTCACGCCAACGCCCGTCACCGGTCCACCGCGATCCACCTGGATCACGTTGGTGGTGACTGCGGTGATGCGAGCCTTGCCCGTGATGAACGGGGCACCGGTCGCCAGGATCGACTGGGTTCCGAGCGGAAGGGCCGCCGTGCCGCCGATGCCGACGGCGGTCTGGGGGAAGGACAGGTTCAATGCACCAATGCCGAGGATGAACACGCCATTGAGGCCTTCGCTACCACCGAGGCAGCCACCGGGGCAGAGCGTCCCGGATTGCGGCGTCGCAACCGAGACCGGCGCGTTGCCGCCCATCGGGTTTGCGATGCTGAAGTTTGCAGTGAACGCACCCGACAGATTCGTCGCGTCGAGGGTGAGGCGATCGAGCAGTGCCACACCGGTGAGGAGAGCGGTCACGACGGACACATTGTCCGCGATCCAGATGCTGGCCGTGTCACTGAGATCATGATCCGGGCCGTTGTTCGTCAGAGTGGCCCATCCACCGGCCTGGTACGTGCCGGGGACCGAGATGGTCGGAAGGGCGCCGAGCTGGACGCTGAGCGTACTGTCGAGCGGGAGGAAGATCCCCGCCGACGCGGTCGTGGAGACCGTGCCCAACATCGCAACCGCCGCCACGAGACCCAGTAATTTTCGTAACATCACTGTGTATCCCTTTCTGTGGTGCTTGGGGTTGAGGTGCTTTTGGTTGATGTAAGTGCCCGACTCATGTCGGACGTGTCGCCAACCGCCGAATTTTCCCTGGTCACTGCCGTTCGATTGAAGTGCTGGTTCAAACTTCGACCCGGCGACGGTGGCCTTGGGACTCTGATCTTCCGATCTTTCGACCTTCCAATCGGTACGGGTCCGGATAATGGAACTCGCACCTGCGTGTTGACCTGCCCACTATGGCGGGTCCGTGCCTCTCAAGTCCAGCACTTTTTTTCACTCGTTCGAACGATTTCTGGTCGGACGCCATCTCTTAGCTCTTCGCTGCAGAGTGGTCAAAACAACACGGATCGCCCCTCGGGGAGATTGGCTGGCAAGCACTCGTCGGATCGACGGCCCCGAAAGTTCTTCTTCGATCGGGTGCAGGTCCAGATCGATCGCCGCTCCCAAGCAGTCTCGTCCCGAATCCTGCCACCCGGCGAACCGAACAGGGGTGCTGCGACCCTCAACGCCGTTCCACTTCTTGCTGAAGGTCGGGCGCGACGGTCGAGGAGTTCACCTATCTCCCCCGACCGGCCACTCATCCTGGAACGCATCGGGTCCGTCGCTCCGAGGATCCGACAACTTGTTTGGAAGGCCCGGTCGATCTCGTATTCTCATGAGTCACTCGCGGAACCTGTGGAGGCAATCGCGCCCGATGTTGCCCGGATTCACCCCTCCCGTCGAAAGCCATTCTCGCCGGATCCGCCCGCTGGCGCGCCGCGCCGCGCTGTGGATCGGCGTCTTCACCTGTTTCGCCCTCCTTGCGGCCTGTAGCGGAATCGAGTCCCAGCTCGAGGAAGTGCGCTCACTCCAGGAGGCCGGTCAGTTCGATCCATCGATCGCCCCCCTGCGCCGCATCCTGGCCGAGGACTCGAATCACCCGGAAGCCAACTATCGCCTCGGAATCGCGCTGCGGCAGACCGGCCGGGCGAGTCTCGCCGTCTGGCCGCTGCAGAAAGCGAGCGAGAGCGACGAATACGCGATTCAAGCGGGCCTTCTGCTGGCTTCGACGCTGGCCGCCAATACCGCCCACGAGGAGGCCATCAAGGCCGCGACGCGCGTCCTCACGCTAGATGCCGCGAACGTGATGGCCCTGCACACGCGCGGTCAGGCCTATCTGACGATCGGCCAACCCGACCTGGCCCTGGCGGACGCTGAGGCGATCCTCGAGATCAGTCGAGACGACCATCGCGCGGCGTTGTTGCGCGGCAGCGCACTGATCGATCTCGACCGGGCCGAGGAAGCCGAAACCGCCTTCCAGGACCTCGCCGAGCAAGCCGACAAGTCTGGCGATGCGAACGACGCGGCCCGCAAGTGCGCTGCCCTCGCCACTTTCTACCGGAGCCAGAAGCAGAACGATCGGGCGCGCGAGACGTTCGAGAAGTGCATCGAGAAGTACCCCACCCACGCACTACTGCAGCAATGGGTCGCGGACTTCTATGTGGAGATGGGCGAGCCCGACAAGGCGATCACCGTCTGGCGATCGGCAGTGAAGACGACTCCGGAGGATCTGGGGCTCCGCGCCAAGCTCGCGGACCTCCTCTACGGCCAGGGAGACGTCGAGGAGGCTCAGGCGACCCTCACCGAGGCAGTCGAACTCTTCGACACGCCCGAGGCTTGGCGCATGCTCGCGAGTTTCCATCGCAAGATCGGAAACCCGAAGAACGCTCGCGAGTCGCTCGAAAAGGCGATGGATCGCACACGAAACGTCTCCGGACCGATGCGCTTCGCGCTGGCCGACATGCTGATCGAAGAAGGCGACTACGCGCGCGCGGAGAGCATCGCCGAGAGTCTGGAGGAGCCGGCCTACAAGCAGCTGCTCAAGGGTGCGATCCAGCTCAAGCAGGGAAACGCGAAAGCCGCGCTCGAGAGCTTCGATGCAGGACTCCGGCTGTGGCCCAACAATGCAGGTGCTCGCTATCTCGCCGGGCGCGCCGCGCAGGAACTCGGTGATCGCGAGCGTGCCCTCGGCGAGTATCGCGAGGCGGTGAGAGTCGGAGAGACCGAGACCGATGCTGCACTGAGACTCGCGCAGCTCCACTTCGCCGAGGGTGAATACGTGCTCGCTGGGCAGTTCGCACAGCGTCACATCAGCAAGCGCCCGTACGTGGACCCGGCGGCCCACGTGATCGCGGCCCGCTCGGCGACGGCGGTCGGTGCGCTCGACAAAGCCGAAGTCATCTTGAACGATCTTCGCGTCAAGGACTCTTCGAATCCGACCGCCTATGTCGAGTTCGCTGCGGTCAAGCGACGTTCGGACGGCCCCAAGGCAGCGCTCGCCGTGATCCAGTCGAGTTCGCTCGACCTGACAGATCCGGCCAATGCCGATGCCCTCGGCGCGGTAGCCAGCGATCTCGTCGCACTCGGCGATATCGCCGGCGCATCGAAGGTCGTGGATGCCGCGATCGCCGCGCATCCGCAGACCCCCGTGTTTCTCGATCTGAAGGGGCGTGTGCTCCTTCGTGCCGGACGCCAGGCCGACGCGGGCAAGGCCTTCGCTGCGGCGCTTGCGGTGGATCCCGCCTTCGCTCCCGCCCTCGAAGGCTCCGGCAACATCAAGCGTGCCACCGGTGATCTGGATGGTGCGATCGCACTGTTCGAGCAGGCTTCGGTCGCTGACCCGGACAGTGGCAACTACGTGTATCTGTTGGCTCAGACCAACATGATGAAGGGCGACGAAGTCACCGCGATCACTCTGCTCGGAAAGTCCCTCGATCTCGACCCTTCCCATGTCGGCGCGAACAACGACCTGGCCTGGCTGCTCGCGAGTTCCGGCAAGGATCTCGAGCGGGCTCTCGAACTGGCCCAGCGCGCAGTCCGTGTGGAGCGAAGCGCGGATACCCTCGACACGCTCGGCTATGTCCACCTCAAGAAGGGCGAGGTGGCCGAGGCCGTGAGCGTCCTGGGGAAGGCACTCGAAGCTCGACCGGATTCCCAATCGATCGAGTACCGGCTCGGAATCGCGCTCGCCGCCAAGGGCGACAAGGAAGAGGCTCGCGCCGTGCTGACCAAGGCTCTGACCGGCCCCGCGTTCCCCGAAGCGGCCGAAGCCCGAGCGGAGCTGGACAAGCTCCAGGATTCGTAGGCTGTCGATGAGCACGCGTGGATCCGTTTGCGCGCGCATCGCGAAGCCGAGCGCGCCGAGTTGGCTGCTCACGGTCTTGCTCGGGCTCGGACTCGCCGCGTGCGGACTCGGATCCGATCGCGTGACGCAGCATCTGTCGCGAGCCGATGACCTGCTCGAAGAGGGCCGAGGTCGCGAGGCGACCATCGAACTGCGCGCGGCCGCCCAGCTTGCACCGGACGATCGCGAGATCAGCCTGCGCGTCGCGAAGACGGCTGCTCGATTCGGGTTCTTCGCAGAGGCGCTCGAGTACTACACGGACGCCCACGAGCTGGACCCCGACGACGACGCCACGACGCTGGAGTTGGCGCGGTTGCTGATACTCGACGATCCCGAGCGATCGGACGCGCTGACGGCTTCCGTCCTGGCAAAGAATCCGAAGCACGCAGGGGCGCTCCTGGTCCAGGCCGAATCCGCACTCGCGGCCGGTCGGGTCCCCGATGCGAGACGCCTCGTGGAGAGCGCACGGGCGCAGGCACCGGACGACCCCGACGTGTACTGGGTGATGGCCCACGTATATGAAGCGCGCGTCCGAGCCATCCGCATCCGTGCGTCGGCAGGTATCCGGGACAGGGAGTCGCTCGACCTGATCCTCGACGCCTATGCGACCTACCTCGAAAAGGGCGGTGAGCAGAAGATCCCCGCCGTCCTCGGACGCGCACGTGCGATCGGTTCATGGCCCGGACTCGAAGCCGAGACCGATGAGGCCTACCGGGCCGCCATCGTGCTCGCCACCGAAGAGGGCGCGATCGAAGAGCGTCTCCAGGTTCTCGGCGCTGCGAGCACCTACGCGAATCGGGCCCGCAACACCGACCTCGAACGAACGGCCCTTCGTGCCTGGATCGATCTCGACCCGCAGTCGATCGCCGTGTGGGAGATGCTCTCGCGTGTTCCCGGGCCCGACGGAACCGATCAATCGGAGGCCGTCTTCGAGGAGATGTTCGCGACCAATCCCGGCAACCCCAGCGCCCATGTCATCTACGCCAACAATCTTGCCCGCACGCGCGGGTATGCGGTCGCGATCGACCACCTCGAGAAGCAGATGGGCACGGGGATGGATGATGCGGTGTTGCTGACTGGAATCGTCAACGTCCAGCATGCAGAGAAGCGCCCCCTCGATGCCGCGCGCACTCTCGAACGGTTGCAACGCGACTTCGGCGACCGACCCGCGACCGCTCTGCTCGTGGCACGACAGCAGATCACTGAAAACCGCCCCGATGAAGCCGTCGCCACACTCCATGCGTCGATCGCCAGCACCGAGACCGCCGAGGCACAGCGACTGCTCGCGCGCGCCGAGCTGAAGCAGCAGCAACACGAGAAGGCACTGATCGCGGTCGAACGCGCGCTCGAACTCGGCGACGGATCGCCGGCCGACAACCTGCGACTCAAGGCACAGATCGAGAGGGCGATCGGCGACAACCGACAGGCCGCGGTCACGCTGCGACAGGTCCAACGGATCGAGCCCCTCACGACGGACGATCAACTGCAGCTCGCGGGTGCGCTCTACGACTCCGGCGGAGCGATCCACGGCCGGCGGATCCTCGAGTCGATGCTCGCGGGACAGCACCCGAGCCCGGATGCCGCTCTCGAACTGGCGAAACGCGAGCTCGAGAACCCGAATCGCCACGACCGGGTGATCGAACACCTCGAGGCCGTCCACAAGCGAAACCCCGCGAACGTCGAGGTTCTGGATGCGCTGATCCGCGACGACCTGGCGAACGACCGTCCTCGAGACGCCATGGCACGCGCGACGCGATCGATCGTGCGCCAACCCCGCGACGGACGTCTCTATCTCTCGCGCGCACGGATCTTCATGGCGGTCGACCGCCCATCGGACGCAGCGCTCGAGGCGCAGCGCGCCCTGGCAGTCTCCACCGACGTGGCCGACGAGGCGTACGAGCTGCTCGCGAGCATCTATCTGAGCACTCCCGATGCGTCCGACGCGATCGCGATGCTCGAGAAACGCGATGCAAATGGCGACGCCACGCCGGACCAGATCGCGCTGCTCGCGCGTCTTCGCCTCGCGGGAGGCGATCGCGTCGGAGCCCGCGCCCTGTACGAACGCGCGCTCGGCGAGGGAAGCAATCTCGTCCTGCTGAAGAACGACCTCGCCTATCTGCTGGCCGAGTCGGGTGAGGATCTCGAGCGCGCGCTGCAGCTGGCCCGTGACGCGGCGAACGCACCGGGCGAGCGCCTGACTGCCGCCGATACGCTCGGCTTCGTCTACCTGCAATCGGGCCGACACGATGCGGCGTTCTGGCAGTTCCGCTTCGTCACTCAGGCGGCAGATCCGCCGGTCGCCGAGTACTTCTACCATCTCGGGCTCGCGCTCATGAAGCTCGATCGGATGGATGAGGCGCGTATCGCCCTCGCCCGGGCGCTCGCGATCCAGCCCGCGTATCCGGCGGCCGCTCAGGCGATGAGCCAGATCGACGCGGCCCCGGCGACCGACGCGGCGGCGGTGAAGCCCTCCTGAGATCGCGAGTTCAGTCCGTTGCGGATCGGTCCGGCGAGCGGGCTCGGGCGGCTTCCAGACGCTGCTCGAGAGCGATCCTCTGTCGCAGTTCATCGGCGTCCGCAGCGAGATCCTCGGCGATCGGCCCCGGCCGTCGTGCGGCGCTCTCGATGACGCGCAACGCACCCGGCAGATCCCCCTTGGCCACATAGGCCTGGGCGAGCGCGCGCGACTTGTAATGGGGCATCTCCGGATCCTCCTCGAGCCGCGAGATCCAGTCGTCGGCCATCTCGTTCTTGAGCGCCACGAAGTCGGCTTCGGACTTCAGGATCGCGTAGCGGGGATCGGCGATCAGATGATCAACCCGGTTGTAGCCCCGCGACCAGGCCGCACGAAGATGGGCGATCGCTCCAGCCACATCACCCGCGGCCGCAGCGCGACCGGCCTTGCGAGTATGCGCCGCGACGCCGTCGGGATAGTTCAACTCAGCGTCGGTCATCAGGGCGTCGGCCGACCGGTAGACCGGGGCGCGGCGAATTGTCTGCACCGAGAACACGGCAAGCATCGACGCCACCACGACGATCGCGACACGTCCAGCGAGGCGTGCCCCGTCGACCCCAGCCGATCGCGCGATCCGCGGCGCGAGATCGTCACGCCAAGCGAGGCACACGCCACCGATCAGCCCGGGCAGGACGAAGTAGAGATAGCGATCCGCCATCGGATATGGGAGTGGAAGCACACCGGAGAGTGGCGCCAGGCTGATCGCGGCCCACAGCCAGTAGACCGCCTCCTCGCTCCCACGCGCAAGCGTGACGAGTGTGCGCCAGCCGAGCCCCACGATCATCAGCACCCCGGACAGGAACTCGGGATCGAGCACCGACGTGACGGGGAGAGGCTCGTGGAACGTCGACAGGCCGATCCCGCCGACCGCCATCGCGGCGTATCGCGTCAGCACCGCGAAGATCGTCATGTAGCGCTCGACCAGGTCCGGATAGAGGGGCGGCGCCAGCCCCGCAGACTGCTTGAACGCATAGGACTCGACAAACGCGAACAATCCCACCACGCAGAGCCAGCCTGCGAGCCAACTCCACCGGAATCCAGTCGCCGGTCGATCCGCCGCTTCGGCCGCTGTTCCACGCATCCAGCCGAAGAGGGCAAGCACCGGCAGCGCGAAGGCCGAGAATGGCTTTGCGAACAGCGCCAGGGCGAACGCGACCAGCGCGGCCAGCGGACGGCGCGGATGCCACAATAGCGCGAGCAGCGAAAGCACCAGCGCGGACGAGCTCTTCAGCTGCGAGATCCAGGCCACGGATTCGACGTTCGACGGATGCACGAGGAACAGCGAAGCCCCGAGAACCGCCGGCCAGGCCCCGATGCCGCTTCGCCGGTAGATCGGCACCAGCAAGATCGCAGCGAGTGCGTGCATCAGCACGTTCACGACGTGATAGCCGACGACTCCCTCGCCGAACACTCGCCACTCGAGTGCGTGCAGCATCAGGTGGACGGGGGCGTAGTTCTCGACGAGCACCGTCACTTCACTGGTTGGATCCCAGATCGCGACGAGGTTGTGCGCGCTGAGATCGTGGACGTACTCGTTCCTCTGGACGTAGTGGGAATCATCGGAGACGAAGCCGCCATCGAGAACCGGCGAGTACAGCAGCAACCCGACCACGCTGAAGAGCACGAAGAGGACGGAAGGCGACGGCGGCGCGGGGCGGCGTTCGGCATCGATCCGGACCGGGGCGCTCGTGGGGTGCGCGGGTTTCTTCGCCGATTTCCTGCTTCTGGACAGACTCGATCCTCGAAGACGGTGTTTGCGGGCTCGGCAGCATACAACACAGCTTCACGGACTTCGGTGCAGCACGCCGGCAATGCGCGCGCAGGAATGGCCCGGGTTTGCAATGCGGAGAGATGCGGATCGGGCTGCTAGGATCGACCGATCCGGCGCTCGGGCCGTCGATCCGTCACAGCACAGTACGTCGCGTCGGCCAGGGCACGTTCGCAGCGACCGCACCCTCGCGCACGGCACAGCGGAGTTCATCGCGAATGGCGGATGGTCGGATGCACGCTGTCGAGCTGAGCGTCGTGATTCCCTGTCTGAACGAAGCCGACACACTCGCGACAGTGATCCGAAAGGCGCAGAGTGCCTTCGAGACCTGCGGCATCCGGGGAGAGGTCGTCGTGGCCGACAATGGCAGCGAGGACGGATCGCAGCGCATCGCGGAGCAGCTCGGCGCCCGCGTCGTCCCGGTCGCCGAACGCGGTTACGGGAGCGCGTTGATGGGTGGCATCGCGGCCGCGCGCGGGTGCTACGTGCTGATGGGCGATGCCGACGACAGCTACGACTTCCTCGAGATCCCGAAGTTCGTCGGCCCGTTGCGCGAGGGTTTCGTGCTCGTCCAGGGCTGCCGCCTCCCGAGAGGCGGCGGTACGGTGCTGCCCGGTGCGATGCCTTTCCTCCACCGCTGGTTCGGCAACCCGCTGCTCTCGGCGCTTGCTCGCGGCATGTTCGCGGTGCCTGTGACGGATGCGTACTGCGGGATGCGTGCATTCACGAAGGACCTGTACGGACGTCTCGATCAGCGCTGCACCGGGATGGAGTTCGCCACGGAGATGATCATCAAGTCGAGCCTTCTCGGCGCCCGGACCGCCGAGGTGCCGATCACGCTGCATCCCGATGGTCGCGTCGCCCACGGTCCGCACCTGCGCACGTTTCGCGATGGATGGCGCACCCTGCGCCTGTTCCTGCTGTTCAGCCCTCGTTGGTTGTTCCTGATTCCCGGGCTGATCCTGATGGCCGTCGGAGTGCTGGGTTATGCGCTCGCGTTGCCCGGTGTTTCGATCGCCGGCGCCCAGCTCGACGCCCACACTCTGCTGGCCGCGAGTCTCGCGCTGCTGATGGGCTTCCAGTCGGTCCTGTTCGCCATTCTCGGCAAGACGTTCGCGATCCGCGACGGATTGATGCCCCCGGACCCGCGCCTCGACCGGTTCTTCCGGATCGCCACCCTCGAACGCGGCCTGCTGATCAGCTTCGTCGCCTTCGTCGCCGGACTGGCGCTGATCACCTCCGCCGCCCTGCAGTGGCGGGCCGGCGGCTTCGGTCCCCTCGATTATTCGCGCACGCTGCGCTGGGTGATTCCCGGCGTCACGCTCGCCGCGCTCGGCTTCCAGACGATGCTTTCGGGTTTCTTCGTGAGCATCCTCGGGATGAAAAGGCGGTGAACATCGTCGAGCGCGCGCATGCCGGATTCGCTTCGGCACGCCGCGTACGCGTGCTCGTCGACCACTTCGCAAGACTCGCACCGGACGGTGCATCGCTGCTCGACGTCGGTTGCGGGGACGGTCGACTCACCGCCGCGCTCGGACGGTGCCGGCCCGACCTGCGCCTTCGGGGTATCGACGTGCAGGTGCGCCCGGATGCGGTCATCGACGTCGGACGCTTCGACGGTGAGCGGATTCCGGATGCGGACCGCAGCTACGACTGCGTGATGTTCGTCGATGTGCTCCACCACGCGGAGCGGCCAGCGGCGCTGCTCGCCGAGGGCGTGCGCGTGGCACGGCGCTGGATCCTGATCAAGGACCACCGCCTCGACGGTGCACTCGCCGGTGCGACACTGCGCTTCATGGATCGCATCGGCAACGCACGCCACGGCGTCGCTCTGCCCTATCACTACTGGCCCGAGTCGCAGTGGCGCTCCGTCTGGTCTGGACTCGGGCTCCAGATCGAACACTACTCGCGCTCGCTCGGGCTGTATCCGATGCCGCTCTCGCTCGTCTTCGATCGGGGGCTGCACTTCGTCGCGCGACTTGCGGTCCCGGTCGCGTGACCGGACGGCCCCGGGACGTGCGCGGTGGCGCACAGATCGTGATCGGCGCGTGGGTGCTGCTGTTCGCGCTCGCCCTCGCAGCGGCAGTGCCGCAGATCGATCGGCTCGGGCTCTACTACGACGAGGCCTTCATGGCCCAGCAGGCAAGGGACTTCGTCGAGCCGGGCCACGAGAACCTGCATCCGGCGAGCGTGCGGTACACGAGGCTCTTCGGTCGCCCGTTCGCTCTGCGCAACGCCGCGTATCTCGGCTCGTTGAAGAGTCAGCTGCTGATCCCCTCGCTCTGGATCGCCGGGGCGGATCCGATCGTCCTGCGTGTCACGACCTTCGCGACTGCGTGGCTCGCGCTCGGATTCGCGATGCAGTGGCTGGCCCGGATCGCATCGATCCGGGTCGCTCTGCTCGCCGGTCTGCTGGTCGCCACCGATCCGGGCTTCTATTTCCTCGGGCAGTTCGAGTGGGGGCCCTTCACGACCAACCTGCTCTGCCGCAGCGCGGGCCTGTTCGCGCTGACCATCGCCTTCCAGTCGACGCGACCCATCGCGCGTGGGATCGCCTCTGCGATCGGAGGGGCCGCGCTCGGTCTCGGTGTCTACAGCAGGGCCGATTTCGGTCTGATCATCGCGGCACTGGTCGGAGCCGCGGTCGTCGGTCACCGAGCCGTGGTTGCGAAAGTCTGGCGCGAGCGACGACGCGACGTCCTGGTCGCCGCGGCGGCGATGATCCTGTGTTCCGCGCCGATGTGGCTCTCTGCGATCCAGATCCTCGGCAGCACGGGCGCCATGTCGGACCGTGGCGATCTGGCTTTCCGGGCCCGCGTGTTCTGGAGCGTTCTCGACGGCTCGCACTTCCATCGCCTGATGCAGACCGGCGGGCTCTTCGATGTGGCGCAGACGGTGAGCGCGCCAGCGGGCTGGTTCGGTTTTGCGTTCGCAGCCAGTGTCGTCGCCCTCGCCCTCGACCTGCTGGCTGCGCGAAGGCGCGACGCCAGCGAGGCGCAACGCGATCCCCGTCGCTTCATCTGGCTCACGACCGTCGGGATCACGTTGGCGATGCTCGCGCTGCCGGGCGCCGTCCGCGCCCATCACCTGCTGAACGTCATGCCGTTCGCCCAGATCCTGGTCGCATTCACGTTCGAACTCGCGTGGCGCCGTACGACGGCCGGGCGGAACGGCATGCTCCAGCGCGCTGCAATCGTCATCGCGCTGGGGGTCATCGTGTCCGGACAGATCCGCGTGATCGCGGAAACCCGCGATGAGATCGCCGAAACGGGCGGACGCGGGCGCTGGTCGAATGGCGTGAACACGCTGGCGGACACCCTCGAGGCTGAACCCGGAGCGAGCGCCGTGAGTCTCGACTGGGGGTTTCACGAGCCACTGATGTTCCTGACCGACGACGTGCCGCTCGTCGATGCGATCTGGACGATCCGGCGGGTCCTGATGTCGCGTCAACCGTGGATCCACGAGGGCGACGCCGGCACGCGATATCTGGTCCACGATGTGCCGTACGACTTGTTCGGCCTCGGCCCGTTGATGCTCGAGGCGGCGCGCAGACAGCCGGCTGGAACGACATCGATCGAGGAATTCCGCGATGGCCACGGCGACATCGCCTTCTACTCGATCCGGATCCTGCGTCCCCACCGGCTCAGCTACAGCGGCCGCTTCAAGATCGAGTGATCGGCTCGTCGCTTCGATCGATCGAATCCGGTTCGTCCGCACCGATCCGTATGACACCCCCGCGTTGGATGTCCTGCTCGCTGATCTCGACCCGGTGCACCCGGTCGCCGACCTCCACCCGATACGGTCCGACGGCCCGGGCGACCGGCAGAGCCGCCGTTCGTGATCCATCGCCCGTCGCGTAGGGGACGCGGATGCGCGCGATCCCGTCGATCCCTGCGCGAGCGGACGATCGGTACCGGATGCTCCGGCCGGTCGGTGTGCGGATCGTCAACCGGGCGGTCACCGGTTCGTCCGCACCCGCTGCGACCTCGATCACGGCTCCGGCCACGATCTCGAACAGCTTGTAGGGGATCTGCGGAGCCCTCTCGCCGCCGAACAAGGCCCCGATCGACAGGCCGCCGGCGGGTTGCTCGGTGACGAGCCGGAAGTGTTCGAGCGTCGACCGCTCGACTCCCTCGGCGACACCATCCTGCGCGTGGAGTCGCGCGACCACGGACCCGGCCAGCAAGCCGGGCATGGTGACGACATAACGTGCTGCGAGTCCGTCGGCGAGAGCGAGCGCCTCCGGCTCGCTTCGGGCATCGAGGAACGCGAGCGAGCGATCCCAGTTCTCCCGCCCGATGTACCACCAGAACGGATCGGTCGCCGTCGCGCGACGGGCGCGGTACTGCAGCGCATGTCCGAGATTGGCATGGGAGATGATCCCGTACGCGGGTGCGGGGCCGATGCCGAGATAGCCGGTGGTCTCGGGCGTGACCGCGCGGACGGAACCCGCGAATCGATGGAGCGTGTAGGCGACACTCGTTTCGACATCGCGCGTCGGCGCCCCGCCCCGGGTGAAGGCCCTGATCGAGGCGAGACTTCGTGGCCCATGGATCGATGCGAGCGGCAGCCAGTTCAGGACAACGACGAGCACACACGCGAGCGCGGTCGCGAGACCCGTCCGCGCGTGCTTCGGCACCATCAGAGCGACCAGCCGATCGGCGACGGCGACCAGCACCAGGGCGAACAACAGCGACGCGACCGGCGCGGCGTCGTTGCCGTATCGACGCTGCAGCACGGCGAGGCTGCAGAAGAGCAGCCCCCATCCCGCCAGCACGATGCCGCCGGTGCGGGCACCCGATCGCGAACCCGGTCCGCGCCCCACGAGCCAGCCCGCCAGCGGCGCCAGCGGCAGCGCGTATGCGAAGAACCCCCAGCTCGAAGTCGCCGGCGGACCACGCAGGCGATCTCCGAACGCGAAGAGCGGCGTCTGTTCACCGGTGATCGCGCCCACTTCATCGCCGAGGGTCATGAACCGGAATGCCGGAACCAGCCCCTCTCGTGTACCCGGCAGCGCCCACGCTACGAGACCGAAGGCGAGTGCCGCCGCGACCGCCCAGCCGAACCTCGTGGCGACGGTCGGCGCGTAGCCGGATCGCGTCGCGACGAGCAGACCACCCGCCGTGGTGGCCACCCCGATCGTGGCCAGGACGTGCAGACGCGACAGCGCGATCGATGAATACGGACCGCCGAGTGGCTCGGGAGAGATCGCGAGCAGCAGCATGACGACGCACGCGCTGCCTGCCGCACTCCCCGCCTGGGCGGCGAGCAGACCGAAGCGCCCCTTCGCGATCGCCACCCCGAGCAACGCTGCCTCGGCGGGCACGAGGTAGAGCAGACTGCCGTGCCAGGTGAGCAGCATCGCGGTCCGGACCGCGAAGAGCAGCACCGCGAAGTCCGCCATGCGGCGTCGTGGGGTTTCCGGATCTGTCAGCGCGATCACCGCATACAGCAACCATGCGCCGATCATCCCGACGGCGGCGTGATGGTCGGCGTTGCCGATGCGTGTGTAGACGACACTGATCGGCAGCAGGGCGAACACCAGACAAGCCACCAGGCCGATCCGACGCGAACCGACCCGAACGCCGGCGAGATAGATGGGGATGACCGCCAGACCGGCGCAGATCGGACCCGACCAGGCCGCCACCCATTCGAGATCCGCCACCCGCCCACCGGCGACGCGCCCGAGCCAGCCCAGCATGAAATCGAAGAGGGGCGGCCACGGGACGGACGCTCCCCCCGGAAAGTTGATGTAGGGATCGGACGCGAGGAAGTCGGGAAACCGGCTCAGCGTGACCAGCGCCCGGCGCAGGTGGTACTGCGCGTCAGCGGGCGGAAAGACGATCTCGTCACCGACGAACACGTACTCGAACCCGATGGTCCGGACGAACACCGTCAAGGCGAAGACGAGCCCCAGCCCTACGAGGGTCCGCGCGTCCCGGCCCGGCGTGATCGGCTCGTTGCGGGTCATGGGATCGGATCCGTCGCGCGCCGGCGCGGAGGATCAGCCTGCCGGTGCAAGGCCCACGCGTTCATCGTCGCAACGGTACCGGCGACCACATCCACAGGCGAGTTCAGCGTCCAGGTTCTCGCCGCATGCGCACACCCAGCCGACGCGGCGCGCCGGCGCGCCGCGCATCAGCGCGTGCTTCGGCACGTCGCGCGAGACGATCGAGCCCGCCGCGATGAAGGCGTGGGGGCCGATCTCGATGCCGCAAACGATCGTGGCGTTCGCACCGATCGTCGCACCGACTGCGACCCGGGTCGGGACCGGCACGAAGGCACGGGCTCGATCGGCCGCTCGCGGGCGGAGATCGTTGGTGAACGTCGCGTTCGGCCCGACGAACACTTCGTCGGCGAGTGTGACGCCGGCCCAGATCTGCACACCGTTCTTGATCACACAGCGATCGCCGATCACGGCTCCCGTCTCCACGAAACAGCCGCCGCCGATGTTGCAGTCGCGCCCGACCCGGGCACCCGTCATCACGTGCGCAAAGGCCCACACGCGCGTCCCCGGGCCGACATCGGCCGACTCACACAGCCCCAGTTCGTGGACGAACACCCCGGACATCAGCGACTCCTGCCGCTCGCCACCGAACGCTTCAAGATCGAGGCCACCTGTTCTTGTTGATCCGCCGTGATGCCGGGATAGATGGGCAACGAGATCATCTCCGACGCGGCTCGTTCAGCGTGTGGAAAATCGCCGGAGCGGTAGCCGAGATCGTCGAACGCTCCCTGCAGATGGATCGGCACGGGATAGTGGACTCCGGCTCCGATGCCCTCCGCGTGAAGCCTCGCGAGGACACGATCCCGCTCGGCGACCCGCACCGCATAGATGTGCCAGACGTGGCCGTTGCCTGGACGTACGCCAGGCAGCTCGATGCCGTCTGCGTCCTCGAGCAACGCGCGATAGCGACCCGCGGCGTCGGCTCGCAGTGCGTTCCAGTGGGACAATCGAGCGAGCTTCGCACGTAGCACGACGGCCTGCAGCGTATCGAGCCGCGAGTTGAAGCCGCGTTCGGGATGATGGTATTTGACGTCGCTCCCGTAGTTGTGGAGCTCACGCACGCGCATGGCGAGATCGTCGCGGCGCGTCGTGACGGCGCCCGCGTCCCCGTACGCGCCGAGGTTCTTGCCTGGATAGAAGCTCGTGCCGGCGACGTCACCGAACGCGCCCGCCATGCGGCCGTCATGCGAGGCGCCCTGGGACTGGGCGGCGTCCTCGACGACCGCGACACCCGCCGCGGCACACGGCTGCTCGAGCGAATCGAAGTCGGCGAGTTGGCCGAACAGATCGACCGCCATCACCGCCCGGGTGCGCGAGCCGATGCGATCGAGCGCAGCGTCCACGTCGATCGTGAAGTACGCCGGCTCGCAGTCGACGAGCACGGGCGACGCACCGGCTCGCACGACGGCCAGCGCCGAGGCGATGAAGGTGTTGGCGGGCAGCACGACCTCGTCGCCGGGCCCGATGGCGAGCGCGCGAAGCGCGAGTTCGAGGGCATCGGTGCCATTTCCGGTGCCGATGCAGTGGGGGACGCCGCAGAACTCCGCGTACCCGGATTCGAAGGCGGCGACGTCGGGGCCGAGGATGTACTGCGAGGCGGCCATCACACGCTCGAAGCCCGCTCGCACGTCCGCGCCGATCTCGGCGTGCTGGATCGAGAGATCGACCAGGGGGACCTTCATCCCCTTTCCACCGTCACTTCGCGGCCACCTTCGAGCAGCGAGTGCGACAGCGCATCGAGCACCCTCACGACGGCGAGACCTTCGACAGCGCCCGAGAGGGGCTTCCTGCCGTCGATCACGCAATCGAGGAAATGTTCGCACTCGTTGCGCAGCGGCTCACTCGGCTCGACGCTCGGAACGCTGATCTCACCGTCGCGGACGCTCATCCGGAACGACTCGAACGAATCGACGAAGCCTGGACGGCTGCGCTCGGCGCCGACCTGCTTGTCGTACAGGCGCAGCGGCTCGGCGAGGTCGACGTCGTCGAAGGTGAGCATGCGTCGATCGCCGACCACCGTGATGTCGCGTGCCTTGCGGGGATTCAACCAGGAGGAGTGCAGATTCACCAGCACGTCGTCGGGATAGCGCAGCGTGGCGAACACCACGTCGGCGATACCGCGGTTGATGAAAGCACCCCCCACCGCGCTGACGGTCGCTGGCTCGGCGTCGAGCCAGTGGCTCGCGAGTGAGATGTCGTGGGCGGCCAGGTCCCAGGCGGCGTCGACGTCCACGCGGATCGGTCCGAGATTCGTGCGGACCATCGAGATGTAGTAGATGCGGCCCAGATCGCCCGCGACGATGTAGTCCTTCACGCGCCGGGCGGCTGCGTTGTAGACGAAGACGTGCCCCACCATCAGGACGCGATCCGACCGCCCGGCCAGCTCGCAGAGTTCGCGACTGGTCACGAGGGAGTGAGTCAGTGGCTTCTCGACGAGTACGTGTTTGCCATGCGCGAGGGCCGCACGAGCCAACTCGAAGTGCGAGCGGGTGGGCGTCGCGATCACCACCGCGTCGACGGCTTTGTCCGACAACAGCGATTCGAACCCGCTGCTCGTGCGGATCGTCGGGAAGCGCGCAGCCACCGCCGACAGGCGCTGCTCGTCCCGATCCACGACCGCCACCACACGGCTGCGGGCGCTGCGCTCGAAATTGGCGATGAGGTTGGGACCCCAGTGCCCGGCTCCGACGACGGCGACTCCGATCATGACGTCGCTACTTCCTGATGCCGAGCCCGAGGTAGACGAGAGGTCGCAGCATAGACCACCACCCCGTGATGGGCTTCATCTTCGTCTGCCCCATGCTCTTCGGCGGATAGATCTTCGTGACCGGGACTTCGACGGTCCGATAGCCCAGCCGGATTGTCCGGATGTAGAGGTACGGCTCGAGTTCGTACTCGTCGAGCCAGACCTGCTCGAGGTCGAGTCGAGGGTCGGCGAGTACGCGGGTCCGGATCGCACGGAAGCCGTTGGTCGACTCGGTGACCCTTCGACCTGCGACGAGCGAGAACACCAGCGGATGCAAGCGGGTCGCGATGCGGCGATAGCGCGGCATCGGTCCGAAATCGGCATCCGGCTTCAAGAAGCGCGATCCCTGTACGAAGTCGGCTCGGTCATCCGCGATCGGATCGAGCAGCAGCGGGATCTCTTCGGGCGAGTCCTTGTTGTTGCCGGCCATCACGACCGCGACGTCGTAGCCCTCGAGGGTCGCGATGCGGAAGCCCGCGCGGATCGCCGCTCCGACTCCGGCGACATGGCCCATCGAGTGGACACGCGCGCCCTCCTCCCGGGCAACGGCCGCGGATCGATCCGTCGAACCATCGTCGACGACCAGGACCTCGTCCACGACGTCGCGCGGTGTCCGACGAACGACCTCGCGGATCTTCGCCTCTTCGTCCAGGACCGGCGCGATGGCGATGACGGACAGGCCGCGATACACGCGCGGCATTGTATCACCGGCGCTCGCGCGGAGCGGCCTTCCGATCGGGAAGTTCGACACACATCCGTACGCAGAACACCGGCAGGCGAAGTGATCCGACGGGCCGCGGGTCGGTACGGACGAGCGGGACGGTCAATCAGGAGGAGGGGACCCGGGTGCCGGGGTCGCCTCCTCGGAAGCCGGCGGCAGATATCCGAGAGCGCGAAGTTGCTCGACGTGTTCTGGCGTCATCGCCTCGGCGGCGACCAATTCCGCGGGCTGCTCGAGATAGCTGAGCAGTTGCTGGACGTCGTTCTCGTCCGTCTCGATGATTCGCCAGGTGCCATCGCCCTCCCACTCCAGGGTCTGGATCTGGGTCGGACGCTGCGACGCGCGATCTCGATACGACGCCAGGGCACCCCCGATGCGGGTCATGCGTCCGGGCAGGTAGACCGCCGTCTCACCATCCGTGTCGGTGAAGACGGCGCGCCCGCCCACCTCGGGAGCGCCGCGGACGAGGTCGGCCAGGGACCGACCTCTCGCATCGCCGAGTGCAGGCAGCCCTGCCAGTTCGAGCAATGTCGGGGCGATGTCCACATGACTGACCAGCGTCGACACGCGACGGGGCGAAGCACCCGGCGCCACTACGATGAAGGGGACGCGCGCCAGATCAGGCGTCGTGGCGTGGCCGTGCTGGAAGTACCAGCCCTGCTCTCCCATGCTCTCGCCGTGATCGGCGGTGAGCAGCAGGACGCTGCCCCTGGCCCCCGCGTGCCGCTCGATCGCATCCGCCACTTCGCCCACGAAGTGATCTGCGTACAGGAGTTCTTCTCCGTAACGCGCCGCATAGACGGCCGGTGTCCGTTGGTCGCCCAGCACCTGATACGCCGGGATGCCCGCCTGACCGGTGTTGTCTGCGAGTACTTCGAGCGGACGCGTCAGCCGGAGCGGGATCTCGCCGAACTGATCGAGGTACCCGTCCGGCGGTGTGTAGGGGCCATGGGGATCCTGCAGATGGAGCCACACGAATACGGCCGTCGAGTCGCGTCCCGCGAGCCAGTCGATCGCCCGCGCTGCCGTGTCGCCCGCGATCCGTTCGAAGTAGGCGCGCCGGTTCTGTTCTCCCTCGACGAGTTCGTCGTCGTACACGTCGAAACCGCGATCGAGTCCGCTGCGACGCCGGAGCACCACGTTGCTGACGAAGGCCGCGGTCTCGTAGCCGCCCGCGCGGAAGTGCTCGGCCAGGGTCTCGATCCCCGCGAGTTTCGTCTCGCCGTTCAGCGTGCCGATCGAGTGCTGGCGTGCATAGAGGGACGTCATGATCGAGGCATGGGCTGGCGCTGTGAGCGTTGCCGCCGCGATGGCGTTCTCGAACAGCACGCCCCGGGCCGCAAGCGCGTCGATGCGGGGGGTGGTCTCTCGCTCGAACCCGTAGGCGTGCACCCAGTCTGCGCGCAACGTGTCGATCGTGACGAGCAGGACATCGGGACGAGGCGCCTCGGAAGCGCCGCATCCCAGGCACGCGAGCGCAACGAGCCACGACTTGACGGCGACCGCGAGCCCGGACTTCGACCGGTTCATTCGACGTAGCCCAGTGCGCGCAGCCGCTGTCGATCCTCTTCGGACAGCGGTGTGACCTCGCGGTGCTGCTCGTAGCGGAGTCTCCAGTCCGCGATCAGCTGACGCAGGCTGGCCGTTCGCTCCGGCTCTTCGGCGACTCGGTTGAGCTGTTCCGTCGGATCCCGCTCCAGGTCGAAGAGTTCGAGGGTTCCCTCATCGGGGCCCTCGATCAGCTTCCATCGGCCTTGTCGCACACCGTACATCTCGCCGATGGGTGTCACTCCTTCCGAGACCTCCTCGACGCCGTCGTAGTGGCGTCGGAACAGGAAGATCGGCGCCGCACGTTCGGGCTCGACCTCCGGCTCACCGAGCAGCATCGGCGCAAAGCCACCCGCTCCGATCGCGCCGTCGTCAGTCTCGCCGATCAGAGCCAGGATCGTCGGCCCGAGTTCGACCGTCGCGATGGGTGACTTCAGCACGCGTCCGGCCGGCACTCGGCCCGGCCAACGTACGATCAACGGGACTCGCACCGCCTCCTCGTAGATCTGGGCACCGTGGTACATGTGGCCGTGTGCCATCAGCCCTTCGCCGTGATCTGCGGTGACGATCATGATCGGATCACGGGATAGACCAGGTTGCTCGATCTCGTCCAGGAATCGTCCGATCTCCTGATCCATGAAGGAGATCAGCACGTCGTAGACGAAGATCATGCGACCGATCCGCAGTGCCTCCTTCGGCGTCGCCTCGAACTTCGGCACGAAGTCGACCGGTGGCACATAGGGGAAGTGCGGGTCGAAGTAGTGGATGAACAGGAAGGCCGGTCGTTCGGGATGCTCCCGGTCGCGCAGCCAGGCGAGCGCGCGATTCGTCGTGTCGTCCGCCGTTCCGTAGAAGTGCCCCTCGATCTCCTCGCCTTCCCAGAGCGTCGTGCCCTCCGGCGAGTTCGAACCGGAGAAGTCATCGTCGAAGATCGTGAAGCCCTGGTCGTATCCGAATCGCCGGCTGAGCACGTATGAACTCACGACGGCGCCGGTCTCGTATCCACGCTCCGACAGGAACTCGGCCAGAGTCTCGAACTCGCCAGAGAGCACGTACCCGTTCTTGCGGACACCGTGCGCGATCGGGGGCAAGCCGGTGAACAGACTGGCGTGGCTCGGGCCAGTGGTCGACGAAGGGGCATAGGCGAGTTCGAGCCGGGTGCCCTGCCCGGCCAGGGCGTCGAGGCGCGGCGTCGTCGGGCGCACGTAGCCGTAGGACGAAACGTGATCGGCCCGCGTCGTGTCCATCGAAATGAGGATCACGTCGGGACGTGGATCCTGACTGCGGACCTCCCGGGCATCCGGACCACAGGCGAGGATCGAGGACACGACGAGCAAGGCGGTCGGAATCGTCGATCGAGGTGACTTCCTCGCAGGGCGCTGCCGGTGTGAAAACAGTCGCCGGTCCACCCGATCGAGTCGCCCGCTGCGCATGTCGGGAACATACCTGCGTGCCCCGGGTCGATCCATCAGCGAGCGCGTGATCACGCAGATTGCGGTCGGGATCGCGATAGACTGCGCGCACCTGACTCGATGCTCGAGACGAACCGAGCGCTGCCTACCACGGCGGCCCATGCGCGAAAGGATCCGATGACGCCCTGCCGCACGTCTGTCGCGATGGCGACCTGCGAGGGCGAGCGATTCATCGATGCGCAGATCGAGAGCATCGCTGCGCAGAGTCGCGTGCCCGACGAACTCGTGGTCGTGGATGACGCATCCCACGACAGGACGATCGGCCGGCTGCAGCGATTCGCGACGAAGGCCGGCTTCCCCGTGCGGATCGAGCGGAACGCAAAGCGGCTCGGCGCGACAGCGAACTTTGCGCGTTGCATCTCACTCTGCTCGGGTGATGTGATCCTGCTCGCCGACCAGGACGATGTCTGGAATCCGGAGAAGCTCGCCACTCTGGTGGGCCCGTTCGAGCGACGCCCGGGTGTCGGGCTCGTGTTCTCGAACGGCGAAGTGGTCGACGAGAACCTCGAGCCACTCGGCTACGACCTCTGGCGATCTCTCTTCTTCGACGAGCGGGATCGGAAGCGCGTCCGTGCGGGCGAAGCGCCCGCCGTATTCGCCCGGCGCGTGGTCGCAGCGGGAACGACCCTGGCCTTCCGCTCGAACTTCAGGCCGCTGCTGTTTCCCTTCCCCGACCTGCCGAGCGTCCACGACGCCTGGATTGCGTTCCTGGTCGCCTCGGTCGCGGACTGCGAGATCGTGGATGCGTCGTTGGTCCGCTACCGGCTGCACGGCGCCAACCAGATCGGGATCAGACGACGCGGTCTGCTCGAGCAGTATCGCCAGGCCCGCCAGCAGATCGTCCGGCATGCATTCGCCGAGGAGGCCATCTTCTTCGAGCTCGCGCGCGAGCGTCTCAGAAGCCGGTCGGCCGAGTATTCCGTGAGCGACCTGACGCTGCGCGTGATCGACGGGAAGATCGCGCACTCACGCATCCGCGACTCACTGCCCGAAGCATTCCTGACGCGCATCCCGATCGTCGCCCGGGAGTGGTGGCGTGGTCACTACGCCCGCTATGCGTACGGCGTGAAGAGCGTCGCGCAGGATCTGTGGATGCGCTGAGCCCACGTCGGAGAGACGAACTCCGCGTCGCTGCTTCGAACTCGCTCGAGTTCACTCGTCGATCCGCTCGTAGATCGAAACCGGTGGCAGGTCGGGTCCCGGCAGTCGCGTCGCGAACCAGTGGGTCTGATCGAGCACCCGGCCCGCGTACAGTTCGGGGATCGAGTTGTAGGGCGTATCGCCGATCGAGAGCGCACGACGTACGAAGCCACCCTTCAGTAGATAGCGCCGCACCTCGCCGAGTCGGCGTGCGTGTCCGGTCCGCGGAATCACCACGTCGGGGAGGACCGTGCGCTCGGCGGCGATCATTTCGGGGTCGCCCGAGTGAAAGCGCCCGACGACCTCGCTACCGAGATAGAACATCAGCGGTTCGGCCTCATAGTTGGTCGCGACCACGAGCTGGCTCGGATCGGCGTATCTCGAGCGGAGATCCGCGACGATCCGATCGATCGGCCCCTCCACCGGGACGACGACTTCACGGACACGCCCGACCAGTTCGTGGCGGCGCTCGATCCCCGTGGCGCCCAGTACGAGTGCGAGTGTCACGACGAGGAGCCAGCGGGCGCTTCCGGCGGATCTTCCGGCAGCGGGCGCGAACCGCGCGCGCAGCACCTCGACATCCAGAACCAGTACGAGGGCCAACAGCGGCCCGAGCACGACAAAATAGCGCTCGAAGAAGATCGGATTGCGCGCTCCGATCGCCGCGTAGACGACGATCAGCCGCCAGAGCGAGACCGCCGCGCGGCGCGTCGGTCCGACACGTCCGGCGGCGCTCCTGCGCGTGATCACGATCAGGGTCTCGACCAGCAGCACGGCGGCGAGCAGTTCGTGGCGCCACAGGAACTGGAGCAGATGACCGAGATTCCCCAAATACACGTCCGGGCCGAAGCTCCAGCGCTCGGAGTAGACGCGAGACAACCAGAAGACGTCGAAATACACGACGACCGGAACCGCGGCGATCCCGGCGACGATGATCGGCGCGATCCGGTCCACGAATCGATTCGGCGCGGACGCGTCGGTTCGCCACTCACTGCGTGCGGCGAGTGCGGCCTCGATCGCGATCCAGGCCATCAGAGAGACAGCGGCCGGATAGAAGACGTTGAAGAGCAGCCACAGGACCGGGGTGAGCCCGCACGCGGCCACGATCCGGGTGGATGCGCGGGCGGTCGCGCGAACCTGCTGCCGATCGAGCAGGATCGCGAGGCCGACCAGCCCCACGGTGGGACCTGCGTGACGCGCCTCGCGCAGATGCAGCTGCAGCGAGACGGCGAGGCATGAGAGGAGCACGAAGAACGTGATCGCCGGCAGAGCAGTTCCCGATCGCGCTGCGAGTTCGCTGCGCATCGCCAGGACGAGGCAGAAGAGACCGGCCATGCCGAACAACACGAAGGGCAGGCGTACACGCCCGGTCCGCGTGTGATCGTCGGTGGCGCCGTCGGACCAGGCTACGCCCGCCGCCGCCAGGTAGTACTGCCCCCACAAGCTGCCCAGATAGGCGTCGGTCTCGGGATCCACGGCCATCTCGAGCGGCACCCCCATGCCGTACACGACACCTTCCCGACCGTGCACCTTCGGATAGCCGGACTCGAGGATGCGGCGACCGAACATGGCCGTCTCGCCTTCGTCCTGCCAGAACAGCGGATGACCGAGTGAACCGAGTTGCAGGGTTGCGTAGACGAGGATCGACATTGCGAGCGCGAACGTCGCCGACACACGCGACTTCGAGGTCGATGCATCGGTGCTTGCCTGCCCCGCTTCGACCACTTCCCGCCTCCGGCTCTCTCGAACCGCGCAAGGGTACGCTGCTGCATGCGGATCTCCAGGGCCGGGGTAGACTCGGCGCCGCATGCCGCACACGATCATCGTGATCCCGTGCTTCGACGAGGCCGCGCGACTGCCCGTCGATGCCTTCGCGGATTACCTCCTCGAGAACGAAGGCACCGACTTCGTTTTCGTGAACGACGGAAGCCGGGACGGCACCCTCGACCTGCTCCGCGATCTCGAGCGTCGCGCGCCGCAACGCATCTGCGTCATCGACCAGCAGCCGAACCACGGCAAGGCCGAGGCGGTGCGGGTCGGAATGAACGCCGCATTCGAACGCGGTCCGCAGTTCGCGGGCTACTTCGACGCCGACCTGGCTGCACCGCTCTCGGAGATTGCGCGCATGCGTGCGGTCCTCGAGTCGATTCCGTCCGTCGAGGTGGTGCTCGGCGCCCGCGTGCAGCTGATGGGGAGACGGATCGTACGAAGCCGGATCCGCCACTACCTCGGTCGCGTGTTCGCAACGGTCGCCTCGGAGACGCTCGGCCTGGCGGTCTATGACACGCAGTGCGGGGCGAAGCTGTTCCGCGTGAACCCCGTCGTACGCGAGCTGTTCGCCGAACGCTTCGTGGGCGGCTGGATCTTCGATGTCGAGATCCTCGCCCGGCGGATCGCGGCCGGAAGAGAGCGCGATCTGCCCGAAGTCGCGGGGGCGATCTACGAACTACCCCTCGACACCTGGGTCGATGTCGCCGGATCGAAGGTCTCTGGCGTTGATTTCCTGCGGGCCATCCTCGCGATGTGGCGCATTCGCGGCGCCTATCTCCGGAGGGGGGCCGTTCGCCCGCCGAGCCAGTCATGAGTCTCGCTCCGCGCGCGCTGGGCCGACTGCAGGTCGGCGCATGGTTGGCGCTCGTCAGCCTGTGCGCCGTGGTCCTGGTGCACTCGATCGCATTCTCCGACGAAGTGCCGTTTCTCACCGAGGGTGACACCGGCGCCTGGATCGGCGCGCCGATCCGCCCGACCGCAGATCTGATCGCCGTGATGCCCGACGCCCCCCCGACGACCACGTTCGTGCGGCGCTTCGACAGCGCGGCGGGTGGCAGACCTGCCCGACTCCGCGGTCGCGCGCTGCACACGTTCGACATCACGTTGAACGACCAGCCCGTCGAAGTGCGTGGCGATGGGGTCGGCTGGAAACAGCCGTTCGACGTCGATGTGACTGCGCTCGTGCGGGACGGTCGGAACGAGCTGCGCGCGGACGTCCGCAACGTCCATGGTCCGGCACTGCTGCAGCTCGCCCTCGAGGCCGGAGACCTCCGCATCGAGACCGACGAGCAATGGCAGGTCGTGACGAATCGCGCGAATCCGGTCGCCGCGGTACGGGCCCGCGACACGAACTTCCATCCGGAGTCGCGGCTGCTTCCGCCTGTCACCGCGGTATTGGTCGACCACGCACCCATGCTCGTGTCGCTGCTCGCGGCATTCTCCCTCGTGGCGTGGTTCGCTTCGAACCCGCTGTCGCAGGCTCGGCTCGTCCATGCGCCGCGGGTCGTCCTTGCCGCGGTCACGGCGTTCTGGCTGCTCGTCTATCTCGTCAAGGCCACGCGTATGCCGGTCATGCTCGGCTTCGACGCCCACGCCCACCTCGCCTACATCGACTATCTGCTGACTCACTTCGTGCCGCCCACCGCCGCGTACGGCTTCTCGACCTACCACCCTCCGGTCTACCACGCGCTGACCGGCGCAGTCGTCGGTGTCGCCGGCGTGACTCCCGACTCTCCGATGGGTCCTGCGGTCTACCGCATCGTCTCGATGCTCGGCGGGCTTTCGACTGTCTGGCTGACCTACGTCGTAGCGCGCTGCGTCTGGCCGGGGGAGTCGCTTCGGCCGAGCCTGGCCGTCGCCACGGCCGGTTTGCTGCCCATGAACGTCTACATGGCCGCCTACGTGTCGAACGAGGCCCTGCATGCCACCTGGGTGAGTCTCGCGCTGATGATCGCGACGGCCTTCATCGTGGCGCCGAATCCTGTACGCGCCCGGGCAGTCATGCTCGGAGGCGTACTCGGACTGGGCCTGTTGACGAAGTTCACGAGCCTCGCGATCGCGCCGCTGATCGCCGTGCTGGCCGGCGCGCGGCTATGGCTGATCGATGGGGCCGGCGTCGTCCGGGCAGCTGGTGCGAGCGTCGCGATCCTGGCGATCGCATTCGCTGTCGCGGGCTGGTTCTACGTGCGCAACTGGCTGCTGTTCGGCGATCCGCTGGTCTGGAACCTCGACGTTCCCGGCGCAGCGACCTGGTGGATGGTGCCCGGCTTCCATACCTCCGACGCCTACCTGCACTTCGGCGCGTCGCTCGAACACCCGTTCTTCTCGGGCTTCGAGTCCTTCTGGGACGGGGTCTACTCGACGCTCTGGGGAGATGGACTGGTGGCTGGCATGATCCGGATCGCCACCCGCCACCGGTTCTGGCGATACGACTTCATGACACTCGTCTATCCGTTGGCGTTGCCGGCGACGGTGCTCTTCGCAGTCGGCTTCGTGAGATTGCTGTCGGAGTCGCTGCGCGATCCGTCGATCGCGCGCCGGCTGGTCCTCACGATGATGACGGTGGTGCCCTTCGTGCTGTCCTTCTCGCTGATGCTGATCTCTCTCCGACTGCCCTTCTACGCCCAGGCAAAGGCGCCGTACGTGCTTGCGACGACGTTGCCCTTCGCACTTTGCGCGGCAGAGGGACTCGGCTGGTTGCCGCGCCGCTTCAACCACAGCACGTCGCGCCCATGGGTCGCGCTCTACTTCGGCTGGCTCGCCACTCTCGCGTGCGTGATCGGACTGTCGTTCCTCGCGTGAACGACCTCCTGGCCGCAGCGATGTGGACAGCCCTGAGCCAGAGACTGGACAGCCCTGAGCCAGAGACTT
This sequence comes from bacterium, assembly GCA_031413515.1. Classification (GTDB taxonomy): domain Bacteria; phylum Myxococcota_A; class UBA9160; order UBA9160; family UBA4427; genus TMED88. The sequence goes on from JANOFF010000099.1 coordinate 110,660, forward strand.
GACAGCCCTGGGCCAGGGGAGGACAGCCCTGAGCCCGCGGATAGCAGCCCTGCGTCCCGCCGAGAACAGCCCAGAGCCAGACGGCCGGATGGCCGCGGGAGAGTGGGATGGGACGGAGGGAGGCCGTCGCCTCCCTCCGCCGCGACCCTACGACCCGGCACGCTCCTCGCGGTGACGATCCATGCCCTGGAGTCCGGAGTGCGTTGGATGCGGACGCAGACCCGGTTTCGACGAGCGGCGTGAGCCGACTACGTCGGGCACCGAGACAAGACTCCCCGTAAAGTCGCCAAGTCGTCTTGTACAGCAGTCGCGCCGAAAAGACACTCGAAATTCGCGGGTAATACCCTATTCACATCGATTCGTACCGAGGGATCCCCCCTATTGGTGAGGGCAATCCGGAGTACTCGGGGCCAATTCAGGTCAGGCGAGTTCGAGGTTCGCGTAGCGGACGACGACCGTCTTCATTCCGACCCGCTCGAACCGGATCTTCAGTTTCTGATTCGGCCCGGCCCCCTGGACCGCCACGACCGTGCCGATCCCGAACACCGGATGGCGCACCCGCGTGCCCGGCCGCACCCCATCCGCGTGATCCGTGGACTCCTGGGAGTATGAGTAGTCGAATCCCGAGTCGCCGGGACGAGTGGCCGTGCGGCGCGATGCCGTTCGCGGCGCGCGTGCCTCGAGACGTTCGACGAGTCGGTCGGGAATCTCATCGAGGAAGCGGCTCGGCGTCTGGACGGATCGCTCTCCGTAACGGAGCCGGTTGCGGGCGCTCGTGATGTGCAGCTTCTGCATCGCGCGGGTCATCGCCACGTAGCAGAGCCGACGCTCTTCCTCGAGCGACGCCTCGTCGCCGGACGAACTCGCGTGCGGAAAGATCCTTTCCTCCATGCCGACGAGGAAGACCACCGGGAACTCGAGGCCCTTGGCGGTGTGGACGGTCATCAGCGAGACGCACTCGCTCCGTTCCTCCCAGCCGTCGAGGTCGGAGATCAGCGCGACCTGATCGAGGAACAACTCGAGCGGAGTGCGCTCCTCGTCGACCAGTTCTTCGTTGGCGGCTGCGAAATCCCGGGCGCTCGCGACGAGTTCGAGCAGATTGTCGCGGCGGGACTCGGCGTCGGGCGAACCATCCTTCGCGAGCGCATCGAGATAACCCGAAGCGTCGAGTACCCGACCGATGATCTGATCGAGCGGACGCCCCGCCGATTCTTCCCGCAGTCGATCCAGCAGGTCGAGGAATCCGCGGATCTGTCCCCGCGCCCGGGCACTGCCCTCCTCGGCGAAGAGCGCAAGCCCCTCGCCGAGGGGAACCCCGCGTTCCGCTGCGATCACCGACGCCCGCTCGACACTCGTCTTGCCGATCCCCCGCGCCGGCCGATTCACCGCGCGGAGCAGCGCCTGATCGTCGCTCGGGTTCACCAAAAGGCGCAGGTATGCCATCACGTCCTTGATTTCGGCTCGCTCATAGAAACGCGTTCCGCCCACCACCGTGTACGGGATGTCGTACTTGAGCAACTCCTCCTCGAAGGCGCGTGACTGGGCGTTCGTGCGGTAGAGGATCGCGAAGCTTCCGTACGGGCGATCCTCGTTGCGGTTGGCCGTCGCGATCCGTCGGATCACGAACTGCGCCTCGTCGCGATCATCCTCGGCTTCGAAGAACTCGATCAGGTCTCCGCCGTCGCGTTCGGTGAACAGACGCTTGTCCTTGCGACCCGCGTTGTGGCTGACGACCGCCGAGGCACCAGACAGGATCGGCTGGGTGGATCGGTAGTTCTGCTCGAGCTTGATGACGGTCGCCTCGGGATAGTCCTGCTCGAACTCGAGGATGTTGCGAACATTCGCGCCGCGCCACGCATAGATCGACTGATCGGGATCGCCTACCACGCAGAGATTCCGATGACCGCTGGCGAGCATGTTGACGAGTTCGTACTGAACCCCATTGGTGTCCTGATACTCGTCGACGAGCACGTACTGCCAGCGTCGCTGATAGAATTCGAGCACGCGCGGCAGCTGTTTGAAGAGCTGGACGGTCTGCAGCAGGATGTCGTTGAAGTCGAGCGCGTTCGCGTCGAGCAGCAGCTTCTGATAGCCCGAGTAGATGTGCGCGCAGAATTCGTCGTCGATGTCGCAGGCGGTGCGCGACGCTTCCGCGGGCAGGACGCCGGAGTTCTTCCATTGATCGATCCGCCAGCGGATCCGCCTGGGGTCGTGGGTCTTCGGATCGAGGTCGCGGCGCCGCAGGGCCTCCTTGATGACGCCAACGCTGTCCGAATCGTCGTAGATCACGAAGCCACGGCTTCGGCCGAGATGGCCGATGTCCCGGCGCAGGATCCGAACGCAGATCGAATGGAAGGTCCCGATCGCGAGGTTCTCGGCTTCGGGACCGAGGATCTTCCCGACCCGCTCCTTCATCTCGCCGGCGGCCTTGTTGGTGAACGTGACGGCGAGGAGTCCGTCGGCCGGAATGCCGCACACGCCGATCAGGTAGGCGATGCGACTGGTCAGCACGCGCGTCTTGCCGCTGCCGGCTCCCGCGAGTACGAGCAGAGGGCCCTCGGTGCATTCCACCGCGCGGCGCTGCTCCGGGTTCATGCCTTCGACGATCGATTCGATCAGCAAGTCGCGATGCCTCCGCGTCCGCGTCGCAACCGTGCGCGTCGGCGGACGGACGAATTTGCAGAGGCCTGGGGGATCTGCCCAGAGTAGTGGAGGGACCCGCGTTGCTCAAACGGAACGTGATGCGGATCGGACGACGAGCCATGAGTCGACGTCATCCGATCGCCGATGGAGAATCGGTCGGCCGCTGCGTCGGGTGGCGCGAATCGCCCGCGAACGTCTACTCGACTGTCACACTCTTGGCGAGATTGCGCGGCTGATCGACGTCGGTTCCGCGCAGCGTGGCGATGTGGTAGGCCAGAAGCTGGAGCGGGACGGTCGCCAGGATCGAAGTGAGAAAATCGCCGAGATCCTCGATGAAGATGACCTCATTGGCCTTTTCGGCGATCTGATCGTCGCCGACGGTGGCGATCGCGATCACCCGACCATCGCGCGCCCTCACCTGCTCGAGATTCGAGACGAGCTTGTCGAGAAGTCTGCTCTTGTTGGCGATCACCACGACGGGCATATTCTCGTCGATCAACGCGATCGGCCCGTGCTTCATCTCGCCGGCTGCGTATCCCTCGGCATGGATGTATGAGATCTCCTTCAACTTGAGCGCTCCCTCCATCGCGATCGGGAACATGATCCCGCGACCGAGGAAGAGGAAATCCTGCGCCTTGGAGTAGCTGCGTGCGATGGTCTGGATCTGCGCGTCGAGTTTCAGCGTCTGCTCGACGAATCGCGGCAGGCGCATCAGATCGTGGAGTCGTCCGCGCATCTCCTCTCCCTGCACTCGACCACGGACTGCGGCGAGCTTCAGGGCGATCAAGTAGAGAGCAACGACCTGGGTGACGAACGCCTTGGTCGATGCCACACCGATCTCGGGACCGGCGTGCGTATAGAGCACGTCGTCACTCTCGCGGGCGATCGTCGACTCTCGCACGTTGCAGACCGCGAGCACCCGCGCGCCCTGCGAGCGTCCCTCGCGGAGCGCTGCCAGCGTGTCGGCGGTTTCGCCGGATTGGGAGACGGGGATCACCATGCAGTTCGTTCCGAGCACCGGCTTGCGATAGCGGAACTCGCTCGCGAGATCGACGTCGCACGGGATGCCCGCGAGTTGTTCGATCATGTACTTGCCGACCATACACGCATAGGAGGCGGTGCCGCACGCGACCAGGCTGATCGAGCGGAGGTTGTCGGCGAAATCCCGGGTGAACTCGATGCCATCGAGATCGATCTTTAGATCGACCTCGTTGACCCGCGTGCCGATCGTGTCGGTGATCGCGCGCGGCTGTTCGAAGATCTCCTTCTGCATGAAGTGATCGAAGCCACCGCGCTCCGCCGAAACCGGGTCCCACCCGATCGTCATGAATTCTCGATCGAGGGGCCGTCCGTCCGCGTCGACGACCTGCACGCCGTCCTCGCTCAGCACGGCGAAATCGCCGTCCCAGAGCGAGATCATCTCGCGCGTGTACGGAAGGATCGCGGGAATGTCGCTGCCGAGGAAGGCCTGCTTCTCGGCCTGGCCGACGATGATCGGGCTGCCCCCGTTCTTGGCGGCGACGAGACAGGACGGATCCGTGTCGCTCATGGCGCAGAAGGCATACGAACCGGTGAGTCGCGCACAGGCCTCGCGCACCGCGGTCAGGATGTCGCGGCCCCGCTTCAGGCCGGCATCGATCAAGTGCGCGATCAGCTCCGTGTCCGTGTCCGAAGCGATCACCGATCCCGCGCGTTCGAGTTCGATCCGGATCTCGCGATAGTTCTCGATGATCCCGTTGTGGACGATCACCACCGAGCCGGCGCGATGCGGGTGGGCGTTGCGTTCGGAGGGCTTGCCGTGGGTCGCCCAGCGCGTGTGCCCGATCCCGATGCTGCCCTGTAGTGGCTTCTCGCGAAGCGTGGCTTCGAGGTTGATCAGCTTGCCCTTCGCGCGGCGGACCTCGATCCGACTGCCCTCGATGGTGGCAACCCCCGCGGAGTCGTAGCCGCGGTATTCGAGGCGACGAAGTCCGTCGATCAAGACATCCACGGCGCGGTGTTCACGGCCGATGTACCCGACGATTCCACACATGGGTTCGCTCCCTCTATATCTTCAGCCCGCTGCTTCTTCGCTAGCGGGCGGGCTTTCGTTTGGATGAGTTGGGGCTGCCGCGCTTCGTCCCGGCCTTCGTTCGATTCGTGCCCGACGCGGTGCGATGGGTGGCGGCTTTCTCGAGACCCGATTTCGGTCGTCCAGTCGACCTGGCGGAGATCGATTTCTCGCGGGACGTCCGCTTCGCGGTCGCAGCGGGCTTCCTCTTCGATGTCTTCTTCGCGGTCCGCCCGCTGGTTGCCGACGAGCGCAGAGACGTCGTCGAGCCGGCGGCCCCTGCCGGCGGCGATTCCGCGGCCGATCCGGTCCTCGTGGGTCGCGGTGCGGCCCGACCCTCCTTGCGCGCCACCCATCCCTCGATATTCCGCTGGCGGGCTCTGCTCACAGCCAGCGCGTCCTCCGGCACATCCGTCGTGATGGTCGACCCGGCGGCGAGGAAGGCATGCGGGGCGATCCGCACCGGCGACACCAGGTTGACGTTGCAGCCGATGAACGCCGAATCCCCGACCGAGCTCCGATGTTTTCGATAACCGTCGTAGTTCACCACCACGGATCCGCAGCCGAAGTTCACGTCGGTACCGACGTCGGCATCACCGATGTACGTGAGATGGGCCGACTTGCTCCCGGGACCGAGCGTCGAATTCTTGATCTCGACGAAGTTCCCCACCTTCACACCCCTCATCAGATGGGAGTTCGGTCGAAGATGCGCGTACGGGCCGAGATGCACTTCGTCGTCGAGGGTGCTGTCCTCGATCATGCAGTTGGCCTTGAGACGGACGTTTCGCCCGATGACTGAACGGCCTGTGATCACGCACCCGGGTTCGATCAGAGTGTCCTGTCCGATCTCCACGGTGGCGTCGATGTAGGTCGTCGTCGGATCGATCAGCGTCACGCCGTCGGCCATGATCCTCGCATTGATCCTGTCACGCATGATCCGCGTGGCCTCGGCGAGCTGGATGCGGTCGTTGATGCCGAGACACTCCGAGGCGTCCTCGATCCAGAGTGCCTCGACCCGATAGCCCTTCTGGACCGCATAGCCGACCACATCGGTGATGTAGAGCTCGCCCTGCCGGTTGTCGGTGTCGATCTGCCCGAGTCCCGCCCAGAGCAGGTCCGACGAGACGAGGTAGACGCCGGTGTTGCGCTCCTCGATCGCGAGTTCAGCCGGAGTCGCGTCCTGGGCCTCGATGATCCGGGCGACGCGCCCGTCCGCATCTCGCAGCACGCGTCCCGGGATGTCTCCCGAAGCAGTCAGCATGACGAGGTCTGCACGAGTCTGCGACTTCACGACCCGCATGCGCTCGAGTGTCTCCGGGCGGAGCAGAGGCGTGTCGCCGTAGAGGATGAAGATGTCGCCCGAGAAATCGCGCAGCGCATCCTCGGCCATCATGACCGCGTGGCCCGTGCCCTTCTGTTCGGCCTGCAGGACGAACTCAGCGCTCTCGCCGTAGACTCGCCGGACTTCGTCCGCATCGCGGCCGATCACCACGATCAGGCGCGCGGCCGAAACGGCTTCGGCCACCTTCTGGATGTGACCGAGCATCGGAATCCCGCAGATGCCGTGGAGAACTTTGGCTCGTGCGGACTTCATCCGCGTGCCCTTGCCAGCGGCCAGGACGACCACTGCGACTTCGCGCATCGACGACTCAGTGTGGCTCTGCACCCGTGCCCTCTCCCGACGCGGTCCGCATCAGCCGGCCGACTCCGGCCGAAGTCCAGCGGACCCCGCGCTCCTTCATCGGATCGACGCAAGGTAGGGTAAAGCCCCGCGGCACGGACAGATTCGCGATGCGCCTGCCGGCTCTCGAAGATCGCTCGCCAATGCGGATCACCCCGTGGGACCGAGCGTCCGGACGCCGCCCCGCCTGGGCGCGTCGGAACCGGAGGTTGCCCCTCGATCACCCCATTCCTAACCTCCGCGCCGACCCCCACCTCCGCGAACCCATCGGAGCAACCTTCCATCCAGGTATTCGGCAATACCCGCGGCCTCAAGGCCAGCCAGGTCCAGCAACTCGAGCGTCTTTTCCGACGACGGGTTTCGGCGGATCGCCTGGTGACGAATGACCTGGCGCGTGAACTGGCCTCGGTCAGCGCGGAGACGCGTCGACAGGTCGGTGTGCTGATCGACCGGCTCGGCGACATCCAGCACGTGATGGTCGGAGACTATGGCGGGATCGAACTGCCCGACTGGGGTCGCCTGCGGGCCGGTCGCGGACGACTGCGGGGACTGCGTTGCATCCACACCCACCTCGACGGGGAGGGACTCTCGCGCGACGACCTGACGGACCTCGCCGTCCTCCGTCTCGATGCCATGGTGAGCATCGCCGTGCTGGAGACCGGGCTGCCTGGACTGGCCCACACGGCGTTCCTGGCCGCCGCCAACGACAACAGCCAGAGCACCCAACTGCTCGAGCCGGTTCATCCGGCGGGACTCGATCTCGACTTCAGCATCTACATCCGGGATCTCGAGAACGAGCTCGCGCGGGTCACCCGCGGCCACGATGTCGGGGACGCCGAACGGGCGCTGCTCGTGGCCGCGTCGTCCGGCAGGGACTCCACGTCGTTCGAGATCCACCTGGCTGAGTTGAAGGATCTTGCGCGGGCGGCCGGAGTGGCGGTCGTCGACGTCATCACGCAGAGCCGGTCGAAGGTCGACCCCAAGACGGTGATCGGCGCCGGAAAGCTGTCCGACCTGGTGATCCGATGCTTCCAGGCGGACGTCGATCTAGTGATATTCGATCAGGAACTCACCCCGAGTCAGGCGCGCAACCTGGCCGAAAGAGTGGAACTCCGGGTGATCGACCGGACACAGCTGATTCTCGACATCTTCGCCCAGCGCGCGACCACTGCAGACGGCAAGCTGCAGGTCGAACTCGCGCAGTTGAAGTACCGCCTGCCCCGGCTCGCGCAGCGCGAGGACCTCTCGTTGTCACGTCTCGCGGGTGGCATCGGCGGCCGCGGACCCGGCGAAACCAAACTCGAGAGTGATCGGAGGCGAGTGCGCGATCGCATCACGCGCCTGGAGCGAGACCTGATGAGGCTCTCGACCCAGCGTGAGAGTCGGCGAAAGCGCCGCGGGCGCCGTGACGTACCGGTGCTTTCGATCGTCGGCTATACGAATGCCGGCAAGAGCACGCTCCTGAACGCACTGACCGAATCCCACGTCTTCATCGAGGACAAGATGTTCGCGACTCTGGATCCGGTTTCGCGACGGCTGCGGTTCCCGCGCGAGCGCGAGGTGATCATCACCGACACGGTGGGATTCATCCGTGATCTGCCCGCAGATCTGGTCGCCGCCTTCCATTCCACTCTCGAGGAGTTGCGGGACGCGAGCGTCCTCATGCATGTGGTCGATGTCGCATCACCGGATTTCGAGCGGCGGATCGATGCCGTGCGAAAGGTCCTGGATCAGATCGGCCTCGGTGGAAAGCCGGAGTTGCTCGTCTTCAATCAGATCGATCGATTGCCAGTGGGGATCGCGGCCGAGCTCGAGCGTCGTCACGGAGCGGTTTCGATTTCCGCTCTGACTCGAGAGGGATTGATCGAGTTGCTCGTTCGGGCCGAGCAACTGCTCTTCTCCGAGTCATCCGAGTACCGCGGGCGCCATCATGCGTCCGAGTTGGTCGCGTAGCAGACCAGAACCGCGCTCGTCCAAACGATTGTCCACGTGTCGTCTTCCTGGGGGACAAAGTACATGAGTCGAGTCTTGCGATCGAAGATCGTCGGAACTGGCATGAACGTTCCTGAACGCGTCGTCACCAACGACGATCTCGCTGCGCTGATCGACACGAGCGACGAGTGGATCCAGCAGCGTACCGGAATCCGGGAACGACGCTGGATCGTGGATGGGCAGACGCCCGCGGATCTCGCTACCGCCGCATGCGAGCAGGCGCTGAGATCCGCAGAACTCGGAGTCGAGGACATCGATTTCATCCTGCTGGCCACGTTGTCTCCGCAACACGAGTTTCCAGGCACCTCATTCTTCCTGCACGAGAGACTGAATGCCGGTGATGTGCCGTGCGTCGACCTGCGTGCCCAGTGCAGCGGATTCCTCTATGCGCTCAATTTCGCCGACAGTCTGATCCTCGCCGGCAAGTGTCGGCGGGTACTGGTCGTCGGGTGCGAGGTGCACTCGACGGGCCTCGACGTGTCTACCGGGGGACGCGACGTCGCAGTGATCTTCGGTGACGGTGCAGGCGCTGTGATCCTCGAAGCCAACGAGGACCCGGACGATCCTGCCGGGATCCTGCAGATAAGACTGCACGCCGAGGGCAAACACGCGAAGAAGCTCTGGATCGACGCGCCGTCGTCTGCAGAGTTCCCGCAGCGCATCACCCACGAGATGATCGATGCGGGCCGGCACTTTCCGAAGATGGAGGGTCGCTACGTGTTCAAACACGCGGTGACGAGGATGCCGGAGGTGCTGCTCGAGTCACTCTCTGCAGCGAGCGTCAAGCTCGATGACGTGGGGCTCTTCCTGTTCCACCAGGCCAATCTCCGGATCAACGAATTCGTCGCCGGCAAACTCGAAATACCTGCGGCCAAGCTTTTCAACAACATCGAGCGCTATGGCAACTGCTCGGCGGCCTCGATCCCGATGCTGCTCGCCGAGGCCGCGCGGAGTGGCCTGCTCGTCCGGGGTCAGGTCGTGTCGATGACCGCTTTCGGATCCGGGTTCACGTGGGGCAGTGCTGTCCTGCGCTGGTAGGGCTTTGATGCGGTGCGTTATCCACTTCCCGCGTTATTCCGCATCTATTTGAAAATGTGAGGATTTTAGACCCAAGACCGCCTTGACGGCATGACGCAGCGCATCTATGATGCGCCGCGTCGTAAGGGAAGGCTCCACCCACGGTCTTCACGCTCGCAGGCCTGCCGGAGTGTCCGCGGGTGTGGCCGGCAAGGATGGGGAAATCCCAGGCCATCCCGAGCGAATGCCCGAACGCCCAGGTGCGATTCGCGCGTTCGGTGCGGGGCCAGAGGCCCCTCGAAACCCGTGTCATGCACCGGCCACCGCCGGGAAATCAGAAGGAGAGACACTCATGGGCAATCAAGCGAGCATCATCGACGAGGGAATCGGTCGGGTCCAGTCCGCATTCGAGTCCGTCGAGGAAGGCGTCGAGAAGATCCAGAAGAAGGCCGGCGAAGAGGTCGAGAAGCTGCAGGACGAGGCCGAGAAGCGGGCATCCGAACTCAGTGACCGGGCCAGGAGTGGATTCCGACGCATCCAGCGGGATCTCCGCAACAACAAGTTCTATCGCCAGGCAGAGCAGCGCTGGGAAGACGTGAACAAGCAGCTCGAGGAGCGTGGCAAGGCTCTCGAAGCACGCATCGAGAGTGGTTTGGACTCGCTGCTGGGCGCATTCCAGATCGCCTCGCGAAGCGACGTCGGCAAGCTCGAGAAGAAGCTGGACCGGATCAACCGCCGCCTCAAGGCGCTCGACAAGACGCTGACGAAGAAGGGTTCGCAGCAGCGAGCCGCAGCGAGCAAGTAGCCACGACCGGATCCGGCCGCCCATACGGTCGGGGATGAGTCGTTCCATCGGAAGGGTCAGGGGCTAGCCCCCTGGCCCTTCTCGCGTTCGAGGGGAAGTGCTTCCGCTACTCTGATTTGCAACCGTCGCGGGATCCTGCATCTCGCGCGACGAAACGATGGCATGGACCCGAACCGGGCCACCCCTACCCGCCCTGCTGTGGAGCCCCACTTGGCCGAGTACTCCTCCCCCGACTTCCTCAAGCTCGACGAAACACAATTCAGCGACGAAGAACAGCTGGTCCGACGGTCCGTCCGGGATTGGGTGTCCGGTGAGTTCCTCCCCCGCATCCAGGAGCATGTCCGGCAGGACGGTTCGTTCCCGATGGAGCTCGTCTCGTCGATGGCCGAACTCGGGATGTTCGGCGCCAACCTCAAAGGCTACGAATGCGCGGGCATGAACAACGTTGCGTACGGGCTGTTGATGCAGGAGCTCGAGCGAGGCGACTCGGGACTCAGGTCCTTCGCATCGGTGCAGGGTTCGCTCTGCATGTACCCGATCCACGCATACGGGAGCGAAGAACAGAAACAGCGATGGCTGCCGGAGATGGCGGCCGGCCGCGTCATAGGATGTTTCGGCCTCACGGAACCCGATCACGGCAGCTTCGTGTCGGGGATGACGACGCGGGCCGAGCGCAAAGGCGATGGATGGGTGCTGAACGGCGTCAAGCGCTGGATCACAAACGGATCCCTGGCACAGCTGGCGATCATCTGGGCGGTGACGGAAGACGGCGCGCGGGGCTTTCTGGTAGAAACCGACCGACCGGGATTCGAGGCCCGTGACATCAAGGGCAAGTTCTCGCTCCGGGCGAGCGTCACCTCGGAGCTCTTCCTGGCGAACGTCGAAGTCCCCGACTGCGATCTGCTGCCCGGTGCGAAAGGTCTCGGTGGGCCTCTCGGCTGCCTCAACCAGGCCCGCTACGGGATCGCGTGGGGGGCCATCGGTGCCGCCATGGCCTGCTACGACGAGGCTGTGCAGTACACCCGCGACCGGATCGTCCAGGGTGGCCCGTTGGCCGGCAAACAGCTCACCCAGCAGAAGCTGGCCCAGATGCTGACCGAGATCACCAAGGCCCAGCTGCTGGCGCTTCAGGTCGGGCGCCTGAAGGATGCCGGCCAGCTCCATCACACGATGGTGTCGATGATCAAGCGGAACAACGTCGACATCGCGCTCACCGTTGCGCGCGAGGCGCGCGATCTGCTCGGGGCGAACGGCATCGTGGATGACTACCAGTCGATGCGCCACATGATGAACCTGGAGACGGTCCGCACCTACGAGGGCACACACGACATCCATACGCTGATTCTCGGGGAGCACATCACGGGGATGCGCGCCCTCTAGGCGGCCAGGTGGCAATCGTGGAGGGCGCTGCGGGACGAACCGATCCGGTGTCGCGTTACCGCGACTTCGCGCGACTCGGGGGCGGGGGGAGAAGCGACTCCCTCGGATTCCGGCTGATTCTCCAGCTGCTACTGCGCTGCCTGCCGCTGCTGGGTCCCGTGAAGTGGCCACTGATCGGCCTCCTCGTGGCGGGTACTTTGCTGGTCGCCGCGATCGCGGTCCCGGGAATCAACATCGTCAACGTATTCTGGAACGGCGTCCTCGAGGGTCACGCACTCTCGGATTTCCAGGCGCGGATGATCTTCCTGCCTCCGGGCGAATTCGCGGCGGTGGGCTCGCTCGGGGGACCCGAGCGTCGGATCGTGCTGCGTCATCTCGTCTGGGGCGTCACCGGCTTGACGTTCCTGGTCGCGCCTCTCTTCATCGCACTCGCCTACTTGCGGATCTGGATCCTGCAGCGCGTCAACCAACAACTGCGCATGAGGATGATCGAACAGCTCCAGAGCCTGTCGCTCCGCTTCCACGCCGAACAGCGCGTCGGCGACTCGATCTATCGCATGTTCCAGGACAGCTCGATGGTCACGCAGCTGATCCAGGTTCTTCTGTTGAGCCCGCTCGAGAACGTCTCCCGGCTGCTCTTCTCGATCGGGATCGTGGTGCTCTGGGATCCGCGGCTCGCGCTGATGCTCCTGATTGCATGGCCGCCGCTGCTGTTCGTCGGTCACCGTCTCGCACGCCCGATGCGGGCCGGATTCCGTCGCGCCCGCGAGGCCAACAGCGCCCTGACTTCCAGAATCCAGGAGACGCTCGCGGGCCTCAAGGTCATCAAGGCCTATGGCGCGGAGGAATCCGAACGAAGGCGATTCGAGACCGCTTCGCTCTCGGCCTTCGACGCTGCATACGAAGCCCGCAACCGCTTCGTCGGATACAAGGTCATCGTCTTCTGGTGCGTCGGGCTGACTCTCATCCTGGGAATCGGTTGGGCGACAGGCTTGACGGCCGATGATGCGTCGCTGTTCGGCAAGCGCTTCTTCATCGCCATGGGGTTCGCCAGCCTCAACGCGGGCACCTGGAATCTCGGCTTCTACAACAATTTCAAAGATCGCTTCGGCGATGCGACCACAGCCTCCAACACGCTGATGGATCTCTGGGGAACATTGCAGGACGTGGCCACCGGCCTCGACCGCACGTTCGAAATGCTCGACCTCGAACCCGAAGTCGAGAACGCACCAGGCGCCGTTCCGATGCCACCTCTGTCCCGCGACATCGCCTACGTGGACGTGACGTTCGGCTATCTGCAGGATCGTCCGATCCTCGAAGGCGTCGATCTGAGGGTCGGCGCCGGATCGATGCTCGCCATCGTCGGCCCGACCGGATCCGGCAAGAGCACGCTGATGAGTCTGCTCCTGCGGCTCTACGATCCCGTCCGTGGGCGGATCGAGATCGACGGGCGCGACATCCGCGAGTTCACCCTGGACAGCCTGCGCGGCAGCATCGCCATCGCTCTGCAGGAGAACATCCTCTTCGGGACGACCGTGCGCGAGAACATCCGCTATGCGGTGCCCGATGCGTCCGACGAAGAGGTGCGCGCCGCCGCACGTGTCGCCTGCGCGGACGAATTCATCGAAGCACTGCCGGCGGGCTACGACACGCTGCTCGGAGAGCGCGGGACGAAGCTCTCCAGCGGTCAGCGCCAGCGCCTCTCGATCGCCCGGGCCGTGATCAAGAACGCACCGATCCTCGTGCTCGACGAGCCCACGGCCTCACTGGATGCCGCGACAGAGCATCGGGTTCTCGAGAATCTGCGACGCTGGGGTGCTGGCCGCGTGATCTTCCTCATCACTCACCGGCTGTCGACCATCCGTCGCGCCGGAGCGATCGCCGTGATCCGCGCCGGACGAGTCGTCGAGACGGGCTCACACGAAGTCTTGATGGCCCGTGAGGACGGTGAGTATCGCCGCCTCGTCGAGGCAGAGATCGGCCAGGCAGACCGGGCACTCCGCGCGACGGTCGTGCCGTGAGGGAGCGTCTGCAGGAGAACGAGCGGCTCGAAGGCGCGCAGGCAGTTCGGCTGATCGCTCGCGCGCTCCGGTACGTCAGACCCTTCCGAGGAGGATTCGGAATCAAGCTCGCGCTGCTGATCGGGAGCTTCGTCCCGATGCTCCTGCTGCCCTGGCCGACGAAAGTCCTGATCGACCAGGTGATCGGTGGGATCCCCTTCGGCGAGCAACCGACACCGTTCCCCTTCTTCGTCCAACCGTTCATCGACGCAGCTGCGGATCTCCCGCGCACGGAATTGCTGTTCTGGACGATCGCAGTGCAGTCGATCCTGTTGGTCGCGATCGGGGCCTTCGGGATCAGCAGCAGGGAACGCAACGACGCGAGCGATCGGGGCATTCCGCAGGGCTGGGACACCGCGACACGGACCGAGAACGAGGCGAATGCCGGGTTCAGTCTGGTGGGCGGCCTGCTCGGCCTGATCGACTACCGATTCACGATGCGACTGAGCCAGAAACTCAACCATCACTACCGTTCGCAACTCTTCGCTCGCATCCAATCCCTCCCGATGACCAGCCTCGACGATGAGCGCATCGGCGATGCCGTGTATCGCGTCATGTACGACACGACCTCGATCACCCAGACCTGCTATCGGCTGATCCTCACGCCGATCGCCGCGCCGCTCTACATCCTGCTGACCGTCTGGGTGATGGGTCTCGTATATGGCTGGCAATCGCCGATCCTGTACATGGGTCTCGGTTTCCTCTTCGTTGCCCTGGTCCCGACCCTGCCCTTCGCGGGGCTTCAGCGACGCTACTCGGCGCGCAGCCGCCGCGCCGGCTCGACGACGACGTCGAGCCTCGAGGAGTCGCTGTCCAATGTGCTCGCCGTCCAGAGCCTGAACGGCGAAGAACGGGAGCGGGCGCGATTCGGCAGCGACAGCGAAGACTCGTTCCGCCAGTACCGACTCAAACTCTTCGTCGAGATCCTGACCTTCCTCGCTGCGGCGGTGTTCGGCACAGGGTTGGTGATCGGCGTGCTCTTCCACATCGGCGACGCGATCATCGCCGGGCACCAGAGCCCCGGCGACTTCGCGGTCCTGATGTCGTTCTTCGTGAGCATCGCCGCCGCGAGTACCGATCTCGGCTCGCTCTGGATCCGTCTCCAGAACGAGGCCACCGGCCTGAATCGCGTCTTCTTCCTGATGGATGCCACTTCGGAAGACGACTCGAGCGGCTCGGCCAGCCTGCCCCCGGTTCGCGAACGCCTCGAGATGCAGGAAGTCGGCTTCGCGTACGAAGATGGCGAACCGACGCTTCACGACGTGAGTTTCGAGGCACGCGTGGGGCAGGTGCTCGCCCTCGTGGGGCCGGCGGGTGCGGGCAAGACGACACTGGCCAGCCTCGTGCCCCGATTCGTCGTTCCTCGATCGGGTCGGGTCCTGCTCGACGGCCACGATGTCGCACACGTCTCGCTGCAATCGCTGCGTGCGCAGGTCGCTTTCGTCTTCCAGGAGACCGTGCTGTTCGACGCCACGATCGAGGAGAACATCCGCCTCGGCAATCCCCTCGCCAGCGACGTCGAAGTGCGTCGTGCGGCCCGGATCGCCGGAGCCGACGAATTCATCGAGGCACTGCCAGATGGCTATCGGACCGAGTTGGGGCGCGCCGGCGGCAAACTCTCCGTCGGGCAGAAGCAGCGGCTGTCGATCGCGCGTGCGCTCGTCCGCGATGCCCCGATCCTGATCCTGGACGAGCCCACCTCCGCGCTCGATCCCGACACCGAACGCAGGCTGGTCGCCGCGCTGCGGGAAGCCAGCCGTACCCGCATCGTGATCGTGATCGCGCATCGACTCTCGACCATCCGCGAAGCCGACCAGATCCTGTTCCTCGAGCAGGGAGCCATCACCGAGAGGGGCAACCACGCGAGCCTGATGGCCCTCCCGGACGGCCGCTATCGTCGGCATGTCGAGATGCAGACCCGCGGCGCAGACTGAGATCGGCAGCCGGCGCGCAGCGTCCGGACTCAAGTAGTTGATTCCTGTGGCCGAAGAGCGCCGAATCGGGGCGTGCATATCCGCACGAAGTCCGATGCCGGGAGATCTCTCGATGCCGAGTATTCGCCGTTCCCCGTTCGTGTCCTGCACCGTGGCTCTCACGTGCACGATCCTCAGCACTTCGACCGGTTGCGGGAACGACGACGACAACGCTGCGGCCGTGTGATGAACGACAATTACTTCTGCCGGTACAACGACAACTAGAACTGCCGGTTTGTCTCCGCTTCTGAAGTCCTGCGACCCTTCGGGGGAGGGTCTTCGGGATGGTGACGGACGAGCAGGTTCGGTTGCTGAGGCAGAAGCGGATGCAGGGGAAGAGCCAGGAGTCATCGGCGGCCGCGGCGGGGATGAGCGTCCGGACGGCTCGCAAGTGGGAGTCGGGGGGCTTGCCTTCGACCTCGAAGGAGTCTCGGTCGTGGCGCACGCGAACTGATCCGTTCGAGGGCGTGTGGGACGAAGAGATCGTCCCGCTGCTCAAGCGCGACGAGGGCCGGATCCTTCAGGCGACGACGTTGTTCGAGTGGCTCGAGAGCCGTCATCCCGGTCGCTTCGGGGTGGGTCAGGTCCGGACGCTGCAGCGCCGGATCCGCGACTGGCGGGCCGTTCAGGGGCCGGACCGCGAGGTGTACTTCGAGCAGATCCACCCGCCGGGTCGAGAAGCGCAGATCGACTTCACGCACTGCGCAGAGCTCGGCGTCTGCATCGGCGGTGAGCCGTTCGATCATCTGCTGTTCGAGTTCGTGCTGTGCTTCAGTGGCTGGCGCTTCGTGTGCCTCGCCTTCAGCGAGACGTTCGAGGCGCTGGTCGATGGGCTGCAGGGTTCGCTCTTCGCCCTCGGCGGCGTTCCCGAGATCGTTCGCAGCGACAACCTGTCGGCGGCCACCCACGAGCTGAAGCGCAGCTCAGGCCGTGCGCTGAACGAGCGCTTCGCCGCAGTACTCGCCCACTACGGACTTCGCTCGACGCGCATCCACCCGGGTCGTTCCCATGAGAACGGGGTCGTCGAGCAGGCGCACCATCGCCTGAAGTCCGCACTCGCGCAGGCGCTCGTGATCCGCGGCAGCCGCGACTTCGAGACCGTCGAGCAGTACATGGCGTTCGTCCACGAAGTAGTCGACCGGATGAACCGATCCTCGACCACGCGACTGATCGAGGAACGAGAACACCTTCGGCCGCTGCCGTCGTCGTCGGTTCCCGGCTACACGTCGTACCGCGTCCAGGTGCGCAAGTGGAGCACGATCCGGGTCTCGAACAAGACCTACTCGGTGCCCTCGCGTCTGCGTGGCCACGAGGTCGAGGTGCGCCAGTACGCGAACGAGATCGAGGTCGTGTACCAGGGGCGCTGCATCGAGCGGATGCCACGCCTGCGCGGCGAGGGTGAACACCGGATCGACTACCGCCACGTCATCTGGTCGCTGGTCCGCAAGCCGGGCGCCTTCGCCCGCTATCGGTTCCGCGAAGAGCTGTTCCCGACCACCACGTTCCGCGAAGCCTACGACGCGCTGTGCCGCCATCGCGGCGAGCGGGCCGACGTGGACTACGTGCGGATCCTCCACTTGGCGGCCAGTACGCTCGAATGCACGGTCGAGCAGGCGCTGCGCGATGTCCTCGAGCGCCGCGCTCCGTTCGACTACGCGACGATCCGAGCGATGGCCGCCCCGGTACCGTCCGTGGTCCCGCATCTCGTGACGCCCGAAGTTCCCGATCTACGCGTCTACGACGCGCTCTTGGCTGGGGCCACGCGATGAGCGCGGCCACCCACGAGCGGATCACCAAGCTGTGCGCCGAGTTCCATCTGCCGACCGTCGGTGCCGAGGCGGTGCCTCGCTTCCAGGCGGCCGATCATGGAGCGGCTCTCGCGACACTCCTCGAGGTGTTCGAACTCGAAGCCGGAGACCGTCGTCAGCGACGCGTCGATCGTCTGCGCAAAGCCGCGAAGCTGCCCCCCGGCAAGACCTGGGAGACGCTCGATCGGACGCGCTTGCCGGTCAAGCTGCAACAACAGCTCGAGGAACTGGCCAGCGGACGCTTCCTCGATCGCGCCGTCAACGTGCTCGCGTTCGGACTGCCCGGCACGGGGAAGACGCACGCCATGGTGGCCCTCGGGCAGCAGCTGATCGAACAGGGCCGCTCGGTGGCGTTCGTCCCGACCTACCAGCTCGTCCAGGATCTGCTCGCAGCCAAGCGCGACCTCGATCTGCCGCGGATGCTCCGCAAGCTCGATCACTTCGAGGTGATCATCCTCGACGATCTCGGCTACCTGAAGCACCGGGCCGACGAGGCCGAGGTGCTGTTCACGCTGATCGCCGAACGTTACGAGCGTCGCTCGCTCATCATCACGAGCAACATGGTGTTCAGCCAGTGGGAAGAGATCTTCCAGAGCCCGATGGCGACCGCCGCAGCGATCGATCGGATCGTGCACCACTCCGTGATCGCCGAGTTCGACGTGTCGAGCTACCGCACGGCCGAAGCGCAGCGGAAAGCCAGCACCGAGAAGAAGCCTGCCGCCTCGAGGCGCCAGGCCAGGAAGTAGAGCGTGGCGGTCACCTCCGGTGACCTTCGGGAAGAGAAGAGCAGAAACTCACTCACCGGCAAGAATCGTTGTCGTCCACCGGCAGAAGTAGTTGACGCCGGTCAG
>JANOFF010000100.1:0-6596 GCA_031413515.1 bacterium
CAGGAGAACAATACGTACATCCTGGTATATTATTATAATCCAATGGATGAGGATTTTGCCCCGCTATTTTTTCTACACATATAATTCCTTCTGCTGAAGCCACGTGCGCCAATGCATCGAGCAATGGCGATCCGCACTGATTCGAGATCACGGCGAGGGGCTGACACTCGGCCACTATGTGGTGGACATCGGACCGCGACGGGCTGGCCCGACCGAGTGCCTGATCCGGGACGACTTTGCCGAGAAGTTCGGCGCCGAGTTTCTCGTTCCCTCCGAGAACGGAGCGGAACTCGCCTTCAGCCGAGTCTTCGAGAATTTCGTACCGCCGCCCGTTTCAGGATGACCGGCGCCGCGCACGGCGTCACACCACCCCGAGCCACAGCCAGGCGATCGCCAGCGTCGAGAGCGTCACGGGCACGCCGACCCGCGCGTGGGTCCACAGATCGATTGCGATTCCCGCGCGACGCGCCGTTTCGACCACGATGATGTTCGCGATGCTGCCGACGATGATCAGATTGCCGGCGAGCGTGCTGCCGAGAGCGAGTACCGCCCCCATCTCGGGCCCGTCCGCGAGCGGCAGCAGCAGCATCACGGCCGGTACGTTCGAGACGAGATTGCCGAGCACCGCCGAGGCCAGGTAGAGGCCGCTCGCGCTGGAGAGCTCGAGACCCAGCTCGTCGGCGCGCGCGACGAGCCAGTCCATCCCGCCGATCTGCTGGAACGAGTCATTGACGATGAACAGACAGATGAAGAGCAGGATCAGCTGCCAATCGATCAGGCCCATCATGTCGCGCGAGTGGAAGGTGCGATTCAGCAGCAGCAGTCCGGCCGCGGCGAGAGCGATCAAGTCGCGGGGCCAGTCCGTGCCGACGAAAAACGCCACGAGGCCGACGACGACGAACAGGCCCTTGCCGGTCTGCCAGCGGTTGAACGTCGGCTCCGCGTACGCGATCGGTTCGCCGTCTCGCTGCCAGCGGCCGAGGTACTGCCACGCGATGCAGCCCCACACCACAATGAGTCCGAGCAGGACCGGCGGCAAGGCGAGCTTCAGGTACGGGTTGAACGGAACGTCGAGCACTTCACCGATCAGGATGTTCTGGGGATTGCCGATCAGCGTCGCGGCGCTGCCGACATTGGCGCTGCACGCCAGCGCGAGCAGGTACGGGACCGGATCGAGCCCTCGACGCGCGCAGAGCTGCAGCAGCGGGGGCGCCACGGCGAGACAGACCACGTCGTTGGTCAACACCGCGCTGAGCAGACCGGCCAACCCGACGACGCCCGCCAGCAGCGAGGTCGGTGACAAGGGCAGGGCGACGATCCAGCGCGTCGCCGCGGCGTAGAAGCCGCCGAGGTGTAGCTGCGCCGACACGACCATCAAGCCGAACAGCAGGGCGAGGGTGGGCACGTCGATCGTGTCGATCGCGCGGCGCTCGCCGAGCCCGCCGCCGACGAGCAGTGCGATCACACCGAGCAGGGCGACGCCGGTGCGATCGATGCGCAGGCCCGGCACCCGGCCGAGCAGCATCCCGAGGTAGACCGCGATGAAGCTGAGCGTGACGAAGGCGTTCATCGAGACGGGGCACTCCGCGCGAGCCGAGAGCGCCGCATGCTAGCCGAGGGCGGATCGATGAGTGCCGTGCGCTCGTGGCCTGACGCCTGTCGCGAGCGAACGTTCGCGATGCCGCTCAGCGCTCAGGTCGCGCGGGCACGAACTCCTGGACCAGTCGGCCCATCTGCCAACTTCCCCGCTGCACTCGGCCCGTGCTGTCGACCAGCACGCCCTCGCCGTGCATCTGGTCGGTCTGGAAGGGCCCCGTGTACTTCGCGCCGGACGCCCAGGTGTATTCGCCGTGTCCGCTTCGCGCGCCGCTCTGCCAATCGCCGACATAACGATCGCCCTGCGTGAACAGACGCTCGCCGCGGCCGTCCTCACGTCCCTCGCGATAGCCGCCGCGGTAGAAGCTGCCGTCCGCCCAGAGCATCTCGCCCTGCCCGTGCGGGACACCGAGCTTCCAGCCGCCCCTGTATCGCCGCCCGTCCGGCCAGAGCTGCTCGCCTTCGCCGTTCGGCTTGCCATCCTGCACGCCGCCGACGTAGCGGGTGCCGGACTTCCAGCGCAGTTCACCCTGTCCCGTCGCGTGACCGTCGCGCCAGCTTCCTTCGTAGCGATCGCCGCTCGCGTGGATCTGAAGTCCCTGTCCGTCGCGCTCACCCTGCTTCCAATCGCCCGCGTAGAGACTTCCGTCCTTGCCGCGATAGGTACCGACTCCGTCGCGTTGACCCTGCTTGAATCCGCCCTCGTAGTAGTGACCCTCGCGCCACCAGCGCCGGCCGAGACCGGAGAGTGAGTCGTCCTTCCATTCGCCCACATAGCGGTCGCCATCCGCCCAGATGTAGACACCCGCTCCCGTGCGCGCATTCCAGAGCCAGCTGCCCGCATAGCGATCGACGGCAGGATTCGACGGATCGCCGAAGACGCGGTGGCCGCGGCCATGCGCGTGGTCGTCCTGCACGTCGCCGACGTACACGCCGCCGTCGGGAAACAGCAGCGTGCCGCGGCCCGTCGCGTGTCCGCCGCGAAACGTTCCCTGGTAGACGAGGCCGTGCGGAAGCGCCATGCGACCCGAACCGTCGATGCAGTCGCCGGCGGTGCAGCGTCCCGCGGCCGCCGCCCGCCCACTCGTCATCACGAGCGCGACCCATGAACAGAAGAAGAGAGAAAGCACGAACGCGAAGGCGCCCGCATGCGACAGCGACTCGTTCCGATCGGCCATGCGTGGCTCTTCGGCGGGCCGCTGTCGCTTCTCGACTCCGGATCCGTGGCGGCGTTCCACTGGCATCAGAACGCCACCGCGAGACCCACGCGTGCTTCGGCGCCCGGCAGGGGCAGGTCGTCCTTGATGAACGAGGCATGCACCCGGGCCTCTTCATTCGTGAGGTTCCGTCCCTGGACGATCACCGTGAGGTTCGGGTTGTCTCGGAGCGGATGGAGGGTGAGGATCAAGTTGAGCAACAGGTAGGAATCGGTCGGGAGTTCGAAAGCGGCGGTCCGATCCTGCTCGGCCACCCACCAGAGCTCGAAGCGCAGATCGGCGTATTCACTGCGCCCCTCGATGCCGCTCTTGATGCGAAACGGCGGGATGCGCGGCAACCGGTCCGACGTGGCGTTCTGCACCGTCGCGCGCACCCAGTCGAGTCCCAGGTCGAGGGATCCCGTGAAGGCCTCGGTCTGGATGACATCGACGGCTCCGGTGACTTCGCCACCGACGAACTCGGCTTCGACGGGGGTGTAGAGCCGGAGCACGAGATCGCCGGTCGGATCGGGTTGCCCGGTTCCGTCGACGAAGTCCTGGCTGAGCAGTGCGATGTAGTCGTCGAAGTGGGTCCAGTAGACGTTCGCGCCGAACGTGTAGCGACCGCGGCGCTTGCGAAGGGTTCCCTCGACGGTGAAGCCCGCCTCTTCGTCGAGATTGGGATCTCCGATCTCGAAGCCAGCGGTGGCCAGGTGCGCCCCGTTCGAGAGCAGCTCCTCGGCGGCGGGAGGTCGCTCGGTGCGCGACAGGCTCGCGCCGAGCATCCAGTCATCCATGAACTCCCAGCCCGCACCGAGCGAAAAGCTCACCGTGTTGAAGTCCCTCGCGAACGCGATGCTGTCGGCGTCGACCGACTGGTGCTCGTATCGGAGTCCGGCCTCGAAGGTGACCGGACCGAGCCGGTACTCCTCGATCGCGAACAATCCGAACGACAGTGTGCTGCTCGGTGGCAGGAAGGATTCGGCCCCAGTGGCCGAGAGATCGCGACTGACGACTTGCGTGCCCATCGAGCCGTGCAGGCCTCGCCACGGCTGCTGGACCAGATCGATGCGCGCCTCGTTGCCCTCGTTGTCGAAGACCGTCGCGATCTCGTCGCCCTCGATCTCCTTGTGCTGGTACGTCCCGTACGCGTACTTGAAGCTGGCCTGCTCGAAGATCAGCAGGTTGCGCTCGAGGCTTCCGTTCACGTCGACGCGCTGTTGGTCCAGATCGATCCGCACCGCCTCTTCGGGCTCCGAGGGCACACCATAGTTCGAGGCGTTCGTCCCGAATGCCGCGCCGAGCATGGCGTCGTCACCGATCCAAGACGCGCCGAGCGTGCCCCCCTGGCCGCTGGTGCTGGTGTTCGGCGCGACCCCGTACGGGCCGGTCGCGATGTCGGGACGCACCTCGCGCAATTGGTCCGACGTCGTGAATCCGGGAATGCTCAGGTCGTCGCTCGCACGGAAGTACCCCGCCGCGCGGTACGCGATCGGTCCGGTCGAGGTCGTGAGTCCCGCGCCCGCCGACTTCTCTTCGGCCGCGCTGCCGTAGAGGGCACGCACGTCGCCGTCGACGATGTCGGAGGGCAGCTCGGTCGGGATGCGCCCGTCATCGATGTTCACGACTCCGCCGATCGCCGACGATCCATAGGCGAGCGTTCCTGCACCGCGCACGATCTCGATCCGCTGGGCGGCGAGCGGATCCGAACTCACCTGATGGTCCGGACTCGTCACCGACGCATCCATCGTCCCGATCCCGTTCTGCAGGACGAGCACGCGCGGGCCATCGAGACCGCGGATCACCGGGCGGCTCGCCCCGGGGCCGAAGTAGGTGGACGAGATGCCCGGCTGCTCGGCGAGCGTCTCGCCCACGGTCGAGCGAAGGGCACGCTCGAGTTCTTCCTGCGAGAGCACGCCCGTGCCCTGGATCACGTCGAAGCGCCGACGCGCATGCGGGGCGGCCGTGACGACGACCTCGTCGAAGTTCGTGGGTTGCGGGACGGGCGCGTGCGCGGCGGAGTCCGATTCGTCGAGCGCAGGCTCATGGGTTTCGGAACCGGTGTCCGGATCATCGGCCGCAGCGGCGATCGGAAAGCATGCGAGACACAGGCAAGTCAGCGTCACGAGACGGGTCGAGCGCGCTCGGGCCCTCGGATGATGGAACGGGTGCATCGAAGTTCTCCTCGGCATCCGATCCGCGGCGCCCGCCATGCGTCGGAGGTTCGACGGCAACGGTCAGCACGGCGTCGATGCGTGATCGATCGGGCATGGCCCGGGTGGATCGCGACCGGAGCGTCCGGCCGCGATGCGGTTCGATCAGACGAGTCGGTGCGGAGGGGCTCGCGGCGCTTCGGGGCGGCCGCGGGGTCGATCGGATCGGTGCGTGCGCTCGTCGATCCGCTGCACGTCGGGGAGGAAGACCGTCGGTGCGGAGACCCCCACGGTCGCAGGTCGCGCCCACGCGCTGCGCGTCGTGACGCAGAGCGTGCAGAACTCGCCCTCTACGTGACTGGCGAACTGCGAGGCGGGGCTCCCGACCGGCGCCGACAGCTCCGCCGAGAAATCCGCGCTGTGGCAACTGCCGCTTCGCGCCAGATCGTCCGCGGAATGGACGTCGTTCGCGATCTCGCCGAGGTGCGCGCCCGCTCCATGGATCAGCGGGACGAGCAGGAACAGTGCGAACAGGGAGGCACTGCTGCGATGGCGGGTGCGGTACGGCATGCGGCGCTCAGCTTATCGTCCGCCGTGTCACCGCGTCAAGGAAACCGGGTCGAGGCTGCGGGATTCGCCGGTATCATCGACCTCCCCAGCCTGTGCGCGAGCACCGAAGGAGACCGTACCCCGATGCAGAACCTCTTCAGCTACGAAGGAAAGCGCGTCCTCATGACCGGTTGCTATTCGGGCATGGGCGAGGCCGCTGCGAAGATCGTGAGAAGCCTCGGCGGTGAGATCGTTGCCGTCGACATCAAGAAGCCGCGCTTCGACTATTCGGAGTTCCACGAGGTGGATCTGCGCGACGCGCGCGCGATCGATCAGCTGGTCGCCCGGGTGGCGAAAGCCGGTCCGATCGACCGGCTCTTCTACTGCGCTGGCCTGCCCGGCACGTTTCCACCGGTCGACGTGATGCTGGTCAACTACGTCGGGCTTCGGCGCACCGTCGAGCAGTGCGCGCCCCACATGCCGCGAGGCGGCGCCGCGGTCACGATCTCGTCGGCGGGTGGCATGGCGTACAGCCTCGCGATGCAGAACGTGCTGCCGCTGCTCGAGCTCGCGGATCCCGCCGAGGCGCGTGCCTGGATCGAGAAGGCCGTCGGGCAGCCCTGGTTCGAGTGCTACACGTTTTCGAAGATGTGCACGATCCTGTACACGCTGCGCAACGGGCACCGCATCACGTCGCAGTACGGTGTGCGGCTCAACTGCATCAGCCCGGGACCCACCGACACGCCGATGATGCCCGCCTTCATCGAGGTGGCGGGGGCGGACTTCATGGCCGCGTATCCGAAGCCGATCGGTCGCAACTCGACTGCCGAAGAACAGGGCTGGGTGCTGGCGTTCCTGAACAGCGACGCGGCGAGCTACGTGTCGGGCGAGAACGTGTACACGGACGGTGGGACGGCGGGCGGGATCATGACCGGCGGGATGGCGCCACCGATTCCGCCGAACATGAAGCGGTAGTCGAAGGGCGGTAACCGAGGGGCGGTGAAACGCAGGCGCGGTGCTGCGGTCGCGTGGGGTTGGGGAGGCTGAGAGGGCACCCACCACAAAAACCACACAACACCACCCCACCCCCGGGGGGCGGGGG
>JANOFF010000101.1:0-14272 GCA_031413515.1 bacterium
CCGAGGTGACCGACCCGACCGTGTGGCTGCACGATCGCATCGAGCAGCGACAGGTCGCTCGCGTACGCGAGCACGCACTGGTGGACGAAGGGATCGTCGGGGAGCGGCGCGACGGCCTTCAACCAGACCTGCATCGGACCCTCGCAGGGCTCGCGCGAGATGAACGTCGGCGGATTCACGTGCCGGGTTTCGATCGGGCCTCGTCGCGCCGCCCAGTCCCTGAACTGCTCGGGGATCTGGTCGGCGAGCTTCTTCGCCCAGTCCGTGCGACTCGGCACGTTCTCCGGAGGCGGTGTCGCCGGCATCGCGAGCTGATGTTCGTAGCCACGCTCCGCGACGTGGAAGGAGACCGCCATATTGAAGATGGCCTTGCCGCGCTGCTGCGCGACGACCCGCCGCGTGGTGAAGGATCGCCCGTCGCGGATCCGATCCACGGAGTAGATGACCGGCACCGCGGGATCGCCGGGCCGCAGGAAGTAGCCGTGGAGCGAGTGGGCAGGGACGCCGTCCACCGTCTGGCCGGCAGCCGCCAGGGACTGCGCGGCCACCTGCCCACCGAAAAGTCGCCCGGGTCTGCGCTTCTCGTTCTGGCCCCGATAGAGGTTGTCGTCGATCTGTTCGAGGCGAAGCATCTCGAGCAGGTCTCTGACGGCCTCCTCGGCGCTCGGTTCGGTTCTCATGGGCCGCGCAGTATAGCGGCGCGACTGTGTGAGGGATCGCGTTCGGTGATCGGATCCCCCGGCCGCGTCGGGCGATGGCTGTCCGGCTGCGGTACCACAACGCAGAGCGACCGCATCGATCGCGGGGTTCTGATCATCGGCGGCTCGACGGCGACCGGGACGAACGAAGTGCTCGGTTCGGGCAGCTCGTGTCAGCCGGCAACGCACGACGAGCGAGGAGGACGCGGATGGCTCGGGTCCGATTGGGGATCTACCTCGGCAAGCAGGCGTGCAAGCTCGGACCGGGCAAGATCCGTCTGCTCAGGGCGATCCACGAACACGGCTCGATCTCGGCTGCGGCCCGCTCGATGGGCATGGCCTATCGACACGCCTGGTTGATGGTCGACGAACTCAATCGCTGCTTCGTCGAACCGGTCGTGGCCGCGAACGTCGGCGGGCGCGCCGGCGGCGGCGCGACACTGACCGAGTGGGGCACCGAGTTGATCGCGCGCTTCGACGAGATCGAGCGGATCGCGAACGAATCGATCGAGACACAGGTGGGTGAACTCGACGCGCGAATCGCACGTCCGCGCGCGCGCCGATCCGGTCCCGTTCCCGCTTCGAGGTAGCCGACGCGATCGACCGGTTCCCCTCTGGCAAGCCTTCCCTCGCGGATCTATCGTGATATTCACCAGGGAATAACGATCGATCCGACGACCTTGTGTCGAAACCAGAGGGAGACAGGGACATGCAGGAGCGACTCCAGTTCTACATCGATGGACGTTGGGTGGATCCGGTGGAGGGTCGACCGTTCGAGGTCATCGATCCCTCGACCGAGAAGCCGATCGCGCGGATCGCCCTCGGCAATGCGAAGGACGTCGATCTCGCCGTCCGCGCCGCCCGCAAGGCTTTCGCGACATTTTCCCTGACCACGCGAGATGAGCGGCTGGCACTGCTCCAGTCGATCGTCGGGGCCTATCAGAAGCGCTACAACGAAGTGGCAGAGACGATCTCGCGCGAGATGGGCGCGCCGCTCTGGCTCTCGAAGGCCGCGCAGGCCGCGACCGGGCTCGGACATCTGACCAAGATCATCGAGGTCCTGAAGTCCTACTCCTTCGAGGAGTTGCGCGGCACGACGATGCTGCGCCGCGAGCCGATCGGCGTATGCGGATTGATCACGCCGTGGAACTGGCCCGTCAACCAGATCATGTGCAAGGTCGCCCCGGCGTTGGCGGCGGGTTGCACGATGGTTTTGAAGCCCACCGAGATCGCACCGCTGAATGCCCTGCTCGTGGCCGACATCCTGCACGATGCCGGGGTGCCGCCGGGCGTCTTCAATCTCGTGAACGGCGACGGCCCCACGGTCGGACACGCGATCGCTTGCCATCCTGAAGTCGACATGGTGTCGTTCACGGGATCGACGCGTGCGGGCATCGAGGTGGCCCGCGCAGCGGCACCGACCGTCAAGCGGGTGACCCAGGAACTCGGTGGCAAGTCGGCCAACGTGATTCTCGACGACGCGGACTTCGCGGCGGCGGTGGGCGGGGGTGTGATGGGCTGCTGGATGAACAGCGGTCAATCATGCAATGCACCGACCCGCATGCTGGTGCCCGAATCCCGCCAGGCCGAGGCCGTCGCGATCGCGAAGAAGGTCGCCGAGGGTGTCACCGTCGGTGATCCCTTCGCCGAGGGGACGCGCCTCGGTCCGGTGGTCAGCGAAACCCAATGGAAGAAGATCCAGGGCTTGATCCAGAAGGGGATCGACGAGGGCGCAACCCTGGTGACCGGTGGCGTCGGACGCCCTGCCGGCCTCGACCGGGGCTACTACGTGAAGCCCACGGTGTTCAGCGGCGTGAGCAACGAGATGACGATCGCACGCGAGGAGATCTTCGGTCCGGTGCTCGCCATCCTGCCCTATCGCGATGAGGAGGATGCCATCCGCATCGCGAACGACACCGTCTACGGTCTGGCCGGCTATGTGTCATCGGGCAATCTCGAGCACGCGCGTCGCGTCGCTCTCCGGATTCGCGCGGGACAGATCGCCCTGAACGGCGCCGCCCCGGATTTCGGCGCCCCCTTCGGCGGCTACAAGCAATCCGGAAACGGTCGCGAGTGGGGTGACTTCGGATTCGAGGAGTTTCTCGAGACCAAGGCCGTGATGGGCTGGAACGCCGCGTAGCCGATCGCACAAGGGCCCGGACATGTCCAGAACGGCCGGCGCGCGCATTGCGCGCCGGCCGTCGTCATGTCCGGACACCGTCCACCCCACGAGTCGCGCGCAGGCGATGGCGCTCAGGTGCCGCGCGGCGAGAGTCCCGCGTGGCGGTAGATCGAATCGATGACCGTCATGTTGGCCACGCCATCCCAGGCATCGCTCGGCGGTCGCTCGCCCGTCCGCACGCTGTGGACGAACGCACGCAGCTGGCCCGTGTAGGTCGGCTCGCCCGCGAGCCGTTCGCGGGTCCGGCCCTCGCGCGTCTCGACTCGAAGCGAGTGGAAGACGTGAGGCGCGATCGGATTGAAGAGCGAGAGGCGCCCACTCGTGCCGATCACGCGCAAGCACAGGCGCAGGATCGAGTGCGAGAAGAGCGAGCAGGTCATCCGCCCCGTGCGGCCGTCCGCGAAGGCGAACTCGGCGCGCATCCAGCGATCGACGCCGGCCCCGGCGAGCCGCGCCCGGGCCGACACGACCGCGGGCTCGGACTCGCCGTAGTAGCGCAGCATGTTGACCGTGTAGGCGCCGAGATCCATCGCGGCGCCTCCGGCGAGATCGAGCCGGTAGCGGATGTTGCCCGGCGACCACAGCGGCACACAGAACGCGACCTCGATGTGCTCGACGGTTCCGATCCGCCCTTCGCGGATCACGCTTCGCGCGCGTTCGGCGATTGGGTGATAGCGCCAGTGGAACGCTTCCATCAGGATCCTGCCCGTGCGATCCGCAGCCTCGGCCATCTGCCGGGCCTCCTGCGCGTTCGAGGCGAGGGGCTTCTCGCACAGCACGTGCTTACCCGCTTCGAGGGCGCGGATCGTCCACTCGCAGTGGTGGCTGTTCGGCAGCGGGTTGTAGATCGCGTCGATGTCGGGATCGGCGATCAGGTCGGCGTAGCTCGCATGGACCTTCTCCACGCGATTCCGCCGCGCGAACTGCTCGGCGCGCCCGCGATCGCGGGCGGCAACCGCGACGATCTCGACGTCGTCGACGCGTCGTGCGGGGGCGATCAGCGCCATCGGTGTGATGCGCGCCGCACCGAGCACGCCGATGCGGAGCGGCCGGTCGGATCCGGATCGGTGCTTCTCGCTCATCGCGAACCTCGTGGCCCATTGCGGGCAGCCTGGCTTCGTTCCGGCTGGCCCGGCTGTGCCTGGCGAAGCGGCGCCGGGCAGCCGAGAGCGGATCAGGCGATCCGCCGGTCGCGGTTCGCCCAGTATTTCTCGCGCAGCTTGAACTTCTGCAGCTTGCCGGTGGCGGTCCGCGGCAGCTCGTCCACGAACTCGACGCTCGTCGGGCACTTGAAGTGGCTCATGCGCTCGCGGCAGAAGTCGATCAGTGCGCGTTCGTCGAGCACGCTGCCGGGACGTCTGACGACGAGTGCCCGCGGCGTTTCTCCCCACTTCTCGTCGGGCACTCCGATCACCGCGCACTCGAGCACCGACGGGTGCTGGTAGAGGACATCCTCGATCTCCGGCGAGCTGATGTTCTCGCCGCCCGAGATGATCACGTCCTTCTTGCGATCGACGATGTGCAGACAGCGCGTTTCGTCCCAGACGCCGAGATCCCCGGTGTGGAACCAGCCGTCGCGAATCGCGGCATCCGTCTGCTCCGGCTGCTCGTAGTAGCCGCTGAAGATCACGTTCGAGCGCGCACAGACTTCGCCGATCGTCTGGCCATCCATCGGCACCTCTCGCCCCTCGTCGTCGAGGATCGTCAACTCGACACCGATGCCCGGCACACCGGCCCGCGCGCGGCGCGCCCAGTCGTCGGCTCGCGTGTTGTGGTCCGGTGCGCTCACGGTGAGCAGGGGCGCCGTCTCGGTCAGGCCGTAGATCTGGATGAATTGCCATCCGAGCTCGGTCTCGAGTCGTTCGATGAAGGCCGCAGGGGGCGGTGCCCCGGCGATCGTGAAGCGCGGACGGGTGGTCGTCGGGTAGACGTCGCGATCGGGGAAGTCGAGGATCGTGCGCAGCACCGCGGGCGCCATGCAGGCGAACGTGACGCGTTCGCGGGCGATCAACTCGAAGATCCGCGCTCCATCCACCGCCCGCAGGATCACGTGTGTGCCGCCCATGCCGGTCAGCGCGTAGACGCCCCCCCAGCCGTTGCAGTGGAACATCGGCAACGTCCACAGCTCGACGTCGTCGTGGGCGATGCGCAGATGCGCGATCAGGTTGTAGGCGTTCAGATAACAGTTGCGGTGGGTCAGCATCACGCCCTTCGGGCGTGCGGTGGTGCCCGACGTGTAGTTGATGCTGACGAGATCGTTTTCGCCGATCTCGCATGCGGGCGGGGCGGTCGCCGGGGCCTTCGAGATCAACGCGTTCCAGTCGAGCCATCCGGCCGGTGGCTCGACGGCGTCGTCGCGCGCCACGATGCGATCGCGTACGGCCGGCAGCTCGCCGACGATCGAATCGACGACATCCGTGTAGGCGTGGTCGACGAGCAGGGTGCGTACGCCCGCGTGCGCGAGGATGTAGGCGTGATCCGGCGCCGCGAGCCGGAAGTTGAGGGGCACCAGGATCGCGCCGATCCGACTCGTCGCGTAGAAGCTCTCGAGGAAGAAGTGGCTGTTCGGCGACAGCACGCAGACCCGATCACCCTTCGTGACCCCGAGCCCGAGCAACGCATTCGAAAGACGCTGGACGCGCTCCGCGAAGTCCCGGTAGCTGAACCGCAGCTCGCCATCGACGATCGCGAGTTTTTCCGGGTAGGTCTGCGCGGCGCGGCGCAGGAAGTCGTCGACGAGCAGCGGCACTTGCATGTCGTGGGCGATGCTCCTGTGGGATCACGGTGGGCGGCCTGACGGCGTCGTCCCCGATGTTACCGGCGGCCCGAGATCCGCGAATCCGGTCGCAAGCGCGGGCCGCGATCCCGTATCCTGACCCGTTGCCGGGCGTCGATCGTCACCGCCGTCACGCGAGCACCACGCGAACCCTTCCGGATCCGACCCTGCCGCCAGGAGACCCCGCATGAGCACTGTCCGCTACGAGACCCGGAACCGCACGGCGATCGTCACGATCGATCGCCCCGCGGTGCGCAACTGTGTCGATGGACCCACCGCCGCGGAGCTGGCCGCAGCGTTTCGCCGCTTCGAGGCCGACGAGGCGCTCTCGGTGGCGATCCTGACCGGGGCCGACGGACACTTCTGCGCGGGCGCGGATCTGAAAGCGGTCTCGCACGGTCGGGGCAATCAGGTACGACTCGATGGCGACGGCCCGATGGGTCCGAGTCGCATGCTGCTCTCGAAGCCAGTGATCGCGGCGGTTGAAGGTCACGCGGTGGCGGGCGGGCTCGAACTCGCCCTTTGGTGCGATCTGCGCGTGGCGGCGCGCGACGCCGTCTTCGGTGTGTACTGCAGGCGCTGGGGTGTGCCGTTGATCGATGGAGGAACGATCCGTCTGCCGCGGCTCGTCGGTCAGAGTGTGGCGATGGACATGATCCTCACCGGACGCGGCGTCGGCGGCGAAGAAGCACTGCGGATCGGCCTCGCCAATCGCCTGGTCGATCCGGGCACGGCCCTCGGTGCCGCGCTTGCGCTGGCCGACGAACTGGCGCGTTTTCCGCAGCGCTGCATGCGCGCGGATCGGCTCTCGGCGATCCGGCAGTGGTCGCTCGACATCGATTCCGCGCTGCTTGCCGAGACGCGGGATTCCCTCGACGTCCTGCGGTCCGGCGAGGGACTGGAGGGGGCGACACGCTTTGCGCAGGGTGCCGGTCGACACGGCAGCTTCTCGAGCTGAGAGCGACCCGACCGCGGCGATCGGCTAACGTCGCCGATTCGCCAGCCAAGCGCGCTCCGGGCTCCTCGGGCCCGTGACACCTCAAGAAGGGAACAGTGCCGATGTCCGGGCAAAATCGACGGGTTCGCCATCCGGGACACGATCATGTCCGCGCTCAGGACGACGAAGACGACGAGGAAGTGAAGACCTCGCGCGAGGAGGGCCTGGTCCAGCGGATGCTCGAGACCCGCACGATCCTGCTCGCCGGCCAGGTGGACGAGAAGCTCGCCGAGAAGGTGATCTCCCAGCTGCTGATCCTGAACGGCATCTCGCATGCGCCGATCCGGATGGTGATCACGACCCCGGGCGGCCACGTCGACTCGGGGTTCGCGATCCACGACATGATGCGCTTCATCGAGTCGCCGGTGATCGCGATCGGCGCCGGCTGGGTGGCGAGCATCGGAGTGCCGATCCTGCTGGCCGCCGAGAAGGACTGCCGATACTCGCTGCCGCACACCCGCTTCCTGCTCCACCAGCCGAGCGGCGGGGCCGGGGGTCAGGCGGCGGACATCCGCATTGCGGCCGAAGAGATCCTGAAGCTGCGCGGGCGGATCAACCAGCTGATCGCCAACGAAACCGGGCAGGACGTGAAAAAGGTCGAGAACGACAGCGATCGCAACTTCTGGATGACGTCCGACCAGGCCCTCGAGTACGGGCTGATCAGTCGCGTCATCACGACGGCCGGCGAGCTCGGCTGAGGGAAATCCGCATGGACCTGCGCGCCGAGCCGCCCGTCGAGCAACCGCGCGACCGGCTCGGCCGTCCGCTTCGGGACCTGCGCATCTCGGTCACCGACCGCTGCAACTTCCGCTGCACGTACTGCATGCCGGCCGAGATCTTCGGCGAGCGGTACGAATTCCTGGCGCGCGACGGGATCCTGACGTTCGAAGAGATCGAGCGTCTGGTCCGCGTGATGGTGCCGCTCGGGGTTTCGAAGGTCCGCATCACCGGCGGTGAGCCGTTGCTGCGCCATGAGTTGCCGCGGCTGGTGCGCAGCATCCGCGCGATCCCCGGCATCGACGACATCGCGATGACGACCAATGGGACGCTGCTCAAGTACATGGCCGGTCAGCTCTACCGGGAGGGATTGACCCGGATGACGATCAGCCTCGACAGCCTCGATCCCGCGGTCTTCCACGTGATGAACGGTGGACGCCTCGATGTCGCCAAGGTGATCGAGGGGATCGAGACCGCCGAGCGCGTCGGCTTCAGTCCGCTCAAGATCAACTGCGTGGTGCAGAAGGGCGTGAACGATCACACGCTCGTCGACCTCGCGCGTCACTTCAAGGAGCGCGGCCACATCGTGCGCTTCATCGAGTACATGGACGTCGGCACGAAGAACACCTGGAAGCTCGAGCAGGTCGTTCCCGCCGACGAGATCGTGGCCCGGATCGATCGCGAACTGCCCCTCGAACCGATTTCCGCCAACTACCGGGGCGAGGTGGCGCGCCGCTACCGCTATCGCGATGGCGGTGGCGAGATCGGGTTGATCACGTCGGTCTCGAAGCCGTTCTGCGGCGACTGTTCACGGGCGCGACTCAGCACCGACGGTCAACTGGTCACCTGTCTGTTCGCCACGGGCGGCACGGACCTGCGCACCCCGCTGCGGGGCGGCGCG
Organism: bacterium; assembly: GCA_031413515.1. Classification (GTDB taxonomy): domain Bacteria; phylum Myxococcota_A; class UBA9160; order UBA9160; family UBA4427; genus TMED88. Next base: position 8,272 of record JANOFF010000101.1, read on the forward strand.
AGCGATGAAGAACTCACGGCGATCATCCGCGGGATCTGGACCCGCCGGGCCGATCGCTACTCCGAAGAGCGCGGCGAGATCCTGCGCGGCGAGCGGGACCCCGGCGAGAGCCGGAGCGGTCGCGTCGAGATGTATCAGATCGGGGGGTAGGCGGGTCGCAGGTCGCGGATCGATCCGGCACCGGTGCCCGGATCCGCCTGGCCGGGGCACGCCGATCGAATCCCGGCCGGATCCGTTGACGAACCGTCCGATTCCTTGCCACGGCGCGGCTCGGCCGACCACTTCCCCTGCAGATGGACAGGGAGGTGCCGCTCGTGCTGCTGGCTCGCATCGGTTCGCCGTGGTCCGCCCGGTTCTCGAGCGTCGCCGCGTCCTGCGGCTTCATGCTTCTGGCCTCGATGCCGCCCGCCGCACACGCCGATTCCGGCTTCGTCCTCTACTCGACCGAGGGCAACCGGCTGCGTCGCATCGACGTCGACACGATCGCCAGCGATCGCCTGATCGAGGAAGTGCTGATCCAGGCGGCGAGCGAGGGCGAGTTCTCGGGCGCGACCGGCGCCGACGGACGCGACGTCAACGGCAACATCTGCTCGCTGCCCGACGGCAGTGGTCGATTCGTGTTGGGCGAGGATACGGGCCAGCCGAATCCACCCGCCGGCTGGGGGATCTTCGAAGCCGACGGCACACAGGTCGGCAAGCTCACCGCCACCTATCAGCCAGGCGCAAACCCCGAGCCGCATGGCTGCGCGATCGATCCGAACACGGGCGCCCTCTACACCAGCGACGTCGGCGTGCAGGGGTTCGGTGCCGCGAGCGGGCAGCTCATCAAGTGGTTCGGCCCCTACGACCGATTCCCCGGGCCGCCCGGCGCGTACCCGGACACCAACGCATCGAGCAGCGGCTTCTGCAAGATCGCGATCGACATCGGCACCGCGGCGGAAGTCCTCGTCGATGGCACCGGCGACATCTTCGTGTCGGCCTCCGGCGGGCTTCAGTTGCTGCGCTTCCGGATCCCGGCGGGCAAGAGCCTCGATCCGGGCGATCCGGCCGGCGGCTGCACGGCGACGGATCCGCAGGGTTCGCCGCTGGTCGATGCCTCGGTGACCGGAGCCCCGGATTTCCGGACCGTGCTGGTGGCGGCGGATCCGAAGATGATCACCTTCTCGGGCCTCGCCCTGGCGCCGAACGGCAACCTCTACGTGGCGAGCGTGCTGACGGGGCGCATCGCCGAGTATCGGGTCGACGGGACTTTCGTGCGCTTCATCCTCGATCCGCCCGAACCCGGGCTCGGGGCGAACTTCACGCTGCCGATCGCGACCGGCAATCCGCAGGGCATCGATGTCGACGGCGATGGCACGCTCTACTACGCGGATCTCGATCTACGCGGCACGCTGCCCGACGTCCGGCCGGGTTCGAACGGCAAGGTGCGGCGGATCCGCTTCGATGTGGCCGGCGATCCGCTGCCGCCGGAGATCGTGCGTGAGTTTCTCGCGTTCCCCGATGGCGTCGCGATCTTCCCCGGTGATCTGCAACGCCGCGAGTGGACGACGCTGGCGGGCGGGCCGGATCGACGGTTCTTCCAGTCCGACGAACTGATCCTCGACTCGTCGAATGTCAGCGCACTCAGCAAGCGCTGGGAGGTCCCGACCGGGGCCGTCATCACCGCTTCGCCGACCGTCGCGCTCGTCGACGTGCCCGGTGAGGGACTCACCCAGGTCGTGTACTTCCTGTCGTGGGATCTCTCGATCTACGCCGTGCGTCTCGAGGACGGCAGCGTGCTCTGGAAGGTGGCGACCGAGAATCAACCCGGCGCCTCGTTCCCGGCGACCGCCAGCGTGCACGTGCAGCGGATCGACGATCGCGATCAGGTCTTCGTGGGCCAGGGCGAGATCTTCTATGCCCTCGACGCAACGACGGGCGCCGAGATCTGGCGCTTCGTGGTCGGGACCGGATGCAGGGACGATCAGGGCAATCCTCCCGGACTCTGCGGATTCGATGGCGAGCGCAACCAGATCGAATCCAGCGCCATCATCGCCGAAGGCAAGGTGTTCTTCGGCATGGACGTGAACGACGTGGCGACCGGCAAGGGCGGCTTCGCGGCCCTCGACGTGCACACCGGAAAGCTTGCCTGGTGGTTCGATCTCGAGAGCGGTCAGACCTGCCATCCGCTGCCCACCGACAACATCCGCGCCTACGATTCGTACCACTCCGAATCCGAGCTGGGACTGCCCGACGATTTCTTCGCCACGCGTCCCGGTTGCGACCACCCGCGCACGCCGAACGGCTGCGGGAACGTCTGGTCCTCGCCCGCCTATGACGCGGCGCGCGGTCAGCTCTTCATCGCTTCGAGCAATTGCGACATGCCGATCGATCCCTCGACCGGCGAGCCCTTCGAGATGCCGCCCTTCGACGAGGCGATCTTCTCGCTCACCACCGACGGAGACGTCGCCTGGGTGTGGAGACCGCGCGCCTTCGACAACGAAGACCTCGCCTACGGAGGGACGCCGAATCTCTTCCAGATCACGTTGGAGGTGGGCGGCGCACCGAGAACCGTCGATGTCGTCGGCGTCGGCAACAAGGACGGCAGCTACACGGTGCTCGATCGCAACGGCGTCAATCGACAGAACGGCGCGCGGTGGAACGACGATTCGCGCAGTCATCTGCCCGCCGATCTGCCGTACTGGTCGACCCGGGTCGTCGCCGGTGGCGACATCGGCGGCGTGCTCTCGACGGCATCCGTCGACGCGGCGAACGGACAGGTCACGTTCTGCACGGCGCCCGGCAGCAGCGTGGCGAACACGCCTCCCGGTCCCTCGCAGACGCCGACCCTCCATGCGCTCGATCTCGATACCGGCTCGGTGCTCTGGCAGAGCGGCACGACGGCCTGCTTCTCGTCGGTGAGCGGCTTCGCGGATGTCGCACTGATCGGCACGGCGCTCGGAGCGAATCTGCGCTCGATCGACGCTGCGAGTGGCGCGCAGATCAGTGCCTTCGATCTGACCAATTTCGGGATGGGATCTGCCGCGACCGTGATCGACGGGACCATCCTGATCGGCGCCGGGATCGGCACCCGGACGAGCACGGGCAGCGGACCGGCGGATTTCGCCGCCAACCTCCCGTCGAAGATGACGGCCCTGTGCGTTCCGGGCACGGCCGGCTGTGCGGCGTGCAACGACGGCGTCGACAACGACGGTGACGGGCGCACCGACGCACCGGCGGACGACGGTTGCGTGAGCCTGCAGGACGACTCCGAGGTTCTCGGCGATCTCGACTACGACGGTGTCGTCGGCGATCGGGATCGCAACCGGTTCTTCGCGGCGTTCGGCCGCGTACCGGGCCAGCCCGGGTATTCGATCGCGGCGGATCTCGATCCGCCGGGAGCCCCGAATGGCCGTATCGATCTCGTCGACTACCAACGCTGGATCGCTGCCGAAGTCGCAGCCAATGCGCCGCCTCCGGTCGTGCTCGCTGCGCCGCCGCCGCTGCGCTGTGGCTTGATCGGTCTGGAGGTACTGCTCGTGCCCGCACTCGTCGCTCTTCGCCGTCGCTGGACCCCGAGTCGGAGCCGCCGCCTGGCGGGACTGCTCACGTCATTGCTCTGGATCGCCCTGTTCAGTGGTGCCCCGTCGAACGCGAACGCCGCGGTGACGCTCGCGCTGGCAGGCGATCGACCACTCGTGGGGGGCGAACTGCAAGTCCTGGCCGGCCAGGCGTTCTATGTCGACGTGATCGGCCAGCTCACGCAGCCGATCGTTGGTTTCGGAGTCGATCTGATCCAGACACCGGCGGGTGTGATCGCGCCGACGGGCGTCACGATCAGCGGCGGCTTCATCGGAGTGAACGCCAGCGATGGAGATGGCCTCGCCGGTCTGGCGGCACCGCCCGGCGTGGCCGGTTCGAATCTGCTGCTCGCGCGGATCGCGATCTCGGCGTTGGCTCCCGGGCTCACGAACCTGCGGCTCGGCGCCAGCGTGGGCGATTTCGCCGAGGGCTTCGCATTGGCGGGCATCGGCGCGTTCGACACGGTCGACTTCGGCAACACACTGGCGGTTCGCGTGATTCCCGAACCGGGCACCGCGCTGCTCCTCGGCCTCGGTCTCGGCGTGCTGGCCGGTCGGCGGCATCGGTTCCGTGGCGAGCGCGCATCGCGTCGGGCCGGACAGCTCTGATCCGACGGGCGCCGGTGGGTCGTCAGTCCACCGCACCGGCAGCGGTCAGCCCTTCGTCGCGGCGTTCGCCACCTGATCGACACGGCGGGGCAGGGGGGCGGGCAGACCCTCTCCCATCAAGTCCACGAAGTTGTCGAAGTAGAACCGCTGCTTCTGCGCGTCCGTCAGTGCCGCGAGGCTCTGCTCGAAACGCCGGATCGGCTGCCGCCCGCCCTCGACGTGCGGGTAGTCGGACGAGAAGAGGCACACTTCGTCGAAGCTCTGCGAGATCGTCCAGCCCACGTCCTCGGCGGGATACGGGGTCGCGCGGATCTGTCGACGCACATAGTCGGCGGGCCGCAGCGCGAGTTTCTGCAGGCGCTCCTCGCGCTTGCGGAAGGCCTCGAAGGACGACTCCATGAAGCGGATCCAGCTCGGGATCCATGAGGCGCCCTGTTCGATCACGCCGAAGCGGAGCTTCGGGAAGCGATCGAGCACGCCGTCGAAGATCAGCGTGGCCAGCGTCTGCATCGGTGCGGTCGGAATCGCCATGTAGTCGACCGAGCGGAAGTTCTCGTCGCCTCCGTGGAAATCCGTGACGGGCGGCCCGCCATTCTCGAAGTAATCGGGATCGAGCAGCTGTCCATCGGCGAGCCGTGTGCCGCCCCCCACGTGGAACACGATCGGCAGGCCGGCCTCCTCGGCCTGCGCCCACACCGGGTCGAGGCCACTATGACTCGGCGAATGCCCGCGCGGGCAGCCGGAGGCGACCAGCAGCGCGTGACAGCCCTGGTCGATCACCTCGCGGGCCATCGCGCGAGAACGCTCGAAATCGCGCAGCGGCACGTAGCCCGTCGCGAGCAGTCGTGGATCCTCGGCGCAGAACTCGACCATCGATCGGTTGTGGGCCCGCGCGAACCCATACGCAAAATCGAGATCGTGCCCGCGTTCGGCGGCCAGCAGCCGTCCGTTGACGAAGGTGTTGAAGACGAGCTGCGATTGGAATCCGAGCAGGTCGAGGGCTTTCGGCCGATCGTGCTTGATGAACGAACCGGTCGCCGCCCAGTTCTTGCGCTCGAGGATCTTCGATTCGTCCTCGGCGCGATACGCTGCGTCGGCGTGGCGTGCTCGCCATCTTCCGATCAGGTCCGCTTCGCCCGGGGCCACACCCGACACGACGCTCCTTGGCAGCTTCGCGCGTACATCGGGATCCGCATGGGCGTGGAACCAGTCCGGCGTTTCGACGAAGTGGGCGTCCGCATCGTGGATCGCCCGGTGGGCGTACGGCATGGCTCGGATCCTCCCGGTTTCCGGATCGAATCGATCAGCGCGACGGCGGATTGCGCACGCGCCTTCTACTGCGGCCTGCGGCGCAGGGTAGCGCCGACCCGGCCTGTCGGGACCGAGTCAGGGAAGCCACGCGGCCCCGCGCACACCGCTCGAGTCGCCGTAGCGCGCACGCACGAACCGGGTCTCCACCGTGTCACTGCAGATCCGATCGAGCCAGTAGCGCGGCACGTCGAGGTAGAGGCTCTCGATGTTCGAGACGCCACCGCCGACCACGACCACATCGGGATCGAGCACGTTGATGATCTGCGACAAGGCGAACGCGAGCTGACGCGCGTAGAGGTCGAGGGTCTCGCACGCCGTGGCGTCGCCTCCCCGCGCGAGTTCGGCGATCCGGGCCGGTTCGAGCGAGACGCCGGCCGCGAGCCGATGCGTGGTGGAGAGACCCGGACCCGACAGGTACTGCTCGTTGCAGTCCGAGTGGCCACAGAAGCAGGGGCGTGAGGGGCCCGGTCGGAATCGGCCCTCGGCGGGCAGCAGGTTGTGGCCCCACTCGCCGCACAGTC
>JANOFF010000102.1:0-63339 GCA_031413515.1 bacterium
GCCGATTGCCCACGGCGCTCTCTACTACGTGTGCAACGTGTCCACCTGCAATCGCGCGCGTACCGGGCTGCGCTTCTGCACCGTCAGCTGCTGGGAGGTGCACCTTCCGGTGGCGCGCCACCGCGAGTCGTGGGCCGAGGAGCGGAAGGCGCCGTCCCCCGCCGAGGCGGCGCGTCAGGCCGCGGCCGAGAGCGGTGCAAACCCCGGAGCAGCGCGGCCGGCGCGGTACGGCGAGGGAGCACGCTCGCGGCCGGACCCGCGCCAGAATGCGCCCGCGAGGTCCGAGGGACCGCGCGGCTCTTCGATGATGACCCCGGGTCGTTCGTCCCAGGAGGCGGTGCCCGACGAGGTGCTGATCGTAGGCAGCCGGCTCAAGGACTACGTGCGTGCTCTCTCGGGCTTCAATACGAGTGATCGCGTGTTCGACGTGCTCTCGGACCACGTGCGCAGGATCATCGAGCGCGCGATCGACAACGCCCGCACCGAAGGCCGCAAGACGGTGCTCGACCGCGACGTCCCGAAGGTCTCCGATCGCTGAGCGGGTCGAGCGACGGCACTAGATCTTCAGGATCGCGGCCGTCCCGTTGCCGCCGAGCCCGATGCTCTGCGCCATGCCGATGCGCGCACCGGGAACCTGGCGCGCGCCGCTCTCGCCGCGCAACTGCCAGCCGACCTCGCAGAGCTGGAACAACCCCTGCGCGGTGGTCGCCTCGCCGAAGCACAGGAAGCCACCGCTCGGGTTGATGGGCATGCGGCCGGTCGGCAGCGTCTCCCCGGCATGCAGCAGCCGCTCGGATTCGCCGGGCTCGCACATCCCCCACTCCTCGGGAAACGCGAGTTCGTAGTAGACGGTGTTGTCCTGCAGTTCGACGAAGTCGAGCTCGCGCGGACCGATGCCGGCCAGCTCGAGTGCCTTCGCGACGCTGATGCGGGCCTCGCTGTGGTGCGGACGCCCGCTGCCCGGCACGCACGCGAGCCCGCGCGGCAGACCGTCGTCGAAGCGCGCGGTGGCGACGGTGCTCGACGCCACGAAGACGGGGCGGGTCGTCCGCTTGCGTGCAACCTCGGCGGAGCAGAGCACGACCGCGGCCGCTCCGTCGCTCACCGGACAGATTTCGTAGAGCCGCAGCGGGAAGCTCACCATGTTCGAGGCGAGCACGTCCTCGAGGCTGAAAAGCTGCCGGAAGCGCGCGTTCGTGTTGTGGGTGCCGACTTTGTGGGCCTTGACGGCGACCGCCGCGAGGTCGGCCTCGCTGGTTCCGTACTCGGCCATGCGCGCGCGCGTGAGAAGCGCCCAGAATCCCGGACCGGGCAGCCCCACGCAGCGCTGTCGCAGGTACTCGAGATCGGTCTCGTCCTCGAGGCCGGAGGTCTGGATGAACCCGCGTGGCATCTTTTCACCGCCGACCACGAGCACGACGTCGTGCATCCCGCTCTTGATCATCGTGTAGCCGACGTTGAAGGCGTTGGATCCCGCCGCACAGCCGGCCGACATGTTGTAGACCGGCACGCCGGTGGATCCCATCTCCTCGACGATGTCGTTGCCGTTGAGCCCCCAGCCCTTGCCGCCGGAGAAACGCGAACTCGCCGCGCACACCGCTCCGACGTCCTTCCACGGGATGCCCGCATCGGCAAGCGCTGCGGAGACCGCCACGCGACAGATGTCGTTCAGGGGCTTGCCCTCGAACTTGCCCCACGGATGCATGCCGAAACCGATGGCCGCGACGTCGTTCATGAATGGCATCTCCCTCTTCGTGTCGCTCGCTGCGGCGTGCGCGGTTCGATCCGCCCGATCCGCCCGATCAGAGCGGCTTCCACTGCCACGACAGCACGTCGCGTCCCTCGCGGTCCTGCCCGAGAGGTGCGATCACGAGTTCGACCGCGCTGCCCGGTTCGATCGACTGCGGATCCGGCGTGACGAGTCGACCGAGCACCCGCAGACCCTCCGGCAGATCCACCAGCCCCACCCCGTACGGGCGGTAGGGCGCGGGCGCGATCGTCGGCGGCGGCGGGGGATAGTTCTGCAGGGCAACGCTCCAGAGTGTTCCGCGCGGGCCGAAGCGGGCCTCCTGCATGTCGGTTCGCTCGCACTCGGGATTCCGGCAGATCTCGCTGCGCGGGAAGTACGGCGTGCGACACGTCGCGCAACGCGAGCCGAGCAGTCGCGGACCATCGTCGGTTTCGACGAAGAGATTCCTGGCCGACTCGATGCGGACCGCGCCGCTCATCTCCCCCGTCCTCCGCGCGGATCCGGTGCCGGACGCCGATCCGCTCGCTTGGTGCGGCTCATCCGCGGTTCGCCGCCGCGCGAATCAGCGCGGGCACGATCTCGAGGGCATCGCCGACGATCCCGTAGCGGGCGTACTGGAAGATCGCCGCATCGGCATCGCGATTGATCGCCACGATCGTCTTGGCCGCCGAACATCCCGCCATGTGCTGGCTCGCGCCCGAGATGCCGATCGCGATGTAGAGATTCGGTCGTGTGATGCGTCCGGTCAGCCCGACCTGATGGGACGAGTCCACCCAACCGTCGTCGACCAGCGGTCGCGACGCGCCCGCGACGCCGCCGAGCGCGGCAGCGAGTTCTTCGACCAGCTTGTAGTTGTCCTTCTGGCCGAGACCCCGTCCGCCGGACACGATGATCTCGGCGTCGTCGAGTCGCGGACCGTCGAAGCACGCGCGCTCGACGACTTCGATCCGTTCCTTCACGGCGGACAGATCGACGGCGATCGATTCGGCGGCGACGGGTGCGCCGCTGCCGGGTTCGGGTACGACTGCGTTCGCCACGAACCCGATCACCGGCCTCGGGCCGACTTCATAGACGACACGGGTATCGCCCCCGTACGCGGTGGCCGTGATCTCGAAGCCGCTGCCGAGCGAAACGACCGCGATGCCGTTCATCACGACCGCCGAATCGATCCGGCCCGCGACGCGGGGCGCCACCGAACGCGCTTCGAGGGTCTGGTGCAGGATCAGCACGCGGGGTTCATTGTGGGCGCAGTAGACCGCGAGGGCTTCGACTCGCGCATCGGCACCACCGGCGACGAGCTTCGGATCCTCGAGCTGGCGCAGTGCGGTGACGCCATAGCGGCCGGCGGTCTCCGACGCGCGCTGCGCGAGCGGCCCGACGATCAGCCAGTGCAGCGCGGATCCCGTCGCGGCCGCCAGACCGCGGCCGATGTGGAGCACTTCCTCAGCGCCCGAAGGCAGGCCCTCGCGGCCTTCGCCCCAGCTGCAGACGACGACGGCGTTCCTGGATGAAGGGTCGGACATGGTGCTCGTCTCCTCGCTGGATCGCGCTGCGGTGGCCCATCCGGGCGCCCGCGGACTAGAGGGTGCCGTCGGCTCGCAGGCGTTCGATCAATTGCGCGGCGATCGCGGCCGGCTCGCCCTGAAGGAAGTCGCAGTTGCCCTGGACCTCGGGCACGAACTGCCGCTTCAAGATCACCCGGGGCGCGAGATCCGATTCGCCGAGGGACAGGTCTGCGGGACTGACGACGCTCGGCTTGACGCGGCGTGCCTTCACCTTGGCGGCCGCGGTGGGATACCGCGGTTCGCCGAGTTCGTTGGTGATCGTGACGACGGCGGGGCAGGGCGTGCGCACGATCTCGTCGCCCTCCGGTGTCACGCGCGTGACCCGGAGCGTCGTGCCCTCGAGCTTCACCTCGCGCGCGACGGTGATCACGGGCAGACCGAGCTGCTCGGCGATCAGCGCGGGCACCACGCCCTGGTCGTCGTCCGAGGCCTGACGTCCGCAGAGCACCAGGTCGGCGCCGCCCGAACTCTCGATCTGCGTGGCGAGCAGCAGGGCGATCGCGTGGTGGTCGAGGCTCGCGGGATCGATCTGGATCGCGACGAGCTCCTCGGCACCGAGCGCCGCGGCATGCTTCAGCAGCTTGTCGGGATCGTTGCCGGCGGATACGACGCACAGCGTGAACGCGGCACCGGCGTCACGAAGTCGCAGTGCGGCCTCGATGGCCTGCTCGTCGTAGCCGTTCATCAGGCGCGGAATCGCGCTCTGGGTGAGCGATCGGCCATCGGCCCCGATCTCGAGCCGTCCCGCCACCGCATAGTTGTTGACGGCGTCGGGATCGAGCACTTCCTTCACGCACACCACGACTCTCACGCCTGTTCACTCCTCGAAAGCGGATTCAGGAGAAAGATGCTCTCCGATTCACACCACACGGCGGCATACGGAAAGTTCGCCGGTTTATGGGTCAGTTCGTTCATCAGATACCAGCGCCAGGCGGGTTCGCCCTCGTCGTAGTACTCGCCGGTCAGGGTTCCGGTGAATTCCTGGCGCGCCGCGTAGCGGCTGCCGGGCACCAGTCCGCCGCCGTCGCACTCGGCGCGCTTTCCCGCCAGCATCGGATCGAATCCGGGTCGGATGTTCGGCCGGTTCTCCAATCGGGATCCTCCGGGCGTCGTGATCAATCGGGCAGGCCGACGAGGTCGTCGAAGGTCGCGAGCGCCTCCTCGACCACGTCGAACACGATCTGTCGCGCAGGCTTCATCTCAGTCACGAATCCGACTCCCTGACCCGAGGCCTCGGTCATCAGATCGCCGCGCCGATGATCGTTCGAGCCCTGGATGTAGTCCGAACTCAGGATCATCTGGTACGGCGATTCCAGCGGACGCGGTGCATCGGGCTTCTTCCACTCCTCGGTCCACGGGCACTTCAGCACGCGCATCGTGAAGCCCGAGATCGAATCCGACCAGGTGGTGTCATCCGCGGTGGCGGCGATCAGTCGCTCCTTGATCAGCATGTCGACGTCGGATTCGCGACACGCCAGCCAGAGCGTGCCCGTCCACACTCCCGACGCACCGAGACAGAGCGCTGCTGCGAGATGTCGTCCCGTCGTGATCCCGCCTGCGGCGATCACCGGAGTGTCGCCGGCGATCGCAGCGACTTCGGCCACGATCGACAGGGTGCCGACGTCGCCGGTGTGTCCCGCCGCGTCGAATCCCTGGGCGATCACCGCATCGACCCCCGCGTCGATCTGGCGCTTGGCCTGTCGCTTGCGGCCGACGAGTCCCCACACCAGCGAGCCGCGTTCATGGGCGGCATCGAGCAGGAAGGCCGGACTGCCGAGCCCCGAGGCGATCACCGGGACACTCTCTTCGAGCAGGACGTCGAGCTGTGCGCGACCGAGTGCTTGATTGAGTCCGCCCCACTGGTGCAGATCGACGCCCTTCTTCGGCATCGGGACGTCGTACTTCTTCATGATCATCTGTTCGTAGTCGCGATGGCTCTGCGGAATCTTCGCCTTGATGTCGTCGAGGCTCGCCTCGGCGGGCGCCGACGCGGGCAGCACCAGGTCGATGCCGAAGGGCTTGCCGTCGATGCGATCGCGGATCCACTTGATGTCCGCGGCGATCTCGTCGGGCGTGTGCATCGCTTCGCCGAGCACCGCGAAGCCACCGGAATTGATCACGGCGACGGCCACGTCCTTGCAGTGCGTGAAGGCGACGATCGGGTATTCGATGCCGAGCTGATCGCAGAGTCGGGTATGCAGCGGATCTTTGCTCATGGCACGGACTCCTGGGCTCTCGGTCGGCATGGATCGGGCACGGATTCGGCCGGTGTCGAGCGTGGCTCGCAGGGTGTTTCCGGCGTGGCGCCCACGGTGGCAGATCATGTAGGGTACTGCAACGTGTTCTAGTCGCGTCCCGCCGGGGGCCATGCGGTTCCGGCGGCTGCGGGAGATGCCGTTTCCTGCCACGATGGACGCTTCTCGACCCGCTTTGAATCCCGTTCCAAGAAGTGCACTGGCCGGACCCGCGCGGCCGAGGAGGCAGAACACACCGATGTCCCGCTATCTCGTTGCATGCGACGCGGGCGGCACCATGACCGACGTGATCATCGTCGACGAACAGGGCAGGAGCGTGATCGGCAAGGCGCCCACTTCGCCCCGGGACGAGAGCATCGGCTACATGGAGTCGTTCTGGGAGGCCCTCGAGTACATGGGCATTCCGAAGGATCGAGGCCACGACTTCGGCAAGCAGGTGGAGACGGCGATCTACACCGGCACCTCGATGCTCAACACAGTCATCAACATGAGCGGTTACAAGACCGGACTGCTCGTGACTCGCGGTTTCGAAGACATCATCGCGCAGGGCCGTGGTTCGCAGACGTTCATCGACCTGCAGTGGACCGAGATAACCCACATGCAATACCGCAAGCACCGCATTCCGCTGGTGCCGCGGAAGCTGGCGCGGGGTGTCACCGAGCGGATCGACATGTTCGGGAAGATCGTGATCCCGATTTACGAGTTCGAAGTGGAGAAGGGGATCCGCGAACTGATCGTCGACGAGCAGGTCCAGGCCATCGCGATCGTGTTCCTGCAGTCGTACACGAACGCGGTCCACGAGCGGCGCGCCGCCGAGATCGCGCGTCGGGTCATGAAGGAGGTCGGCCGCGAAGTCGTGCTCGAGCTGTCGAGCGAGGTGGCCCCGACGATGCGCGAGGTGTCTCGCGCCAACGCGACGGTCGTGCAGGCCTATGCGTCCGATCCCGCGCGCAAGCAGCTCTACCGGATCGAGGAAGAACTCCACAAGATCGGCTATGCGCACAGCCTGAAGACCGTGCTCGGCTACGGGGGCATCACGAACATCCGCTATCCGCGGCTGTTCGAGGCCGCGATGTCCGGCCCGGTCGGTGGACTGATGGGCGCGAAGTATCTCGGCGAGGTGCTCGGCGAGAAGAACATCGTGTGCTCCGACGTCGGCGGCACTTCCTTCGATGCGGGAGCCATCACGGCGGGCGTCGTCCCGATCGATCGCGAGCCGGGCTTCCAGGACATGTACGTAAACGTCCCGATGCTCGGCATCACCTCGATCGGCGCCGGCACCGGCACGTACATCCGCCTGGATCCGCAGACCCGTCGCATCAAGCTCGGGCCGGATTCCGCCGGCGGCACACCGGGCCCGACATTCATGGAGGCGGGCAACACCACGCCGACCATCAACGACGTGAACCTGTTGCTCGGGATCCTGAACGAGACGAACTATCTCGGCGGCAAGGTGAAGATCAACAAGGAGGTCTCGTACCGCCTCTTCAAGGAGAAGATCTCCGATCCGCTGGGCCTCGATGTGTACGAGGCCGCGGAGACCTGCCTCGAACTGCTCAACGTGTTGATGCGCGAGCACCTGGTCCGCAGCCTGATGGTGGGCCACGACCTGCGGGAGTACGTGCTGCTCGGTTATGGCGGCGGCGGCCCGTTGCATCTGCTCGGCTACGCGGGCGACCATCCGTGGAAGGCCGTCATCACGGTTCCGCATGCGGGCGCCTTCTCGGCCTGGGGCGGCGCGTGCATGGACTATTCGCACCGGCGCCACAAGACCGTGCAGGCCCTGTTGCAACCCGGCATGGAGGAGCAGACCCGTCTCGCCTACGTGGCACCGATCTCCCAGGCGTGGCGTGACCTCGAAGGCGAACTGCTCACTGAGTTGCAGAGCGAGGGCTTCACGCGCGATCAGATCTCGCTCCACCACGTCGCCTATGTGCGCTACTTCGGTCAACTCGAGGACGTCGAGGTCGAGTCGCCCGTCTCGGCGCTCGACACCACGGCGAAGCTCGACACGCTGCTGGCGACGTTCGAGAACCGCTATGCGGAGATGTACACGCAGGCGGCGCGCCCCGACACCGGGATGTTCCACATCACCGAGGTCTGCGTGATCGCCAAGGTGGCGACCGTGAAGCCGAAGCTCCGCAAGCACGAGCTCTCCGGCAAGCAGCCGAAGCAGGATGCGTACAAGGGCAAGCGTCCGGTCTTCATGCGCGGCAAGTGGAACGACGCCGACATCTGGCGAATGGAGTCGCTCGTGCCGGGCAACGAGATCGAGGGCCTCGCGGTCATCGAGGCGTCGAACACGACGCTGTTCGTGCCGCCGGAATGGCATGTGAAGATCGACGCGCACGACGTCTACTGGCTCACCCGAAAGGACGCGAAATGAACGGATCGAACGGTCGCAGCCTGAAGGAACGCATGGCGTCCAACGACAAGGCCTTCGTGGACACCGGTCATCTGTTCGGTCTCGACAAGCTCACCCGGAAGGAAACCGATCCCGGCACCTACGAGGCGGTCTGGCACATCCTCTCGAACCTCTGCAATGCGGCATGGTCGGTGGGCTGCAAGGTTTCGTCGTCGCCGATCGCAGCCGAGGGCGGCGACGCACTCTGGGCGCTGCATACGCCGACGGGCGAAGCGATCTGCGTCTCCCGCGGAATCACCGCGCATCCGGGCCTGCTGGCAGACATGATCAAGCACTTCATCGAACTGGACTACGAGGAGTATCCCGGCTTCCACCAGGGCGACATCTTCGAGAACAACGATCCCCACCATGGCGGCATCCACGCACCGGACTTCGACATGTGCATGCCGCTGTTCTACGGCGACGAGCTGGTCGCCTGGGCGAGTTGCGTGTCCCATGTCTCGGACTGTGGATCCGTGACACCGGGTTCGATCGGCTTCTTGAATCCGGACTGCTACTCGGACGGGATCTGCATCTCGATGGAGAAGGTCGGGGAGGGCGATCGCTTCTATCCCTGGTACGAGAACCGCATCCGCTCGCGTACGCGCACACCGGACTGGGTGATGGGGGATGCGCGCGGCCGGCTCGCGGGTTGCCTCACGATCCGCGAGAAGTTGACGGAGGTGATCGACAAGTACGGCCTCGATTTCTTCCGCGACGCCACCAAGGAGTACGTCGAGGACAGTCGGCGCTACGCGGTGGGTCGCGTCAAGTCGCAGACCGTGCCGGGGCGGATCCGCAAGTCGCAGTTCAAGGATCTCGCGATGAAGGGCAAGCGGATCCTGCTCGGCAAGCAGGACATCGATTGCCACTTCAACCTGCCGATGGAACTCGTGATCGACAAGCACGCAGCGGTCCACATCAACCTGCGCGGAGCGAGCGGCACGGTTCCCTTCGGCCAGAACATCAGCCCGGTCGCCCTCGAGTCGGGACTGCTGATGGGCTACTCGCACATCATCGGTTTCGACATGTTCAATTCGGGACCGAAGGCAGCGTGGAAGGTCGAGCCGCCGCCGTCGGGCAGCTGGGCGAATCCCTTCGAGAAGGATTTCACTGCGTCGTCGGGTGTCGCGTGGGCGCCGGCCATCATGTGGCTCTCGAGTCTGTACGAGGTCTTCGGGCGTCTGTTCCAGATGCGCGGCTTCGTCGAGGAGATGGCGGCGGGGGCGGCGACCACCATGACGGCCGAGTTTGCCGGCATGAATCAGCAGAACATGTACGTCGCGGGCCTCACGCTCGAGCAGGCCAGCAATGGATCGCCCGCACGGGGCTTCGCGGACGGCGAGAACAGCGCCTGGTGTCTCTACACACCGAACGCCGACTTCGGCAACGCGGAGATCTCGGAGCTCTACTACCCGATCCTGTTCCTCGGCCGGAACATCGAGCCGGATTCCGCGGGTTTCGGCCGCTTCCGAGGCGGTCTCGGCCACACGGCGGTCTGGATGATCCACGGCACCACCGGGATCGAGTACCAGTGCGGCTGTGCGGGAATGCGAAGCAAGGTCGTCGCCAACCACGGCATGTATGGCGCGTATCCGTCCGTGCCCGATCGGCCGGGCTATGCGAGCGACACGAACGTCAAGCAGTTGATCGACGCGCAGCAGCCCTTGATCCACGATCGGGGCGATCCCGAGAAACCGGCGCTCAGCGATATCGTGACGGCTCGCGAGATGCACACGACGATGATCGCACCGTTCGTGACCCCCGAGCCGTTGCACGACTACGACATCATCGTGCACCCGATTTCGGGCGCACAGTCGATGGGGGATCCGATCGATCGCAGTGTCGCTGCGATCGAGGACGACCTGAACAAGGGTTGGGTGCGCAGACGCGTCGCCGAGCAGATCCATGGTGTCGTGATCGCGAAGGCCGAGCGAGACGAGTTCGAGCTCGACGTCGCCGCCACCGAGAAGCGTCGCCAGGCGATCCGTGCCGAGCGCAAGAAGAAGGCGATCCCGTTCAAGCAGTGGTGGGCGAAGGAGAAGCAGAAGGTGGCGGCCCGGGAGGGCATGGATCCGGCGGTCTGCACCATGTGGCGCACCAGCATGGATCTGTCGCCGGGCTACGGGGCCGAGCTGCGCCGCTTCTGGAACCTGCCCGAGGGCTTCACCTTCTAGTTCCCGCAACGATCGTCGCGACCCCTGGTGGCGCGACGAGGAGAGACCGATGGCCCAGTTCGTCAAGGAAGACATCGCGAAGCTGATGGACGGTGCTCTGCCGTGGCCCGCCGTCCAGGACATGATGAAGAGCCCGAAGGACCCCGATCGCTTCGACAAGTACGTCGAGATCCTCCAGGAGAGGGTGTCGTGGAAGGAGCAGATCCTGCTCCCCCTCACGCCGAAGCTCTTCATCGTGGCCAAAGCAGGCCAGCGGATCGTGAAGTGCACCTGCGGCCACGAGTTCGGCGACTATCGATGCAACTGGAAGCTCGAGAGTCTGGTCAACGTGCGCGACGACGAAGCCTCGATCAGTGAGATCTACCCCGGTCGCGACATGCCCGACCCGGCCTGGGTGCAGATCCGCGAATACATCTGCGCGGGCTGTGGCTCGTTCCTCGAGATCGAGGCCGTGCCCCGAGGCTGTCCCCCCGACTTCGAATTCCTGCCCGACCTCGACGCCTTCTACAGCGAATGGCTCGGCCGCCCGCTGCCGGATGCGGCGGAATTCAAGGACCTGACTCTCGCCAAGATTGCCGAGTGGTCGAAGTAGCCCGGGTCCGGGACCGGTGATGGGCAGCGCGCTCGACGGCGTGGTGGTGCTCGATCTCACCCGCGAAGTCTGGGGCGGGATGGCCGCCGCGCTGCTCGGAGACTTCGGCGCGACGGTGATCCGCGTCGAGGATCTCGGTGCCGAGGCTCCCGACCGCGATCGCGACGGCCAGCATCCGCCTGCCGCTCTCGACGGTCTCACTGAACTGATCCATCGCAACAAGCAGAGCGTCGGCCTCGATCTCGCTGCAGACACCGCGCGCGAAATCCTGTACTCGCTGGTCGCGGCCGCCGACGTCCTGCTGACCGACTGGTCGCTCGGCGAACTCGCCGCGCAGGGCCTTTCGCACGCGGATGCGGTGGCTCGCCGCCCGGACATCATCTACGCGCGTGGCTCCGGGCTCGGTCCGCACGGCCCCGAGTGGGACACGCCCGCCCTCGATGAACTCGCCGCGGCGCGCACCGGCATGATGCGCACGCTGCCCGAGCCCGAGCAGCCTCCGGTCTATACGGGCACCGGCCAGATGTACACGACGGTGATGCTGGCGTTCGGGATCCTGGCCGCGCTGCACCATCGCGAGCAGACGGGGGAGGGACAGGCCGTCGATGCTTCGCTCTATGGAGGCAATCTCTACGCCGCAACGCTCACCCTCGACGCCTATCTCGCCATGCGGCAGGACCGCCTCGGCGAGCCGCGACGCCGCTTCGACGCTGCGAATCCCATGAGCGGAATTTTCTATCCGGCGAGCGACGGTCGCTGGGTGACGGTCACGATGCCCGACACCGATCGCTGGTGGCCGGCCTTCGCCGAGGTCATGGGGCTGGCGGTCGACGATCCGCGCTTCGACAGCCACGAGAAGCGCTGCGGCGAGAACCGGCTCGAGATGATGCGCGTCCTCGAAGATCGCTTCGGTCGAGAGTCCTCGGTCCACTGGCGCACGCAGTTCGACGCCCGGCGCCTGTCCGCCGACATCATCGAGCGCTACGACTATCCGGCCCGGCACGAGCAGGCGCGCATCAATCGCTACGTGCTCGAACTCGAACATCCGAGCTTCGGAAGATTCCAGAGCCTCGGATTCCCGATCCACATGAGCGGAACGCCCGCGCGGTTGCGCGCGCTCGCGCCGTGCCTGGGACAGCACACCGCGCTGGTGCTCGGCGAACTGCTCGGCATGGAGGATGCGCGTATCGCCGATCTGGAAGCCGCGCGGATCGTGGGAACCCGGCGAAGCGAGGTGCCGCGTGCCGCGCAGCCGGCGCGGATCGCAGCCCCGTCCCCGACCACCCGGGCACCGCGTCGCGACGGCGGTCCCCGGCCCCTCGACGGGCTGCGGGTCCTCGATGCGAGTGTCTGGTTCCAGGGGCCCGTGTGCGCGCAGTTCCTGGCCGACTTCGGCGCCGAGGTGATCCACATCGAGCGCCCCGTCACCGGCGACCAGGCGCGCGGCGTGAAGAGCATCGCGGCCGTGCCCGTCGCGGAGTGGAATCAGTACTTCCTGTGCGTCAATCGCAACAAGAAGAGCTTCGCGGTGGACCTCAAGAGCGAGGGAGGCCGCGACCTGATGCACGCCCTCGTCGAGAAGTCCGACGTGTTCCTGTGGAATCAGGGACTCGAGAGCCTGCCGGGTCTCGGTCTCGACTACGCGACGCTCGCGCGCATCAATCCGCGTCTCGTGTACGCGACCAACAGCGGCTACGGGCACGCGGGCGGCTTCTCGAAGCCGTCCTTCGACATGACCGTACAGGCGCTCACCGGCATCATGGCGCGCCAGGGCGAGCCCGGTGAAGCGCCGATCTATCTCGGGCTCGGTGCGGGCGACGCGTACGGAGGATTGATGTCGGCGCTCGGGATCCTGCTGGCCCTGCATGCGCGGCGCATCACGGGTCGCGGGCAGTCGATCGATGCGTCGTTGTACGGCGCGCAACTGCTGCTCGGAGCGACGTCTCTCCAGCCCTATCTCGCCACGGGCGACGAGCGCTACGCGTCCCAGCAGTCGCGCGCGCAGTGTCCGAATCCGCTGTGGAATCGCTACCGGGCCAGCGATGCGTGGCTGTTCGTGTGCGTGGCGAACCACGACGAACCCTGGCAGCGACTCTGCGGGGCGCTCGAGCGCGCCGACCTCGCCGGCGACCGGCGCTTCGCATGCGTCGACGATCGCCGTACGCGCAACGCGGAGTTGATCGGCATGCTCGACGGGATCTTCGCCGCGCGGACCGCCGCCGACTGGACCGAGCGACTGACTCGCGCGGGACTGCCCGCCGCGCCGATCCGGCACCTGCGCGACGTGGCCACAGACGAACAGGCCTGGGCAAACGATTATCTGGTCCACACCCACTGCGACGAGATCGGCGAGCAGGTCGGTCTGCGGGGTCTGCCGGTGGCTCTCTCCCGAACCCCCGGTCGCGTCGACCACCTCGGCCCCGAACTCGGCCAGGACACCGAGATGATCCTGTTCGAACTCCTGGGACTCGACTGGGATCGCATCGGCCTGCTCAAGCAGCAGGGCTTCATCCCCTAGGAGTCCGAGCGTGCAGACGAAGCTCCAGAACGGCCCGCTCGAGGGTCTTCGCGTGCTGGACATGGCGACGATGCTGGCCGGCCCGTATGCCGCCACGCTGCTCGGCGATCTCGGCGCAGACGTCATCAAGGTCGAGTCGTTCTTCGGCGACGACAGCCGTCACCTCGGACCCGGGCGACTGGGCGAACGCACCGCGTTCATGAGCCTGAATCGCAACAAGCGCGGTGTCGTGATCGATCTGACGCAGGGAGAACCCGCACGGGCGGTGCTGGGGCGGCTCGTGGCCACCGCCGACATCCTGATCACCAACATCCGCGGCGCCGCCCTCGAGAAGCTCGGTCTAGAGTACGAATCGATGCGAGCGCATCGGAACGATCTGATCTGGATCGGCGTCACCGCATTCGGCGCGGACGGTCCCTATGCGGGTCGACCGGGCATCGACTTCCTCGCGCAGGGCTATGCCGGGCTGTTGTCGCAGAACGGCGATCCCGGCGGTCCGGAGGTACGTCTCACGATCCCGCTGATCGACGTGATGACGTCGGAGCTCGTCTGCTCGGGGGCGCTTGCGGCCGTGATCGCGCGTGCCCGCACCGGGGAGGGGCAGCGCATCGAGGTGTCGCTCCTCGACGCGCTCACCCACGCCATGTGCAATCCGATCGGCGCGTATCTCAATGCCGATTTCGAGACTCCGCGCACGGGCAATCGCAGTCTGTACTTCGCGCCGTCGGGGATCTACCGCTGCCGGGATGGTCGCGTCGTGATCACCTGCCCTTCGCAGAAGTTCTTCGTGAAGCTGTGCGAAGCACTCGGGACGGACTGGGTCGACGACGCGCGTTTCGGCAGCATCGAGGCCCGCAAGCAGAACGAGGACGAACTCGACCGCTTGATCGAGGCCCGCTGCATGGAGTTCTCGCGTGGAGAACTCGTCGAGCGTCTGGTCGCCGGCGACATCCTGACCGCGCCGATCAACGAAATCAGCGACGTGGTCGTCGACCCGCAGATCCGCCACAACGACATGCTGGTGGAACTCGACCACGCGAAGCTCGGACGCGTCCACCTGACGGGGGTGCCGATCAAGTTCCATGGCACGCCGGGCAGTGTCCGTCGGGCTCCGCCGACGCTCGGGCAGCACACCGAAGAGGTGCTCGGCGAGCTCGGCTTCGGCGGGGACGAAGTCGAGTCCCTCGCGAACGCGGGCATCGTGGGCACCCGGGCGAGCATCGAGTCGGGACGATCGCGGGGATGAACGATCGATCACCCGACCCGGCACGGCGCGAACAGATCGCGCCCGTCTCGCGCGCCTATTCGAGCTATGTGCTCGCGTTGCTGTTCCTCGTCTACGTGTTCAACTTCGTCGATCGTCAGGTGCTCTCGATCCTGCTGGATCCGATCAAGCAGGAGCTCGGGGTCTCCGACACCTTCATGGGCTTCCTGACCGGCTTCGCGTTCGTGGCCTTCTACACATTCGCGGGGATTCCGATCGCCCGCTACGCGGACCGCGCCTCGCGGCGCAACATCATCGCGCTCGGCCTCGTGGTGTGGAGCAGCATGACGGCGCTCTCCGGCCTGGCGCGAACGGGTGCAGCGCTCGCACTGGCCCGCGTCGGCGTGGGCGTCGGAGAGGCGGCCGGCACACCGCCCGCGCACTCGTTGCTGTCGGACTACTTTCCGCCCCACCGGCGCGCCACCGCATTGTCCGTCTATGCGATGGGTGTCTACATCGGCGTCGCGGCGGCATTCATCGGCGGTGGCTGGATCGGCCAGAACTTCGGCTGGCGTGCGGTCTTCTTCGCGGTCGGCTCGGTCGGCATTCCGCTCGCGCTGATCGTGCGGCTGACGGTGCGCGAACTGCCGCGTGGCTACTCGGATCCGGGTCCGCTCGTCCGCGTCGCACCCCTGCCGTTTCGCGCAGCGATCAGTCAGCTCGGCCGCAATCGGTCTTTCGTGTGGATCGTCGTCGCGACCTCGATCCAGTCTCTTTCCGGCTACGGGATCATGACCTGGGGGCCGACCTTCCTGATCCGGCAACACGGGCTGCCGATCGCCGACGTGGGCCTGACGCTCGGGATCCCGATCGGGTTGATGGGCGGGCTCGGTGTGGTCCTGGGTGGTCGCCTCGCGGATGCGCTCGGCGCCCGCGACGAACGCTGGTTCATGCGTCTGCCCGCGATCGAGACGGCGCTGCTGGTTCCCTTCGCGCTCGTCTTCATCCTCGCCGACGACCTCGCTCTCGCGATGGCGGCATTCTGGCCCTTCTACCTGCTCGGAGCGATGTACGTCGGACCGATGCACTCGACCATCCAGGGGCTCGTCGTCCCGAATCTGCGGGCGACCGCGTCGGCGGTGAACCTGTTCGTCGTCAACATGATCGGGCTCGGAGTCGGACCGCTGCTGATCGGCGTGCTGAACGACGCTCTCCGGCAGCGCTTCGGCGACGGGGGAATCCGCTATTCGATGCTGCTGGTCGCTTTGATCGGCGGGCTGTCGAGCGTCGTCTTCTGGCTGTCGAGCCGGAGTCTGCCGGCGGATCTCCAGGCGGCCCGCGAGTCGGCGCGTCGACAGGGCGACCGATCCCGCAACTCGGGTTAGACTTAGCGACCGATCCGAACCTCGAACCTCGTCGAATCAAGACACGGACCGATGAACGACCGAAGGCTGCATTCCGAACTCGCCCCGCCGCGCAGCGCGACCCTGCCATTTCTCTATACCGCTCCGATCGCGCTGGCCGTTGCGGGCGGGTTGCTGGTCCACTGGGGTCCGCTCGCGCTGACGACTCCGTGGTCGTCACCCAGCCTCGCCGCCACCCACGTCGTGACGCTCGGATTCCTGACGATGGTGTGCGTGGGCCTGTTTTCGCCACTGCTTGCAATCGCCGGTGGCAGCCCGGTGCCGTGGCATCGGATCACGCACGTCGTCTACTACACACTGGTGATCGGGGTCTTTGGGCTGACGCTCGGCACCGCGCGGCTCCAGGCCGCTCCGGTGTTTCTCGCGATCGGTGCGATCGGCGTGATGGGCGTCGTCTTCCTGGTGCACGGTTCCGTCTCGCTGCGACGCGCGCGCTCGCGTGGACCCACCGTTGCCCTGCTAGGAGTCGCGCTCTGGGGCTTCTTCCTCGCAGCGTCACTCGGAATCTGGCTCGCACATGGTCATGGCGGGATGCGATTTCCCGGGCCGAGGCCGCTCTGGCTGCAGGTGCATCTTTCGGTCGCGCTGCTCGGATGGATCGGCGCGAGCCTGGCTGCGGTCTCCGCCGAACTCCTGCCTGAACGGATGACGGGCGGGATCCCCGATGAGCGCGCAGCCCGCGGCCTCGCCATGCCCATCGCGGTCGGCGTGACACTGCCGGTCGTAGTCGTACTCGCGCAATTCCTCGGCTGGCTCCGCGACGGGGACACCGCTTTGCCCGGGATCGCAGCAGTCGGCACGATTCCCGCTCTTGCCGCGGTCTGGATCGCGCATCCGCTGATCACCTGGCGCGCGCTTTCCGGCGCGGGTCGGCCAAGCGGAGACGAGGTGGAAGGCCGGTCGGCCAGCCGGGGTACGCTCCTCTTCATCCGGGCCAGTCTCGTACTCGCACCGGTCACTCTGGCGCTCGGCGTCGGGGCGTTCGCCGGTCCGCAGGAGTGGCTCGGTGTGTTGTTCGGATGGGTGGCGATCGTCGGCTGGGCGGGCGGTCTGGTCCAGGGCGTGCTGCTGGTCGCGATGCCGTACCTGCTGTCGCCGGGGCATGTCCGGGCAAGGTCTGCCCGCGACGAGACTTGGATCGAGATCGCCTTCGTCGCGCATCTGGGCGCGCTGGCTTGCGGGGTGATGGCGATCGTCTTCGCGAACGACGCGTTCGCCCGGATCGCGGGCGGCTTGATCGTCCTCGACGCGATCCTGCTGCTCGCAGCGATCACGAGACAGCGCGTCGTGGTCCCTCGATGAGCCGGACGATCGACGAACGGCTCGGGCTGCGCGATCCGCGATCGGCATCCCCGTTTGCACGAGCGGATGTCGCGCCCGCAGCCGATCCCGGGCGTCGCGTTGACTGACGAGATCGCGGCCGACGACGAACGCTGGACCCTGGCGCCAGCGAAGATCAATCTCGGGCTTCGCATCGTCGGTCTGCGCGACGATGGCTACCACCTGATCGAGAGCCTCTTCGTGCCGATCGACTGGTCGGATCGACTGCGCTTTCGCTGGCAGCCGGGTCCGCACCTTCGGATCGCGCTCAGCGTCGAGTCGGGTGCAGACGCGCAGGGTGTGCGTCTGGCGGAGATTCCGAGCGGGGACGGCAATCTCGTCTACCGCGCCGCCGAAGGATTTCTTCGCGCCGCGGGTCGCACGGGCACGCTCGAAATCCTGCTGGTCAAGAACCTGCCGATCGGCGCCGGGCTCGGCGGGGGTTCGAGCGATGCGGGTGCGGTGCTGCGAGGACTCGGCGAACTGCTGCCGGACGCGGTCCCGGCGAGCGGACTCGCGCGACTCGCGGTGGGGCTCGGCGCGGACGTCCCGTTCTTCCTCGATCCGCGTCCCGCCTGGGTGGAGGGGATCGGTGAGCGCGTCGAGCCGCGCGATTCGATGCCGCCGCTCCATCTTCTGCTCGCGAACCCGGGCGTGCCGCTCGCGACGCCCACGGTCTTCCGGGCCTGGGACATGCTGCGGACCGGCATGCCGGGAGATGCGAAGGGGCAGCTGAGGACCGCTCTCGACAGATGGCTCGAGTCGTCTCCCGACCGATCGGACGCGCGCACGCAGTGTCTGTCGCGATGGCTCGTCAACGACCTCGAGTCGGCGGCGGTGCGGCTCTGTCCCGCGATCGGACGGCTGCTGCGCCGCATGGCCGATGTGGGCGCCCTGGCGAGCAGCATGTCGGGCAGCGGCGCCAGCGTGTTCGGCGTATTCGAAACCGAAGCCGCGGCCGTGGCCGCCGCGGAATCGTTCGGCGCCCCATCGCCCGGCTGGGTCCGCGTGGTCGAGACCGGCTCCAGCGGGTGACACCGGCTCGATCTCGCTCGGCCGCGCCGACGGGTGTCTCGTCGTCCGGTCGCGGCGAGTTCTCGTCCGTGTCGTCGGACGTTCTGCAATCCCGTCGGATCATCCCACTATGCTATCCAGCCGGAGGCGGGATTCTTCCACGATGACGGACACAGTCGCACCCGAAGCGGCCTCGCCCGGGCGACGCTTCGTCGAGCCTGCGATCGCGCTTGCGATCTTCGTGGTCGCGCTCGGATGGATCCGGAGCAGTCTCCACCTGACGCTCGAACTCCGCGACGAAGGCTATCTGCTCTACAACATCTCGCGCGTCGCGTCCGGCGAGATCCCGCATCGCGATTTCATCGAAGCGTACGGTCCGGGCGTGTATGCGCTGACGGCCCCGGTGTATCACCTGTCCGGCGAGCGCGTGATGGCGGTCCGTGAACTGCTCGCAGTCCTGCGTGCCGTGGCCGTCACGCTCGCGTACTTGCTGGCCCGATTCCTCGTGCCGCGTTCGTTCGCGCTGCTCGGCGCGGCATTCGCACTCGGCTTGTGGGGTTGGTCGATCTGGAACCTGAACACTCCCTATGCGGCGCTGCTGACGGTCCCGATCTGTCTGGTGGCGGCGCTCCTGCTGATGGCCGGACAGCGCAGCGGACGGAAGAGCGCCTACTGGCTCGCCGGCGTGGTCTGCGGTGTGGCGGTGCTCTTCAAGTGGACACTCGCAGCCGTGACCGCGTACGGGCTGGTTCTCGCGGTCATCGGCCACGCGATGCTCGGGTCCCGGACGCGCGAAGGGCGCGGGCCGTGGCGTGAGATCCTGCTGGTCGTCTGGTTGCTGGCCGGAGGACTGATCGTCCTGCCGTTCATCGGGATGCTCAGATGGACCGACTACTGGCTGCATCTGGCTCCGATCCACGCGCTCATGGTGGTCATCGGTGTGGCGTTCCACCGATCGGGCAACGGCCGAGTCGCGCTCGCCCGGGCCTGGCCACTGGTGGTTCGCATCTCTGTCGGCTTCATGATCGCGCCGGCGCTCACACTGGCGCTCTACGCCTGGTGGGACAGCTTCGATTCCCTGCTGTACGGCACGGTGATGCGCCCGCTCGCCGTGAAGGACTACTACCTCGGCATCGAGATGCCCTCGCTGGGATTCGCTGCCGCGTTCGGAATGACCGGGCTCGGTGTCGCTGCGGCACTGCTGGGGCTCGGCGGACGCGTGCGAGCCAGTTCGTGGGTGCTCGGCGGCGCCTTGCTTTCGGCGACGGTGGTCTGGCAGGGTGTTCCATCGGGCGAGGAGCCTCTGACAGTGCTGACGGGACTGCTGATGCTGCTCCCCGCCCTCACCGCGTACGCGACGATCGGACTGATCGCCGCGTCGCTATTCCGCACATCGGATCACGCACGGCCCGGGCCGTCACTCCCGGACGGACTCGTCTGCGCAGTGTTCTTCCAGATGATGATGACGTTCCAGATCTATCCCCGCGCCGGATACAACGCGACTCTGATGCTCGGCACGCTCGGACCCCTCGTCGCGTACCTCGCGATGCGCGCCCATCGACTCGCCCTGTCGCCGGAAGGAGCTCGACGCCCGACCGGCTGGCGGGTTGGCGTGGCGTTCGGCCTGGTCGCAGTGTGGCCCGCGATCTTCGTGGCGCGGCAAGTCGCGCACGTGCTGTCGGCCCGGTCTGCCGCCGGTCTGCAGCAAACGGAATTCCATGCGCCGCAGCTCGCCGGCATCCATCCGCCGCCCGAAGACCTCGAGCGGTTCGCGCTCGACGACTTCGACGCGGTGACCGTTGCACTGCGTGGGGCCCTGCCAGCCGACGCTCCGCTGGTCGTGCTGCAGAACGAGTCGATGCTCTACGTCGCGACTGGGCGTGAGCCCGTGTTCAAGGATCAACTGATGCTGTTCTTCCTGGCCGGCTGGGGGCTGCTGCCCGAACACGACCCCGACCTGCCGGCACCGGGTGAGCTGATCCGCATTCTCGCGAGCGAGCCGGACGCGATCGTGGTCACGCGGTTGAACAATGCTGCGGTGGACGGATTCGACGAGAGTTTTCCAGAGTTGGCCCGTCATATCCGCAGCCACTACCGGCCGGTCGCTTCGATCGGTGACTACCGGATCCTGCGGCGTCGAGGAGCCTCGCGATAGCTCGAGGACGCGGTCGGATCGCTCGACCGGCGAACACGCCCGCTTCGTCGGCTGAGCGAACTCGCCGCTGCGCGACCTCGCGGGTGGGCGGGCTCTCTAGCTCGCACTGCGGCTCGCGGCCTTGATGGCGCGCCAGCGAAACGGTGACGCCAGCTGGCCCCAATAGTCGGAGGGGAAGGCGGACAGTTCCGGAATGCCGATGTCTTCCGGCGGCGTGCGATCGCGCGGCCAGAAGAAGGTGCCGAACACGAGATCCCACAGGATCAGGTTCGAGCCATAGTTGGTGTTCGCTTCGCGCAGGTTCTTCGCGTGATGCCAGCGGTGCAGCTCGGCCATCGAGAAGAGGTAGTTGAGTGGACCCAGCGCGACATTGACGTTGCAGTGCTGCAAGTAGCCGAAGACGCCGGCGAACAGCGCGAACAGCGCGAGCACCGGTGTCGGACAGCCGAGCAGCACCAGTGGGATCAACCCTGCGGTCGTGTCGATGACGATGTCGAGAGGGTGGAAGCGGGCGGCGTTCAGGAAGTACAGGCGCGGCGCACTGTGGTGGGTGGCGTGGAGGCGCCAGAGCGGCTCCCACTCGTGCGACAGCCGATGGCTCCAGTACTGGAAGAACTCCGCCACCACGAGGGCCAGTGGCAGCTGCGCGAGCAGCGGCCAGCTCGTGGGCCAGAGCTGCGCGGTCCCGAGTGGTGCGAGGGCGGCTGCGAGGGGCGCCAGCGCGATCGGCACGATCGCCAGGGTGGCGAAAGACGCGAAAGATACCGAGACGACGTGCGCGAGATCGACGGCGACGTCGCGATGAGAGTGTTGCCACGCGGCCGAGTGCGGAAAGAATCGCTCGGCCGCGAGCACGACCAGCGCGGCGCCCGCGAGCACGAAGATCGTCTCGCCCCGGATCGTGACGAGCCATGCCCCGATGGCGAGTGCGGCGCCGAGCACGAGTGGAAAGAACAGCAGCGAGATCGCGCGGGAGAGCATGCGGGTCACCTGTCCTGGCAGAAGCGCCAAGGTAGCGGCGGGTGCGGGGAGCGAGCACTCGATCACCGTCTCCGCGCCGAAGCCGCGGACGAACGATCGATTTCGTCGGCGGTGTAGAAGGCCCGGGTTCTGGCCAGCCAGTGGATCGGGCGGCGCGTTCCGCGCACGCACGCGTATCGAACTTCGAGGAAGTTCGAGGGGCGACCTTGCGCGAGTGCGTCGTCGCGGGTTCCATCTCGGCCCGCCCGCCTGAGGAATCTTCGTGGAAGCCCTTCTCACCTCCGAGAACCTGATCGCGCTGCTCACGTTGACCGCGCTCGAGGTCGTCCTCGGCATCGACAACGTCGTGTTCATCTCGATCCTCGTGGGCAAGCTGCCGCCGGAGCAGCGCGAAAGGGCACGCAAGATCGGCCTCGGGCTCGCGATGATCTCGCGCATCCTGCTGCTCCTCTCGCTCAGCTGGGTGATGCAGCTGAAGACCTCGATCTTCTCGATCGCGGGCCATCCGTTCAGCGGTCGCGACCTCATCCTGTTGGTCGGTGGCCTGTTCCTGATCGGCAAGTCCACGTTCGAGATCCACGACAAGCTCGAAGGCGCCGGTGCCCATGGTGGCAAGGCCGTGGGCGCCGCCTCCTACGCGTCGATCCTGGTGCAGATCGCGATCCTCGACATCGTCTTTTCGCTCGACTCGGTGATCACGGCGATCGGCATGGCGCAGCACGTCGGCGTGATGATCACGGCGGTGGTGATCGCAGTGATCGTGATGCTGGCCTTTGCCCGCGCCATCTCCGTGTTCATCGACCGCCATCCGACGATGAAGGTCCTCGCGCTGTCGTTCCTGCTCCTGATCGGCGTGATGCTGGTCGCCGAGGGCTGGGGCAATCACATCGAGAAGGGCTACATCTACTTCGCGATGGCGTTCTCGGTCTTCGTCGAGTTCCTGAACCTCCGGCTGCGCGGCTCGGTGCCGGTCGAGCTTCATCAGAGCTACGTGGAAGAACTCGCGTCCCGCGAAGCGCCGGAGCCGACGCGTCGAGCGCGCTGACTGCATCGACTTCGCTTGCTGCGCGAGCCGTCGTCGCGCCTCACAGCACCCAGGGCACCGCCAGCCAGCACCAGCCCGCTGCGAGCAGCGCGGCCAGCAGGTCCAGCCCCGCGCCCGTGCGCACCATCAGCGGGATCGAGATATAACCCGATCCGAACACGATCGCGTTGGGCGGCGTGCCCGCCGGCAGCGCGAAGTCGCAGGAGGCCGCGAACGTGGCGGCGAAGAGCACCGTCTCGACTTGCGCGGGCGCGACACTGCTGGCGAGCACGGGCAGGAGCACCGCCGTCGTCGCCGCGTTGGAGGCAAATGCGGAGAGGGTCACGGCCACGAGGCTGGCCACCACCATCTGTGCGAGGGCGGGCAGATCGCGAAGTTCGCTGAGCTGCGCGCCGAACCAGTGGGAGAGCCCGCTCGCCTCGATGGCGCCGGCCAGCGAGAATCCACCACCGAGCACCACGAGCACGCTCCAGTGCAGCGTCTTCAGTGCGCGCCATTCGAGCACGGCCCGTCCGTCCGCGCGCCAGAGCGCCAGCACGCTGCTCGCGAGCAGCGCCGCGCTGGCCTCCACGTGCGCCGTGCTGATACCCGTGAAGCCCTGCTCATTCAGCACCCCCGCGATCGGCTTGCCGGCGATCCAGAGCAGGGCCGTGACCAGGAAGACGCCGACCACCACCCATTCGGCGCGTGCCATCGGGGCCTGCAGCGCGGACTGCTCGTCGAGGGCCGCGCGGCCCACGCTGGCATCCGGAGCGTCCGCACGCCCGACCCGCCAGAGCACGAGCCATACGACCGGCAGCAGGAGCACGACGAAGGGCAGCCCGACCGCCATGAACTGGAGGAACGAGACGTCGGCACCACGCTGCGCGAGGAAGCCCGCGAGCTGGGCCGACGGCACGGTGCCGATCTTCGTCCCGATGCCGCCCACGTTGGCCGCGTAGGCGACGGCCAGCATGATCGCGGCGCCATAGTGGACCAGGCGTTTTCCGACCTGGCGTTCGAACTCGAAGATCAGGGCCAGGCCGATCGGGAACATCATGGCGGCCGTGGCGGTATTGGAGATCCAGAGCGAGACCGATGCAGTCGCCAGCAGCACGCCGGCGAGCAGTCGCCGCGGGTCGGTGCCCACCCGGCGCAGGATCGCCAGCGCGATGCGGCGATCGAGGCCCCATTGCTGCATGGCGGCGGCGATCCCCATGCCGCCGAGAAACAGGAAGATGTACGAGTTCAAGTAGGGGAGCAGGGCGCCGACGCCGTTGGCGACGACACCCTCGCCGTGGATCCGGCTGAAGGGCAGCACCAGCACGGGCACGCAGGCGGTCCACTGGATCGGCAGTGCCTCGCTGATCCACCAGATCGCCATCCACAGCGTGAGCCCCGCGGCGATGGCCGGACGAGAGCCGTACTCGCCCCAATCGCGCAGCGGTGTGTCGAGGCTGATGAGCAACGCGAAGCCGAGCGGTCCCGCCAGCAGGGCTGCGCGCTTCCAGACCGAGCGCGGCATCAGGTGTGCGAATGCTCCCCTCGCGATACCACCACGGCAGCGGCGAGGTCGCCGGTCACGTTCACAGCGGTGCGGCACATGTCGAGCAGGCGATCTACGCCGAGCACGAGCGCGATGCTCTCGGGTGGGACGCCGACGATGCCGAGGATCATCGCCACCACCGGGATCGATCCCGCTGGCACGCCGGCGGTTCCGATCCCACCGAGAACGCAGATGAAGGCGACGGTGATCTGCTGTCCGACGTTCAGGTCCACGCCGAAGACCTGCGCGAGGAAGAGGACGGTGACGCCCTCGAAGAGCGCGGTGCCGTTCTGGTTCGCCGTCGAGCCGATGGTCAGCACGAAGCGACTCACGCGCGCGGGCAGGCGCAACTCGTTGTCCGCCACCCACAACGCCGTGGGTAGCGTGGCACTCGAAGAGGCCGTGGAGAAGGCCGTGAGAGTGGCGGGCCAGACGGCCCGGAAGAAGACGCGCGGGCTCAGGCCGCCGAGCCACGAGACCGAGGCCGAGTACACGACGAATTGCTGGAGCGCGAGCCCCAGCAGCACCACCGCCACGTAGACCGCGAGCTGCCGGAAGATCTCGAGTCCCATGCGCGTGGCGAGCGTGAAGACCAGGCAGGCGACGCCGATCGGCGCCACGCGGATCACCATCGACAGGAGCCGCATGGTGACCTCGAAGAGCCCGCGAAGCGCCTCCTCGAGGCGTCGCGCCGAATCGGTCGGCGTCGTCGCCAGGCCGACGCCGAAGATCACCGCGAAGACCATCAGGGCGAGCATGTCGCCCTCGCTCATGGCTCGCACCACGTTCGAGGGCACCAGGTTGATCAGGAAGTCGATGCCGCTGCGTCCCGCGGCCGAGGCGGCGGGGGGCGGCACCGCGGAGTGAAGTCGCTCGGTCACTTCGGCCGGCAGACCCCGGCCCGGCTCGATCAGGTTGACGAGGCCGACCCCGATCCCCACGGCAATCGTCGAGACCGTCACCGTGTAGGCCAGTGTCTTCGCACCGATGCGCCCGAGATGACGCAGATCTCCGAGCTCGGCGACCGCGAGGGACAGCGCGGAGATCACCAGCGGGATCACCAACATGAACAGCAGTCGCAGGAAGATCTGGCCGACCGGCTCGACCGCGTAGCGGACGAGATTCTCGAGGAAGGCCGTGCCGCCCAGGACGAGCTGGGCGGCCACCCCGAGCACGAGTCCGACGAGAAGCCCCGCGATCATCTGGAGCGGCAGGCGGTCCGACATGGCCGGGAGTATGGGGGCGTGGCGAGCGGAGGGCTACGGGAACGCGCTCGATTTCACGGCTTCAGTGCGCTCGAACACGCCGAGGTAGTCCGCCGATTTCTACTCACCACCGTGCTCGTAGTCTTCGCGCAGTTTGCGACGTGACTCGGCCTCGCGCTGGCGGAGGTCCCAGAAGCGCGGCTTGCGCTTCTCGGTGAAGGCGGCGCCACCTTCCTTGCCTTCGGGCATGTCGAACCAGTCGGGGTAGAACTGGCTCGAGATGATCCCCATCTCGTTGTAGCCATCCATCTCCTGATCGAAGCTCGCCTTCAGGATCTCGAGACATCCGGGGCTCTTCTCGAGCAACTCCTCGCACCAGCGATCGACTTCGCTCCAGATCTGATCGTCGGGCACCACGACGTTGACGAGACCCATCGCGAGCGCCTGATCGGCGGGATAGCGGCGGCACAGCATCCACATCTCGCGGGCCTTCTTGGCACCGACCACCTTGGTCAGATACGGGACGAAGAACCCGTCGGCGGGGCTCGAGACCTTCGGGCCGGCCTGGCCGAACTTCGCGGACTCTCCGGCGATCGTGAAGTCGCAGCAGTACGCCATGTGGTTGTGGCCGCCCAGGCAGTAGCCCTGCACGACCGCCATCACGGGCTTGCGCGAACCGCGGATCAGCCGGTTGTGCGGGTAGCGGTTGTAGAACGCTTCGCGCAGCCCCCACTTCTCCCACTCGACGTCGCCGCCCGTGCCGAAGTGCTTGCCCGCGCCGGCGACGATGATCACGCCGATGCTCGGGTCGTGGTTGGCGTCGTAGAACGCACGGAACATCTCCTCGACGGTGGAGAGCGCCATCACGTTGTACTTGTCGGGCTTGTTGATCGTCACCCGCGCGATGCCGCCGCCGAGTCCGTCGTGATGCTTCTTGTCGTAGAGGATCTCGGCAAATTCGAGACCCTCGCCGGTGACCGGCCGCCAGTCTGTCCAACCCATGATCGTCGTTGCTCCCGGCTGCGGGCGTCGCCCGTCGAAGTGGAGAATCCTTGTGGAACGAATGTACGCAATGGAGCAGGGGCATCCGCGATCCGCGGTTGCAGTGCGACTGTCGCAATCGACTATGGCGGCGATCCGCGTGGCGAGACGGAGGCGCGAGTGCGAGTCGCTCGGCCGCGCGCTGCGGATTCGCGACGGATCGAGCTGGAGAACCGCTGGAACGTGGTCCGTGAGGCCCCGCATTCAATTCCCACGGACTGCGAGAATGCGTATCATGTAGCGCATCGCGTGGGCCCGGGGAGCGACCCGACCCGCCGCCTCCCCACCCACCGGGTTCGACCGGCTCCAGTCTCGGGGCCCGTTCGTGCGCAGTGTGGAACCCGGAGTCGAATCGTTCATGAAGCCGGCGCCGTTCGAATACGCCGCACCCCATAGCCTGACCGAAGCGCTGGCCGTGCTCGCGGACAACGATCCCGACGAGGTGAAGATCCTGGCCGGCGGTCAGAGCCTGATGCCGCTGCTCAACATGCGGCTCGCGCGCCCGCAGTTGCTGCTCGATCTGTCGCGCGTCGAAGAACTCGATTTCATCCGGGAGTTCGACGGGGGCCTGTCGATAGGCGCCATGACGACCAAGCGGGCCGTCGAGGAGTCGGCACTCGTGCGCGAGCGGAGCCCGCTTTTCTGGCGCGCCACGACGATGATCGGCCACCCGCAGATCCGCAATCGGGGCACCGTCGGAGGCTCGATGGTCCAGGCGGACCCCGCTGCCGAGTATCCCGCGGCCGCCCAGCTTCTCGAGATCGAGTTGATCGCCCAGGGAGCCGCTGGCCGGCGCGTGATCCGCGCCGCCGATTTCTTCGTCACCTACCTGACGACATCTCTCGAACCCAGCGAGATCCTGACCGAAATCCGGATTCCTGCTCAGCGTGCGGGAGCCGGCTGGTCGATCCAGGAATTGGCGCGGCGGCACGGTGACTTCGCGATCGTCGGCGCGGCGGCGACGCTGCGCATCGAGGGCGGGCGCTGTCTGGATCCGCGCATCGTGGTGTTCGGAGCGGCGGATCGCGCGATGCGCTGCCCGGACGCCGAGGCCTCGGTGGCCGGCCAGCCCGCGAGCGAATCCGTCTTCGAGGCGGCCGGCGCGCGGACCGCCGAGTCTCTCGAGGATCCGATCAGCGACGTGCACGCGTCCTCCGAATACCGGCGCGATCTCGCGCGAGTGCTCGTCCGCCGCGTGCTCGTCGAGGCGGCGGGTCGAGCGGGCTGAGTCGTGATGTGGGATTCCGTGGCAAGTCTGTCGCCCGATCGCGCCCGTGATGGATCCAGCGGTCGGCAGGTCGCGTATTCGATCATGGCGCTCGGAAGCTCGGGCGGGCACACAAGGGAGGCTGCATGAAGTCGCACAAGATTCGCGTGCGCGTGAATGGCAAGGAACTCGACGCCGTCGTCGAGCCGCGCCTTTCGCTCGCGGATTTCCTGCGTCAGGACCTCGGGCTGACGGGAACCCACGTCGGTTGCGAGCACGGCGTCTGCGGGATCTGCAACGTGATCGTCGACGGCCGCAGTGTGCGCAGCTGCCTGATGCTGGCGGTGCAGGTGGACGGACGCAGCGTCGAAACCGTGGAGGGTCTGGCCCAGGACGACAAGCTGCATCCGATCCAGGAGGCCTTCATCGAAGAGCACGGGCTCCAGTGCGGATTCTGCACGCCGGGCTTCATGATGTCGATCAAGGAACTGCTCGACCGGAATCCCAAGCCGAGCGAGGACGAGATCATGGACGTGCTTGGCGGATCGCTCTGCCGCTGCACGGGCTATCGCGCGATCCTGCGGTCGGTCCACAATGCCATCGCCAAGCTCGGTGCGGCCGCCTAGCGGCGCGTCACACGTCACGAACTCCGTCCTTCCGTAGTGGACAGCCAGAGAGGAAGTACCAGATCCCCGATGTCGGTTGAAATCCCGAATGCTCTGTCGAGTCTGCCCACGTCGTCGCTGCGTCACATCGGACGCGCGCAGCGCCGGGTCGAGGATCCGTCTCTGCTCACCGGGCGGACCTGCTTCATCGACGATGTGGTGCTGCCACGCATGCTGCATGGCGCGATCCTGCGCAGCCCCTTCGCGCATGCCCGCATCGTCGCCGTGGACACCCGCGAGGCCGAGGCGCTGCCCGGCGTGTTCGCCGTGATCACCGGTACGGACGCGCTGCGCTGGAGCCATCCCGCGCTGTCGTCGCCGGAGGGCTGGGGGACGCACTGTCTCGCCACCGAGAAGGTGCGATTCGTCGGCGAGCCGATCGCGGCCGTGGCGGCGATCAGTCGTCACGTCGCCGAGGATGCGATCGAGTTGATCAGCGTCGACTACGAGCCCCTGGATGTCGTCGCAGATCCGATCCGGGCGATGGAGCCCGGCAGCCCGCTGGTCATCGAGGCCCGGGGCAGCAACGTGATGCTGGATCGGCTGTTCCAGTGGGGTGATGTCGATGCCGCATTCGCGTCTGCGGACGTAGTGGTCGGCGAATCGTTCCGTTGGCACCGCATGGGGGCGAATCCGACCGAGACCTACGGCTGCATCTGCGAGTGGGATCCCCTCGACCTGCGGCTCACGGTGCGCGGCAGCATCCAGTCTCCTTCGATGTTCGCGCTCGGTCGCGCGGCGACATTCGCGTTGCCGTCGAACCGGGTGAACGTGATCAGCCATCCCCACGGCGGCAGCTTCGGCGGCAAGGGGGGCGCGCGCGGAACCGACATCACGTGCATGCTGTCCCGCAAGGCGGGCGGGCGACCGGTCAAGTGGATCGAGGACCGGGTCGAGTATCTGACGTCCGGGGGAGGGCAGGCCTGGGATCGCCACTACGAAGCGTCGCTCGCCGTGCAGAACGACGGCCGCGTGACGGGTCTCAAGGTCCGACTGATCGACGACCTCGGTGCGACGGGCGAGGCCTACGGGGCCATCTGCACCGCCAAGCCGCTCGCTGCCTTCACAGGTCCGTACACGATCCCGGTCGCGGAGTACGACCTGAAGCTCGTGGCGACCAACAAGCTGCCTTCCGGTCCGTATCGCGGCATGGGACCGCCGCCGCACTTCTTCGTGCTCGAGCAGCTGATGGACATGGCGGCCCGCAAGCTCGCGATCGATCCCGCCGAGTTCCGCCGCCGGAACTTCATCCGCAAGGACCAGTTCCCTTACACGATTCCGAGTGGCAACGAGTACGACAGCGGCAGCTACGAGGAAGTGCTCGATGCGGCGCTCGAGCTGGCCGACTATCCCGCGATGCGCGCCGATCAGGCGAAGGCGCGCGAAGCCGGGCGGCTGGTCGGGATCGGGGTCGCGAGCGCGATCGAGCCCGGAGTGTTCGACTGGAACGCCTACGCGATCGTCGGCATGCCCGGCACCGGCGTGCCCGAGGGCGCGACGGTGAACATCGATATCCTCGGTTTCGTGACCGTGCGCGTCGGGTTCAGCCTCGAGGGTCAGGGCCAATACACGCTGGTGACGCAGCTCGTCTCCGACTACTGGAACGTCGAGCCGTCGCTGGTGCGGGTCGTGTATCTCGACACCCAGTCCGCGCCGCCATCGTTCGGGCCGGGCGGCAGCCGCCTCGGCGTCGCGATCACGGGTGCGGTGCTCGGCGCCTGCGACAAGATCCGCCAGAAGATGTCGCGGGTGGTGGCCGCGTTGATGCAGACCGAGCCGGCCCACATCGCGTATCGCGACGGCAAGTTCTTCATTTCCGGCGTCGAGGGCGCTCAGATGACGGTGGCCGAGGTCGCGGGCACGATGCTCGCGCGCAGCGATCTGCTGCCGCCGGACATCGATCCGCGACCCGAGGCGACCCACGTGTGGACGGCCGCCGGCCGCACGCCCGCCGACGATCAGGGTCGCGCGAAGAGCTATCTCACGGCCGCGCAAGCGGTCCACGTCGTGCGCGTGGAGATCGACCGCGACACGGGCTTCGTCGAGATCCAGCGCTACTGCCTGGCCGACGACTGCGGGACGCGGCTGAATCCGGCGACCGTCGACGGGCAGACCGACGGCAGCGTCGCCCAGGGGATCGGTGCGGCACTGCTCGAGGAGTACTCGTTCGACGAGGACGCCCAGCCGCGGACGACCACCTTCATGGATTATCTGATGCCCACGGTGTACGAGATCCCCGAGATCGAGAAGGTGGCGGTCGTCACTCCATCGCCCTTCACGCCGCTCGGCGCCAAGGGCTGCGGAGAGGGCGCGATCCACACGACGCCGGCCGCCGTGATGTGCGCGATCAACGATGCGCTCGCGCCGCTCGGTCAGATGGCGCGTGAAGTCCCCGCTGCGCCCAATCGACTGTGGAAGCTGATCCGCGCGGCCGAGCGGAACGCGAACAGTTAGCGAGTCACGGCGCGATCTCCGACGAACCGCAATCCATTCCCGCAACCTTCAACCCCGAGCTTGAAATCCAGGAGGACTCCTTCGTGGCGAAGCAAGACCACTTCGTGGCGCTGTCCGAGTGTCACTTCATGAACCCGCAGACCCTGGCGGAGATCAACTACTACCCGAACGTGAAGCGCTGGTGGGCCAGCGTGGACGGCGTGATGCGCGCCTGGGCGGGCCGCGATCTGACGAGCCCCGACTCCCACTGGCCCGAGCCCCTGGCCTCGGCGCTGATCGAAGAAATGGACCGCGCGAAGGTGGACGTCTGCTTCTGTCTGCGCGAGGGCATGATGGACATCAGCGGCCAGATGGTCTCGTTCTCGACCAACGGCTTCATGATGCAGCAGATCGAGCCCTATCCCGGGCGCATGTATCTCGAGTGCATGGTCGGCCCGATCATCCGACGCGGCGTCGACAACGCGATCTGGGAACTCGAGCACATGGTGAAGGAGTGCAACGCCAAGCTCTGCAAGGTGTACGCACCCGAGGATCTCGGTGCGCTCGATGATCGCCGGCTCTGGCCCTTCTATGAGAAGGCCTGCGAGCTCGACATCACGCTGACGGTCCACACCGGTATGTCGTACGTGGTCCCGCAGCCGAGCTCGCACACGCATCCCGACACCCTCGATCGCGTGCTGCTCGACTTCCCCGAGCTGCGCATCATCGCCTACCACATGGCGTGGCCCCACACCGAAGAGCTGATCGGTCTCGCGGGCAAGCACCAGAACCTGTTCCTCAGCATGTCGGGAGTGATCGGGTGGTACGAGCGCTCGCCGTATCGCGGCTATCACGCGCTCGGCACCGCGCTGCAGTGGGTCGATCCCAGCAAGCTCGTGCTCGGCCTCGATCTGCCCTTCGACGACATGAAGCGCGTGGTCGACTGGGTGCGCGATCTCGAGATGCCCGACGAACTGCAGGAGAAGTGGGGCTACATGGAGATCAGCGAGGACATCAAGGCGGGGCTGCTCGGAAAGAACCTGGCGCGGCTTGCCAAGATCGACACCAAGAAGCGCGTCTAGGGTCTGCGGACCGGTATGCATCGCGGTGAAACCAGGAGCGATCGCGTGGGCAAGAACGCGTGCATCGTCGGAATCGGACAGACCGACTACTGCCGCAAGCCCGGCTCGGGGATGAGTCAGCTCGCCCTGCAGTTGCACGCTGCCGTCGACGCCATTTCCGACGCCGGGCTCACACCGGGCCAGATCGACGGCATCATGCCGTTTCCGAATCTCGGCCGCGCCGAGGAGTTCGCGGCGAATCTCGGTTGCGTGAACCTGCGCTTCGCGTCGACGATCCACATGGGAGGGGCCGCGCCCGCCGCCTCACTCGGTGCCGCCGCGGCTGCCATCGACGCCGGCCTTGCCGACTACGTTCTGCTGCCCGCCGGCTGGAACGGCTACTCGGGTGCGCGCGCCCGACAGACGATCGCCAACGACCTCGCATCGATCCCGGGTGGCGCGATCGCGCGCGACTACTACATGCCGTTCGGATTCACCTCGCCTCCCCAGTGGTACGCCGTGATGGCGAGGCGGCACATGCACGAGTTCGGGACCACGGCCGAACAGCTCGGGGCGATCGCCGTGGCGATGCGTCGCCACGCGCAGCTGAATCCGGGTGCCGTGATGCATGGACGCCCGATGACGCTGGACGACTATCTCGCGTCGCCGATGCTCGCCGACCCCTACCGCTTCCTCGATTGCTGCCTCGAGACCGATGGCGCGGCGGCGGTCGTCGTCACCAGCGCCGAACGCGCGCGCGATCTGCCGACGCGCTCGGTGCGGATTCTCGCGAGTGCCTGCGGGCAGCCCTATCCCGCGGACGAGATCACCAACCGCAAGGACATCTTCCGGACCGGGCTGACGATCGCGGCTCCCGAAGCCTTCGCTCGCGCGGGCGTGACCCCCGACGACGCCGACTTCGCGATGATCTACGACTGCTTCACCTTCGAGGTGCTGCAGCAGCTCGAGGAAGTGGGATTCTGCAAGCGCGGTGAAGGCGGCGCGTTCGTCGAAGGCGGCCGCATCGAACTCGGGGGCGCACTGCCGGTCAACACCCATGGCGGGTTGCTGTCCGAGGCGCACGTGCTCGGCATGAGCCACATCGTCGAGGCGGTCCGGCAATTGCGAGGTGACTCGGGCGATCGCCAGGTCGTCGGCGCCGAGATCGGTGTCGTGACGGGCTGGGGCGACTTCGGCGACGGCAGCATCGCGATCCTGGCGCGCTGAGTCGAGCCGCAGGCCAGCGTCGCGCGATGGCTCGCAGGACGGAGAACACACGACGATGAGCGAGTACACAAAGCCGCTGCCGGAATTGTCGGGCCACTCCGGCGAGTTCTATGGGTTCTGCCGCCGGGGCGAACTGCGCTTCCAGCGCTGCACGAGTTGCGCGGCGTGGCGTCACGTGCCGCGTGAGATGTGCGCGGCCTGCGGGGCGTGGGAATGGGAGTGGGCCCGTGCGAGCGGCCGGGGCTCGCTGTTCTCCTGGATCGTGGTGGCTCGCGCGCTGCATCCGGCCTTCGACGCCGAGACCCCGTACGCTCCGGTGGTCGTCGAGATGGACGAGGGAGTGCGGCTGCTCTCGGAGATGGTCGACGTGCCTCCCGATTCGCTCGAGATCGGCATGCGGGTCGAAGTGGTCTTCGATCCCGTGACCGACGAGGTGACGCTGCCGCGCTTCAGGCGCGCCAGTCGATGATTTGCGGCGGCGATCGCCGCCCATGAATGCAGAGCCAGCGCGTCCGGTGGACGGGCCGGAGGGGAGTCGAGACTTGCAGCTGCCGAAAGAGATCAGATTCGAGAAGCAGGATCGGATTGCGATCATCACGATCGATCGTCCGGAGGCGATGAACTCGCTCACCGCAGCGATGTTGATCGGAATCGAGGACGCCATGAAGGCATTCGACGACGATCCCGATCTCTGGGTGGCGATCTTCACGGCGACCGGCGACCGGGCCTTCTCGTCGGGACTCGATCTGAAGGAGGCCGCTCCGATGCTGACCGGCGGCGATCAACTCGGTTTCGACGATTGGACGAAGCGGCAGTTCTCGGACGTCTTCAAGCCGATCATCTGCGCGGTCAACGGGTTCTGCATCGCGGGCGGGATGGAGATGCTGCTCGGCACCGATCTGCGGATCGCGGCCGAGCACGCGACGTTCGGTCTCGGAGAAGTGCGCTGGGGGCTCGTGCCGCTCGGCGGAACCCACATCCGATTGCCACGACAGATCCCCTGGGCGATCGCGATGCAACTCCTGCTGACCGGCAAGAACATCGACGCAAAGCGTGCCTACGAGGTCGGGCTGATCAACGAAGTCGTACCCGCCGATCAGTTGATGCCGACGTCGCTCGACTGGGCGAAGAAGCTCTGCAAGAACGGACCGCTTGCCATGCAGACCGCCAAGGAGATCGCGGTGCGGAGCCTCGAACTCGAGAAGGGCTTCGTGCTCGAGAAGGCCCTCGGCCAGAAGGTGCTCGCGTCGGACGACGCCAAGGAGGGCCCGCGCGCCTTCGCGGAGAAGCGTCCCGCCGAGTTCAAGGGACGCTGACCGGCGCTTCGCGGCCACCGCAAAGAACGCTGCGACCGTCTCCTCGACTGGAGACGACCGCCGCAGATCGCGCAGAAGGATCTGTGCGCGGATCGATCAGTCGGCGGGCGGGAAGACGACGATCGCCTGCGCCTGATGGCAGCCATCGGCTTCGGCACCCGGATGACCGTACACATCGGCGATGTCGCCGACCGCGAGATCCTCGAAGCTTCCGATCTCGGAACGCCCGGCGGTGGGATCGATCAAGAAGATCACCGTCCGCGGGCCGACCGCGACACCGATGTCCCTCCCGTCGACGTCGAGATCGAGGCTGCACTCGCCGACCCCGGGACTGGCCCGGAGGGCCGAGATCGTGCCGCGCAGGGGGTCCGGATCGCTGTCGTCGAGGTCGAGGACCAGGATCGCGGCGTTCATCAGAGCCGGGTTCTCGCTCGAGAACAGGATCACCCCCGTCACCGAGGCCGGCACGCCGGGCATGATGGCGTCCGGGCCGAGTTCCACGCCGCTTCGCTCGAACATCTTCGTGGACGGGAAGATCTGCACGTTCAGGTCGCCGTTTCCGGACGCGAGTTGCAGGACGAACTGCTGCAGGCCCGGATCGAGGTCGCTCGCGACCGTGCCGATTCGGTGCTCGAAAGTGCCGGGCGGTCCCATCAGCACCAGGAACGCGAGCATCTCGAGCCGACGCTCCGTGGTCGGGTGGAGACGCCCGACCACGGTCGCACGCTCGCCTTCCTCGATGTCCGACAGGCGGGTCGGCGTGCCATCGGTGTCGAACAACGAGGCATCCTCGGCCAGTCCGACTTCGATGCAGTGCAGGCGCGGGTGGTCGGGATCGATGCCCGGGATCTCGACTTCTTCGACGCCCGTCCCGAAGCCGTCCATGCCCGCGATGAAATCGATGGAGCCCGGCTCGGCGCCGTGGCGTTGCAGTCCGGGCAGCCACGCCAGCGGCCGCTGCAATCGACACAGCGAGAAGGCCTGCGCGTCGAGATCGATGTCCTCGATGAAGCCATGCAGACGAACCAGTCGACCGTCGAACAGATCCCGCACGACGCGGACGAAGACCACCGGCCGGAACTGGTACTTGCCGTTGCCGGTCTGATGGGCGTGGATCGATTTTTCGACGTCGAGGTCGATCTCGAGCGCGATCGAGTCGCCCCCGTTCAGCACAAGGGGCTCGGAGGGAATCAGGTCCAGCTTGCCGTTGCCCGGGATGTTCGGATAGAAGAAGTCCTCGCCCCCCTGGCCGTCGTCGACGACGAGTTCGATGCCGCGGTCGACGAGAGTGAGCCGGATCTTCGAGTACGTGCCGGCCGGTACGTCTTCGCTGATCGAGAAGATCTCGGACACGTCCCGCAGCGCCAGCAGGTCGAAAATCTCGAGGCCCTCGAACAGAGTGACGGGCCCCGATGGGCCACCGAGCAAGCTGATCGCCGTGATGGTCAGGTTGACGGCGATGAAGTCGTCGGACGGCGCATCCGTCACGAGCACGCTGACGCTCGCCGTGGCGCCGCCGCGGGACAGCGTGTCGACGACGACTGCGCCCTCCGTCTGTCCGCAGGCCGCACCGACGAGGACGAGCAGCGCCAGCCCACATCCCAGGAGCCAGTGTTCGAAGGGCGAGCTCATACGTCGGCGAGTTCCAGCGATCGCTGGCGCGGACGCGGCAGGCGAAGTCGTGGGCGAGGAAGAAGACGAGGAGGGGGGTTGCATCGGGGTCTCCAGATGACGTCCGAGCGGATGCTACGGGGTTGTCCGCTTCGATCGGACACTCGATCATGGACCTCAATCCAGCCACGCGCCAAGGGACAAGGGGAATTCTGCGAGAACGTTCCAGGCCCCGGTGTCGACGCGCTTCGGTCGTTTTCGCTCCGGCGGCAGGCGATTGCGGAAGCGGTTGCCGATCGCTGTGGCTACGGCAGGACGAAGATCGCCGCGCCGCACGTCGGAGAGTCCACGTCGGGCAGCGTGCGCGCCGCATAGCGGACCCGCGCCGGAAACCCGAGATCGAGTGAACCGGCACGCTCGGGATCCGCGACGATGACCGCGCGCCCCGAGGTTCTGGCTTCACGCAGCCGATCCGGCATGCCCGGTTCATACAGGACATCCGCCGCCAGCAGGACGTCGAAGTCCCTCGGCAGCTCGGCGGCGACGCTGAGAGTGACACCATTCGCCGTCGCGTTGCGCAGACAGGCACCGCGCGCCGCCGGATCGATGTCGACGGCACACACCCGGGCCGCGCCCGCCAGCGCGGCCGTGATTGCCACGATCCCGCAGCCCGCGCCGAGGTCGACGACCGCGCGATCCCGCACGATCTCGGGATGGTCGAGCACGTAGCGCGCCAGCGACTGGCCGGCCCCCCAGCAGAAGGCCCAGTAGGGAGGAGGATGGCAGCTGTCGAGATCGCGACAGGCGAGCTCGAGATCGACTTCGCCGGCGATCAACCAGAGCGCGATCTCCGGGCAGAGTCCGGGGCGCTGCAGCCGCAGAGGATGTCCGAACGCCTCGTCCGGTGCTGCGCCCGTCACGCGATTCCGACTCCGAGTCGTTCCCGAAGTCCATCGAGATCGACGACTTCACCGACGAACGGGTCGCGCATGTCGATCAGGCGATCGAGGTTGTGACCTTCGCCGATCGGCGGCCAGGCCGGCGGCGGGCTCAGGTAGAGGCCGCGTCCATCGCGCATGTGGCGGCGATCGGTGGCCAGTCGATCGCGATAGGTCGCTGCGTCGACCACTCGGAACAGTGGCCGATAGGCGGACAATCGCTCGGGCAGGATCGGGAAGCTGGCCGCGAGATACCGGTCGGCACGACACGGGATCGCGAGCGTCGAGTCGACGTCGATCACCCACCAGCCCGAAGCGTCGGACTGCGCGAACACGACGTGATAGTCCCAGGCCATCGGCTGACCGGGCGCGCGGGCCGCGCGCTGCTCGAATACGGCGACTCGCTGCTGGTGGTTCGAGATCACCAGCACCAGCGCAGTACTGTTCGCTTCGCGCGGCTCCGCGCAGCGATGCCAGACGTTCTCCTCGCAGTAGCGTGCGCAGTACGGCGCGTGGCGATCGACGAGCGGTCCGGTCAAGAGCGTTCGGCCTCGAGTGCGCGCTGGAGCAACTCGCCCGCCGAGCAGCACTCGGGACCCCGGCGGTTCCGGTAGGCGTCGAGGACCGCGTCGAGCAGCACGCGATGCGTCGGCGCCGGCGTGCGCGTGCGCGACGCGAGATCGAGCAGGCGTCGGTGATGGACGTCGGATTCGAGCGGGCGGTTCGGGTCGGACAGCGCGGCCCAGCACGCGTTGAAGAGGGGCAGCGACCGGCCCGTCGTGCCGGCGGCGAGCGACGCGTGCAGGAAGGCGATCTCCTCGCCGAGGCTGCGGTCGCGCCCATCGCACGAGCGGGGCGTGATTCCGGCGGCCGCGAGGGTCGCACCGGCCTCCTCGAGGAGCCGCACCTTCAGGCGAATGAACGCTTCGCCCGAGTGATCTTCCCGAACCACCAGCGCGTTGATCGGACTGAGGAGATTGACGCAGAGCTTCAGCCACTTGTCCGCGCCGATCTCGCTCGAGCGACCGACATCGAAGCCGGCCGCCTCGAACCGGTCGGCCAACTCGCACGCGGGCGCGCGGAGACCGCTCGGATGCGAGCCGACCACCACACGTCCGGTGCCGGTGGCGAGCACGCTCCGGTCGTCACGACGGGTACAGGTCTGCCGCACGACGACTCCGATGACCTCCGTGAAGTGGCGGGCGAGCAGCGTCTCGTTGTCGACATCGTTCTGCGCGCTCGCGACGACGGCATGCGGAACGATGCGCGACAGCGCCGCTGCCAGATCCGCGGTTTGGCCGCTCCGCACACAGAGCACGATCGGGACGCTCTCGACGCCGCGCAGGGATTCGACTCCGCACGTGACGTCCGGCCGCGCGACACGAGTCTGTCCGGTGGCCGGGTCCTCGAGTCGGATGCCGCTCCGCGCGAGCGCACCGGCCGCGTCTTCGCG
The DNA here is from genome assembly GCA_031413515.1 of bacterium. Classification (GTDB taxonomy): domain Bacteria; phylum Myxococcota_A; class UBA9160; order UBA9160; family UBA4427; genus TMED88. The sequence continues at coordinate 38,087 of JANOFF010000102.1, forward strand.
GCGGGTGATCAGTCGAACCGCCGTTCCGGCGAGATTGAGCCGAGCCGCCAGGTTCAGTCCGACCGCACCGGCGCCGACGATCGCCACCTGCATCTCGCGACTGCCCCCTGGCTGCTGCGCCGACATCGCACCGCGACGTCGAGTCTGTACGGATCGCTCCGCTCCTGCGCGAATCCGCTCCGCCCGCGAACCCGCTCGGCGACCGGTTGCGAAGAACTCAAGCGCGATGCGCGGTTGGCCGTTGTGGATGCAGTCGATCCGCGTTCGCACGATAGCGTGACCATGACCCGATCCAGACCGATCGCAATCGCGCTCGTCCTGATCGCCGGGGCCCTGTCGGCCTCGCCGCGAGACGTGCATGCCTCCGACGCCGGCGAGGCGAATCACACTCCCGTTGCGTTGGTGCTCGATGGCTCTGGCAGCATGTGGGGCCGACTGGACGGCGCGGTCAAGATGGACATGGCCCGTGCGGTCGTGCGCGAGCTCGCCGTCGCGTGGGGGGACCGGATCGATCTCGGGCTGGTCGCGTACGGACATCGCCGCATGGGAGACTGCGGTGACATCGAGACGCTGACGGTATCCGGCGAGAACTCGACCGCCGAGTTGCTGACCGCCGTGGATCGCATCAGCCCGAAGGGCAAGACCCCGCTCGGCAGCGCGCTCGAACAGGCCGCACGCGATCTCCGCTACGACCAGCGCCAGGCGGTGGTTGCCGTGATCAGCGACGGGCACGAGACCTGCGGCATGGACCCGTGCGCGATCGCGGCCCGGTTGCGCGCCGACGGCGTGGACTTCGTTGCCCACGTGATCGGCTTCGATACCACCGAGGACGAGAACCGCGAACTGCGCTGCATCGCGTCGGCGACGGGCGGAGTCTTCGCCCGGGCGTCCACGCGGGCCGAACTCGTCCAGGCGCTGGGACGGGTGCTCACGCGAACCGAGGTACCGGGTGGAAGCGCGACGCTGGTGCTGTCCGCCGCCCAGGGCGAAAATCACCAGCCGATCTTCGACGGACTGCACTGGAGCCTCACGCCGCTCGACGCGAAGGGCGAGCCACAGGCCGGCCCGACCTCGATCGAGGGAACACCCGAACCCCTCGAACTCCCGTCCGGTCGCTACGGCGTGCGGGCCGAGTATCGCGGCATCGCGATCGAACGTCAGATCGACCTGCGAGCCGGCGAGACCTGGCGCGAGCAAGTCCTGTTCGGATCGGGCCAGCTCGCGCTGCGCGCCGTGCTCTCCGAGGGGGCGTCGCCCATCGATGTGCCGATCGAGTGGTCCGTCTACCCGATCGGCGTTCTCGGTCGGGTCTCGGGTGATCCCGTCCACAAGGCCAGCAGCGTCACCTGTCTGATCCGGCTCGAGGCCGGCCGCTACGAGATCCACGCACGCTTCGGCGACACGGAGCGCCGTGTGCGGATCGAGCTGAGAGCGGGCGTCATCCAGCCGCACACGGTGGACCTCGAGGCCGGCGAGGCGCGGGTCTTCGCGTCGCTGCCGCCGCCGGGCGGACCGCTGCTCGATCCGGTCGAGTGGACGATCCGACCCCTCGACGCAAGCGGCAGGCGCTCGGATCCGATCGTCGAACGCAGAACCACGATCCAGACCTTCGTACTCCCCGTCGGTCGCTATCACGTCACGGGTCGTCACGGCGCCCTGATCGGCGACGCGGTCATGAGCGTCGAAGCGGGGCGCTCGGAAGTCGTCTCGGTGGTGCTCGCAGGTGGAACCGGTCCGGCGGCTCCGGGTTCGCGCTGAGCGAGCTGTCGGGCCTTCGTCCATGCGGTTCTGCGGGCCAGCCGTCCCGTGTTGCGCGACACTGCGCACCCGGCATGCATCCGGTGACCCGCGACGAGCTCGAAGCAGAGTCCAGAGCCTGGGACGACTTCGTGGCGGGAGATGGCCTGATCGATCCCTTCTGTTCCTGCAGCCCGTGGCAGCTGGCTTTCCACGACGCGTTCGAGTCCTCGCGGCGACTCTGGTTCGAGCGAAGCGACGAAGGCTGCGTGGTGCTCGCCGAGTCGGCCCGCCGCGGATTGCTCGAACCGCTCGAGAACATGTGGGGGTTCGGTTCCCCGCTGATCGGCGCCGGCGCCCCGGCGATGCTGGCCCGCGATCTGCGCCGCAACCCGCGCGCAGTGCTGCTGCTCGGTCTGCCCGCGGATCGGCGGCGGCTCGCCCCGCTCGGTGATCTCCTGTCGGCCGGTTTCCAGCTGCGGAGCCTCGAGCCGACGATCCGCTTCGTGGCGTCCCTCGAAGGCGGCATCGACGGCTGGCTGGCGCGCCGCAGGCCCGCCTTCCGCCGAAATCTGCGCGCATCCGTCCGACGTGCCGAGGCAGAGGGGATCCGCTTTCGCCGGATCGGCAAGCTCGGCGCCGGAGATCTCGAGGCCGCGTACGCGACCGTGCTCGACGTCGAGCGGCGCAGTTGGAAGAGCCTGTCGGGTGGTGGCGCGGATGGCGAGCCGATGCGCAGCTTCTACGCCGACCTGTGGCCGAGGCTCGTCCGACGGGGCCGGCTCGATATGCTGCTGGCCGAACGCAACGGACGCAGAATCGGATACCTGCACGGCGCCCGCTTCGGCGGCCACTTCCGCGGGCTGCAGTTCAGCTTCGACGAGTCGTGGCGCGCGATCGGACTCGGCAACGTCCTGCAGTTCGAGATGCTGAAATGGCTGTGCGAGGATGGAGCTCTGCGATACGACCTCGGCGGCCAGTCGTCCTACAAGGGGGACTGGGCCGAGCCCGGACCGGAAGGAATCTCGCTGCTCCTGCTGCCGCCCGGTCAGGCGACGCGACGGCCGGACATCGCGCCGCGCGGCTGATCGATCGAACCCTCGATCAGGGCTTCGGTGCCGCGACGCTCGCCGCTCCGAAATCGCAGGCCGCGTGCGGGATCGGCCCGGTGAAATCGCGACCGCAGGCTTCCCAGACCCGGGCGACCGGGATGACCTTGATCCCGGTCCTGGCGATCCCCGCGATCGCCTTCTCGAAATCCTTGATGCTGTACTCGAGCGGTTGGACGGGCTTGTCGACCAGGTAGTGGAACATCAGGATCAGCCACTCGTTGTTCTCGAGCGCCCGCTTGGCGGCGGCGGCGACTTCCTCGGGCTTCGTCTCGTTCGTGACGTTCAGGGCGCGCAGCAGATACGGATCTGCGGGCGGCAGGGTCTCGGGACCCATCGACGCGACGCGCGCCGTCGTGAAGTGCTTGCGAACCAGCGGCCGGACGAGCGCGGTGTTCTGGCGACCGAGCGGATAGGCGAGATGTCCCGCTCCGTTTCCGAAGCCGTTCGCGATCAAGAACTGCTGGACGCCGAGGATCGTGTTCTCGAGTTCGTCGGGTCGCATTTCGGTGAACGAGGTCTCGTGGTGGGCCGCGATCTCCCAGCCATATCGCAGCTGCATGTCGACGAGTTCGTGGAGGGTGAGATAGCCGTTCCGGCCGACCGCGTTGGGAATGATGTACGCGGTGCCCGTCATTCCGTGCTTCGCCATGATCTGTGCGGCGAGCAGGTTCTCGTCGTAGCCATAATCGAAGGTGATGCTGACGACACCCTCCTTCGGTTCGTCGACCAGCGAGAGCCCGCCCCACCACGCACTGATCGGAGCCCCGTTGGCCTTGTCGGCCATGTACCAGCCGATGCTGTCGATGCGACTGCGGTCCGGCTTCCCCTCGATGCGGGCCTCGCCGAAGCTGAACGTCAGGGTCGTCCAGACACCGTCGCGCAGCACGTTGAAATCGAGGTCGTCGTAGACGGGGAATCCGAAGGCGAAGAAACTGCTCGAGAAGCGGTCGGATGACAGGCGGAACTCGAGGCCGGCGAGTTTGGAGATGTCGTCGATCTTGATGCGCACCTTCACGAACTTTCCGGTCGCATCGACGATCGGGCTGTAGGGCCTGACGTTGGTGATGAACGTCGATCCGCCCTGTCCGTCGGTGACGACCCGCGCGAAGGTGAATCCGGCCTCGGAGCCGAGTTCGAATGTCCCACCCGGCCAGAGCGGCGCGAACTTCTGCTGGCCGTTCAGGTCTTCGACGAGGATTTCGGCCGCCAGGGCGCCGGTCGGCGTGAGAGCCAGGGCGAGAGCGATCAGACCGGTGGCCACGCCAGCAGTGCGCGCCGATGTCCGGATTCGGGCTGCGGGACCACCTGCCATTTCGGGACTCCCCATGCTGACTGTCGTGGCCTTCTATCGGTCGACCTGTCGCGCCCCTGAACAGGTCTTCTGCCGATTCAGGGCGACTGGACCGCTGCGCTGTGGTCGAAATCCGGATCGTCGAGGTCGACGTAGAAGGCGACGGTCGATCCCGCGGTCAAGTCGGGCATCGAGATCCCCGCGGATTCGCTGGCGCGATCGAACACGACGCGCGGAACCACCTGGCCGAGGTTGATCGCCGCCGTCTCGATGCTGGATGCCGGGCGGTTGATCCAGAGCCGCAGTCCGACACCGGCCACATCGAGCTTCGAGCGGTTGCTCACGTTGACGAGCAGGCGGTTCGGACCGGCCTGCGTGACCGCGACCTGCAGTCCCGCCCGAGCCGCCCGCCAGGTCTCGACGGTCTCCCGGGTCGTCAGCCAACCGCCGTCGGCGTGGATGCGCTCGAGAAGCCGGATCCGCAGGGCTTCGCCCCAGGCATCGCCGGCGCCCCGCACCGGGATCGTGATCTCGATGTGTTCGCCTGTCCTGGCCGCCCGCTCGATCGCCGCCGTCGCACGGTCCTCGAGGGCAAATCGCGCCTCGTCATCGAGCCGTTCTGCCTCGGGATCGACTCGCTTGTCGATCGCCACCGCGTAGCGTGCACCATTGGACCAGGGCATCAGCTCGAGGACCGGCCTGCGGCGCACCCACGCGATCGCGTTGGCGAGCGTGCTCTCGAGAGCTGCGCGATCCGCCAGGTCGCTCTCGTCGATCACCTCCGGACCGGGCCCGATCCATGCGAGGCGACCGAGTCCCAGGCGGATCCGACGCGACGCTCCGGCGTGGGATCCCGCTGCTTCGAATGCCCTGGCCCAGAGCAACTCGCCGTCGTGTCCTTCGAGAGCGGGTACGCCGGGTTCGCTGATCACCCCGAAGTGGGCTCCGGGCTCGAGCTGTGCGGCGATCGGGCCGCGCTGACCGGCCGCGACGGAGTCCGACTGCTCGCGCGGCAGCGGGACGATCGATGGGACCTGCAGCAGCTCGCTCATCAGCGCGTAGCCGAGCCACTCGTCGTCGGCGTCACGGACCCCGATCGAACCCGTCACGATGATGCCGCCACCGTCCAGCATGTAGCGATGGAGCGCGTCGGCATGCTCGGCATCGATGCGCCTCGCGTCGGGCAGGATCACGACACCGACGCCGGCGTTCAGCAGATCCCGGAGCCGATTGGACTCGATCACGATGTCGTCTCCGCCGACGAATCGGCGCCACGCGGCCGAGCGGCGCTTGATCTCGGGCGGGTAGGGGAGATCCCCATCCGCGGGGATCCAGAATCCGACGGCGCGGAATCGGCTGCCCTCGTCCAGCGCGGTGAATCGGAACGGACCGATCACGTTCGCGAGCATCGCGATCACCAGGACGGAACCCGCCGCCACCAGGAACATCGACAATGTCCAGATCGTCGCCGAGTAGAGGTTCCGTTGCGGGACGTTCACACCGCCGGACCTTCTTCCTTCAGGACGTCCAGCCCGCCGTTGGCGTCTTCGCGCGGGTCGGTCGACGCGCTGCCGAAGTCGTCTTCGCGGCGGTAGCGATTGAAGAAGCGCGGCAGATTGTTCGGATCGGCCTTCGGGCGGCGCTTGTCGCGCAGCTTGAAGGCCGCGTATGAGATCACCGCCAGCAGCACGGTGGCCACGGTGCTGATCAGGATGACGGCGCTGAGATACGGAATCAGGTCCAACTCAGATCCTTCCGATCCGTTCGAGCTTGCCCCAATCCATCTTGAGGGCGAGCAATTCCTCGACGCTGGCGAACAGCTTGGCGACGTCGACGGTGAGGGCGAAGAAAGCGCGGTAGCAGAGCGCGTAGGGGACGAGCATCAGGCTCTCCTCCTCGACCACCACGCAATACAGCGCTGCCGCGACGTCGAGCACGGTCAGCTGAGCGAACCAGATGACCAGGGGCAGCGCGGTTCCGTAGCGGGCCGCGATGAAGATGAAGAGCACGTGGGCAAACACGTTCAGCGAGGGCCAGAGGATGCCCTCGAAGATCATGTACCAGAGCGTGAACGTGATCCCGCAGCCGGATCGGGGATCCCACAGCTTGCGCTTGTGCTTCTTGATCGCCTGCAGGATGCCGCGGGTCCAGCGGTAGCGTTGCTTGAGCAGGTCGAGGAGTTTCTCGGGCGCCTCCGTGTACGCGATGGACTCGGGCTCGTACTTCACCTTCCAGCCGTTGGTGAGCAGCTTGAGGGTCAGATCGCAATCCTCGGCGAAGGTGTCGTGGTCGTACCCGCCGATCGACTGCACGACTTCGCGGCGGAAGATCCCGATCGGTCCCGGGATGATGTTGACCAACCGGAAGAAGCCCTGTGCGGCGCGCACCATGTTCAGGCCCTCCACGTACTCGAGGGCCTGCAGGTTCGCGAGCATGTTGGTGCGATTGATGACCTTCACGCTGCCCGCGACGGCGGCGACGTCCGGATCCTTGACCAGATGCCGCACCGCCTTGCGGAGCGTCGCGGGATGCAGCGCCGAGTCGCCGTCCATGCACAGGATGAACTCGCCGTTCGCGGCCGCGATGCCGGTGTTGAGCGCGCGGGACTTGCCCCCGTTCGGCTTCGTGATGACGCGCACGAGTGCCCGGCCGTGATCCCCCTCGAAGACCGAGGCCTTGCGATAGGTGTCGTCCTTCGATCCGTCGTCGATCACGATCACTTCGTAGCGGGGGTAGTCGAGCTTCAGCAGCGACTGGATCGAGCCCTGGATGACGGTGCCCTCGTTGTAGGCGGGCACCAGGATCGTGACGAGTGGCTGATGGATCTCGGGCAGATCTTCGTCGTCGAGGTGATTCAGATACGAGAACCAGAGCAGCGCCATGTAGCGCAGCACCAGCAGGATCAGGAAGCCGAAGAGCACCACCATCGAGAAGTCGACGAAGCCCGCATGCAGCTCGATTTTGGCACCGCGAAGCGACTCGAACAGGAAGACGGACAGTCCGACCAGCCCGACGAAGAAGCCGCCGAATCCGAGCCAGTAGCGGAACGTCATTCGCGACATGTTCAGAACACCACGTCGAGCGATGCGCCGAAGTCGTAGGCGGTATAGACGCTCGCGCGCTGGGACTGGCTGCGTCCGCCATGCAGTGTCAGATCGAGCCCACCACGTTCGATCTTCATGCCGCCGCCGACGTTGTATGTGATCCCGTAGCCCGAGATGCCGCCCTCTTCGGCGTAGCCCGCACCGACGCCGGCTTCGGCGAACAGCGCCAGCCAGCCGGTGAGCGGCTGATCGAGCCGGGCGAGAGTCGTCGCCCCGACGTCGATCGTCGGGTCGTAGTAGAAGTCGGAACGCTCGGTGTAGGTCAGATAGTCGGCACCGAGTCCGACCACGAGGTTCAGGCGCTCGAAGGGTTGATAGTCGGTGCTGGCTCCGACGGCGATGCGTCGGTTCGCATCGCTCACGAACGCGGTCTCGGCATAGCCGAACACACCCCAGCGTTCGTTCAGTCCCTGCCAGACGGTGCTGCGAAGATTCGTCGCCGAGAGCCCGGTCGCGAGCGCAGCATACGAATCCGACCATCTCACGAAGCCGCCGTGATCGAGCTGCAGTCCGAGGGATGTGTTGGTGGGCAGCGCCAGCTCGGCGATCCCTCGGGCGAGCCACTGGCCCGGCGCATTCTCCCACCACGCGTAGCCAGCCTGCGCGCTCACCAGGAAGTCGGCAGTCAGGTGTCGCTCGAGACCCCCGAGTGCTGAGACGCCGTTGGTGTAAAGCGGCGTCGTGACGGGAAGTTGGGGGTCGGGCTGGTTGCGGCCGACCCGGCCGAATGCCACCTCGCCGATCATCCGCGTGCTGAAGTCGAGGTCTGCGCCGAACGTGCTCAGCACCGTGGTGCGCGAGTAGCCGTCGCTGTCGAAGTAGTGGAGCCCGCGAGCATCCCCGCCCACACCGAGTCCGCTGCGAAGCTCACCGAGTTCCTGGCGTGTATCGACATCGTCACTGAGCAGCAGAGCCCGTTCGTAGCTGCGAGCTGCCTCGGCTCGTCGCCCCGACCAGTTGTACGTCCGGGCCTTGCCGACGAATGCGCGTCGATCATCCGGTCGCTCGATCAGGATCCGGTCGAAGGCGGCCTGTGCGTCGTCGTAGCGGCCGGCCCAGCTCAGGACTTCAGCCCGCTCGATGTCCAGGCCGTCGGGCGGGGGCTCGGGCTGCAGCAGCAGGTCGTACTCGGCGATCGACTGCTCGTAGTCACCCTGCCACGCCAGCACCCGGGCGAGCCACAGGCGCGCCATCGAGTTGGACGGGAACTCCTCCAGGACCTGGCGGTAGAGCGCGATCGCTCGCGGATACTGCTCGCGATCCGACAGCAGCGAGTTCGCCTCGATCATGCGCTCGTCGGTGTACAGGTCTTCCTCGGCGCGCACTCGCACCACGGCCACGGCGAGCAGTGCGAGAACCAGTGCGAGGACGGAGATCGGACGGATCACGACTCGTCCTCGACATCCTCATCGGCCCAGCGCGAACCGCGAAACAACTGCGGCCAGGCGAATCCGGGCGTGACGCGTTGCGCGACGGAGACCCGCATGTTCAGATGCTCGGGTTGGCCGCCGGCGAGACGGAACTCTTCGCACAGACGCTCGCTGGCCGCGGTGGCGTTCTCGACGTCGGTGGCGACCAGCAGGATCACGGCGCGTCGCGGCGAGACCCGCAGGACAGCGTCCTCGAAACGCAGCGCTGGATCGAGGGCCTCGACGAATCGGTCGAGCCGCTGCGTCGAGTTCGACGCGACCGCGATCAGCGACGACGAGGGGCCGAGTCGCTCGCCCAGACTGCAGGCGCGATCCAGCCGGGCGTTGAATTCCGTTTCCTCCATCAGCCGCGTCTTCGACACGCGGGCGAACAGATTCTCGGCCTCGAGCGGATCCATCAGATTCGCCGGCGCGCTGTCGAGGCGCAGCAGCATCTCGACTTTTCGCAGGAATTCGAATCGCTCGAAGGGCTTGGCGAGGATGTCGGTTGCGCCCAGGACGAGGGGAGACAGGCGCTCCGAAGGTCGGGTGATGCGGTCCGAGATCACGAGACGGGGCACGCTCTGGCCCGTGCGCTGCATCGCACTCAAGAGCTCGTAACCCGTCACGCGCGGCATCAGCAGGTCGAGGATCACGAGATCGGGATGCCCGGTCATCAGCCAGGTCATCGCCTCGAAGCCGTCCTCGACCGGGATGACCTGGCAGCGGCCCTCCAGCCACTTCACGATGCGATCGCGACTCTCGCGCTCGTGGTCGACGACGAGCACCACCGGCAGAGGCGATTCGAACTCTGCATCCGAGGCCCGCGTGCGACGCCGGGGCGCTCGAGCGTGCTGACGCGGGTCGGAGTGTTCGTTGGATGCGTGGTGTGTTTCGCGCCGCTCCTCATCGAAGTCGCCTCCCTGCGGCCGAACTTCCGACCGAGCGTCCGGCCGGTCGGTCGAGGGCTCGGACCCGGTCTCGGCCACGTCCGTCGCGCTTCGGCCGCGCGATGAAGGATCGTCGGTCGCGATCGGCGGACGGTCCTTGGGGATCGGCAGTGCTTCGGTCTCGATCCAGCGCGTGCCGCCGTGACCGATCTCGAATGCGACCTGGTGTCGGCGGGGGACACCGTTACGCGTCTTCTGGACGCGGAGTCGCCGTGAGCCGTCTTCTTCGCGGGACAGTTCGAGGAAGGCGCCGCAGATCTCGCCGAGGACCCGTTCGAGGCTCGGCTGCAGGGCGATCCGTTCGCTCTCGACGGTGAGCACGATCATCCAATCGGTGGCGTTCGCCACCAGGCCGCGAGCCATCGCGCGCAGTCGCGACTCGTCGAAGATGCCGGCGGTGATGACGCTGAGCGGATCGACGATCAGCAGCGAGCAGAGGGGCTGCTCGGCCCGCACGGCCTCGATCAACGCATCACTGCCGAGGGCGTGACTGACGGCGGCGATCTCCGGATCCATCTCGAGCAGCGCGAGCCGCTCGGACTCGATGGCGCGCTCGAGATCCAATCCGAGGGTGCTGGCCTGGCGCAGCAGCAGAGGCGCGGGCTCGTTGCACAGGAACGCGACGACGCGACCCTGCTCGATGCTCGCCGCTGCGAGTTGCAGCGACAGCACGGTCCTGCCCGAGCCGGACGGGCCGGCGAGCACGCACGGGAGCCCCGGCGTGATCCCCCCGAGCAGCTCGTCGATGATGTCGACACCAGTCGAACGCGCACGCATGCCGTGGAACCTGTCTCCGATCCGACCTCGATCGATGCTTTTCCGAATCGGCTTCGCGGCTTGCTGGCTTGATTTGCGACGGAGGGAAACCCCCGGAAATGGCTCGTGATTCCCGGCGCTTCGAGCGCGCGTGCCCACGGCGCGGCGATGCGCGGCTTACGCCCTCGATCGAATCCGTCGCATCCGGACGGATCGGGCGAGCGAGCCGGGGTGACGCGGGTCGTCGTGCTGCGGTCGGTGGTGAAGGCGGAGCCCCTGCCTTCGGTCTGCGACCGCCGCGCGCTCTGGTCGATGGCGGCTCGCCGCTCAGGACCGGCCGGTCTCCCGTGCCCGCTGCGCGGCCCGCAGCTCGGCGAACTTCCGATGGTCGATCGAGATGAACACGCCGTGCGAGCGGGCGATCAGCTGATCGCCGGCGTACAGCTCGCCCGAGTTGTAGATCTTGCGTCCGTCCTGCCGGTCGAAGCGCGCCTCGATGCGGAGGGGGACCCGGATCGGTGTCGGCTTCAGATATCGGATCGTGATCTCGCCGGTCATGCCCGGCCCGCCCGAGAACATGCACGCCATCCCGAGCGCCTCGTCGAAGATCGCCGCCACGAACCCGCCGTGTGCGCAGCCCGGTGCGCCCTCGTACGCGTTGCCGAAGGTGACCTGACCGCGCACCACCTTGGCGGCCTGATCCGGGTCGAGGCTCACCGGAGGCGCGACCGGATTCGACAATCCGACGATCGGACTGCGGTCCATGAACATCTCCATGCCGCCCGCCAGCGAACCCTCGGCAACTCCCGGCGGCTCCGTCATGCGGGGCTGTCCGCCGAAGCGATTCGCGCTGGCGCGCACCTGTCCGGCGATCGCGCGCAGCTCGGATTCGGACGCATCGGTCGCGCACAGGCAGTCCATCAGGTCGCGGATCGCGGCCGCGAGTTCGCGTTTGGCCGGCCAGGTGCCCGGGGCCTTCGCGAGCTGCTCGCGGTAGCCGCGAATGCGGTCGATGATCGGATCATCGTCGGCCATTGTCTTCTCCTCGTGTCTCGATCCGACGGATCGGTCGCCGGCTTCAGTAGATGACCTGCGCCTTCTGCAGCTCCGCGTAGCGCGTTTCGTCGAGCCCCAGGAGGTGTCGGAAGACGTGCTCGTTGTCCTGTCCGATCCACGGGCCGGGTCGTACGACCGCGGGCGTCCGACTCAGCTTCACGTACGCGCCGTAGATCGTCTCGCGGTAACCGAGGGGATGATCGACTTCGATGAACGTGCTGCGTGCGCGGAAGTGCGGATCGTCGAGCAGATCCGCGACGTTCAGCACCGGTGCCGCCGCGACGCCGGCGGCCTGCAGGCGGTTCGCCAGTTCGCGGTCGTCGAAACCGGCGGTCCACTCGCCGAGGCGTGCGTTCAGCCACTCGCGTCGTGCGAGCCTGCCGCGCAGCGTCGCGAGATCCGGCGCGGCCGCCCAGGCGGGATCGCCCATCGACGCGACGAGCTCGCGCCACTCGGTGTCGGTCTCGACCGCCAGACTGATCCAGCGATCGTCCCCCGCACACCGGAACACACCGTGCGGTGCCGCGGCGGCCAGCGGATGGGCGTTGCCGAGAGGACCCGCGATGCGACCGTTCAGCGAGAAGTCCATGAACGCAGGACCCACCATCTGCATCACCGCCTCCTGCTGGGAGAAGTCGATCAACTGGCCTTCGCCGGTGCGCATCCGATGGGCGAGCGCGGTCTCGATCGCGAACGCACCGAAGATGCCGTTGAAGGGGTCCGAATAGGCGTTCTCGACCGGCACGAGGTCTCCCTCCGCGTAGCCGACGAGGCTGTCGAGGCCGGTCGTGCTCGTCAGGCTGAGCCCGTAGGTGCGGACGTCCTTGAGCGGTCCCCAGAGCCCGGCGGCGGGCATCGAGAACATGATGATGTCGGGCTTCACGCGGCGCAGTTCGTCGTAGCCGAGGCCGAGGCGATCCATCACACCCGGACCGAAGTTCTCGATCACGACATCGCAGCGGGCGACGAGATCGAGGGCCAGGCGCTTCGCCTCGTCGGTCTTGAGATTCAGGCTGACGCTTCCATTGCCCGCCCAGCAGGCGTTGTTCGAGAGGCTGCGATTCGGGTCCCGTGTACCACCGGCGAACGGCGGCAGCGTGCGAGTCATGTCGACGCGTGCGTACGACTCGATCTTGTACACCTCGGCCCCGAGGAACCCGAGCGTCTGGCCGGTCACCGGGCCGGCCCACACCCAGCCGAAGTTCGCCACGCGGATTCCCTCGAGCGGCCTTCTGGGACCCGGGTCCGACACGCGGGCGGGTCGGCCCGGGGCGGTGCGGTCGCGCTCTGCGCGACGCCGTGCGAGTCCGCCGAATACGTCGTCGGTGTGGGCACCGAGCCGAGGGGCCGCCCGGACGGGGCCGCCCGGTGTCGCCGACAGCTTGAAGGGCGCACCCAGGGTGCGGAATCGTCCGAGTCGTTCGTCGTCGAGTTAGACGATGTAGCCGCGCTCGAGCAGATGCGGATGTTCAGCGGCTTCCTTCATGGTGAACACCGCAGTGATCGGCGCGCCCGCCGCCTGGCAGCGCTCCATGATGTCCATCTTGTCGTGCGTGGCTGCCCACTCGCCGACCATCGCGTAGATGAGGTCGGCATTCTCGCCGCGCGTGAACATGTTCTGGAACATCTCGAGCCGTGCCCACTCGGGATCTCCCATGACTTCGCGCAGGCCATTCCACTGGCCGGGTTCGAGGGCCAGCATCCAGACGTGCCCGTCGCGGCAGGGCATGATGCTGGCCGGTGCGGCGAGCGGCATGCCGATGCCGGTGCGCTTGTCGAACTTCCCGTTCTGCGCATAGCCACCGATGTTCTGTCCGCCGACGAACGCGGCGGCAATCGCCTCCGCACACGAGACGTCGACGTGCTGTCCGCCGCCGACGTTCTCGCGCCCGAGCACCGCGGCGAGTCCCCAGGCCGCACCGGCGATCGCGCCGAAGAAGTCCGCCGCGAAGGTGCCGTGCTCGAGGGGCATCTCACCCGGGCGACCGCAGTATCGACTGCTCGCCCCGGTGAGGTGGTAGGCGTTCAGGTCGGCACCGTTCCAGTCCGCGTAGGGGCCCGTCTGCCCGAATGGCGTGATGGAGATCATCACCAGCTGCGAATGCCGCTTCGCGAGCGAGGCGAAGTCGAGACCGCGCCCACGCAGGAACGCCGGGCGCTGGTTCTCGATCAGCACGTCCGCCGACTCGAGCAGTCGGTCGAAACGCGCGCGGTCGGCACCGTCGTCGAGGTCGAGCACCACCGAACGTTTGTTGGTGTTGAGGAAGTGGAAGACGCCGCTCGTCTCGGGATCGACACGGTCGCCGGGGAAGGGCCCCCAGCGTCGCGCGACATCGCCGCCCGGTGATTCGACTTTGATGACGTCGGCCCCGTAGTCGGCGAACAGCTTCGCGCAGTACGGACCGGAGACCCGGTCCGCCAGTTCGATCACCCGGATGCCTTCGAGGGCGCCTTTCGACATCGTGGTCCTTTCCGTCAGAGGGGATCAGCGCGCAGAGCGGCCGAACAGGCGCTTGAAGAAGTCCACGATGGCCTGCCAGAGAGTCCGTCCGAGCAGCGGCACCACCGACAGTGCCTGGGTCTCCTGCACCGGCGCAGGTGCCGGGCTCGCGCCCGGGCCCGACGCGCTCGACAGAGCCTGGATCTGCTGTCCTGCCGAGGCGGCGAACTGCTTGAACAGCTGGGCGGAGACGCCCTTGATCATTCCGCGTCCCATCTGCATCACCTTGCCCGTCAGGTCGACGCGGATCTCGAAGCTGAGTTCGGTGCCGCCGGCGACTTCCGTCAGCGCGACGTCGAGAGTTCCCTTGGCGGTTCCGCCGCCGGTCTCGCGACCCTCGCCGGTGAGCTGCAGCGTATGACCGGCCTCGTCGATCTTCGCGAACGAGACCTCGCCCTTGTAGGCGGTCGTGATGGCACCGAGCTTCACCTTGACCTTGCCCACATAGGTCTTCTCGTCGATCTGCTCGACGAGTTCGGCACCGGGCATGCACGTCACCACGCGCTGCGGATCCTTGATGAACTGCCACGCCGCGGCGATGGGCGCGTCGACCTTCATCTTCTCGCTGATCTCGATGCTCACTGGGTGTTCCTCTCTGACTCTCTGACTCTCGACGCCCACTCGTGGCTCAGTTTCGACCAGTCTTCGGGCGTGTCCACATCGCGGGGCGGCGGAGACAGGAATTCGATCTCCTCCAGCTGCCCGGCATCGTCATGGAACAGACTCCGCGCGCCCTCGTCGCCTTCGAGTCCGCCGATTGCGCCGAACAGAGGACGAGTCAGCACCACCGGGTGTCCCGGGGTGCGGGTACCGGCCCAGACGTACACCGGCCGGACCGCGGCCCGTGTCGTGCGACCGGCTGCATCGAGCATGCGATCGATCAGAGCCGCGTGGATGCCCGGTTGATCGGCGAGCAGAACCGCCGCGGTCTCGACGCGATCGCCGAGGGCCGCGATCCCGGCGCGGAGCGAGTCGCTCTGGCGACCCTGCGGATCGCCGAGCATGACCGCACGCAGCCGCGTACCGCACCGCGTCTCGACCTCGGCGCGTGCGACTTCGTCGTCGGCGCGAAGCACCACGACGATCTCGTCGAGCTGCGAGGCGAGTGCGTTGTCGAGCACGTGTTGCAGGAGAGTGCGTCCTTCGAGGATCAGCCCGGTCTTCGGGCGGCCCATTCGCGTCGAGTGTCCGGCGGCGAGGATCACACCGCCCACGCGTCGCTCGTCCGCTCGTCGCGTGCGCTGCAGTCCACCGCCGGATCGGCGACTAGTCATGCGCGGCAACGGGTTCGGCGTGGATCCGTCCGGCCTTCGCGCTCAGTGGCTGTCCATCGCGGCCCCGCCTCACCGCCACGATCTCGGCCAGGATCGCGAGCGCGATCTCCTCGGGCGTGCGGGCCCCGATGTCGAGACCGATCGGCGTGTGGATCCGCGCCAGGTCGGATTCCCCGAAGCCCTGCTCGCGCAGGCGCACGAGCCGTCGTTCGTGGGTCTTGCGACTGCCGAGTGCTCCGATGTAGCGGACGTCGGAACGCAGGGCCCGCGCCAGGGTCGGCACGTCGAACTTGAGGTCATGGCTCAGCGTGAGGACATGACATCGCGCATCGAGCCCGGCCGCATCGAGCACGACATCGGGCCACTCGAGCAGCAGCGCGTGCGCGTCCGGGAAGCGCTCGCGGGTGGCGAACGGGGTGCGCGGATCGATGACGCTGACATGGAAGCCGAGCTGCACCGCGAGCCGGCAGAGCGAGGTGGCGGTGTGGGTGGCACCGACGATGAAAAGCCGGGGTTCGGGCGGGATCGCGTCGATGAACACACGGACCGGGTCGTTCGCCAACGGAAACTCGACGATGCGCTGCCCGCCATCGAGCAGCATCTCGCGCGCCGCATCGATCAGTCGTGGATCGACGAGCGGGTCGATCCCACCCGCGACGCGGCCGTCGTCGTGGACGGCGATGTGACGGCCGCGCAGATCGTCCGGTGCGAGAGCGACGCACAGCGCCACCGGCGTGCGATCGCCGATCGCCTGCGAGGCGCTCTGCCAGGCTACGTCGGCATCGAAGGGCTCGATCAAGACGTCGATCTCGCCGCCGCACGACAATCCGACAGCGACACTGACTTCATCGTCGATTCCGTACCGTTGTACGACGGATCGATTCTCGTCGAGCACCTGCATGGCGCGGTGGACGACATCGTTCTCGACACAACCTCCGCTCACAGAGCCGATCAGCCGGCCCGAGCGGGTACAGGCGAGTCGGGCACCGGCCGGCCTCGGCGATGCACCGTGCGTGTCCACCAGGGTGGCTAGGGCGATCTGCTCGCCGGATCGATGCCATCGCAGGATTTCGGGGAGGACGTCTCGCATTCGGGCTTCGATGGATGGGCGAGATCGCGCGCCGGGGGCGGCATTGTAGCGGGCGACCCGGTTGCGACCAGCGGAGCGGGGCTGGTAGCGTGCGACGACCCCGGCGGGGGCAGCACGCTTCGATGACTCGACGGGCGGATACGCGGGGACGACGAGATGGAGCCGACGCGCGAGATCTACTGGAACATCGTGGGCGGCAGCTTCGTCTACGGGCTCGCGATCATCGCCATCGGTTGGCTCGTGTACGGCGTCTGGCGTCGCGTCCAGTTGTGGAAGCTCGGTACGAAGGAGAACCGGCTCGATCGGATCCCCGAGCGTGTGAAAGGACTGCTCGTCGAAGTCTTCGGCCAGCGGCGGCAGCTGCGCGATCCGTTCCCCGGCATCGCCCACCTGATGATCTTCTACGGCTTCCTGGCCGCGTTCGTTGCGACATCGCTCGTCGCCCTGCAGGAGTGGACGGGGATCCACTTCCTGCGTGGACCGTTCTATCTGGCGTTCTCGCTGTTCAGCGATCTGTTCGGCGGGCTCGCGATCATCGGCCTGCTGATGATGCTCTACTGGCGCCTCGTGATGCGGCCCGCGCGCGTCCACTCCGCGTTCGACGATTGGATCGCGCTGGCGCTGCTGCTGCTGCTGTTCGTGCAGGGCTTCGTGGTCGAGGGTCTCCGCATCGCGGTCACCGAGCTGCATGAGCATCCCGATTGGGCGCGCTGGTCGCCGATCGGCTACGGGGTCGCGCTCTCACTCGCGAACGTTCCTCCGGAGACGCTCCGGAGCATCCATCGCATCACCTGGTGGTTCCATGGCGCCACGGCGTTCGCCTTCATCGCGTACTTCGTGTTCAGCAAGTTCAGCCATGTGCTGTACGGCGCCGGCAACATCTTCCTGCGCAACCTCGGGCCGACCGGGCGACTCACGCATCCCGACATCGATCAACTGCTCGAGCAGGACGAGGCCGCTCTCGATCACCTGGGCATCGCCACGATCGAGCGATTCAGCTGGAAGTCGCTGATGGATCTCGACGCCTGCGTGAACTGCGGGCGCTGCGAATCGATGTGTCCGGCGACCATCAGCGGCTCGCCGCTCTCGCCCCGCAAGCTGATCCAGGACATGAAGATGCATCTCACCGGGGTCGGTGGCGGATTGCTGGCCGGGACGGCCGGAGACGAGGCCGGTCGCCCAGCGATGTTCGGCGACGGCGACGTCGCGCAGGCGATGCCCGCGGTCCTCGAGGCAGAACTCTGGGGCTGCCGCACCTGCGGCGCCTGCATGGAGGAGTGCCCGATGTTCATCGAGCACATCCCGAAGATCGTCGACATGCGTCGACATCTGGTGATGACCGAGTCGAAGATGGGCGAGGACGCCCAGGCGTTCCTCAAGAACATGGACGATCGCATGCACCCGTTCGTCGGCGTGTCGCGTGACCGGGAGGAGTGGTTCGAGGATCTCGACGTCAAGGTCTACGGGCGTGGCGATCAGGCGGAGACGCTCTTCTGGGTCGGCTGCGCGGGCTCGCTGGTCGATCGCAACATCGAGGTCAGCCGCGCCATGGTGAAGGTGCTCGATGCCGCGGGTGTCGATTTCGCGTTGCTCGGCGCCGAGGAGGTCTGCACGGGCGATCCGGCGCGCCGCGTGGGAGGCGAGCTCACCTACCAGATGTGCGCCAAGCAGAACATCGAGACGTTCGCGCGGTACGGCATCAAGCGGGTCGTGACCACCTGTCCGCACTGCATGAACACGTTGAAGAACGAGTACTCCGACTACGTGGGCGACAGCGGCGTCGTACTCGAAGTCGTCCACCACAGCGAACTGATCAGCCAGCTGATCCACGATGGGAAGCTCGCACCCTCGAAGTCGCTGGACAGCGTCACCTATCACGATCCCTGCTATCTCGGCCGGCACAACGGCGTATACGAAGCACCCCGTGAGGTGATCGAGAGCGTCTCGGCCCGGGGCGCCTTCGTCGAACTCGAAAAGAGCCGTTCGAGTTCGCACTGCTGCGGTTCGGGGGGCGGCTACGCGTTCATGGACGACAAGCCCGCGAAGCGGATCAACCATGAGCGCTTCGAGCAGATGAAGGGTTGCGGGGCGACGACCGCCGCGCTTTCCTGCCCGTTCTGCATGCAGATGTTCGGGGATGCCGGCAGCGCGCTCGATCCCGACGGCACGCTGCGGGTCGCGGACATCGCGGAACTCGTCGCCGAATCCCTGGAGGCCTGATCGGTGCAGAAGATCAGCCTGCAGGCCCTCGCCGATGAATCGGCGATCCGCGATCTGGTGCGTCGTTATGCGCACTGCGTCTGGCAGCGCGATGCTGCGGGTGCGGCCGCGCTGTTCGCCCCGGATGCGGTGATGGACACGGGCGATCGACCGGCCCTGGTCGGTCGGGAGGCGATCCTCGACGAGTACACGCGCGCCTTCGCGAGTTCGGGCTTCCAGCCGTTCGTCCACAACCACGTGATCGATCTGCAGGGTGAACGCGCCAGCGGAACCGCCTACATCGACCTGAAGGCCCGCGTCGACGGCCGCGCGATGGAGGGCTGGGGGTTCTACGACGACGAGTACGTGTGCACCGCCGAAGGTTGGCGATTCCAGCGCCGTCGACTGAATCTCGTCCACTATGCCGCGGTCGGCGCCACTCCGTAGCTCGAAGCGGATCCGCGCGCGAGAAGGTTCGAGACGTCGACGGCGATCAACTGCCCGGCGGTCGCAGATTGTGAAGTGGCGCTCGACGCGTCAGCCAGAACAGCAATCCGATGAAGCCGATCAGCGTGACGACCACGCCGATCAGCACCGTGTAGACCGACGCCCAGCCACTCGACTCCGCGACGGCGCGCACCATGAAGACCGCCGACGACCCGAGCCCGAAGGTCAGCACGAACTTGAGCCCATAGGCGGTGGATCGCCAGCGCTCGGGCGTCACGCTCGCGAAAAGGCTGTTCTCGATCGGCTGCATGCCGAGGGCGAAGAGGACGTACAAGGACGACGTCACGAGCAGCGGCGCGCCGCTCAGCAGCGAGACACCGATCAGCGCCGGCAGGCTCAGCAGATGGAACACGAGATAGCCGGCCCGCAGGTCTCTTGCGTCGGCGATGACGCCACCGAGGTACTGGCCCGCCACGCCGATCAGCATCGCGAACGATGCGGCCACGCCATAGCTGACGAAGTTGATCTGCTCGGCGAAGAGGGCCGGCTGCGCCAGCGTGTTGGCCCGGTACGCGAAGCCGCCGAGTGCCGCCGTGATGCAGATGACGACGAATGGCGCGATCCCGTGGCGGGAATCCGGTTCCGGATCCTCGGGTGCGTCGGGGGTCGGGGAGGGCGTATCCACGACATCGGCTCGCGCTGGTTCGTCGAGGCGAAGTCGCGAGAGCAGCAGCGTGGCCGCGAGCAACACGCCTCCCGTCAGGCCCAGAGTGGATCGCCAACCGAAGAGGCCGGCCAGCGTGGCGGTCGTGAGCGGCGCCATCGCGATTCCGACGTTGCCGTAGATGCCGTTGATGCCGAGTGCGCGTCCGCGCGCCCTGACTGCGCGGGACAGCAGGCCTGTGCCGGCCGGGTGATAGCAGCTCGCCGACGCGCCGAGGCCGGCGAGGCACAGGGCGAGGGGCCAACCCGGGGCGACGAAAGAGGCGACCAGTGCAGACACTCCTGCGCCACACAGGCCCGCCAGGATGACCCTCCGCGAGCCGAAGCGATCGGCGGCAACGCCGGCGGGCAGCGAGCCGACGCCGAACAGCAGATAGCCGGTGAAGCTCCAGGCAAGCACGTCTGCCAGAGACAGGCCGGTGTCCGCCGCGATCGAGATGGCGAGCGTCGGATAGACGAGTTCGACGAAGTGGGTGGCCGCATGCGCAAAGCCCGTGAAGTGGACGATCCTCCGCTCGTCGGTCGTGAACGCACGAGCCGGGGTCGGGGCATTCATCAGTGGCTGGCCCTGCATTGGAGGCTGGCCCTGCATCAACGGCGCTGAGCCGACGACTCCGGGGCCGACAAGCGGCGCGGCACGGTCATCGGCCGGATCGGGCCACACTGGCACTGAGTTCCGCGACCTGCAGCTCGCCATCGCGGGTCTGCCCGCCGAGCTCGAGGAAGCGTCGCATGTTGCGCTGTGCGGCCTCGGTCCGCAGCAACTGCTCGAACAGGTACGCCTCTTCGACGAGACCCTCTGCCAGGGACGAAGCCGCGCAGTCGACGGCGCGCTTGGCGAGACGCACCGCGTCCGGCGGAAAGCTCGCAATGCGCTCGGCGAGCGTGTCGATGTGGGCGGCGATCGCATCGCCGTCGAGTGCGCGGTTCAGATAGCCCCAGCGCTCGGCGGTCCGTGCGTCGAGGTCGATTCCGCCGAGCACCACCTCGAGTGCGCGACCGCGTCCGAGCATGCGCGGCAGTCGCTGCGTGCCGCCGCCACCGGGCAGGATGCCGAGCGGCACCTCCATCTGATTGATGATCGTCTTCCCCAGCACGCCGAAGCGCATGTCGAAGGCCGAGATCAGTTCGCTGCCCCCGCCCCCCACGCGGCCCTCGACCTGGGCGATCGTGACGACGTCCATCGTGCGGTATCGCTCGCACATCTGGTGGTAGACGTTCTTCGGTGAGCGCCTGGCCTCGCCCTCGATCGGAAACCCGAGGATCGCAGCGACGTCGAAGTGCGCGAGGAAGAACTCGGAATTCGCACTGCGCATCACGAGCACGCGCACATCGGGGTCGTCACCGATCTGCTGACCGAGGCGCATCAACTCTCCGAAGAGAGGCAGCGTGATCAGGTTGATGGGCGGATTGTCGATCGTCGCACGGGCGACACCGCCGGAGACTTCAACGTGGATCAGGTCGTAGGCGTAGTCCACGCAGACACTCTCCTCGGCTCGTAGATCGTCAGTTGTCGGTCGTCCCGGCGGGTCGATCGACGTAGATCGGGGACGACCACGCCTTCGGCTCGTGGGGAGCCAGGCAATCGTCCTCCGTGCCGCCGGTGCACAGATCGACGGATACGCAGTTTCCGGAAGCGTCGAACTCGCAGCGCACTCCGCCCGCGTTGATGCCGGGGGCGGGCGTCTCGATGGCGCGCACGTAGTAGACGGTATTGCGTCCGTCGGTCTCGTAATCGGGGTCGCTGAAGGTGACCGCGCATCCGGCGGGATCGGGCTGGCAGGGTAGGCTTCGCCACGGGTCCTCGATCAACGGCGCGATCGGCTCATCGGCGGAGATCTGCGGTCGGATCCGAACCACCTCGATGCGGCTGATCAGCCGGCGTCGATCCGAGGGGTTGTAGCACTCGTTCATGCACACGTAGGCGGTGCGATCGACGCCGAGGCTGCTGACCACGTGATCGGGACATCCGGGCAGCTGTTCGTACGAGCCGACGGCGCGCGCCTGGAAGATCGGTGCGCCCTCCATCTCGACCTCGCCGCCCATCGGGATCGGCAGTCCTCGCGTTCCCGGCGGATTGATCAGATCGAACCAGAGAAGCATGCGCGGTCCGCTGGTGCCGTAGACCTCACGTCGCTCGAGGGCCTGCCAGACCGAGTCGCGATCCCGACCGGTCGAGTGCGCGGCGATCAATCCCCCGGTCATGAAGAACGAACCCTGGCGCTCGAGTTGGAACAGCGCGAAGCCCGAGCTGTCGGGATCGCTTCGATCGAAGGGCTTCGACTGCGCGACGGGCTCGACCTCGCGAGCCGTCAACAGCCCGGCGCCGATTCCGCCCCGGGCGCGAGGGCTGGATTCGGTGAACCCCAGCCGATTGACTTCTTTGTAGCCGGTGCCCGGTCGCGCGGAGTGGTTGTCGCTCGAGCCCATGAACCCGAATCGGAAGTGCTTAGGGTGGGCGGGATCGTCGAAGTTTCCGAGTGCCAGCACGTACTGCGCGCTGCCACCGGGCCGATAGTTGAACGAGGGCTGCGCGCATTCGCGACACTGGCCGGCGTCGAGCCAGTCCGCGGGCGTCGAGCCGGGCACTGTCAGGTGATCCTGACTCGACGCCTCGGCGGCATTCTGGCGCGCTTCGCTTGCCCGCTCCGCACAGGTCTCCGCGCCCTCGCCGGCAGCGAGGCAGCGCGCCTCGATGATCTCGCCCGCCCGCCAGCAGGTGGGCAGATAGGCGCGCGTCGGCGCGGGACACACGATCTTTCCGTCCACGAACGCGATCTCCGCGAAATCCGCGTACTCGTCGGAGTTCCCGTGTCCCGAGTAGATCTCGAACAGCATCTGACGATCGGGGTCGTGCAGATCGCCTGCGAGCTGCTTCTGCCAGTTCGAGCCGGGGGGTGTGTAGAAGCCCCACGTGGTGCCATGCGGGATCACCAGGGCATCGACATCCCATTCGTCGAGTTTGCGGAACAGGTCGGTCGGCGTGGCGGCGCTCTCGCGACAATCCACGGGCAGATCGTGGACGTCGACACCGTCGGGGCAGTCGTCGACGCGGCGTCTCTCGGCCAGGTAGCGGGCAAGATCGTGATAGCGCGAGTTGCGCCCCGCCAGCGCGATGGCGCCGATCACGGTCGTGGGAATCGTCGCGAGCGCCTCGGTGCGTCGCACCGTACTGCTCGCGGCGATCGGTCGAGCAGGGATGTGGCCCTCATCGGTGTGGGCGATCACCACGTTCTTGTGGCCGTAGTGATCCTCCGGAGTGTCGCCGACGTCCGTCCACTCCCAGCCGAGGTACGCGACGGTGTCCGGGTCGGATCCATCACCGGCCACTGCATTGCACTGTCGGATCGATTCGACCGACTCCTGCCAGTTGGCCGGTGTGAGCTGCTCGGCATGGTCGTTGATCGACCAGAAA
Organism: bacterium; assembly: GCA_031413515.1. Classification (GTDB taxonomy): domain Bacteria; phylum Myxococcota_A; class UBA9160; order UBA9160; family UBA4427; genus TMED88. The sequence continues at coordinate 61,150 of JANOFF010000102.1, forward strand.
TCCAGCGCCGAACATTGCCGGGCGAAATCGCAGGCGTCGGCGGGCGGGTGGGCACCCTCGCCCTGGGACATGGGCAGACTGGCGAGGAAGGCGTCGAAGGAAAACGTGGTGTGGACGTGCAGATCGCCGAACAGGATCTGCTTGTCGGGCGGCGCGACCGAGAGTGCGGTCGCGGCCGAGCGCTGCTCGCTCGCGCGCTCCGTGACGACCGCCGTGGGAATCGGCGTCGCCGTCGGCGTCCCGGCGCCCTCGTGGCGTCCGTAGAATCCAAACCACGCTCCGGCGACGTAGAGCGCGAGCAGCGCGACCAGAGCCAGCAACACGCGACGCAGTGTCATCGGATCTCCTTCGAGGCGGTGGGCGGCATGGCCGCGAAGCGCACTCTACCAGCCTTCGGATCCGCGCTCGCCCTTCCACGGTCCGACGATCTCTTTCGTGATCCAGCCCGCATAGAAACCACCCGGCTGCGGCGTCACGGGCTCGCCGTCCACCGTGCAGACGACCCGCTGCGGGTAGAAGCCGAAGTGGTCGCGCAGCGCTTCGAAATCCGGGAGCGGCGCTGGATAGCTCCATGCCACCGGCTCGCCGCGCAGCGACCAGTAGCGGGCTTCGCCCTTCCATTCGCAGCGCGAGGCGCCGGGTGCGGCGATGAGCAGCTCGCGGCGAACGTCGCGAGCCGGCAGATAGAAAGTCGGCGGGCTCGCGGTTTCGAGCACGCGCAACGCGCTCCGCGTGTCGGCGACGATGAGGTCACCCGATCGCACCACGACGTGGCGTGTGTCCGCGTCGATCAGCGGCGGCCGCGGGTAGTCCCACACCGACTCCTCGCCAGCTTGCGGCACGATCGCGAACGCCGGCCGCTCGCCGCCGCGCCAGCGCCACGTGGCCTGCGCGCGGCGCGCCCATTCCGGGATCTTCGCAGTCATCGGCGCGGCGCGAGAAGCTGCTGCGTGACGAACCATTCGCTGCCGCCGCGATGGGCGAAGAGCTCCGCGCAGGCGAGAAAGAACAACCGCCAGCGCTGGATCCAGCGCTGCGCGTCGCGCTCGCCGTAGGTGGCGGCGAAGAGCGGACGCAGTCGCGAGCGCTGCGCATCGAGGTTTGCGAGCCAGGCTTCGCTGGTGCGTGCATAGTGCATTCCGCCGACACGCCAGCGATTCACCTGCGCGAGATCGCGCTCGAAGTGCTGCAGCCAACCTTCGCTCGGCATCATGCCGCCGCTGAAGAAGTGTCGCGCCATCCAGTCGCTGGTGCCGGCGTCCTCGTACGGATACGCGTGCTCGCGGTGACAGAAGTGGTGGACGAAGAGCCGCCCCTCGGGCGTGAGCCAGGCGGCGATCCGCGCGAGCAGCGCCTCGTGGTTGCGTACGTGCTCGAACATCTCGATCGAGATGACGCGGTCGAAGTGCTCCGGCGCTTCGAAGTCGTTCACGTCGGCTGTGACGACCGAGACGTTCGCGAGGCCGCGCTGCGCGGCGCGCGCGAGGATGAACTCGCGCTGGGGCTTCGAGTTCGAGACGGCGAGCACGCGGCAGGCGGGAAAACGCGCGGCGACGTAGAGCGAGAATGATCCCCAGCCACAACCGAGATCGAGTACTGCCATGCCGTCGCGCACGTCGGCGCGCTCGCAGCTCTTCGCGAGCATGAGGTCCTCGGCCTCGGCGAGCGTCGCGACGTTCGCATCCCACAGGCAGCAGCTGTACTTGAGATGCGGGCCGAGTACGCGCTCGAAGAACTCCGGCGGCACCTCGTAGTGCTGTTCGTTCGCGAGTTCCGGAACGAGCGCGATGGAACTCTGGCGGCACGCAGCGAGAAACGCCTGGTCGGCGGCGGGCGATCGGGCCGCCACTTCGCGGAGTCGCTCCGCGAGCATGCGCAGGATGCCGAAGCGAACCAGGGCGTCCGGGAGCAATCCGGCTTCGGCCAGCCCGGTCAGCCGCGAAACCACCGCGGCGCCGCTCACACCGCGCAGCGGCGCGCGATGGTCTCGCGCAGTCCGCGCGCCGAGATCGCACCGAGCCGCTGGAAGAGCAGATGGAGATCCCACTCGACGGCGTGCGAAGAGTCCGCGAGACAGTCGAACGCCTGCTCGATCGGGAGCGACAGGTCGATCGCATCGACGAAGCGGGCCATCGAAATCTCCCGGTGATTGGGTCGAGCCTAGCTGGCGCAGGACCGGTGTCGAAGCGC
>JANOFF010000103.1:0-5189 GCA_031413515.1 bacterium
CCTCGTGAAACGCCCGGGAAACCGGATCGAGATCCGGGAGAGTCGAGCGACACCGCAGGGACCTCGATCGCGCCAGCTCGCGCGCTTCGCCGGTGCGCTCACGCCGGCGGTTCTGGCCCGCGCCGCCGCTCGGGCCACGCGGCCCTTCGACGCCGATGCGCTGATCCGTCGCGCTCGGGACCTGGGGATCGCGATCGAGGCGCGTGCCCCGGAGCGGGAGGCTCGAGCGCTGCTGGCCCGGCTGCGCCGCGGCGACGCAATCGATCCCGTCATGGCGGGACTGCTCGTGCACGCACTCGCCGGAGTGGAGACGGCGACCCTCCCCGAGCCCGTCGCCGAAGTCGGCGAATGGCTCGGTGCCTCGGCGGCGACGCGCGGTGCGGCGCTTCGCGACCTGCTCGATACGTACGGACGGATCGCCGCTTCGAGACCGCCTCGACGGGTGCGACCGCGCACCCCCTATCCGCGCTTCTCGTCGGCCGGCAAGGCGAGGAAGAAGAAAACCAGGGCGGCGTCATGAGGGCGGCGCGCTGATGGCACCCGCGTCCCGGTCCTCGCCGCCCGCAGAGCCCTCGCTCTCCGAGAAGGTCCTGCTGATCGAGGCGGCCCTGCGCAGCGCGCGAATCCCACATGCGTTCGGGGGCGCCATCGCGCTCGCCTACTACGCGACCCCGCGCGGGACGATCGACATCGACGTGAACGTCTTCGTCGAGACGGACCGTGCGGACGAAGTGCTCAGCTGCTTGCGCGATCTCGGCGCCGCGGAGCCGTCAAAGAGCGAGTCGATTCGACTGCATCGCGACGGCCAGGTTCGCGTCTTCTGGGGCTCGACTCCGATCGATCTCTTCTTCTCGTACGATGCCCTCCACGAAGCCTGTCTGGAGCGACGCCGCGCCTTCCCCTTCGGCCAGGGCGAGACGATCCACGTCCTCTCCGCCGAGGACCTCGTGCTCTTCAAGGCGATCTTCGACCGCGAGAAGGACTGGCGCGACATCGCGGAGCTTGTCTTCGCCGCCGGGGGCGACCTCGATGTCGATTGGATCACTGGCTGGCTCGAGCGGATCGTCGGTCGCCGGGACGAGCGCTTTCGAAGGTGTCTCGCTGCGTTGAAGACGCGGGACTGAGGCTCGTCGTCCCGAATCGTTCCGGTCCGATCGTCGGGGATCTCGCAGCGGGCCCGAGAAGGCATCGAGCCCGCGTGGCCGAGTCCGCCACGGGGTGCAGGACGGCGTGAAAACGTCGCGCCGGGCTGCGGATTCCGCCACAGCGAATTCCCGGAGAATCCACGCGGATCGTGGCAAAGGCCGCGGGATGTGGCATCCCGTGCGCGCCCGGCGACAGGGGATCGCTTAGACTGCGATCACTCTCCACCCGCCGAGTCGATTCCCACCATGCTGCTGCGCTCGCTGCGATCCGCCCGGCTCGTCCGAACGCTCGCGACTGCGTGCGGGCTCCTCTTCAGCCTGCCCTCGGCCGTCGCCTTCGCGCAGAACGCGATCGTGCTCGAGAATCAACTCCCCGGCAGTCCCCCGTCGGTCTGGGACGTCGCGGGGGCCGGCGATGCGAGCATCGTCGGATTCGCGAGCGACATCAGCTACGCGGCCGGCGACGCGGTCGATTTCAAGATCCAGACGCCCGCAACCGACTACCGGATCGACCTCTATCGCCTCGGCTGGTACGGCGGCGACGGCGCGCGGGCCATCACCCAGATCGAACCCTCCGCCACGCTCCCGCAGGCGCAGCCGGCCTGTCTGACGGTGCCCGTCACCGGGCTGATCGATTGCGGGAACTGGAGCGTTTCGGCGACCTGGACGATTCCCCCTGGCACACCCTCCGGCGTCTATCTCGCCAAGCTGGTGCGCGAGGATCCCGAGGACGGGCGGGCCTCGCACGTGGTGTTCGTGGTGCGCGACGACGCGGGCGGCTCGGACATCCTGATCCAGACCTCCGACACGACCTGGCAGGCCTACAATCAATTCGGCGGCAACAGCCTCTACACGGGTTCGCCCGCCGGTCGCGCGTACGCGGTGAGCTACAACCGACCCTTCACGGTCCGCGGATCGAATCCGGAGGACTGGCTCTTCAACGACCTCGCGCCGCTGATCCGCTGGATCGAACGCAACGGCTACGACGTCTCGTACACCACCGGGGTCGACACCGATCGCCGCGGGGCCGAGCTGCTCGAGCACGAGGTGTTCGTCTCGATCGGACACGACGAGTACTGGTCGGCGACGCAGCGCACGAGCGTCGAGGCAGCGCGCGACGCCGGCGTCGATCTCGTGTTCCTGAGCGGCAACGAGGTCTTCTGGAAGACACGCTGGGAATCGTCGATCGATGGCAGCGGCACGCCGCATCGGACACTGGTGTCGTACAAGGAGACGCATGCGGGCGCCAAGATCGATCCCGAGCCGGCGATCTGGACGGGCACGTGGCGCGACGCACGCGCGTTCAATCCGGAGGGGCCCCAGCCCGAGCACTCGCTCACCGGCCAGAGCTTCACGGTCAACTGCTGCTCCTACCCGATGACGGTTCCGGCCGAGTTCGGCGTCCTTCGATTCTGGCGCAACACAAGCATCGCCACGCTCGCGCCGGGACAGACCGCGACCCTGCCCGGCGACACACTCGGCTATGAGTGGGACGAGGATCCCGAGGACGACGCGCGCCCGCCGGGCCTGATGCGTCTCTCGCGCACGACCGTGGCCGTCCCGCAGCTGCTGCAGGACTTCGGCTCCAACTACGCGCCCGGGCAGGCCACCCATCACCTCACCCTCTACCGCCACGCCAGTGGGGCGTGGGTGTTCGGCGCGGGCACGATCCAATGGTCGTGGGGCCTCGACGGGACGCATGACCGGGGCTCGAACCCGCCCGACGCGCGCATGCAGCAGGCCACCGTGAACCTGCTGGCCGACATGGGAGCGCAGCCCGCGACGCTGCAGGTCGGACTGTCGAGCGCCAGTGCGTCGACCGACTTCACAGCGCCCGTGTCGAGCCTCTCGGCGCCCGCGAGCGGAGCGACGATCGCGGGGCCCGTCCTCGTGTCGGGCGCAGCGAGCGATTCGGGCGGCGGCGTGGTGGCCGGCGTCGAGGTCAGCGTCGACGGCGGCGCGAGCTGGCGTCCCGCCGTCGGCACCGCGAGCTTTTCGTTCGCCTTCAACCCCGTCGCGAGCGGCCCCGTCACGATCCGCACCCGCGCCGTCGACGACTCGGGCAATCTCGAGGTACCGGGGCCGGGCATCACGCTGAACGTCTCACCGCAGCAGTGCCCATGTTCGATCTGGGACGGCAGCGTCACGCCGCTCGGCAACGTGTCGGAGAACGACGGCCAGCCGCTCGAACTCGGCGTGAAGTTCCGCGCCGAGGTCGACGGCTTTATCACGGGTCTGCGCTTCTACCGAAGCCCCTCGAGCACCGGTCCGCATTCGGGACGACTCTGGACGGCCGCTGGAACGCTGCTCGCCGAAGCCTCGTTCCCGGTTCCGGGCGCAGCGGGCTGGCAGCAGCTGACTCTCGATCCGCCGGTCGCCATCACGGCGAACACCACCTACGTCGCCTCGTATCACTCACCCGCCTACTACGCGGCCGACAACGGCGATCTCGCCGGGGGCGTCGACAACCCGCCACTCCGGGCCGTCGCGAATGGCGTGGATGGACCGAACGGCGTCTACCAGTACGGCCCGCCCGGCAGCTTTCCGACCCAGACCTATCAATCCGCCAACTATTGGGCGGATGTCGTGTTCGAAGAGAGCCCGGGCACGTACAGCGTGTTCGACGCATCGAGCGTTCCCGGCACGCCCTCGGCCACCGACGGTCAGCCGATCGAGGTCGGCGCCCGGCTCCGCGCACAGGTGCCCGGGCAGATCACGGCGCTGCGCTTCTACAAGGGCGCCGCGAACATCGGAACCCACGTCGGCCACCTGTGGGCGCCCAACGGCTCGTTGCTCGCCGAGGCGACGTTCACGAACGAGACCGCGGTGGGCTGGCAGGAGGTCGCCCTCGACCCGCCCGTCGCGCTTTCCGCCGACACCACGATCATCGCCTCGTACCACTCGTCCTCGGGATATTTCGCCCTCGAGACCGGGGGGCTCGTCACCGGCGTGGACGCTCCGCCGCTGCGGCTGCTCGCCAATGGGGAAGACGGCGGCAACGGCGTCTTCGTCTACTCGGCGAGCCCCGCGTTCCCCGCGCAATCGGCGAACGGCAACCACTTCTTCGTCGACGTGGTGTTCGAGCCGGATGCACCGTTCGATCCCACGCCTCCGTCGGTCGTCGCGACGACGCCGCAGGATGGCGCCACTAACGTGGCGATCGGCACGTCGGTGACGGTGACGTTCGACGAACCCCTCGATCCCGCGAGCCTGACCTCATCGAGCTTCGTGCTGCGCGACGCGGCGAACGCCGTGGTGACCACGACCCTCGGCTACACGCCGGGTGCCACGACGGCGAGCCTGACGCCGACGGCACCGCTCGCGTACACGACCGTCCATACGACGACGATCTCGGGCGGCGTCTCCGGAGTGACGGATCTCGCCGGCAATCCGCTCGCCGCCGATCTCGTCTGGTCGTTCACCACGCGGGACGCGCCGCCGCCCCCCCCCGATGAAGGCCCGGGCGGTCCGATCCTCGTGATCACGGGCGCCGCGAATCCCTTCGGAAGGTTTCTCGCGGAGATCCTCCGCACCGAGGGCCTCAACTTCTTTACGGTGACGGATCTCGCGCTCGTGGATGCCAGCGTGCTCGACGCCCACGAAGTCGTGATCCTCGGCGAGGTCGCGCTCTCGCCCGCGCAGGTCGCGCTGCTCACCGCCTGGGTCGAGGCCGGCGGTCAGCTCGTCGCGATGCGACCGGACGCGCAGCTCGGCTCACTGCTCGGCCTGGCCGGTCCATCGGGCACGCTCTCCGACGCGTATCTGCTGATCGACACCGCCGAGTCGCCCGGTGCAGGGCTGGTGGACGAGACGCTGCAGTTCCACGGCGTCGCCGATCGCTGGACTCTCGCCGGCGCGAGTGCGCTCGCGACACTGTACGGCGACGCCACGACGCCGACCGCCCACCCGGCCGTCTCGCTGCACGAGGTGGGTACGAACGGAGGCCGCGCGGCCGCATTCACCTTCGATCTCGCGCGCTCGGTCGTCTACACCCGCCAGGGCAATCCGGCGTGGGATGGACAGGAGCGCGATGGCGTCGCGCCG
>JANOFF010000104.1:0-69108 GCA_031413515.1 bacterium
GTGTCCGCGCAGGATCTTGCGGATCAGATCGAAGATGAAGTGCATCTGGCGACCATCCGCGTGGTAGCCCGGGCCGTACAGAGTCGAGGGCACGAGGTGCAGGTAGCGGAGTCCGAATTGCTTCTCGAGTGCGAGCAGACCCGCGTACAGCATCCGCTTCGTCATCGCATAGGTGTAGAGACTCTCGATCGGGCTCCCGACCATGTAGTTCTGTTCGACGAGCGGGAGATCCGGATCGTATGAGCAGCTCGTTCCCATGCAGAGCAGCTTGGCCTGCGGCTGCTCGGCCTGCCACCAGGCGAGTACGTTCGTGTTGATCTGCGAATTGATGACCCACTGCTCGCCGGAATGATGCAGACAGAACTCGCCGGCCTGGGTCCACGCCGCGAGGTGGTAGATGCGATCGAACCGAGCACCTGCGAACGCGCGCAGACCATCGGGCCTGGTGAGATCGCATTCGCGTGATGTCGGGCGGACCAGCGTATGACCGTCCGCCACGAGTCGTGCACACACTGCAGTCCCGAGAAACCCGCCCGCACCGGTGACGAAGATCTTCACGACGGATCTACCGCAGACGGGTCGATGGGGAAGCAGAACTCGACCCCGGCATCGAGCAGTGCCTGGTTCTTGGCGAGGATCTCGTCCTTGAAGTTCCACGCGAGCCCGTAGTAGACGTCGGGTGGTCGCTCGAGCTCGCGCTCGATCCGGATCGGGATGTGCATCCCAGGCGAGTAGAGGCCACGACGCAGCTCGTTGATCTCGACGAGACAGTCGAGGTACTGGGTCCCGACGCCGAAGTAGTTGAGCAACGTGTTGCCTTTGACCGGTGCCCCCATCCCGAAGATGCTGCGACCGGCGCTCTTCACGCGGTCGAGATAGGCGAGATTCGTCTGCTTCAGCTCGACGATGCGATCCGCAAACTTGCGGTATGTGGCGAGTCGGTTGCTGCCGTCCGTGTGCTCGTGTGCGATCAGTTCGCGCAAGCGCAACGTCGGCACGCGCCGGCCCTTGTGGGTCACGAAGGCGATCATCGAGCCGCCGTGGATGGGGGCCAGAAATGCGTCGAAAAGTTCGAGCCCGTGTGCGGCCAGCAGGATCCCGATGGTCGAGAGGTTGTAGTAGAGCAAGTGTTCGTGATAGATCTGGTCGAACGCGCAGTTCTCGACGATGCGCTTCATGTAGAGGAACTGGACGACGAAGACCCCGTCCCTCGCGAGCGCCTCGCGGATACCGTCCGTCACCGAATGCAGTTCCTCGAGGTGGAAGAACACGCCGGCAGCGTTGATGACGTCGAAGCGACGGCCGAGCTTGCGCACGAGGTCGAGATCGAAATATTCGTTCAGCGTCTCGATCCCGTTGCCGTTGGCAATTGCTGCAGCGGTTTTCGACGGGTCGACGCCGAGCACCTCGTAGCCGAGTTCGCGGAAGTGCTTCAACTGGGTGCCGTCGTTCGATCCGATGTCGAGCACCGACTTGCCGGCTCGCCCGCCCATCTCGGTCCGGTCGACGAGCGTCGCGACCCGGTTGAAGTGCGCGCTGAGCGACTTCGTCATGCCCGAGAGGTACGTGTGGTCGCCGAACATCGTCTCTTTGGGGACCGTGTAGTCGAGTTGCGCGGTCCCGCAGTCGTGACAGTGGACGACGCGTAGGGGATAGAAGCGCTCGTGGCCGACCTCTTCTGGCCGCAGGAAGTGGTTGCACCACGGCTGCTCGCCGAGATCGATCGCGAGATCGAGCCGGGACGAGGCGCAGATCCGGCAGTCGGATCGCGCCTGGCCGGGGGCATGTGTCACGGGATGCTCAGCGGAAGACACGGCGCGGGCTCCCCGAGTCGTCCGCCATCTCGTCGAGTTCCTCGATGAACTCGTCGAAGCTGGGCATTTTTCGGGTGCGCTTCTCGAGTGGCTCGCGGATGTGCTTGATCTTGAGAACCGCTGCGGTGCGATCCAGCATGAAGGCCTGATACAGCTCCTGGAACACCGCGCGTCGATCCTCGACCTGCATCGCCCAGCGAATCGGTCGGATCTCCCGCCCGTCGCAGCGGCCGAGTTCGACGTAGTCGCGCATCACCCGGTTGAAGAGCCAGATCTCCTCCGACCACTCGACCAGTTTCGGCTCCGGCCACTCGACGCGCTTCGGTCGACAGGGCGGCGTGACCTCGCCGAGTGCGTGATCGAAGGCGGCCTTCATCGCCGCGTCGAACTCCTTCCAGCGCGCCGGCGGGTCGAGGAGCCCGAGCCCCTTCTCGACCAATGCGAGGCGCTCGTCGCGATTCGCCAGCAGATCGAGCACCTGCTTCGCATACGCGTGCGGATCGTCGAAGGTCGGGTAGGAGACCGTGTCGGAGGTCAGACCGCGGAACGCCATCGAAGTGCCGACGATCGGCTTGCACATCGAGAGCGCTTCGAGGGTCTTGATGTTCGTCCCGGCTCCCGCACGGATCGGCAGGATCACGATCGGTGCTGCTGCGTAGATCAGATCGAGGTTCTTCAGCAGGCCGCCGAAGAACAGATTGGGATGCCGGTAGTCGTTGATCAGGTCCCAGTAGATGGTCCCGGCGACCAGCACCGTGACACCCTTGTCGGCAAGGTGCGGAATGAAAACCTGGTCGTAGAACCACTTGAACGACTGCACGTTCGGGACGTGGCTCGTCGAGATGAAAAGCAGGTCGAAATAGTTGGTGGCGCGGATCCGTTCGACTTGCGGGACGTCGCCGTCGAAGCGGGATCGCACGTCGTTCACGATGCCGAGGTCGGACTCGCTCGCCACCAGGATCTCGGAGAGTTCGCGCGCGCCGGCGAGATGTCCGATGCGCGGTGGCTGCACGTCGGGTTGCTTCGGGGCATAGAAGATCGATGCGTGCGAGAGCAGCGGCCGGATCGCCTCCATCTCGATCGGGTTGATGGCCACCACCGAGTCGCACTCGTCGAGCAGCGCAATCTCCTTGTCGACCTCGCGACTCCGCGTCTCGCGGGCGTTGGAGATCGCGTGCTGGTGGGCCTGGATGTCGACCATCTCGCACACGACCGGCGTACCCTTGCGGATACCGAGACGCCGAACCAGTTCGAGGGTGGCGACGTAGTTGATGAAGACGAGATCGATCGGGTGCGAGGCGACGAAGCGCTTCAGATCGCGCGGGATCCCGAATCCCCGATACGTGCGGAGGTCGGTTCCGATCGATGCGTGGCGACTCAGCTTCGATGCGACGACCTGCAGGTTGTTGGCGAGGTTGTGCGGCTGATGCTCGAAGTGCAGCACCCAGGCCGCGGCGAGATCGAACTCGTCGAGTGCCTCGAGGACGCGCTCGGTCCACTTCAGCTCGTCGTAGTCGACCGCCATGATGTCCATCACGGTGAGGACCGCGTAGACGCGATAGCCGGCGCGCTGGAAGTGATCGAGCTGGTTCTTGGCGACCATGAAGCTGCCGGTCCGATATACGAATGCGTCGGCTTGCATGAAGAACAACACCGATGGTCGCTGCGGAATTTCGACCGCGCCGGTGATCCTCTCGGGCACCCGCACCATGGAGTCGTGCTGTTCGCCCAGCCGGGCGACGAGCGCTTCGGCACAGTGTTCCGCGCGATAGGCCGGCGCCAGCTCTCGCGCCGCCTCGGCGAAACTGTCGAAGTCGTCGAGGATCTCGCGCACCGCCGCAACGAGGTCGTCGGTGCTTTCGAACGTGAGACCCACCCGTCCGTCGAGTTCGTCCGCCATCCACGTGTCTTCGGGAACGACGACCGGCTTGCCGGCAGCGAGTGCCTCGGCGAGCACGCCCGAGGTCCGAGCGCGGTAGCGATCACTCTCGTAGGGGATCACCACGAGATCGGCGTCGCCCAGTTCCGCGTAGTACTCGCCGTCCGTGAGCAGTTCATCGAGGATCCGGACTTGATGGGCGGGATACTGACGCAGCTGTCGGCGCGCCTCGGGGATGCCCGGCTCGCCACCGGGCAGGTTGAAGTTGCTCTGGATCGTGAATCGCGCACGCTGGGTGCGAATGTGGGTCGGCCAGATCGCGCTCACCAGACCCGGCAGGAACTGATAACCCTTCTCGGGTCGGGCATCGCCGAGGTACACGACGTTCAGAGGCTCGCCGCTCCTGCGCGACTCGCGCTGGTTCCGCTCGATCATGTCGTGACGCAGCGGGATCGGCAGCGTCGTGAACGTGATGTCGGACAGCTCGTCGTAGTCGGCGGTGAGCCGGTCCGAGTCGGTGTAGAAGCGTGCGTGCGACGGGTAGATCTCGGATGCGCAAAAGCGATTCAGAATGCGTTGGAGACCGAGACTGCCGGGCAGCTGCCCATACGTCTCCGTGACGTCGCGGCGAAGCAGGATGTGGAAGCGCGGCAGGGTGTCGAGTCGCGCCACCGAGAGCAGGTGCAAGACCTCCTCGAGTTCGGCGAGATTCAGCGTGTGGAGGAACACCAGATCGCCCGGCCCGGCTCCGCTCTGCGCGATCACCTGGAGCAGGTCCTGGCGGAAGATCCTGCCGTGACGCGCGACCCCCGCCGTCAACCCCCAGCGCCAGATCAGCCGCAACGGAGCGAGCACGATGGCGGTCGCGAGAGTGGCGAATGGCAATCTGCGGGCGCGTCCGCCGATCCACTGGATCAGTCGAGTGAGACGAGCAGCCAGGCTGCGGAACTCCTGCTCGACCAGCAGGATCGCGCGGTGCATCAGCCGGCTGCGACGGGACAGCACCATCGCGGCGGCGCGCAGGTAACGGGTCGCGCCCTGCCACACCGAACTCGGCCAGAGGTGCTGGTTCTCCTTCAGCCAGCTCCGGACGCGCGACCACGGCGACCACGGCAGCGGATCATCCCAGCTGGTGCGGAAGGCGCGGATGAACGCATAGCGGTTCGATGTGAACGATCGCGGAAACGACTTGTGGGTCGCGATCGTTCCATGCCAGCCCTGCTCGACCGCGGCTTCCACGACTGAGCGCGCGTACTCGAGGTGGTGGCCGTGGTAACCCTTGAGCGATTGATCGATGAGGAGAAACTTCCCCTGGGATCCGCTGTCGGGGCGCTGGTTCATGGAGTTCTTGTCCGGGCGGGCTCTAGTCGGGAGAGGCGAGATCCTCATGGGATTCGGCCGTTTTGCGTCGGGCTGACGGTACAGAAACGATTCGGCCAGTGCCGGGCCGCTTCAGAGCTTCGGCGACCCGAAAGGAGGCGAGCGGGCGACCGCTGAAACGAGAAACGCCCCGGTCAGGAGACCGGGGCGCTTCGTTCATCGATGAACTCAGGATGCCGCGCCGTCGACCGGCGTTGCAGCCCGTGAGCCGAGCGTCAGGGCACGATCTGCCAACCCGCCGGGCTGGTCCAGACGCTGGTGCTTGCCGGTAGAACCGTCGTGCCGTTGAGCAACAGCTCGAAGGCCAGACTCGACGCGTTCTCGAGCATCAGATCCGAGCGTCCGTCGTTGTTGTAGTCGCCGCTCGCCCTGACGGAGAAGCCCGACGCGTTGAACACGCCGCCGCTCGAGGGCAGGATCGCCGTGCCGTTCAGCAGCAGGGCCGTCAACTGGCCAGCCGCGTCGCGCAACATGATGTCTGCCGAGTTCAGACCGTCGTAGTTGCCGATCCCGACGACCGTCACGCCGGCCGGCATCGTGAAGATGCTGGTGGACGCCGGCAGGATCGTGGTGCCCTGGACGATCAGCGCGAACAACAACCCACTGCCGTCGTTCAGCAGCATGTCCGTATAACCGTCGTTGTTGAAGTCGCCGGAGCCCTCGAGCGACCAACCGGCCGGCATCGTGAACACGCTTGTCGACGCCGGCAGGATCGTGGTTCCCTGAATGAGCAGCGCGAACAACAACTGGGAGCCGTCTGTCAGCAGGATGTCGACGAAGTTGTCCTTGTTGTAGTCACCGGTCGACAGAACCGACCAGCCACCAGGCAGCGTGAACACGCTGGTCGAAGACGGAAGGATCGTCGTGCCGCTCAGCAGCAGTTCGAACAGCAGCCCCGACGTGGTCTCCCTGAGGAGCAGGTCGGTCCCAGCGGTGTTGTCGAAGTCGCCGTCCTGCGAGACAACCCAGTTGGCCGGCAGCGTGAACACACTGGTCGATCCCGGAAGGATCGAAGTGCCCTGGAGCTGAAGCTGGAACAGCAGGCTGTTCGACGGGTCCAGGTACATCAGATCGGAGAAATCGTCATTGTTGTAGTCGTGCGCGACCTTGGGAACGAACGGCGGTGCCCCGCCCGACCAGACCGGCGCTGCGGTGAGAAGGAAGGCGCCGGCCACGACCAACACGGAAATCAGTGCCTTGTGCATGTTCATATGGAAACCCCCAGTCATTCCTCTGGCGCGTAGCACGCCCATTCCTGCTGGATGAAAACGCGATTCAGCTCTTCAGCTCTGCGTCGAAGGCTCGAACCTTCCAACGATCCGGCCCGCCCGGGCCGCCCCCAGATACCACTGCACCGTTCGTGCCGCACAGTCTGCGTCGTCAGTCTTGATGCAAATCGATTGCCGCAGTGTTGCCACGGCGATCCGTCAGTCTGTCAGCAGTACAAAACAGGGTTCAAGGTCGCTCGACCTTCGAGCAACTCGCAGTCTATCAGATCGAAATGCTGAGCCAAGCAACGGAATGACAGTCTGAAGTTCAATCCGGAAGTTTCGTGGAAGGGATCTGTGAGTGAGAACCTTCATTGGCCGGTCAGATCGGAACTCGTGTCAACGACCGATGGTCGCCTGCAGTCGGAGTGCGATTCGAATCCGCGACGCATCTTCGATCGTCGATCGGCGATGGTCCACCCGCGGGGCCGATGGATGCCCGAAGCCGACAGCTATAAGAGAAGCTGGATCGCTGCTTCGATCTCCCGGCTCCGCGTCGACCAACCATTCTCAGCGAGAAAAAGCAGGCGCTGGTCGGCCGTGTACTTGCGATGCGGCTTGTCGAGCTGGGAGCGGAGCCGCTCGATCAATTCGTCCGGGACCGAATAGAAGTCGACGAAAGGCTCGAAGCGACTGATTTCCGGGTATTCGATCGCGATGATCGGCCGATCGAAGTTCAGATACTCGTAGAGCTTGACCGGGTCGACCCGGTCGATCAGGCCACTTCGCTGGAATGGCAGCAGCAGCACGTCCCATTCCCGCGCGAGGCGTGCAACCTCGCCGTGGGGTACCGGTCGCCGATGCATCAGCCGGGGGTGTCGGGGCAGCTCGACGTCCGATTCGACCGGGCCCACCAGGTGGATCTCGAGCCCGGGCAGCGCTTCGAGAGCGGCCAGCAGAGCGGGGACATCCAGCCAGCGCGCGATGGTTCCCGCGTAGCCGGCGCGCAGACGATCGCTCCCGCTGCTGCGGGCTCGCGGTTGGGCAGAGGGCAGAATCGCACCCGCAAAGGCATTGCGAACCACCCGCAGACGATCCTCGGGCGCGCCCCGAGCCCGCAGATCCTCGGCGAGCCGATCACTCGAGCAGAGCACGAGAGCGGCCTCGCGCAGCAGCTTCAGCTCAGATTCGGCCACCCGCTGTCGCTCGTGGGGGAACGCGAACGCCGTCGCCTCGTCCATGCAGTCATAGATGATCGGCGAACCGCGTTGCAGCCAGTTCGGCAGGCTGTCGCGGAAGCTCGGATAGGTGAGCCAGACAAGATCGGGTCGGTGCCGCCCGGCGAGCCATTCGATACGTCGCCGCTCGAGTTCGCGACTGATCGCCGCGGATGTCGGGAACCGGCGATAGGGCAATCGCCAGATCGGGTGGGTGACCAGTGTCGAGGCGTCATCCACGAGTTCACTGCGACGCCACAGTCGTCGATAGGCGACTTCGACGTCGAACGATTCGGCCAATCCCTCGGCGACGAACTGGGGACGCTGTTTGATCCACGCCCAATCGATGTGACTGAGATACAGAAGTCGTCGTCGATCGGATCGCACGGGTCGCTCGAGCGGTCGGGGAAGGCGCGGCGTGCTGCTAGTATCGGGGATCCCTTCCGGTTCTGCGACACGGCGGAGAGATCTCCGGCCCGCTCGGCGACCGAGTTCGCACAAGATCAGTCACCCGGGTTCGCACCGCGTGCGATGGCAAGAGGGTCCGCGCGTTGAGCAACCCGACAGGCATCTTCCGGCAACGTGCGCTGGTGCAGGTGCTGATCGGTCGGGATCTGCGCGCCCGCTACCGCGGAACGTTGCTGGGGTTCATGTGGTCGCTCGTGAATCCGCTCGTCCTGATGGCGATCTACGTGCTGGTGTTCTCGGTCTATATGCGGATGGAGATGGACGACTACCCGGTCTTCCTGCTGAGCGGGTTGCTCGCCTGGTACGGCTTCGCGGGCGGTCTCGGCGACGCGACCGGATCCGTTCTTGCGAGTGCGGGGATGATCAAGAACTCGAGTCTCCCGCCGAACGTGTTCCCGCTGGTCTCGATCGGGTCCCAGATCGTCCACTTCATGCTCTCGCTGCCCCTGCTCGTCGCGCTGCTCGTGCTGTTCGATCGAGGGCCGACGCCCGCCCTCGGGCTCCTGCCGGTGCTGATCGGTCTCCAGCTGGTCTTCACGTACGGGATCGGATTGGTGCTGGCCGCGAGCGCATGTCGATTCCGCGACATTCTGCACCTGGTCCCGAACGTGCTGATGATCCTGTTCTTCATCACGCCGATCCTGTACCCGGCGTCGATGATTCCCGATCGCTACCGGGTGCTGGTCGACTGGAATCCGCTCGCGCATCTGATGCAGGCCTATCAGCAGGTCCTCTATGCCGGACAGCTTCCGGAACTTCGCTCGCTCGCCATCATCGCCGGGTCGGCGGTCGTCTCCCTGATGGTCGGCACTCTGTACTTCGAACGGCGAAGACCCGAACTCGCCTCGGAGATCTGATGGGCGACGAATTCGCGGTCGTAGCTCGCGGCGTCTCGAAGAAGTACCGCGTCCGGCGACATCCGCCGACGACCCTGAAGTCGTATCTGCTGCATGAAATGTGGCGCCCGCGTCGCGACCTCGTGCAGACGAAGTGGGCGCTGCAGGACGTCTCGTTCGAGGTCGCCCGCGGCGAGGCTGTCGGCATCATCGGCCGGAACGGATCGGGAAAGAGCACGCTGCTCAAACTGCTGAACGGCACGCTCCGTCCGGACGCAGGTTCCGTCCGGGTCGAAGGCCGCGTGGCCGCGCTGATCGAACTCGGAGTCGGCTTCCATCCGGAGTTGACGGGCCGGGAGAACGTCGAAGTCGCCGGCATCATGCTCGGCATGACGAAGCGCGTGATCCGCGCGCGCATGGACGAGATCGTTGCATTCGCCGATATCGGCGATTGCCTGGATGACCCGATCCGCACGTACTCGAGCGGGATGGTGCTGCGTCTCGGGTTCTCGGTGGCGACCAGCGTCGCGCCAGAC
This sequence comes from bacterium, assembly GCA_031413515.1. Taxonomy (GTDB): domain Bacteria; phylum Myxococcota_A; class UBA9160; order UBA9160; family UBA4427; genus TMED88. Next base: position 9,339 of record JANOFF010000104.1, read on the forward strand.
GTGATGTTGCTCGACGAACTGTTCGCCGTCGGAGACGCCGAATTCGCCGGACGCTGCCTCGAGCGGATGAACGAGTTCCGCCGGCGCGGGCACACGATCATCGTCGCGAGCCACGACCTCGGACTGGTCCGCGACTGGTGCGACCGGGCGATCTGGCTGCACGAAGGCCGACTCGCGGCGATCGGCGCTCCCGGCGAAATCGTGGCGCGCTACGCCGGCGAGGTCGCCTGAGCGCCGCGCTGGACGGATCGAATCGGCTCGCAGCTCAGCGCGATGCGTCCTCGATCGCCTGCTGCAGTTCGAGTGGTGTGGGAGGCGGACCCTCCGTCACAGCGCGTTCGATCGCCTCCTGCATTTCGGCCGGGACCTCGGGCTTTCCCAGCGCGATCTGATCGCTGATTTCGTCAGGGGTCGGAGGAGGCCCCTCCTCGATGGCCTGGACGACCCAGTCGGGTGTCGGGGGCGGTGGGCCTGCGACACGCGCCCGGAACTCTTCCGTGGCCTGCGCGTCCGGCGTGGCGCGGATCGCGGCCCGTGCCGCCTCGAGGCTCTGAGCCTCCGCCTCATCCCGCCCGGCTCCGCGGTTCGCGACCGCCTCGTCGCCGGGGTCGGCTTGCTCTGCCGCAGTCTCATCGACGAATCCGTCCGGCGATCGAGTGTCGCTGCCGGGTACGATCGTCGGTTCGCTCCCGCCCGACGGATCCTGGGCCGGTGTCGTCTCTGCGGCGGTCGTCGGTTTCGCCGGATCGCTCGCCGGATCGTCGGGGGTACCCGACGAGAGCAGGAGGTAACCGACCACCACAGCACCGACGATCGCGAACAGAAGCAAGCGCGTGCGGGAAGAACCATCAGACGAAGTCGGCATGCCGGGTACTCCGATCGGGATTGCATGGATGGCCGGGTTCGACCCGACCGAGCTGGGCCGTCCGTTGCGCGGATCGATCCACGCCGAGCGCCAATGGCCGTCGACATCGTGGCGCCAGCTGGAACTTCGAGTCTAACACTGGACTGTGCGCTCGAAAGGCTGGTCGAGAGTCGGATGCGTGATCGGCATCCGTCCGGTCTTCGGATGCTGGCGGCCGACACGGCTCCATCCGTAGAATGCTGGCTCCCGGGCGATCCGCGAGGCAGGAATGAGCGAAGATTCGCGAGAACTCGATGCTGAAGCTGCAGCCGAGCCGATCCCCGAAGTCGAGTCTGTTCCGGCGCAGGCCGCCCCCACCGTGGCAACCGGTCGCGGCGCGGTCGCGACCGCCTTCGACGCCGACCTCCATCTGATGCTGCTCGCCTCGGCGCTGACGCGCATCATGCAGGGCTATCTCGGCGCGAAGCAGATCCACTTCGCGCTGGTCGGCGACGATCCTGCACTCACGGCCCGGCTCTATCACTTCCTCGACTACGGGCTCCGCCCGGTCGGGATCTACTGCGGTGGTTCGGACATGATGTTCGAAGCACGTGGGCTCGCTGACCTTCCGAGCGAAGGGATCGACCTGGTCGTGTTGAGCGATCGGGATCCGATCCGTGAGGAGCAACTGCTCGCCGAGCTTCGCACGCGCGCCAACACGGACTCGGTGGGATGGCGCGTCGTGCGGCTCGGGCGACTGCTCGACGCCCACCGTGAGACGATGGACGTTCTCCGCCCCGAGGCGTTCTCGACCTGTCTCAGTCCGACCAAGCTCGCGGCGCTGACGTGCGCGGCCGGTCTCTCGGCCGCAGACGGCGTGTCGATCGAGGCCGGTGTCTTCCTCGGCGGCAGCACGATCTACGTCGCGAAGCTCCAGCGACTCCTCGGGATCGAGCGACCCCAATACGGGTTCGACACCTTCGAGGGCATTCCCGCACCCACCGTCAAGGACGGCGACACGCCCTTCGTCGAGGGATTGTTCTCGCAGGGCACGATCGAAACCGTTCGACACAACTACGCGGCCCACGGAATCGACGACATCGAGCTGGTGAAGGGACTGGTCCAGGAGACGTTTCCCGGCGCGATCCCCGCGGATCGATCGGTCGGTTTCGCTCTGATCGATCTGGATCAGTACGCGGGCACACGCGCGGCACTCGACGTCGTCGTCCCGAAGCTTCACCGCCACGGCATCATCGCGGTCGACGACGCCGACGGCGCGGGCGTAGACGCCGCGATCAAGGAGACGCTGGCTCGGCATCCCGAGTTGATCCGCTGCAACGTGAGCACGGGCTTCGATCTGCTGCTTCGTCGCGATGAGCCGGGTGTCCTGTCCGAAGTGCGCACGGACGGAGATCCGCGAAGGGTCTCGGCACCCCGGTTCAAGGACCCGCAGTCGGCGGAACCCTCGCCCAGCGGCTCGACGGCGACCGACGTGCTCGAGGCCGTCTTCCGCGATGCGGCGGCGACACTCCGGGCCTTCACGTGTGACCCGCATGCGATTCCTGCGGTTGCACGATTCGTCGATGCCGCCTTCGCAACCCTCGATTCGGGCGGCCATCTGATGGCGTGCGGCAATGGCGGCAGCATGTCGGACGCGATGCACTTCGCCGAAGAGTGGACGGGCCGCTTCCGCCGCGACCGTCGCGCGCTGCCGGCCATCGCGTTCTCCGACCCCGCGCAGATGACCTGCATCGCCAACGACTTCGGCTTCGAAGAAGTGTTCGCCCGACAAGTCGAAGCCCACGGCCGGCCGGGCGATCTACTCGTGCTGATCTCGACCAGCGGCAATTCTCCGAACTTGATTCGCGCCAGCGAAGAGGCGCGGCTACGCGGGGTCACCACGGTGGCGTTGCTCGGCCGGGGCGGTGGGAAGCTGCTCGATCGGGTCGACATCCCGATCCTGGTTCCCCTCGCCACGACCGCGGATCGGATCCAGGAGGTCCACATCCAGATCCTGCATGCGGCGATCGAGGCCGTCGAGCGGCGCATGTTCCCGGAGCTGTACGCGGGCTGAACGATCGTGCGTCGCGAGCGTTCCGCGGTCGGATCAGGGCGAGAGCCGGCGCAGCGTCTCACGCGTCGCCGCAAACAGCGCGGCCGGTCCACCCTCCGGTCCCGGCGCCGGTGCGTAGATGCGGTGATCGGGCGACACGCGCACCCCCGAGCCGCCGTGCGTCAGGATCTGCACCAGGCGTCGCGGATCGATCTGGCTGGTCTCCGCCACCTGAAGGACCAGTTCGCCGCGCGCCACCGTGATCGACACGATGCCGAGCTTGCGTGCGAGGATCTTGATGCGGATCACCTCGAGCAGGTTCTCCGCCTCGCCGGGCATGACGCCATAGCGATCGAGGATCTCGTCGCGGATCCGATCGACCTCGTGGCTGTCACGCGCACTAGACAATTTCTTGTAGAGCACGAGTCGCTCGCTCACCTGGGGGACGTAGTTCTCGGGCAGCCGCGCCACGGCGGGCAGCCGGATCTCGGGGTCGATCGAGTTCTCCGGAATGTTCCCGCGCAGCTCCTCGATGGTCTGTTCGAGCATCTCCATGTAGGTCTCGTAGCCGACCGCGCGAAGGTTTCCGGACTGCTCACCGCCGAGCAGATCGCCGGCGCCTCGGATCTCGAGATCCATGTTGGCGAGCCGGAAGCCGCTGCCGAGTTCGGTCAGATCCTGGATGGCATCGAGGCGTCGCTGCGAGTCACCGCGCAGCGAACCGAGTTGCGTGGGGATCAGCAGATACGCGTAGGCGCGTCGATTGCTGCGCCCGACGCGACCGCGCAGCTGATACAGCTGCGCGAGCCCGAGCGCGTCCGCGCGATCGATCAGGATCGTGTTGGCGCGCGGAATGTCGAGGCCACTCTCGACGATCGTGGTGCAGAGCAGCACCTCGGCGTCGCCACGCACGAAGGCGTGCATGCGATCCTCGAGATCGCTCTCCTTCATCTGACCGTGGGCGACGATCACCTTCACCTCGGGCACCACACTCGCGAGCATCTCGGCCACGCTGCCGATCGACGCCACGCGGTTGTGGACGAAGAACACCTGGCCACCACGCCGCACCTCGCGCAGGATCGCCTCGCGGATCAGTGAGTCGCTTCGCCGCGCGATCTGGGTCCGGATCGCCAGCCGATCCACCGGCGGTGTCTCGATCACCGACAGGTCGCGCATGCCGGTGAAGGCCATCTGGAGCGTGCGCGGGATCGGCGTCGCGGTGAGAGTCAGCACGTCGACGGTGCGCTTCAGCTTCTTGATGCGCTCCTTGTGGGCGACGCCGAAGCGGTGTTCCTCGTCGATCACGAGCAGGCCGAGATCGCGGAACTGCACCTGCTTGCCCAGGATGCGGTGCGTGGCGATCACAACGTCGATCTTCCCGCTCGCGAGGTCTTCGAGCACCTGCTTCGATTCTCCCGGCGTACGAAAGCGCGAGAGCATCTCGACCTTGATCGGATAGCCGGCGAATCGCTTCTCGAAGGTCTCGAAGTGCTGCTCGCACAGGATCGTCGTCGGGGTCAGCACGGCGACCTGCTTGCCATCCATCGCGGCCCGGAAGGCGGCGCGGATCGCGACTTCGGTCTTCCCGTAGCCGACGTCACCGCACACCAGGCGATCCATCGGACGCGGGCGCTGCATGTCGGCGAGCACGTCCTCGATCGCAGCGCTCTGATCCGGCGTCTCCTCGAACTCGAAGGCGCCCTCGAACTCTTCGAAGTACGTGTCGCGTGCGCTGAACGCGAAGCCCGGCGCGAGCTCGCGCGCGGCGTGCATCGAGAGCAGCTCGCTCGCCATGTCGCGCAGGCTCTTCTTGACCTTGCCGCGCGCCTTCTGCCAGCTCTCGCCACCGAGCCGGTCGATCTTGGGTGTGATGCCCTCGAACGCCGCGTAGCGGCTCACCAGGTTGAGCCGATGCACGGGCAGGAAGAGCTTGTCGCCGCCCGCGTATTCGATGCAGAGCAGTTCCTGTGGTGTACCGCCGGCTTTCAATTCGCCGAGCCCGCGATACAGCCCGATCCCATGATCGGAGTGGACGAGGAAGTCGCCGGGTTGGAGCTGTGCGATGCCCTCGACCGCGACGCCCTCCTTGAAGGCGGTCCGGTGTCGCCGTCGCTCGCGCTTGCCGAAGATCTCCTCCTCGGTGATCACCACGAGCTTCTGCAGCGGGATCTCGAAGCCGTCCGACAGACCGAGGACACGGATCTCGATGCGGCCCGGCAACGACCACTGCCAGCAGGGCCGCGGGTCGGTGACCACGCTTGCTTCGAGGCCGTATTTCGAGAGCAGATCCTTGAGCCGCTCGGCGGCGGACAGCGCGGATGCGGTGATGACGACGCGCCAGTCTTCGAGCACGCGATTCGCGAGCAGGTCGGCGAGGGGAGCCAGGGCCTGCTCGTGGGTGCGGGTGCGGCCCAGCTCGCGGCGAAGCTCGGCGTGGCCCGTCGTCTCGATCGCGATGCGCTCCGCACGGGATTCGACGTCCAGCACGTCGAGCCGCTCGAGACTCACGCAATGACGCGCTTCGAGCGCTGCTGTGATCGCGGACTGCGGGACGAGCAGATCGCCGACGGGCGTGGCGAGGCGGCCGATCTCGAGCGCGGCCGCGTGGCTGGCCTCGGCCTCCGCGCAGTAGCGAGCGAGCCGATCGTGGCCGCCCTCCGGATCGTCGAGGATGACGAGTGCATCGGCGGGCAGGTAGTCGAGCACAGCGACCTGCCCGGGCTGGAGGATCGGCGCCAGCGCCTCGACGCCCGGCGGCAGGTGGCCGCGCAGCAGCGCATCCATCAACTCGGCGACCTCGGCCGGCCGGGTGCCGAGTTCGCTCGCCAGCGCACGAACCGCGCCGCCGCGCTCGACCACGGTGTCGCGATCGATCAGCAGCTCGCGGGGAGGCGGGGCGACGGCGTGGACGAGCTTCGACTGCGAGCGCTGGCTGGCGGCGTCGAACTCGCGGATGCTCTCGACTTCGTCGCCGAAGAACTCGATCCGCAACGGCTGACGTGAATGCGGCGGATAGAGGTCCACGATCCCACCGCGCACGGCGAGTTCGCCCGGCTCCTCGACGATCGGCATGCGGTTGTAACCGGCCGCGACCAGACTGGCGACGAGTTCATCCCGGTCGAGGGAGTCGCCGACGGCGATCTCACGCGTGTGGGCCCGGAGCGTCTCGCGAGCCGGAACCCGCACCGACAGCGCCGTCCAATCGCTGACCACCACCGGCGGCGGCTCGGCGGCCAGCGGCCCGGGTTCCCGGGCTACGAGCCAGCGATACAGCACGTCCATCCGCTGGGCGATCACGAACGGCTGCGGGGAGAAGCGGTCGTAGGGCAGCGTGTCGTGACGCGGCAGGACGTGCAGCCGCGATGCACCGTCGCGCTCGCCGAGCATGCTGCGCAGGTCGTCGAGCAGCTCATCGCAGTGCTTCGACGAGGTTGCGAGGATCAGCACGGGCCGACCCTCGTGGGCGCGGATGAGCTCTGCGACCAGCAACGCCCGGGCCGCGCCGCGAAGGCCCGTCAAGCGTACGGGCGCGACGCGCGATTCGATCCGACGCGCGAGGTCGCGAAGCGGGCTGGCTGAGGGACGGATTCGGGCGGCCACGGCGTTCTGGCTCCGGACGCAGTGCAGCCCGCCACACTCCCGTCGGGCAGGGGTGTGCGGGCAGATGGAGTTTCTCGACTGTCGGCAGTCTAGCGGCGCGAACCCCGACGGGCGTCGGGCAACGCCGGATCGTCACTCCAGAGTTCGCGCCATCACGATCCACAGAGGGTCGGCGCCGGGCGGAGACCGATCGATCAGGGTCGCGGTCGTGTAGCCACCCGCCAGCCGGAAGTACGAGGCGACGACGTCGAGGCGCTCGCGCGGCGGGAGCACGTGCCAGGCGCGAATCGCCTTGGTGGGGAAGCAGCGATGCGACATCGCGATCAGGTGGAGGCCGCCCGGGCGGAGCACGCGCGCACAGGAACGCAGGACCTCGACGGGGCGCGTCAGGTATTGGATCGAAACTGCGTTGATGACCGCGTCGAATTGCGCATCCTCGAACGGCAGTTCCGGCTCGCAGTTGAGATCGTGTACGACGAAATCGTCGAGACGCGGGTTGCCGCCGAGCTCTGCTGCGTTGAGGCCGAGGCCGCTGACCCGTGCGAAGCGCATCTCGTCGGGCAGGTGCGAGACCCATGACGACATCAAGTCGAGCAGCGCCCCGTCGGCCGGCAGCAGATCGCGATAGGCGTCGGTCAGCGCGTCGATGGTGGCCGGATCGATGTGCAGCACGAAGCGGGGCAGGAAATAGAAGCGCGCGTCGTCGCTCTCGTCCTGCCGGGAGAAGAAGTCGTCCGGAAAGGGTGAATGCCCGCTCATGTCGGGACGGTAGCCGGCGGAAATTCCCATGGAGCAATCGCTCCGGCCCCTTCAGTCGGACGGAATATTCGTTCCGCGAAGACGGAACAGAGTTTCCCAGCATCACAGCGTGATCCCGCGGGGCCTTCGATCATTCCCTGTCAACTCATTGATTTGCTTGCACTTAGCCTGGCAAAAGTGTTCCAATGCTGTTGGAACAGATGTTGCTCTACAAACTTTCGGGAAGGCTTGGCCGGCACGCTCCACGGATGCGGTGAGAGTGCCGGAACAGATGGCGGCTGGACTTCGAATGCGACGCATTCGGACCAGCTGATCAGGATTCAAGGGGAAATGGGATGACGGCTTTCAATCGATTCGGCGCTCTGGTGTTCGGCGCGGCGCTGCTCGTCGCGGCCAGCCAGGCGAGCGCACTCACCCTCTATCCGAACTACGTCGGACCGGGTGTCACGTATACGTTGGTGCAAGAGGCCTCGAGTTCGGGTGACCCCGAGCCCCTGTTCGGCGCACCGACGGGTGTCGGCGATCAGCTGATCTTCTTCCCGCCGGCTTTCACGGCGAGCACAGCGGGTGCCGCCGGGTTCGATCACACGGGCTCGCAATTCCAGGCGCGGGTGACTTCGAACAATGCCCTCTCGGTCATCACCACCGTCAACTTCACCGAGTTCGGTGACGCCCAGATCTTCGGCGCAGGCGGCACTGCGACGACGGGTACCTTCGCAGCCCTGGCCGGGTTCATCACGGTCCTGGAAAACACCAGCGGTCCGATTGCGCCGGTCGTGATCCCCTTCACGGGAACCTTCGCCCCCGGTTCGAACCTGACGTACACGAGCAACTTCGGCGTGACGATCTGGTCGGGCACGGTTTCGGTCAACGTGGCGGCCTCGGTCCCCAACGCGACCAAGATCCAGATTTCACTCGACAACGACCTCTACGCGTTCAGCGAAGCCGGCACCAGCGCGAAGATCCAGAAGAAGGTCGTGAACGGACCGGCGGTGGTGATCAATGTGATTCCCGAGCCGACGACCGCGATCTTGATCGGCAGCGGCCTCCTCGTCCTGGGGATCCGCGGCCGGCGAGTCCGCACTGCCTGAACGAACGTCCGCCCCATTGGGTGGGCTCTAGCTCGATTGACTCCAGCAACTGACTTCCAAATAGAACCAGGAAACAAATAGAGCCGAAGTGGGACCTCCTGTGGGAAGGGGAGCCCGATGACGCCCGAAACGGTCTCTCCTCGTCCAATTCTTCACTTTTCGGTGTAGACGGAATCCGAGAGCCAGATTGGGTGATCACCCAAGTGGGTCAAGGAGATCCGTGTGACGAACCGAAAATTCGCAGGTCCGTTCCTGCTGGCGATGTCGCTGTTCTTCGCGGCGCCGGCGTTCGCGCAAGTCAACCACGGTGATTACCTCGGAACGAGCGTCGACTTCCTGCAGGTCACCGAAACCACCCAGACCGTTGGTGATCCGGCGACGCTCTGGGGAGCACCCGAGATCGCAGGGACGGGCGATCAGCTGATCTTCTTCCCGCCCGCGTTCCTCTCGAGCTGCTCGGCGGGTGCCTCGGACACCACCTCGTCGTTGCTCACGATGGACATCGCGGCGCAGCCCGGGGGTCACATCGAGATCCTGACCCTGGTCGAGGATGGCGACGTGCAGATGACGTCCTTCCCGCCGTTCGGGAACCCTTCGACGAACGCGACCGCCTCGATGTCGGGCACGCTCACGATCACCGAGACGACTTCGGGTCCAATCGCTCCGGTCGTGATCCCCTGGTCCGGCACGTTCACGCCGAACGCCACGTTCACTCTGCCGACCCACTTTGGAACCAAGACCTGGAATGGCCGTGTCGACATCGATGTCGCGTCGGTCGTGCCGCTGGCCACCGAAGCGGTCCTCGCGTGGGACAACACGCTGGTGACGAACTGCGCGCCGGGCAACACGTCCTCGAAGATGCAGAAGAAGGTCGTCAACGGCCCCGTCGTCGCGATCATGGTCAACCCTCTCGAGTGCGATCTCGAAGTGGACAAGACCTGCTGCATCCCGCAGCCCGTCCTGCCCGATCTCGACATCTGTGAAGGTGACGTCGTCCGGATGATCTTCGAGTTCACCGGTGACAAGTGCTCGGCGTCGACCAACGAGCAGGGCAAGAAGTTCAAGTGCTACGGCCGCCGGGCGATCGAAGAGCCGGCCAGCATCGAGGTGCTCAATCACTGGGGCACGTCACCGCTTGTCGCCACACCCGACTCGGGCATTCTCGTTGGAGACACCGTCGAGCTGACTTCGACGACCGGAACATTCCTCGATTGGACGAAACTCAAGGTCGACGGTTCGTCCGGCACGCGTCAGTACCTCAAGATGGACACGTCTTGTGACCGCGCGCTTCGCTGCGGTGATCAGTTCGGTTCACTCGAACTGGTCGGCCTCGAGAGCACGCTGGGTGGGTACGTGGACTGCTCGGCGCCGCCTCCCGAGCCGAGCTGCGACGTCCCCGGCGACCCGATTGGTACGCCGTGCGACGCCAAGCTGGTCGACATGGTGCTCGAGTACAACGGCCAGGAGTGCCAGAGCCCGCTCGCCAACACGCAAGCAGGCCAGGCGACGTGCTCCGGAGACTCGACGGGCGCCAACAACGTCGGGATCGTGTACACGGGCAAGTTCCCCAACCGGCAGCAGACCTCGCCCGCCAGCAACGTCAACGACGGTGATCTCGTCCGCGTCACCGCGACGGCGAACGGGGGTCTGTTCCCCAATCAGGAATTCAAGGTCACGGACTCCACGGGTGTCCTGCAGGCGGTGAAGTTCCACGTCTCCTGCTCGCAACCGCTGGCGCTCGGGGATCAATTCGGTCCGTTCACCCTGGTGGAATGGACGACGAAGAACGGCACCCATCTGGTCGTCGAAGACGGCTCCGACGGTACGTACGACACCTGCGAAGTACCGCTCGCCCCGCCGAAGCCGCACTGCACCAGCGACCTCGAGTCGGTCACGATGGTGTACATCGGCGACTTCCTCGGTGCGGGATGTACGGTCAGCAACGCCCAGAGCGGCTATGCGTCCTGCTCGGGAGTTGCGGATCCGGGCGATCCGGTCTCGGTGACGGTCGGCTCGGGGCTGATGGCAGACCCGGTCAGCGACATCGAATTCGGTGACCTCGTAACCATCACCAACGACACGGCGGGTGAGAGCCTGCCCTGGCTCACCACCCTGAACGCAACGGGCGACGGCGGCAGCCAGTCGGTGCAGTTCAAGACCTCCTGCTACAAGCCGCTCAGCCTCGGCGATCGATTCGGTTCATTCGTGGTGTTCGGCATGGATCGCGAGGACGATGGACCGATCGCTCTCGGCGGTGAGGTCCAGTACCAGTACAAAGTCACGAATCCCAACGCGCTGCAGGTCGACAACATCGAGGTCGAAGACGACCAACTCGGCGTCATCGCGAGTGGTGAGTCGATCGGTGCAGGACAGATGGCCACCTTCGTGACGAACGCCACGCTCTTCGGCACTACGACGAACGTGGCTACGGCGAACGGTGACATCAACGGAGATGCCTGCGATCCGGGCGTCGATGCGGTGACGGTCGATGTCCTCGTCCCGCCGCAGGGGTTCGTTCACCTGTTCGTGCGGCACGGCGATGGACTCGGTGACCATGACCTGGAATGGCACTGAGCCGGTCGACGTCAAGATCTGGTCCAGTGCTCCACTCTCGACTCTGCTCGCATATGAGGACAACGTCGCCCCGGGAGAAGACGTGACAGCCACTGGCTTCACGGGACCCACCTCGACCTGGGAGATCTTCGACATGTCCGGCACGACCAAGCTCGGGCAGTCGGTCTTCCGGCTCGATTGCTGGGATCGCGAGATGAACGGCGTCGAGGATTGCGGGACCGCTCAGGGCAACGGCAAGTACGATGATCCGAATCTGATCAACACCTGGATCCTCGAGGGCATGGCGGACGACGACGAGTCGCTCGTGTGCTCCCCGACGATCAGTGTGCCGGACGAGGAGTGCGGATTTGGTCCCGAACTCGTGTTGGTGCTGCCCGGCCTGATGTGGCTGCACCGGAAGCGCCTCCGCCGCGCGTAACGGATCGCCGCTCGATCGAATGAGATGCCCCGACCGGAACACGGTCGGGGCATCTTCGTTTGGTGCTGATACACCGACGCATCGGCTTCACGCGTGGCGGCTAGCGTGTTCGACCGACCGTCTCGGAGATCGCGATTGATCCCCTACATCCCGCACCCGACTCTCGATCTCGGCTTCTACACCCTCGAGGCATTCCCACTTTTTGTGGGGGCCGCCATCATCACGCAATTCCAGATCGTGATGCGCAGAGCGCCTCGTTTCGGGATCGATCGCCAGCCAGCTTCCAGCCTGCTCGGTTTCGCGATCCTCTTCGGCATCGTCGGCGCCCATGTGTTCGACGTGCTCGTCTACTTTCCCAAGAAGGTCGCGGCCAATCCCCTGATCCTGCTCGAGGTCTGGGGCACGCTGTCCTCCTTCGGTGGGATGCTGGGAGGAATCGGCGGGCTCTACCTCGTGATGCGGCGAAGGCGGATGTCGAAGCCGGACATGCTGCGATTCGTCGACTGCCTGTTCTATGCGCTGCCGTTCACGCTGGCCGTCGGCCGGGCTGGTTGTGCGCTCAAGCACGATCATCCGGGTGTGGCCAGCGATCACTGGCTGGCGGTCGATTTTCCGGCAGGAGCGCAGTTCGACCTCGGCGTGCTCGAGTTCCTCTACATGGTCCCGATCGCGCTGCTGTTCATCTGGCTGGGCGGACGGCCGAGGCCGTCGGGCTTCTACATCGGCATCTTCTTCGCCCTGTATGGCCCCGTGCGCTTCGTTCTCGATGCGCTGCGTGTGGCGGACGCCCGCTATGCGGGCTGGACGCCTGGCCAGTATCTGTCGATCGTGGCGACGATGATCGGATTTTCGGTGCTGGTGCTCGTGTTTCGGCGTCGCAACGGGCCGCCGCTGGCGGCCTGAGCGTGGGGGCGTCGGCGCCGCTCAGGGCGCGTGAGTCGGACGCGGTCCACGAGTTTCACCGGCGCTCCGCCACGCGATGTGATGTGCCACCCAGGCGATCAGCGCGCCAGCCGGCACGTCGATCAGCCAGTGCTGTTTGGTGGCCAGGGTGGAATAGAGGATCAACCCGCCCCAGATTCCAGCGACCGCGACGAATCGCGAGCGCTCCCGGGCCTTCAAGCTGCTTGCGAATACCCGCCCCAGAAACAGCAATGAGTAGACGGTGAGGCCCGCGTGAAGCGACGGAAGAGAATTCGTCGGACGATCCAGGGTGACGATCGTCGCATAGAGACCGGTTGGTTCGGCCCAGACGGGGCGTGGACCGGCGACGGGAAAGAGCAGAAACAGCACGAAGCACGAACCACACAGGATTGTGAGCCCCTGCGCGTATCGGATGAGCTCTGTTCGGGTGCTGGCGAGCAGCGGGGCGAGCGGCACGAGTAAAGCCAGCGACGCATAGGCGTAGATCCACGCGGGCGAAAACCGGATCGCCTGATCGAGCGATGTGCCGGAGAGTTCGCGAACGGGCAGCAAGCGGACGTACTGCAGCGCGAAGTAGGGCACGCAGATCCCGATCGCGAGGCCGATCCAGACCGCGAGCTTCAAGGGAAGCTCGGCGCGCATGCGCTCGCCCGGCTTCGATCCACCAATGCCCGACACAGGGGCCTCCATGCTCGCCTCCGGACCGGACGTCTGACCCGAGACCCCGCCGCTGCGGGCTTCGAACCCGATCGCGGCAACGCGTCATTCCTCGACGGGCTCGAATCGCGATCCTCGCACCGGACCCGTCGGCCGTCGAGTGTCCCGACGAGAGACACACGGAAGGGATCACGCCGACGCAACGAGTCGCGTCGCTCCATCAGGCGAACCGACGAGCCCGCTATGCCTGGCGACTCGACGTCGAGCCCCCGTCATGTCGAATGTCTGCTTCTGCCCGAGTCCTCGCCAATCCAACACCGATCACACGGCTGACGCCGCTCGCGCGCAGAACGGACGCGGCTGCGGCCAGGGTCGCTCCGGTCGTGACCACATCGTCCACCAACCACACGCAATCGGGAGGCCAATCGGGCTTTGGCTCACACGAGAACGCTCCGTGTACGTTGGCACGCCGCTGCGCCCGATCGAGGCCAGTCTGCGAAGGCGTGTTCCGCGTGCGTGCGAGAACCCGCCCGCATACCGGCGTGCCCCACTGCGCGAAAGCGTCGCGGGCGAGCACCAGCGCGGGATTGAAGCCCCGAGCACGGAGCCGTCGTCTGTGCAGGGGAATCGGTACGACCAGATCGTCTGGCCCCGGGGCCAGGCGGCCTCCGAGCCGTTCGGCCAGCCAGCTGATGAGCCCGCTCGCAGGTCCATCGAATCCGCTCCAACCGGCAGCGGGATACTTGAAGCGGTGGACCCACGCGCCCACCGGGCCGTCGAGCCAGAGCAGTGTCGGGCAGGCGAAGAGGTCGGTGGTGCCCGGTGGCGGCGCATCATCGGACGCGTCACGCCATGGAGCACCGTCGTGGCAGGCACGACAGAGCGTCTCGCCGCTCGCGCTACCGCAGGCCAGACAGTGGGATGGTGCCAACAGATCGAGCAGATCGCGGATCCGCAATCTCGATTTCCGGGGACCCGGGGTGGGTTCGATCCTCTCCGCGCTCGAACCAGAGAGCGATGGGAGCACGGAAGCTCAGTTGATCGTCACTTCGTCGGGCACGAGGTGGAGGGTCGGTGCGTCGCTCCACAGGCGCTCGATGTCGAAGGCCTCGCGAGTCTCGGGATCGAAGATGTGGACGATCGCGTCATTGGCGTCGATCAAGATCCAGTGTCCCTCATCCTGACCCTCCATGCCGAGCGGCGGATCGCCCATCTCCCTCAGTGCGTCCGCGATCGCGTGCGCGATCGACCGAACGTGCCGATCGGATCGGCCCGAGGCGATCACAAAGGTGTCCGCAAACGAACTCACGTTTCGCATGTCGAGGACCACCACGTCCTCCGCCTTGAGATCGAGTGCCGCCTCGACGATGCGCCTCGCTTTGTCGACGGCCTCATCCTGCACTGCATGCACGATCGATTCTTCCAAAGGTCCGCTCCCATTCGATGATTCCGGGTATCACGCCCATCCGGCCCAGGTCACATCCGATCAGATCTCGCCGCCGGATGCGCGATCTGCCGAACGCTCCACCGATTGGACGGCCGCATAGGCTCCGCTCGCAATGATCGCCGTCCGCACCACTTCCGGCACCAGATACCGGATCGAGCGTCCGGTGCGGATGCGCTGACGGATCTCCGAAGCCGATACGTCGAGGGCTGTGACAGGCAGCTGTCGGATCAGCGTGTCGGCGTCGCGATGTCGCGCTGTCCGTCCGTCCGCGTCGATCTCGAAATCCCGAATCACACAGGCGGGCAACCACTCGGCGAGAGAGCCGTCGATCACGGGTGGCCGCGTCGTCACGGCGACGTTCGCCAGGCGGAAGATCTCGCGTGGCTCACGCCAGCTTCCCATCTCATTGAATGCGTCCTGGCCGACCACGAATGTCAGATCCTCGCCCTGATGCCGCTCGCGCAGAGCACGCAGGGTATCCACCAGATACGACGGACCCGGTCGGTCCACCTCGATCGGATCGGCTGCGAAGCGGGGATTGTCGCGGATCGCCAACTCGACCCATTCGAGGCGCAGACGCGCCGACGCCGTCTCGTCCGCCTCATCACGCTTGTGAGGAGGTCTGGCGCTCGGAATGAACAACATGCGATCGAGATCGAGTGCTTCGACGACCTCTTCGGCTGCGCGCATGTGCCCGACGTGGATCGGATTGAAGGTCCCGCCGTAGATGCCGATCATCCGGATCCCCGGGCCCTCATGCTTCGCTCACTCTGTCAGGACCACCAGATCATCGCGATGGATCACCTCGGCCCCGTTCGAATAGCCTAGCACCGGCTCGATCCGATTCGTCGGCTGGCCGAGGATGCGCGCGACATCGCGCGACGAGTATGCGACCAGTCCGCGAGCGTGTTCGAAGCCGGCTGCATCGATGCACTTGACCGAGTCGCCGATCCCGAACTCGCCCTTGACTTCCAGGATGCCCGCGGGAAGCAGACTGCGTCCATTCTTCACGACGGCTTTGATTGCACCTTCATCGATCACGAGCGCACCGCGTGTGCGCGTCGTGAAGGCCAGCCAGTGCTTGCGGCTGGTCAGTCGCTCTCCGGGAAGGAAGAGCGTGCCGACCGACTCGCCTGCGACGACACGTGTCAGTATGTCGGCGCGTGCTCCGTTGCACAGCACCGTGGCGGAGCCGGTCAGTGCTGCACTCTCGGCCGCCTCGATCTTCGTCGTCATCCCGCCGCGCCCGAAATCGCTGTCCGATCCCTGTGCGGCAGCGCGGATGTCCGATGTGATCTTGCCGACGACGTCGATCAGCGGCGGACTGGGTCGACCGCGAACCGGGGGAGCCGAGTACAGCCCATCGACGTCGGTGAGGATCACGAGCAGCTGCGCGCCGATCAGATTGACGATCGTGGCGGACAAGTTGTCGTTGTCGCCGAACCGGATCTCGTCGGTCGCAACGGTGTCGTTCTCGTTGACGATCGGAACCACACCGAGGCGCAGCAGTTCGAGGAGCGTGTGGCGGGCGTTCAGGAATCGTTCGCGATTCTCGAGACCGGTTCTCGTCACGAGTACCTGCGCGATCTCACGGCCGTGGCGCTTGAAGCGGCTCCGATAGATCTCGCATAGCCCGACCTGGCCCACCGCGGCCGCTGCCTGTTTCTCACGGATCGATCGACCCGGGTGTGACCAGCCGAGCCGGTGACTCCCGACCGCGATCGCCCCGGACGAAACGAGCACGACTTCCCTGCCCGAATCCGTCAATTCACAGATGGATTTCGCGAGTTCTCCGAACTTGCGCGGACGCACGCGGCCCTGCTGGGTGAGCGTGCTGGTCCCCACCTTGACGACGATGCGCCGCGCCGCGGACTGGATGCGGCGCCGGGTGTCGCCACTCATCGCAGACTCTCCTGCTGCAGCCGCCTGGCTTCGGCTTCGGCCGCTGCGATCTCGGCGGCTTTGGCGGATTCGACGGCCGTGTGCATCGCGCGCACGAGTTCGCCGATGCCCTGCCCCGTCGCGCCCGAGAGTCTATGCGGCGTGATGCCGCGTTCGCGGAGTTCGCGTTCGAGCGGGTCGAGCACGGAGCCATCACCCGCGAGATCGACCTTGTTGAGAATCACGATCTCATGCCGTTCGAGGAGGTCGGCGCGATATCGACCGAGTTCGCGACGGATCGCGTCGTAGTCGTCGAGCAGGTTGCGTCCCTCGAGCAGAGCCGCTCCGACGTCGAGCAGATGAACGATCACGCGGGTCCGCTCGACGTGGCGCAGGAATCGATGGCCGAGACCGGCGCCCTCGCTGGCTCCTTCGATCAAACCCGGGATGTCGGCCACGACGAACCGCGCATCCCCTGATTCGACGACGCCGAGAGAGGGTGTCAAGGTCGTGAACGGATACGAGGCGACCTTCGGGCGTGCAGCAGACAGCCGGCGCAGGAGCGTGGACTTCCCGGCGTTCGGAAATCCGACGAGTCCGACGTCGGCGAGCAGTTTGAGCGAGAGCCGGAGCTCACGCGTCAGGCCCTCGCGGCCCGACATCGCGAAGTCGGGGGTCTGGCGTGTCGAACTCTTGAAGTGGACGTTGCCGTGCCCGCCGTTTCCGCCCCGCACCAGCAGGATCTGCTGCCCGTCCGTCGAGAGATCGATGAGCGGTGCCCGCTCGTCATCGGGGTCGGATTCGCTGGTACCGTCATCCACGTCGAAGACCATCGTTCCGATCGGGACTCGAATCTCGATCGTCTCACCGGCCGCGCCCTTCCGCTCCTGCGTGCCGCCGTCTTCACCGCGATCAGCGTGATAGATGCGTCGCCGCTGGAAATCGTGGAGGGTGTTCAGATTGCGATCGGCGATCATGATCACGTCGCCACCGCGACCGCCGTCGCCACCGTTCGGACCACCACGCGGGACGTACTTCTCGCGACGGAACGACACCATGCCGTCCCCTCCTGCTCCGGAGGTGACGGTGATTCGTGCTTCATCGACGAAGGGATTGGTGTTCTTCAAAGCTCTACCCGCGAGTCACCCGGGATCGGCGAGAAGCCGTCTCCCGCGCGACGTACTTCGGCTCAGCTCAGCGGAGGTAGAGCCGACCGGTCAGCCGCGGCGGGGAGCTATTCGGAGAGATCGACGTGGGCGACAGTTCGGCCCCGGGACTTCCCGTAGCTCACAACGCCGGTCGCCTTGGCGAAGAGCGTGTAGTCCCGTCCGCATCCGACGTTGCGTCCGGGGTGGATCTTGGTGCCGACCTGGCGCACGAGGATCGAGCCGGCATTGACGAGTTCTCCGCCGTAGATCTTCACGCCGCGTCGCTGACCATTGCTGTCCCGACCGTTGCGTGAGCTGCCCTGTCCCTTTTTGTGCGCCATTTCGAATCTTCCTCTGCCGCTGTCCGGCTCTTGTATCTGGCCAGGGTCGCATCGAGTCCGCCGAGCGTCCGGTTCGGTGGCCCCATCGGGTCTTCGCCGCGCCACAAGCGACGACGCCCGCTGGACGAATCGGCGGAACGTCGGGATCGGTCAGCCGTCGATCGAATCGACGCGAATCTCGGTGTAGCCCTGTCGATGGCCCTTGAGGCGCTTGTAGTTCTTGCGGCGCTTCATCTTGAACACGCGAATCTTGGGGTGGCGACCCTGCGCGGTGATCGTGCCGCTGACGGTTGCCCCGTCGAGAGCCGGACGACCGATCTTCACTCCCGCATCGTCGCCGATCAACAGAACGTCGTCGAAGGCGATCGCACCACCCACCTCGCCGGGCAGACTCTCGACCCGAACGCGATCACCCGGTTCCACGCGGTGCTGCTTCCCACCGCTCTTCACTACGGCGTACATGACTGATCCTCGTTGATTCGCGAACGCGGGAGTATCCGCGATTCCGCTTCACCGTCAAGCGCTTGGACGTACACACACGCTGATCGGCAGGGCTGTCTGGTGCGTGGTGGACGGTCACCCACGCTCGGGGTCGGGATCCCGGTCCGGCTCGATCGAAGATTGCGATGAGGTGATGACGTCGCGATCGACCGACGGCAACTCGAGATGCGCCGTCACTTCTCCCGGTGATGATTGCAAGATCGATGTCCCTAGGGGCATCGAATCGTCGATCGGTTCGCTGCCGTCGTCCGATCCGGCGTTCTCGGGGTCGTCTGCCGCCAAGGGTACCGCTTCGGTTTCGCCGACTGCTTCGAGGCTGTCGAAGCCGTCGCCCAGCTCGTCGCTCTGGTCGGCGGAATCGCGACCGCGTCCGCGTCCGCGCGATCGTCTGCGTCCGCTCTGCCCGTTCGGCCGCGATTCGCCCTTCTTCTGTCGCTCCGCTTCGTCTTCTGCGGCGACTTCGGCCGGATCGCGAAGCCAGCGGAGCGGGATCTCGACAGGTCTCCCGCCATCGAGGGCCACGACTTCGAACTGCTCTTGGTGGAGCCCCGGTCGCGCGCGGACCTCGATTTCACGTCCCAGCTCGAGCGCGAGTTTGGCGAGGGGCTCGCTCTCCACGGACAAGAGCTGCTCGGCGACCCGCGGACTGACTGTGATGGCGATCTGGCGTCCCCCGAAACGGGGCAGGTCGTTCCGGATCTCACGCAGGATGCTGTATGCGACCGTCTCGCCCGAGAGCATGTAGCCGCGCCCCTCACAGTGCGGGCACGGCTCGCACAAGGTCTGGACGAGACTCTCGCGCGTGCGCTTGCGGGTCATCTCGACGAGGCCGAGCTCGGAGATCTTGAGGATGTTGGTGCGAGCCTTGTCGCCGCGCAGAGCCTCCTGGAGAGCGCGATAGACCTTGTCCCGGTGCTCGGCACGATCCATGTCGATCAGGTCGATGATGATCAGACCACCGATGTTGCGGAAACGGAGCTGATTGACGACTTCCTTGACGGCCTCGAGGTTCGTCTTGAAGACCGTCTCCTCGAGATCGCGCTTTCCCACGAACCGCCCGGTGTTCACGTCGATCGCGGTCAGCGCTTCGCATTGATCGACGATCAGCGACCCGCCCGACTTGAGCCAGACCTTGCGCTCGAGATTGGCGTGGATCTGGGCCTCGAGTCCCATCGTGTCGAACAAGGGAACGCTGCCCTCGTAGTGCTCGATCTCGGGCTTCGGGTCGGCGACGAACTCGTTCACGAAGTCACGCAGCGCGTCGGCGGCGTGTGACTTGTCGATCACGATCCGCGACGTTTCCTGATTCGCGAGATCGCGGATGATCCGGATCGGAAGATCGGGTTCTTCGTGCAGGACGGCCGGGGCCGGCTTCTCCACGTTGGCCTGATGGATCTTGGTCCAGATCATGGACAAGTACTTGATGTCGGCTTCGAGGTCGGCCTCTCGCACGCCATCACCTGCGGTCCGGATGATGAAGCCGAGATCCTTGGGCCGAAGCCGGTCGACGATCTCGCGCAGCCGCTTGCGCTCCTTGTCGGAGTCGATCTTGCGGGACACGCCGACTCGCCGCGACCACGGCGTCAGGACCAGATGGCGGCCCGGAATCGAAATGTTCGACGTGATCCGGGCGCCCTTCGTCCCGATCGGCGCCTTGGCGATCTGGACGACGATCTCCTGGCCCTCGGACAGAACCGTGTCGATGCGCGGCGGTGCAGGCCTTCGCCCACCGTTGCGTCTTCCACGCCTCGGGGGCTCGGTGACGCCATCGCGGCCGTTGCCCGATTGCTGTCCGGTGTTGTCGAAGTAGTCGCCGACATAGAGGAAGGCCGCTTTGTCGAGGCCCACATCCACGAACGCGGCCTGCATTCCGGGTAGCACCCGGCTGACGCGGCCCTTGATGACGTTGCCGACTACGCTCTTGTCCTGCTCGCGTTCGACGTGCAGATCTGCGAACACTGAGCGTTCGAGAAACGCGACCCGGGTTTCACCTGGGTCGACGTTGATGATGATTTCGTTTTCCATGGGTCACTCGCTAGGGAGTGACGACGATCATCGGACGCACTGAGGCCGTTGCGTTTGGCCCCGTGGGTACTCGCTGCTCGCCGTCTCCAGGATGGGCGAGTCTTCGAGATTTCGGGGTGTCCATGACCCGCGCCCGAAGGCGCAGTGGCGGGGTACTAGCGGGGATGCGAGGCGCCGCGTGGGCGCCTCGTGCGAACGAGGACTCTCTCCGGAATCCCGATATCGATTGTCAAATCGTTGACTCGCACAGATGCTCGAAACTCTCGAAACTACGGATTGGCCTGACGATTCGGTTCGACGATCCCCGATGGGCAGCGACCCCGCCGCCGTTCGCATCGCGTCACCTTGTCCAAACACTCGTTGCCCGTTCGCCAAGTCGATCTTCCGATCCATTCAGCCACTCGACGTCGGTGCGGTGTGTGCGGTGTCCCGGTTCCCGTTGTTGGCTTTGCGCTCTCGCGCCGTCGCAGCGAACCGTCCTGCCTTCCGGGTTCAAGCCCTCTCGCGTCGTCACCCGACCGAAGCATCGGTCGCGTTGCGCGGCGCGGGGTGGCACTCTCGGGGCGGCGTCTTTGGTTCCTCGGACGTGGGACCCGTCAAACCCCACGGGGTTGGACAGATTGTCAGCTTCCTCCGCTTCTAAATTCAGGTGAACCATCATGGATTCCTCGCGCGACGTCAACTCGGATCCGAGAAGGTCCCTGCCGTCGGTCCATCGGCTCTCTGCGGCCGTGATCGAGCAACGACCCGGGATTCCGGAATGGGCGGCAGTCGAAGGCGCCCGACAGACCCTCGAGTCCGCGCGTGCTGCGCTCGATCTGGGGCAGGAATCCCGCGAGATGTTCCGCGATCCATTCGACGCCTGGGTCGAAGAAGCTGCCCATCGGGCGAGCGAGATGAGTGCCCGGCGCCCGAGACGGGTCGTGAATGCCACGGGCATCGTCCTTCACACGAATCTCGGCCGTGCGCCGATGGCCCCAGGAGCCGCGGCAGCCGCCGCTGAGGCGGCGGTCCACTACAGCGACCTCGAGTTGGATCTCTCGAGCGGGCGCCGGGGTGACCGCCTCGCAGTGCTCGACCAGAAACTCCGGCTGTTGTCCGGCGCCGAAGCCACCTATGCGTGCAACAACTGCGCGGCCGCGTTGTTGCTGGCCCTCAACACCCTCGCGGTCGGCCGGGAAGTGATCGTGTCGCGGGGCGAACTGGTCGAGATCGGCGGTTCGTTCCGGATCCCCGAGATCATGCGACGCGCTGGGGTGACCCTGGTCGAGGTCGGATCCACCAACCGGACTCATCCGAGCGACTACATCGACGCCATCGGACCGGCTACCGCGATGCTGCTGAAGGTCCACCGCAGCAACTTCGAAGTGCGAGGGTTTGTGGCCGAAGTGTCGCTCCGTGAGCTTGCACAGATCGGCACCGATCACGGTGTTCCGGTCGTCGAGGATCTGGGCAGTGGAACCCTCGTCGATCTGCAACCGTTTGGATTCCCACCGGATTCGTATGCCCCGGCCCGTCTTCGGGAAGGTCCTGATCTCGTCTGTTTCTCGGGTGACAAGCTGATGGGTGGCCCGCAGGCGGGGATCGTTCTCGGCCGCGCCCGATTCGTGGAAGCGATGCGCAAGAATCCCCTAGCCCGCGCCCTTCGGCTGGACAAGATGACGCTCGCGGCACTCGACTGGACGTGCGGCGCGATGCTCGAGGGAACGGCGACCTCCGAGCTGCCCGTGTTGCGTCAGATCCTGATGCCGCTCGATCGCTACGAGGCACGCACCCGTTCCTTTGCGAAAGCACTCGCCGAGCTGTCGCCGCCGCCGGATCGAGACATCGAGGTCCACCGCGAGCGCGTTCCGATCGGAGGGGGGTCGCTGCCCGGTGTCGAGATCGACAGCTGGGTGATCGCGCTGCGTGACCGGTCTGGCGCGGAAGGTCTGGCACGGCGACTTCGCGATGCCGCCGTTCCGATCCTTGCCCGGGTTCGAGACGATTTTCTCTTGATCGACTTGCGCACGGTGGACGACGACGACGAGCGGCTGCTCTCCGACACGCTGGTGAGTGCGTTGCGTTGATGCAGGCGGGTCGTTCGGGTAGCTTGTTCGCGCCAGACGGGGCGATCTGGCTCTGCCGCGACGCTTCTCCGATCCGCCAACCGGTCGAGCTCGCAGCGGACGCGCGCAGTTGATCGGGAAACGCTCTCGGGGGGAAGGAACCGCGATGCCGATCGATGCGAACACGCGGGATGAACTTCCCCGGGAGTCGGGAGACAACGGAACCGGCCCGCGTACCGGGCCTCGCGTGATCTCTGTGGGGGGCGGCAAGGGCGGGGTCGGCAAGACATTCGTCAGCGCCAACATCGCGATGGCGTTGACCCGCATGGGCTACCGGGTCGTTGCCGTCGACGCCGATCTCGAGGGGGCGAACCTCCATACCTGCCTCGGTGTCGCGACGCCGCGCGTCAGCTTGGCCGATTTCGTGGCTCAGCGCGAAGACGACCTCGTCAAATTGTTGATCCAGACCGGCGAGCCAAACCTGCAGATCATCGCCGGGACCCACGGAAACCTCGGCGAGGCTCAACCGAGCCATCTCCGCCGCGTGTCGCTGATGCGAGCGCTCCGACAGTTGCCCGCCGACTTCGTGATCCTCGATCTCGGCGCGGGAACGCACTCCTCGGTGCTCGACTACTTCCTCGTCGCCGACGAGGGGCTGATCGTGTTGCATCCCGAACCGACTTCCGTGGAGAACGCCTATACGTTTCTGCGCGCCGCTTTCTACCGACGGCTCCGCCTTGCGATGGTGGGTCACGGCGTCCGCAATCTCGTCACGCAGGCGATGGACCAGCGCAACGAGCGCGGCATCCGGACACCCCTCGACCTGATGCGCGAGATCGAGTCGATCGACCCGCTCGAGGGGCGCCGTTTCGTCGAGACGATGCGTGCCTTCCGACCCCGGATCGTCGTCAACGAGGTGCGAACCGCCGAGGACGTGAAACTCGGCTTTGCGGTGTCGAGCGTGTGCCGCAAGTACTTCGGCCTCGAAGCCGATTACCTCGGATACGTCAATCATGACGACGCCGCACGCCGGTCGGTGATTGCGCGGCGCCCGGTCGTCGAGTGTCAGGAATCGTCGGATGCCGCCATCTATCTGCAGCGCATCGCTCGCAAGCTTGCCGGTCTTCCCTCGCAGGTTCGTGCCGACCCGGGAGGCGTGACGCAGTGAAGGCGCTGCACGAACAGGACCACTACTCAGTGCTCGAGTTGCGCCCCGGTGCATCTCTGGACGAGATCGATCGCGCCTATCGCGCAATGCGTGATACGTATGACGCCGAGTCGCTCGCCCTGTATTCGGTGTTCAGCGACCGCGACGCGGCGACGATTCGCGAGCGCATCGAGGACGCGTACCGGGTGCTGTCCGATCCGGAAGGGCGACGTGTCTACGACGACGTGCGCGCAGGACGAGAATCGCTCGCTGCTCCGCGTGCCGCATCGCCGACCTCCGAGATGGAATCCGCCGAGATCGGAGCCTTCGAGAGTGCGAGTGACAGTTTTCGTGATCTCGAGTCGGACATCGACGAAGAGGCGGGTGAGTTCGATGGACCGAAGCTGCGTCGGGCGCGATTGCGCCGGGGCTTCGAGTTGGATCAGATCTCGGACATCACGAAGGTGAGCGTCGCCAATCTGGCCAGGATCGAGGACGAGGAGTTCGCGGATCTTCCCGCCACCGTGTACGTGCGTGGCTTCGTGACCGCCTACTCAAGAACGATCGGGCTCGATCCGACTCGCGTGGTTGCAAGCTATCTGGCCCGGGTCGAGCAAGCTCGACAGGTCCAGCCCCATGGCCGTTTCCGCAGCCGTTCCTGAGCGGGCCGGCGATGCCGATGGCCGGTAGCGGCGACGAGCACAGCGACACCGACGATGACGATCCGGGTGATCCCGGCGAGTTCGCCGGATCACTCGAGTTCGTCGTCGATGGCGCCACATCCGGTCAGCGCCTCGACGTTGCTCTCGCCGAGCTTTCCGGCGAATCCCGTGCGCAGGTGCAGCGCTGGATCGAATCGGGCATCGTGCTCGTCGGAGGCGTCCCACAGACACGCCCGAGTCGCAAGCTGATCGACGGCGATCGCATCGAAGCGACGCCGCAGAAGCCGATCGAAGCAGCACTCGGCCCCGAGCCGATCCCCCTCGATGTCCTGTACGAAGACGAACACCTGATCGTGATCGCGAAGCCGTCCGGGCTCGTCGTGCATCCCGCACCCGGCAACTGGAGCGGGACACTCGTCAATGCGCTGTTGCACCACTGCCACGACCTCTCCGGAATCGGTGGCGTGCTGCGGCCGGGCATCGTGCATCGGCTCGACGGTGGAACGTCGGGTGTGATCGTGGCCGCAAAGAACGACCATGCGCATATCGGACTTTCGCGGCAGTTCGAAGATCATTCGATCGAGCGCATGTATCTGGCGCTCGTGCGCGCCGCGCCGAAAGCCGACAGCGGACGCGTCGATCGGGCAATCGGAAGGCATCCGCGAGATCGCAAGAGGATGTCGGTGCGCACCCGGGCTGGCCGCAGCGCGGTGACCGAGTGGCGACTGCGCGAGCGCTTCAAGCGAGCCGGCGCGGCCTGGCTCGAAGTCCGACCGCGCACCGGACGCACGCATCAGATCCGGGTCCATCTCGCTTCGATCGGCATGCCTCTGGTGGGCGACGACGTGTATGGTCGCGCGCATCGTGATCGTGCGAGGCATCTGCCGCGCATCGACCATCCCGCCCTGCACGCGGCGCTGCTCGGCTTCACGCATCCGGCGACCGGCGAGAGACTGCGATTCGAGGCACCGCTGCCTGCGGATCTGCTCGCAGCGCTCGATGCGCTGCGGGCCGCGGAGGTTCCGGTGTGACGGACGCGGGGTTCCTGCGCGACCCGCTGCTCGAGGAGCTGACGATCGCGCATGGATTCGGTCAACGCGGGTCCGTGGCACCGGAGGGTGTCGTTCGGCCGCGGCAGGTCCACGGCACGCGGGTTGCGCGAGCCGACTCGACGACGGCGCTGTCGGCGGAAGACGCCGATGCCGTCGTCAGCCTGGTCGCCGGTCTTCCGATCGCGATCGTCACGGCAGACTGTGTCCCCATCCTGCTCGCGTCGTCCTCGGGCCGCGCAGTGGCAGCGGTGCATGCGGGATGGAGGGGGTTGGCGGCCGGGGTGGTGACTGCGGCTGCCCGGCGGCTCGCGGAACTGAGCGGGGAGACACTGGTGGCAGCGATCGGCCCGCACATCCGCTCCTGTTGCTACGAGGTGGATGCACCCGTCATCGACGCGATGAAGGCGCGTTTCGGCGACTCGACGCAGGAGTCGCTGACCCGATCCCGTCCCGGTCACGAGTGGATCGCGCTCGAACGGCTGATCACCATCGACCTCGAGCGATCAGGCATCGCGCTGGCCCGGTTGAGCACGTCACAAGCTCATTGCACAGCTTGTGACGCAGATCGCTTCGAGTCGTTCCGACGCGACGGCCCGCAGGCGGGAAGGCTTCTGCACTGGGTGGCTGCCATGTCGCTCCCGGCTTGACACACTGAAAACACGGTTCTACCGTGAAAATTCGCCTAGCATCGCGCTTGCATGCTGTTCGTTGGATTTGCGGCATCTTGAAAAATCAGATTCACGATGCTGCAAGCGTCGAACAGACCTCGCCGCGAGAGGCCGAGACCCCGGCGCGTTCGAAGACCGAAGCAGTTCGCCTCCCCCGCTCCGGTTCTTCGAGCCCCACTTCTGCGAACCCCACCCTCCCGAATCCGAGTTCCCCCCAGGTCCACTTTGCAAAATCGAGTCTGCGCCCTGCGGACTCCGCACGATCTCCCGCCGCCAACGCCACTCCTCCGACCTCGACCTCTGACCGGATAGTCCGCAATCCCGTCCCGTTCCCGCGTCGATCCGCACCGAACGCCGAAGGTCCTGCAGAGAGAACCCGAACTTGACCACAGACCGCGGAAACGAGAGCAATGCCGGTTCCCCGCAAAAGGCCGGTCGCAACCGACGCGACCGAGGTCGTCGACCGCGCGCTGGCGGCAGTGGCAGCGCCGCGGTGGGCAGCGGCCCGGGTGCGACGAGCAGTGCCGTAACGGCCGGCGCAGGAGCGCGTGTTGCGTCCAGCCGCGGGAGCAACGAAGCGCTGAAGCGCGACTACCTGCCGACGGATGCGGAGCTTGCCGAAGACGAGGCGGGTGTGGTCGACGACGACGGTGCGGAGCGCCTGTACGTCCGCGCCCTCAAGCAGCTCAACACGCAGGAGCTGGCCGCACAGGCCGAGGGGATGAAGGTCGAGAACGCGGCGGGACTGCGCAAGCAGGACCTCATCTTCGCGATCCTCACTGCGCAGACCGAGAAGCGTGGAAAGATCTTCGCCGAGGGCGTGCTCGAGATCCTGCAGGACGGATTCGGATTCCTGCGCGCGCCCGATCAGAGCTATCAGGCCGGCCCCGACGACATCTACGTCTCGCCGTCGCAGATCCGTCGATTCAACCTGCGGACAGGCGACACCGTGCAGGGTCAGGTGCGTCAGCCCAAAGAGAACGAGCGCTATTTCGCGCTCCTCAAGGTCGAGACAATCAACTACGAGGAGCCGGAGAAAGCCAGACAGAAGATCCTGTTCGACAACCTGACCCCCCTCTATCCCGAGGAGAAGTTCGTTCTCGAGTCGAAGTCCGGCGGACTGACGACGCGGATCATCGACCTGATCGCTCCGATCGGGAAGGGTCAGCGCGCGCTGATCACTTCCCCTCCAAAGGCGGGCAAGACGATGATCCTCAAGGACATCGCCAACGCGATCGCGGAGAACCACCCCGACGTCTACCTCATCGTGTTGTTGATTGACGAGCGCCCCGAGGAGGTGACCGACATGCAGCGCACGGTGAAAGCCGAGGTGATCTCGTCGACGTTCGACGAGCCGGCAACTCGCCACGTGCAGGTCGCCGACATGGTGATCGCCAAGGCGAAGCGGCTCGTCGAGCACCAGCGCGACGTCGTGATCCTGCTGGATTCGATCACGCGCCTGGCGCGCGCGCACAACACGGTCGTCCCGCACTCGGGGAAGATCCTGTCGGGGGGTGTCGATTCGAATGCACTCCACAAGCCGAAGCGCTTCTTCGGCGCGGCGCGCAACGTCGAGGAAGGCGGAAGTCTGACGATCGTCGGCACCGCACTGATCGAGACCGGTTCGCGCATGGACGAGGTGATCTTCGAGGAGTTCAAGGGCACCGGGAACAGTGAACTCGTGCTCGATCGCAAGCTCGCCGACCGGCGCACCTTCCCGGCCATCGACATCAACCGCTCGGCGACGCGTCGCGAGGAGCTGTTGCTGGACGAGAAGACGCTGAACCGCATGTACATCCTGCGAAAGGTGCTCTCGCCCCTGTCACCCGTCGACTCGATGGAGTTCCTGCTCGAAAAGGTGAAGGCCACCGACTCGAACGCAGAGTTCCTGGAGTCGATGTCGAGCTGAGACGGCCTCGGGGCTCCTCGCAAGCTGCGGACCGGTTGCGCCGGGAAGGGCCGGGGCCTCCGTTCGGAGACGCAGCGCTGCAGTGACGAGCGGCCCGCCGGGAGGCTCGGTCTGAGATTGGCCCGCTGGCCCGGGTCGCGTAAGTTACCGAATCTCCTACGCCGGAACGCCCATGGACGACAAGTTCCTCGACAGGATCGCGGAGACCGAGGGACGCGCGCGCGAGCTCGAGCGGCAGTTGTCCGATCCCGATCTCGCCCGCGATCCGGGTCGTTACGGCAAGGTGGGCAAGGAGCTCGGTCGCCTGCGTCCGATTCTCGAGGTCGGCGGGCGCTATCGCGCTACGGCTGCGGGACTCGCCGAGTCACGGGCGATGGTGAACGACTCCGACCCCGAAGTCGCCGACCTCGCTCGGGGTGAGATCGCAGAACTCGAGGGTCGACTCGCGGTTCTCGAGACGAAGCTCGCCGAGCTCTTCACCCCGAAGGACCCCAACGACGACAAGAACGCGCTGCTCGAGATCCGTGCCGGGGCGGGCGGCGACGAAGCCGCCCTCTTCGCCGCCGAGCTGTTCCGCATGTATGTCCGATACGCGGAGGCCGTGGGCTGGAAGGTCGAGCGGCTCTCGAGCTCCGAAGCGGGCTCGGGCGGTTTCAAAGAGGTGATCGCACTCGTCGAGGGTCAGGACGTATTCAGCCGGATGAAATACGAACGCGGTGTCCACCGGGTCCAGCGGGTCCCGGCCACCGAGGCGCAGGGTCGGATCCACACCTCGACGGTGACCGTCGCCGTGATGCCGGAGGCTGAAGAGGTCGACATCCAGATCGATCCGAACGACCTCCGGATCGATGTGATGCGGGCCGGCGGGCCCGGTGGCCAGAGCGTCAATACGACCGACTCTGCGGTGCGGATCACTCATCTCCCGAGCGGCGTCGTGGTCCACTGCCAGGACGAGAAGTCGCAACACAAGAACAAGGCCAAGGCGATGCTGGTGCTGCGAGCGCGGTTGCTCGAGCACGAGCAGCGCAAGGCCGACGACGAGCGCGCGAATGAACGGCGCGCCCAGGTGGGGAGCGGCGAGCGCAGCGAGAAGATCCGGACCTACAACTTTCCGCAGAGCCGCGTGACCGATCACCGCGCCGGCGTCACGCTGCACCAGCTCGATGCGATCCTCGCGGGTGATCTGGACGAGCTGATCGATGCCGTGAAGGCCCATGTGCTTGCCAGACAGGAAGCCGAGTCGGCTGCGACATGACGGAAACGACCGGCAGCGCACCTCGCGCCGCGCCGACGGGCGGCGACCGCACCTGGACCGTGCTCGAACTGCTGCGCTGGACGACGGCCCACTTCGCCGCCAAGGGGATCGATACGCCCCGGCTCGACGCCGAGGTTCTGCTCGCCCACGCGCTCGGGTTGCAGCGGCTCGATCTCTATCTCCGGTTCGATCAGCCCGTGAACCCGGAGGAGCGATCCCGCTACAAGAAACTGATCGGCGCACGGGCAAGCGAACGCGTTCCCGTTTCGCTTCTGGTGGGCTCCAAGGAGTTCTGGTCGCTGTCGTTCAAGGTCGATCGGGATGTTCTGACTCCCCGTCCCGACAGCGAAATCCTGGTCGAAGCCGGGCTGGCCCGAATGCCGGATCGCGAGCGCGCCTGGAGGGTTCTCGATCTCGGGACCGGCTCCGGGGCGATCGCGATCAGCCTGGCCCACGAGCGGCCCCGCGCACGCATCACCGCAACCGATATCTCTGCGAAAGCCCTTCAGGTTGCCAGATCGAATGCCGATGAGTTGCGGGTCGGTGAGAACCTTCGCTTCCTCGAGGGGAGCCTGTTCGAGCCCATCGAGGGCGAGCGGTTCGATCTGATCGTCTCCAACCCACCGTACCTGGCGAGGGCGTCCGCAGGGTCGCTGGCACCGGAACTCGAGCACGAGCCCGAGCTGGCGCTCTTCGGGGGCGAAGATGGATACGCGGTGCTCCGGCCCTTCGCGGCGGGAGTGTTGGAGCGGCTCGAACCTGGGGGATGGGTAGCTGTCGAGGTCGACCCGGGCCAGGTGGCTGCAGTCAGCGGGTGGTTCTCGGAGGCAGGACTGATCGAAGTCGAAACCCTGCGCGATCTGGCGGGGCGGCCACGGGTGGTGGCCGCACGTCGAGCGCCGGGGAGCTAGCGGTCCGCGGGTCGGCATCAGCCTTCTGGCGGCGACGCGGGGCCGCAGGAGGTTCGAGAGCATGGCAACCAAGAGCACCACCGCTGCGAAGCAGATCCGCGTCCTCTGCACGGACGACAAGGCGTTTCCGAAGGTCTGGCAGACCGTCTGTCTGCGCGAGGCATGCGTGCTCGCCGCGAGCGAGAACGACGAGGTCGTCGCCCTCGTCGATCGCATCCGAGAGGGGGGCGATCGCGCACTCCGCGCCTGGGTGGAGACGCGCTACGCAACCGAGCTCGACCGTCTCGAAGTGACGAACGAGGAATGGGACGCCGGCTGCGACGCCGTCCACCCGACCGATCGCGCGGCCCTCGGCAAGGCGGCGATGCGGATCCGCGACTTCCACCGGAAGCGCATTCCGTCGAGTTGGGAGATGCGGGAGGAGGGCGGCGGCTACATGGGTCAGCGGGTGCGCGCCCTGTCCCGGGTCGCGATCTGCGCGTCCGAGGGAGCCGAACTGCATCCTTCGGTCTTGATCATGAACGCCACGCCCCCGTCGGTGGTGGAGGTGCCCGAAATCTTCCTCGCGGCTCAGCCTGGCGCGGATGGGCGGGTTCGTCCCGAGATCCTGATGGCGGCCCGCGTGGCCGGTGTCCACCGCGTCTTCAAGATGGCGGGCGCGCCCGCGATCGCAGCGTTCGCCTACGGGACGGTGAGCATTCCGCGCGTCGACAAGATCGTCGGCCCGAGCGATGCCCGAACCGACGTGGCCAAGCGCCGGGTCGCCGGGGCCGTCGGCTTGGGGAACAGTTCGGGTGCCCGCGAGATCTGCGTCGTCGCCGACAAGACGGCGACGCCCGCGTGGATTGCGGCGGACCTCCTGTCCCACGCCGAGTCCGATGGCAGTGCGCAGGCGGTCTTCGTGACACACGTCAAGGCGCTGGTGACGCGTGTCCAGGAGCAAATCGTCAAGCAGCTCAAGGCCTTCGGCGAGAATCGCGGCGCCAAGCAGAGTCTCTCGGTCACTGGCGTGATCATCGTGACCAGGAGTCTCGAAGAGTCGCTGGCCATCGCGAATGAGTATGCGCCGGAGCACCTGGTCCTGGCCGTCGGCGATCCCGAGCAGGCCGTCAAGTCGATCTACAACGCCGGCGCGATCTTCATGGGCCACTACACGCCGGTCGCGGTGGGTGACTACCTGGCTGGGCCGAACGACGTGCTGCCGGCCGGCGGCACGGCGCGCTTCGAGTCGCCCCTCGGTGTCGAGGATTTCCTGAAGCGGACCAGCTTCATCAAGTTCGAGCCGCCCAAGCTGCGTGAACTCGGTGCAGAGGTGGTTCGACTCGCCGGGGTCGAGGGCCTGACGGGCCATGGCACTTCGGTCGAGCTGCGGCTACAAAAGATCCGCCGGGTCCGCCGCGAGCGCGAGCAGGCTCGGGAAGCGGAGCTCTAGTCGAGCGGGTCGGAATCGCGACCCGGGCGATCGGACGGGCTGCCGGGTCGGGCGCGACTGAGAACGAGAGCAAGCGCACCCCCCGCTCCGCAGCACCAGCCGAGCGTGGCTCGGAGACGGCGCAATTCCGCACCCAGGGATCCTCCCGAAGTGAGGAAGCGCCACGTCGGGAGCACCCGGCCATGGCCGATACCGCCGGACAGGCACGCAGCGTGGCGCCGCGCCGCGCCGCGATCATCCAGCGCAAGACCCGGGAAACCGAGATCCGGGTCCAGCTCGGTCTCGACGGGACGGGCCAGTTCCAGGTCTCGACGGGCATCCCGTTCTTCGACCACATGCTCGAATCCTTTGCGCGCCACGCTCTCTTCGATCTCATCCTCGAGGCGAAGGGCGACGTGGGCGTCGATCTGCACCACACCGTCGAGGATGTCGGCATCGCGCTCGGCCAGGCGACCCGTGAGGCGCTCGGCAGCGCCGAGGGAATCCGCCGGTTCGGGAACTGCGTGCTGCCGATGGCCGAGAGCAAGGTCGAGGTCGCAGTCGATGTCTCGAACCGACCGTATCTCGTCTACCGCGTCGAACTATCCAACGATCGCATCGGCGAGTTCGATGCATCGCTGACCGAAGATTTCATGTACGCGTTCTCCCAGAACGCCGGGCTCGATCTGCACATCGACAAGCGCTACGGCCGCAGTCCCCACCATGTCGTGGAGGCGATCTTCAAGGGCGTTGCGCGAGCACTGAGGGAAGCCGTGGCGATCGATCCGCGCGAGTCTGGCCTGCCCACGGTGAAGGGTGCGCTCTGACCGATGACCCTTCGCATCCGATTCTCCGAAGGTCCGCCTGACAGGCGGTGCCGAAGATCGGCCGCTGCGTGGTGACTTCGCGAGCTCGCGTCGCCCTCGTCGACTACGGGGCAGGCAATCTCCGCAGTGTCGGCAAAGCACTCGAGCGAAGTGGGCTCGCGGTGGACGTCACCGCCGACCCCGTCGCCGTGGCGCGCGCGGACGCAGTGGTGCTCCCGGGTGTCGGTGCGTTCGCGGATGCGGTCGCGGCGCTGCGCGGCAGCGGGCTCGAGCAGGCGGTCAAGGACGCCGTCCAGTGTGGCCGACCGTATCTCGGCCTCTGCTTCGGCTTGCAGCTCCTTTTCGAAGAGGGTGACGAACACGGTGTCACCAAGGGCTTCGGACTCTTCGGAGGCCGTGTCGAGCGCTTCCCGGACCACACGGCAGACGGGCGCCGATTGATCGTTCCACACATCGGGTGGAACGAAGTGCGATTCAGCGGTGATCACCCGATGATCGAGCATCTCCCGGAGCGTGATCACTTCTACTTTGTCCACTCGTATCGACCCGTGCCATCCGACGATTCGATCATCGTGGGTCGCACGGACTACGGCGGTGAGTTCGCGGCCGCTGTCGCGGCCGGCTCGATCTTCGCGGTGCAGTTCCACCCCGAGAAGAGCCAGCAGGCCGGAAGGCGGGTGCTCGACGCATTCAGGACCTGGGTGGAGTCGAGCCGATGATTCTCTGCAATTCGATCGTGCGAGCTCGATCTGCGAGGCTGTCATGCTGTTGAAGCGCATCATCCCGTGCCTGGATGTCGACAAGGGCCGCGTCGTCAAAGGCGTTCGCTACATCGACCATGTCGACTGTGGCGATCCGGTCCAGGTCGCACAGACCTACGACCGACAGGAAGCGGACGAGATCACATTCCTCGACATCACGGCGAGTCACGAGCAACGCGGCATCCTGCTCGACGTCGTTTCGCGCACGGCGGAGACCGTCTTCATGCCGCTGACGGTCGGCGGTGGCGTGCGCTCGTTGCAGGACATCCGCGACCTGCTGAACGCCGGCGCAGACAAAGTCTCGATCATGACCGCGGCGGTCCACGATCCGGATCTGATCGCCGACGCCGCGGCCAAGATCGGCAGCGCCAATCTGGTGCTCGCCATCGATGCCCGTGCGGTCCGGGACGGGAGCGGCGAGCCGATTGCCGGCCGCTGGGAGGTCTACACCCACGGGGGGCGACGGGCGACCGGGATCGACGCCGTCGAGTGGGCGGTGCGCAACGCCCGGGCGGGCGCCGGCGAGATCCTGTTGACCAGCATGGACCGGGACGGGACCAAGAGCGGCTACGACCTGCATCTGCTCCGGGCCGTGGCGGACGCCGTCCCGATCCCGGTGATCGCATCCGGGGGCGGCGGGAATGCGGCGGATCTGGCCGCAGCGCTCGGCGAGGGGGCCGACGAGGGGCACGCCCAGGCGGCGCTCGCCGCCTCGATCTTCCACTTCGGCGAGACAACGGTCGCCGAGGTCAAGCGCGAACTCGCCCGGCGCGGCATTCCGGTACGTGCCCCATCCGGGGATCACCAGGAGCGACCCTCTTCCTCATTCTCCTCTTGAGTGGGATGGAGGAGGATTCTCTTGAGCGCCGCTAGGGGCTCTGCTAGCGTCGGCGATTCGTCTTCAAACAGGACGGAACTAGCTGAATTCAGGCGGTTTTCGGGTTTTTCGGGGTCGGATTGCCAGGCGCGGTGGATGAACGTTGTCCGGATGCGCGCGGCCCAATGACTCCTTAAGCTCGGGTCGAGGTCGAGGTTGAAGTCGAAGCCGGAGCGGACGATTCGAACGAGGCGCGAAAGACGGCCCTCGGCGCAACAACCCATAGTGTCGCTTCCGACACGAAAGCTTTCGCCGGGCCACTCATAGTCACTGCGATCCGGGCTTGGCCCGTGTCGCACCAGACGGCAACCGCCCTGCCCGCCTCGGATTTCCGAGACCGGGAGGGGTCGAGTCGCCGGGAGCAAGAAGAACACATGCCCGTCGTCAAGGTCAAGGAGAACGAGTCCTTCGAGCAGGCGCTTCGGCGCTTCAAGAAGACCTGCGAGAAGGCCGGCATCCTGACGGAACTCCGGCGTCGCGAGTATTACGACAAGCCGAGCATCCGCAGGAAGAAGAAGGCAGCGGCGGCCCGCAAGCGGGCGCTGAAGAAGGCGAGACGCCAGGTCGACTAGCAAGAGCCCGGCCGACCTCGTCGAGGTCGGTCAGGATCGACGCACCGGACGGATCGAGCGCACGCACGATCTGGCAGGACGCAGCGCCGATCGCATCGAACGGGCGGACCAGGCTCCTCGAGTTGCGAGGACACGATTGGGTCGGATCCCGGAAGCCACGATCCACGAGGTGCGCGATCGAGCCGACATCGTCGGTGTGATCGGTCGCTACGTGGAACTCAAGCACGCCGGCCGCAGCTGGAAGGGTCTTTGCCCCTTTCACGAAGAGAAGTCGCCCTCGTTCAACGTGAATCCCGAATCGGGATTCTTCCATTGCTTCGGATGTCAGACGGGCGGCGACGTCATTACGTTCCTCGTCAAGCATGACAATCTGACTTTTCCCGAAGCCGTCCGCAGTCTCGCCGCCGATCTCGGCATCGAGATCCCCGAGACCGGCGATCGCTCGGAGCGTGGCGAGCGCGAGGGCGTCTACCACGCCCTCGACCAAGCGCAGCGCTGCTACCGACAGGCACTCGCGAGCGACGTCGGCAAAGCGGCTCGCGAGTATCTCGAGCGACGGGGGATCGATTCCGCGACGATCGAGAAGTTTGGCATCGGGTTCGCGCCGGACACCTGGGAGACGCTGACACGGCATCTCGAGCGCGCCGGTGTTCCGTCGTCTGTCGCGGTGACGGCCGGACTCGTCCTCGAGGGTCGCTCTGGTGGCTACTACGATCGTTTGCGGGGACGCGTCACCTTCCCGATCCACGACGTCCGGGCGCGGGTGATCGCATTCGGGGGTCGCGCGCTCGCCGCCGATCAGGAGCCGAAGTACCTGAACACCGCCGAAAGTCCGGTCTACCACAAGAGACGCGCGCTGTACGGACTCCACCAGGCCCTCGAGCCGATGCGCCGCGCCGGCCGCGCCATCGTGTGCGAGGGCTACTTCGACGCGATCGCACTGCACCGCGCCGGCATGGGTGAAGCGGTCGCGACCTGTGGCACCGCCCTCACGCCTGATCATGCGGCCGATCTGGGCCGACGGACGACCAACGTCTTCTTGCTCTTCGATGGGGACAACGCCGGACAGAACGCCATGGAGAAGGCGCTGCTCGTGCTCCTGCCGGCAGGGCTTCGCGTGCGGGCCGTCACGCTGCCCGGGGGCTGCGATCCCGACGAATACCTGGCCGCCGAGGGGGCCGAAGCGCTGCGAACCATCGTGGATCGGGCACCCGACGCGATCGAGACGGTGATCCGACGTGCGTTGACGGCCGGGTGCACGACACCGTCCGAGAAGGCGGATGCGGTGCGCCGCGTCGCACCGATGATCGCCGCGATCGCGAATCCTGTGGAGCGAAGCGAATTCGCGCGTCGGCTTTCGGTCGCGACCGGGACGGAATCGGCTGCGGTCGAATCCGTGGTGCGATCCGCCAGTCAGGGAGGTGGCATCGGTGCGTCGGACGAGATCGCGTCCCGGATCACCCGACCGCGCGCTGAAGCCGTCGAGGAGCGTCATCTCCGGCTGATCGCGCTGATCCTGTCGCGGCATCCCGGCTACGCGTCCGACGAACTGTGTGCCCAGATGCAGGAAGTCCTGCCCGACAGTCCCTACAAGGATCTCATCATCGCGCTCGTCGACGCGGCCTCGGAAGACCTCGTCGACACGCATGGTCGCATCGACGTGAATGCATGCGCGGAGCGATTGTCCCCCGAGCTCCATGCACTGCTGCGCGACGTCGTCGTCAACGACGACCTGCTCGAATCGGACGTGCCCGCCTCCGAGG
The DNA here is from genome assembly GCA_031413515.1 of bacterium. Taxonomy (GTDB): domain Bacteria; phylum Myxococcota_A; class UBA9160; order UBA9160; family UBA4427; genus TMED88. Next base: position 45,465 of record JANOFF010000104.1, read on the forward strand.
TGCTCGTCCATGTGCTCGGTCGCTACGTGATCAAGGATCTCGAGGCGAAGCAGCGAGACCTGATGCGCCGTCTCCAGGAACCCGGCGCCGATCTGAACGCGCTCCTTCGGGAGCGAGACCTCTTGCAGGAGCGCAAGCGCTCCGCCACGGGACTCGTGGCCATGACCGAAGCATGACCGTCCGTTGCTGCAACCGTTGAGATGCTGCCATCTGGTTTGATGCTGCATTCAGGATGATCCCAAGGAGCCCCCCCATGGCCTCAGACGCGCCCACGTCCCCCGAAGCCCTTCATCAGATCCCCCTCCGCCGAACCGATGCTGCCGTCGAGCCGCCCGGCAGCATGACGGTGCCGGCACCGAGTCCGAAGCGCATCAAGTCGCGCAAGCGCACCGACGCAATGGCCGCCGATGATCGGCAGGTGAGTGCCGATCCCGTCCGCGTCTACCTGCGCGACATGGGCCAGGTGTCGCTGCTGACGCGCGAGGGTGAAGTCGAACTCGCGAAACGGATCGAAGCCGGCATCCACGATCAGGAGATCGCGATCCTCGGCAATCCGTACGGACTCGGCATGGTGCTCGATCTGATCCAGAAGGTCGCTGAAGGTGCGATCGAACTCGGTCAGGTGCTCGATGGCCTCGAGGACGAGGGCGCCGTACCCGCCGACGTCCGACGTCGTCATCTGCTCGAGACGGTGGAGCAGATCAGGACGCTCGCCGGCGAGATCGCCCGCAAGCGCAGCTCGATCGCGAATCCGCGGACGACGGACGAGACGCGCAGCAAGCTCCATCTCGAAGTCGCGAGCCGCTACGCGAAGATCGTCGCGAATCTGCGGGGGACGGGTCTCGCGCGAGAGAGGGTCGCCGAGGTGGGCCGCTGCGTCGCCGAGCTCCGAAACTCGTTCAATCTCCTCGACGATCGTGCGCGCATGGTCGCCAAGAGCTTCTCCGTATCCGCCAGCGAGTTTCCCGAGTTCGCCGCAATGTCGACGCGTCGGAGTGCGCGGGGTCGGGAGATCCTCGAGCAGCTCGGCGGAGAGCCTGAAGCGATCGCCGCTGCCGCTCTCGAGATCGAAGAGATCGATCGGCTGCGCACGCGCCTCGAATCCGATGTGCACATGATGGCCGTCGAAGTCCGCTCAGCCGACGATCGCTACGAAGAAGCCTGCGCGCGGACCCGGCAGGCCAAGAGCGAGCTGACTGAGGCGAATCTCCGACTCGTCGTCTCGATCGCCAAGAAGTACACGAACCGCGGACTGCAGTTCCTGGATCTGATCCAGGAGGGCAACATCGGACTGATGAAGGCGGTCGACAAGTTCGAGTACCAGCGCGGCTACAAGTTCTCCACCTACGCGACCTGGTGGATCCGACAGGCGATCACACGTGCGATCGCCGATCAGGCCCGTACGATCCGCATCCCCGTACACATGATCGAGACGATCAACAAGCTGGTGCGTGCGACGCGACATCTGGTGCAGGTGCTCGGCCGCGAACCCGCTCCGGAGGAGCTGTCCGAGAAGCTCGAGCTGCCGCTCGACAAGGTCCGGCAGGTTCTCAAGATCGCGCGCGAACCGATCAGCCTCGAAACCCCGGTGGGCGAGGAGGACGACAGCCATCTTTCCGACTTCATCGAAGATCCGAACGCGGTCGATCCGCAGGAAGCCGTGATCCATTCGAATCTCGCCGCGCAGACACGGGAAGTGCTCGCGACCCTGGCTCCGCGGGAAGCCCGAGTCCTCAAGATGAGGTTCGGAATCGACGAGCGTTCCAATCACACGCTCGAAGAGGTCGGACACGATTTCGAGGTGACCCGGGAGCGGATCCGCCAGATCGAGGCCAAGGCCCTGCGGAAGCTCCGCCACCCGTCGCGCAGCCGCGCCCTCAAGGCGTTCCTCGAAGGCTGAGTCCGTCCTCGCCGCTCAACAGCCACGAAGCTGCGGCAAGGCTGCCGCGTCGTGATGCGCTGCTGCGCATCCGGCGACACCAGCCTCGGGATCGACTCGGCTGTTCGTACCGGGATTCGGTCAAGCCGACAGCGCCGAATTCCGATCCCTCCCCGGTGCGCTCGCGGACCCTGCGGGCTCGCAGCGGGAGATCCCGGTGAAGCTCGTCGCGTGCTCGAATTGCCATACCCAGTACGACGTCAGCGGCGTCGTCGACACTGAGATCGCGTGTCGCTGTGGAGAGAAGATCGCGAACCGCCCGCTCCAGGGCGTGGATGCGACGATCCACCGCTGCGGCTCCTGCGGCGCACTTGTCGGAGCCGATGTCAGCTCGTGCGACTACTGTCAATCGGAGATCGTTCGCGACACCCGGAAGCTCAGTCTGATCTGTCCCGAGTGCTTCGCGCGAAACGCCGAATCATCGAAGTTCTGCACCACCTGTGGTGTGGCTTTCCGTCCGGAGAAAGTCGAGATCGAAGGCCACGAGCTGCCGTGTCCGGCCTGTGGCTGCCTGATGCCGACACGTGCGATCGGCGGTCTTGGGATCAACGAGTGCCCGCAGTGCAACGGCCTCTGGGTACCCGACAACCGGTTCGATCACCTGATCGCGCAGGCCTGTGAGGCGGCCCGCAAAACGGGTCCGACGTACTCCACTTCCACCGAGAAGCGACAGCCGGGTATCTCGTCGAGCAGCCTGCTGGACAAGCGCGTCGAGTACCGGAAATGCCCGATCTGCGACGCCCACATGCAGCGCACAAACTTCCAGAAGCGCTCAGGTGTGATCATCGACCGATGTCATCCGCACGGCACGTGGCTCGATGCCGACGAACTCGAGCGGATCGCCCGATTCGTACTCGGTGGCGGACTCGGGTCGGCGGGCGAGCGCGACTACGCGATGAAGACGGAACTCGACGCGATGAAACGTCGTGAGGCCGCTGCCCTCGCGCGCGCCATCAAGGGTGAGACGATGACGATCGCATCGGCTACGGAACAGGATCGTGGTGGCTTTCTGGGAATGCTGCTCAAGGAACTGCTCGGTTGATCGCAGCGCGCTCGTAGCGCTCTTCGATCCGTCACCGACTGCTCGAAATCGACGTTTCTCCGTGTGATCAAGGCGCGGAAAGACGAAACGAAAATGGAGAAGGGGATCGATCATGGGATGGATGGACAAGCTTCGCGCGGAACTCATCGACATCATCGAGTGGATCGACGACAGCGAACACACATTGGTCTGGCGATTTCCCCGCTATCACAATCAGATCAAACACGGCGCGCAGTTGATCGTGCGCCCCGGTCAGGAGGCCGTCTTCGTCAGCCAGGGCCGTGTCGCCGACGTGTTCAGCCCCGGTCAGTACCGGCTCGAGACCAAGAACCTTCCCATCCTTTCGACCATCCTCGGTTGGAAGTACGGCTTCGACAGCCCCTTCAAGGCCGAGGTCTACTTCGTCTCCACGCGGCAGATCACGGACCTCAAGTGGGGGACTCCGAATCCGGTCATCATGCGCGACGCGGACTTCGGCCCGGTGCGAGTCCGGGCGTTCGGCTCGTATACGCTGCGCGCGATCTGTCCGCGTACTCTGCTCACCGAGCTCGTCGGCACGGATCACGACTTCGGAGCCGACGAAGTCACCGAGTTGCTGCGAAGCGCGATCAACATGGCCTTCGCAGACGTCGTGTCGAACGCGGGCATCGCGGTGATGGATCTGTCGACGCGCTACAACGAACTCGCGGATAGACTGCGTGTGTCGGTCATGGAGCGGATCGATGATGAGTTCGGACTCGAAATTCCGCAGCTCTACATCGTCAACATCTCTTTGCCCGCAGAGGTCGAGAAGGCCCTCGATGCACGCTCAGGCATGGGAATCATCGGTGACATGCAGCGGTTCCAGGCGTATCAACTCGCCCAGGCGATTCCCGCTGCCGCAAGCAATCCAGCCGGTGGTCTCGCAGGCGCGGGCGTCGGTCTGGGGATGGGGATGGCGATTGCGGGCCCGATGATGCAGAACGGATTTGCGGGAAGTGGTCAGGGACCGTCGCCTGCGTCTCCACCGCCGCCGCCGGTTGCGTGGCACTTCGCCGAGAATGGACAGGCGGTCGGACCACTGGGCGTCGATCAAATCGCCCTCGCGATCTCTCAGCGACGGGTCGTTTCTACGACCCTCGTCTGGTCACCGGGAATGGTCAACTGGCTTCCGGCCAGCCAGGTCGGCGCGATTGCGAACCTGCTGGTGTCGGCACCTCCTCCGGTGCCGGGTCGCTAGTCGACGACTCGCCGTTTCGACGCCGTGGGTATCGGTTCAGCAGGGCTCCCCAGCCTGGTCGAGCCACTCTACGACGTCACCGGGATAACCGATCGCAGCCTGACGCGCGACGATTCGCGCTTCGATGGCGGAGATCGTTTCCGCGTCGAGCGGCGGTTGCGCATCGACGTGAAGCCCGATGCCTTCTGCTGCGGCGGTCACGTGCTGCGCGAGACCGGAGTCGATGCTCTGCGTCGATTCGTCCGCCACCCCGAGGTAGGCCTCGATGGCCTCCTGCGAAACCTGGGTCGCGTGCTTGCGGGAGGCGACAATGTTGCCCTTGCCAGTCACTACGTTTCCCACCGAGAACACCGTGGGATGCGCGGCGAGGCGGCCGTACGTCCAGTCGGTGAATGCGAAGAGTTCGCCCTTCATCTCGATGCCTTCGATCGGTTCGGGGATGCTGCCGATCGAGCTGATCACCACAGGCCCGCGGCGCTCGAACGTCTGATTGGCCATCACGACGCGGTCTCCTTCCATGCGGGTGCGCCGGAATCGGATGCCGACAACGCGGTCGTCTTCGATGATCAGCCCATCGGGAGCAGAGAGCGGCTCGACGCGGAACATGTACTTCTGCGTCGCCTTGTCGAGCAGCGTCTGGCGTGACTTGTAGATCTTCTCGACACGTTCGGGCGTCGCGTCGTCGGGAATCGCCACGAGCGGCATGTCTTCGACACGGCGGCGGTAGTAGATCGTGCAGCCCTCGAGTCCGAGATCGGACCACTCGAGTTCGTGGGCGGCCAGTGTCTTCGGAATACCCTTCACCTCGAGTTCGATGATCGAGACATCGATCCCGCGATCGACGAGCGCGTCGCGCGTGGTGCTGAGCGTGACGATCTTCGCAACGTCGATCGATGCGAGCCCGCCACCGATCACGATGCTGCCATCGAGGATGTCGAAGGTCTGACCGTCGTAGCCTGGATCGTCGGCGTGGTTGAACGCGATCACGAACGGATTCTGATAGATGAGGCCCTTGCCCACGTATACGTCGGCCCCTTCGATCGGCAGCGGGCGATCGCGCCAGGCGCCATTCGCAAGCACGACGCACGTGAAGCCCCAACCCTCGACGAGATCCTTCCACGCGATGTCGCGACCGATTCGCGTGTCGGGCAGGAACTGGATGCCGGGCTGTGAGAGCTTCTGGCGGATCGTCTCGTACTCCTTGGCGCGGAGTCCCTCGTGCCAGCGGGGCAGACCGTCCTCGATCTTTCCGAAGGGGCGCGTGTTCTGTTCGAATACGGCGACCCGGATCCCCCGTGCGGCAAGACGACTCGCGACCTCGGCGCCCGCCGTGGCGGCACCGATGACGGCAACGAAGTGCTTGGGCGCGTTCTGTTCAGGCATCTGCCCATGTTCGCAGGATCGGACGGCGGCGACAACGACGGCGGCGTCGCGATCGACGCGACGTTGTCGATGCGTCAGGCCGCGGATCCGTCCGTGCTGCTACCGTGCGTTCGGGGGCCCTTAGCTCAGCGGTGAGAGCAACCGGCTCATAACTGGATGGTCCCTGGTTCGAATCCAGGAGGGCCCACCCCGCCCCAGCCCCGACCGCACACCCCACCCATCCGGCGGAGGGGTCGAGCGCTCAGTGGACGATCGCGACGATCGCGAGCAATGCGGCGCCCGCACATAGAAGGGCACCGAGCCACCACAGGTCGATGCCGAGCGGCGCAGGACCTGCCTCGTCGGTGGGCTCGGTGCGGAATGTCCAGAGCAGACTGGCCTTCGCGGCGACGTCCTCGACGTCCGAACCGTCCACCCCCATCGAGGCGGTGTACTGCGTCCAGACAGGGCTCTTTCGCAGCTCGGGATACAGGGCGCGCATGACTACGGGATCTTCGACCCGGACCGCGCGCCCGCGCTGAACACCGAGACCGCTTTCGAGGGTCACGCGCGGGTCCGCGAGGATGTTGCGGACCCAATGCGACCTCGGTCCCCAGCCCGCAACGAGGTGTGCGCGGCCTTCGTGGGCCACGTACTCGAGCAGGGCGTGGCGGGCTTCGCCCGTCTTGTGGCCACGGGTCGTCAACATGCAGAAGCGGCCGTCCATCAGTCGCGCGAGGCCCATGCGCCAGAGCCAGAAGGGCAGCCGGAAGAAGAGCCAACGCCATCCGCTCGCCGGATAGACCATCAGGCCCTGTCCGGTCTCCGGCGAAGGGGTGCGAGGCTCGTTCATCGGGCGACCAGCCTAGCCGAACAGCCCGCGGCCCCTCGACGATCCGGTCAGCCCGCCAATCGCGCGCCGCGCATCGAAGCGACGCCGCCGATCACGATTCGTACGAGGTCGGCCTGACGCCTCGCACCGGTCTTCGAGAATACGCGCTTCAGCTGACTGCGTGCCGTGTTGAGCGTGACGGCTCGACGCTCCGCGGCTTCTTCGAGGGACAGACCATCGGAGAGCAGTTTCGCGATCTCCGCTTCGGCGCGGGTCAGTCCGTAGAGGCTGCGCAACAACTGCACCGAGGTCTTGGCGACGAGCTTCGAATCGCCGACGAAGACCATCGCGACCGTATCCGGGTGCGTGGATTCGGAGGCAGGCGACATGAGCCGTGTCACGACGAGCGGGATCCTTCCGTTGGTCGTCGAACGATGTCCGACCATGACTCGCTCGGGATCCGCTTCCGCGCGACATCGCGGATCGCGAGCCTCGCTGATGACGCTCTGGAGCCAGCGATCACTGTCGGGATCGTCGACCACCAGTCGACCGTCTTCGACACGCAGTCCCTCGTGGTTCTCGATGCCGAGCATCGCCGAGTCGTTCAGGGCGGTGATATGACCCGTTTCATCGATCAGGACGATGCCGGTCGGAATCCGATCGATGATTTCGTGCACGACTTCCTGCCAGCGTCGCATCGCTCGCAAGCGATCGAGGATGCAGTGGGCGCGCGCCAGGTGCGGCACGAGTCGATCGAGGAACTCGAAGTGCGCCGACTCGAAGGGTGCGCTTTCGATCCGCTGGAAGATGCAGATTGCGGCGGTGGGAACGCGACCCGCGCTGGAGAAGGTGTGGACGACCGGGCTCACTGCCGCGAGGCCCTGGGGTGCCATCCACTGCTTGTAGTAGTCGGTCTCCGCGAGCTTGTCGTTCGGGAAGACGGAGTCGAACTGGACGAACTTCCTGGTGGTGTCACTGGCGGGGCCGACGTCGGGAAGATGGCTCCCCCAAGGCAGACCGCTCTGCCAATTCCTCGAAAAGATCTCCGGGTCGAGTTCGACTGTGGGCCAGCGATAGAACTCGCTCTTGTTGTCCCCGTTGGGGAGCCTGAGCCAGATCGTGATCGATCGGCCATCAAGCGCGGCAGACAAGCTGCGCGCAACTTCGAGCCAGCGGTCCGTATCGACCGCGGCCTCGTAGATCAGGCCGACCAATTCATCGTGCATGCGGGTGGATTCGAGCGCTGCGATTCCCAACGATCCAGTTCCTACGACCGATGCAATCGGTATCGGGCAGTTCGCTCAGAGACCGCGAAGAGGGCCCGTCCTCGATCAAGGACGGGCCCCGGGGTCAGGGCAGGATGCGATCTGCCCAATCCCACACGGATGACGGACTCATTCGCGACCGGGTCCGGGATGGCGCCGGACTCGATCACGTTCCGAATCTACATGTCGCATAGGAAATTCGCGTCCCCATTAAGGGGGGGCTGCGGCCGTCCCAAGTAGATCCCATGGAGGGACATGCGCCGCGTTGGGCCGTCCGCTGTGGATCGCGTGTATCAGTGCAGCTGAGCGAGTCGCATAGCGCGCAGCTCGACCTGTGCGTCCTCTGCGCTGACCCGGCTCATGTAGAGCCCGACCTGGCCACCTCGCTCTTGTCGTCCGGGCAGTTCGGCGGCGCCGGGGGGAGCCGCGATCTCGCCGGTTGCGGCCCACAGCTTGACGTAGAGCGTCTCGCCGCCGCGGGCGGTGAGTGTGATCGAGTTCCATGACCGAGGGATCAGCCCGACCCAGAGCAGCGCCGCGCGCAGCTCATGCACGCCCGGATCGAGCACCACGGCGACGTACTCGCCGTTTCGCAGCGACACGAGTTTGTCGCCATCGAGTTTCAACCTCGCCCCGTCGACACCGCGTAGAGTGTCCAGACGGTAGATGTATACGAGTGTCGATGACGCATCCGGCGGTGCGAGTCGCTCGAAGATCGAACCACTCGGTCGCCCCGTTGCGCACCCGAGCAGTATCGCGGTCAGGACTGTCAGGGCGATCGAACCCGCGCCGAGACGAGTCGGCGCGGACCTGGGTGATTGCATCGAAGCTCCGATCGGGAGGGGCCGGCTCGAGCCGCCACTGCGCCGGCATCTGGCGTGTTCCAACTCTACGGGTACGCGCAGATTAGCGTCGTCCACCCGCGGGCGGCGCGGAATCTCGCGGGGATGCCTCTGCTATGCTGCTCGGCCATCTGGGGCGCCGGAGCCATGAAGAACGATAAGGATCGCTACTGGGACTGCCTCGATCAGGCGATGGAAGCGTCTCACGGCGGTCGGGTCGACGAGGCTCTGGCCTGGCTCGACGAGGCGCTGAAAGCCCATCCGGCCGGCGCCGAAGCCCACAACGGTCGTGGCGAGATCCTGTGGGATGAAGGCCGCATCGACGAGTCCCTGTACGAGTTCGAGCGGGCGATCGCGGCCGACGGGAAATTCAGCGCAGCGCACCTCAACCGGATCGAGCTGCTCGTCGAGGAAATGGGCGAGTTCGAACTGGCACTCGAGAGTTGTGACGAACTGCTGACTGGTCACGCAGAACTGCCGCGCCTCGATCGTCCTCTGCAGGCGGAGCTCTGCTACCTCAAGTCGAAGGCGCTCTTCTATCTCGACGACCTCGAGGGCGCGGTGTTCCTGATCCGGCGCGCCATCAAGTCGATCGGCGATCAGCCGAGCTACTGCGCGTTCGAGGGCCACGTGCTGTTCGAGATGGGCGCCTACGAAGAAGCGCGGCGCGTGCTCGAGCGCGCGGCGGCCAGCGAACCCGACTCGGCCCACATCGTGTACGGGCTCGCATTGATCATGGAGCGGATTGCCCACGAAGGAGGAACCGCGGAGAACGTCGAAGCGGCCCGCCATGCGGCCAATCTCGGATTTGCGCGCGCCAATTCGCTCGACCCGGTGCAGTTTCCTGCTCCCGTGGAGGTGTCCGAGGAGTACTTCCAGACCGCCGTGCAGGAGGCGCTCGACAATCTGCCCCGCTCGATCCGGGAGTACATCGCGAACGTCCCGGTGATCGTCGAGAGCTTTCCGTCGCGGGAGATGGTGAGACGGGAACGCGTTTCGCCCCAGATCCTCGGTCTGTTCATGGGCGTGCCGCGCACCGAGGCTGCGATCACCGAGCAGGTGCCCGATCTGGATCGCGTGATCCTGTTCAAATCCAATCTCGAAAAAGTCTGTCGCGATCGCGACGAACTGATCGAGCAGATCCAGATCACGCTGCGCCATGAGATCGGCCACTATCTCGGTCTCGACGAGAACGACCTCGAGCGGCTCGGGCTGAGTTGAGGGCCCGGCGACTCGCTCCCGGTCGAAACCGAACGTCGACACCGCAAGCGCCCGCTAGTCTCACCGGATGCCGGCCCGATCGGGAGACGATCCGTCGCGAGATCTGATCGATCGATTCCGATCGATCGTGGGTTTCTCCAACTGCCTCTCTCGCCCGGAAGAGCTGTACGCGTACGGCTGTGACGCCCTGACGCTGCACACGCACCTGCCCGGCGCGGTCGTGTTGCCGGATCGAACCGAGCAGGTCGTCGAGATCGTGCGCGCGTGTCGGGCCGCAGGACGACCGTTCGTCGCGCGCGGTGCGGGCACCGGGCTCTCGGGAGGCGCGCAGCCCCTCGAAGGTGCTGTCGTGGTGAGTTGCGCGCGCATGCGTGAGATCGTCGAGGTGGATGCGGACGATCGCTTCGCAGTCGTGCAGCCGGGCGTCGTGAACGCGGATCTTTCCGCAGCGGTCCGGCATCTCGGCCTCTTCTATGCGCCTGATCCGTCGAGTCAGCAGGCCTGTACGATCGGTGGAAACGTGGCCGAGAATTCCGGCGGTCCGCACACGCTGAAATACGGCACGACGACGAATCACGTACTCGCCCTCGAAGTGGTCCTGCCGGACGCCAGAGTCGTTCGCCTCGGTTCAGCGACCGGCCACGCGAACGGCTACGACCTCGTCGGCGTCTGCGTGGGCAGTGAGGGCACGCTGGGTATCGTCACCGAGATCACCGTGCGCCTCGAGCCGATCCCCGAGGCGATCGAGACGCTGCTCGCGATCTTCGACGATGTGACGTCGGCCTGTCGGATGGTGGGTCGCATCATCTGCAGTGGCCTGGTGCCGGCAGCACTCGAGGTCGTCGATCGACGAACCATCGCGGCCGTCGAGGCCAGCGTCTACGCGGCGGGGCTTCCCCTCGACGCCGGGGCGATCCTGATCATCGAGCTCGACGGCCCGGCCTGTTCACTGCCCGGACAGATCGAGCGCATCCGCGCCTTCGCGCGCGAGACCGGCGCGACGCAGGTGCGCCTGGCGGCGGACGCCGCCGAGCGCGCGCTCTTCTGGCGCGCTCGCAAGGGAGCCTTCGGGGCGATGGGTCGCCTCGCTCCGGATCTCTACGTCCACGACGCAGTGGTGCCTCGCGGCAAGCTGCCCGAGATCATCGAGAAGATCTGCGAGATCGGGGATCGCCATCGCCTGACGCTCTCCAACGTCTTCCACGCGGGCGACGGCAATCTGCATCCCAACATCTCGTTCGACCGTCGCGATCCCGATGAACTCGCTCGAGTGATGGCCGCCGGCGAGGAGATGCTGCGCATCTGCGTCGAAGCGGGCGGCGTCCTGACGGGCGAGCACGGAGTCGGTCTCGAGAAGCGCGACTACATGGGCATGCTCTTCTCGCCGGCGGACCTCGATGCCATGAAGCGTCTGCGCGACAGCTTCGACCCCGACGGAGTCTGCAATCCGGGCAAGATCATCCCGAGTACCCGGGCCTGCATGGAGTCGAACCCTCACGCGAGGGGCTATGACCGGGTGCCGTTCGCGTGAGCGTGCCGACGGACGACGAACTCCATGCACTGATCGAACGAGCCAGCCCGGGCTGTGTGCGCGTCCTCGAGCCAAGCCAGTCGATCGCCGCGACGCGCTTCACGCTGTGCGCCGAGCCCGACGGAGCGGACAACCTCGGCGCGTTGCTCGGCACACTCGATCGTCTTCGAATTCCCGTTGCGATCGCCGGTGCGGGCACGAAAGCGTGGCTCGGCAACGCGCTGCGCGGCGCACGCGTGGTCGTCTCGACCCTGCGGCTTTCGGGCATCGACGAACTCGATGCAGCGGATGGCGTCGTGCGCGTCGGAGCAGGAACCTCGCTTGCCGTACTTGCGGAGAAGGCCGAGGCCGCCGGCTGGCTCCTGCCCCTCGACGCGCCGGGCCCGGATGGCACAGTCGGTGGCGCACTCGCCACCGCGCTGACGGGCCCACGCCGTCTGGCATTCGGTCCCGTGCGCGACAGCGTGCTCGGGCTGGACACCGTGTTGGCCGACGGCTCCGTTACACGTTGCGGCGCGCGGGTCGTCAAGAACGTGACGGGCTACGACCTCGCGAAGCTCTACGTCGGATCACTCGGTACGCTTGGCGTGATCGAGCGTGCCTGGCTGCGACTCCGCCCACTGCCTCAGTGCACACGGGTCCTGCACGCATCGTTGGACGATCTCGCCGTGGCGTTTGCCGTCGCGCTGGCCTGCGCTCGTCGCCCGACGGCACGAGCCGTCGCGTTGCTCTCGAACACGCTCGGTGCCGACTCGCCGCTGCTCGGTGAGGGTCCGGGCCGTCGAGGGAGCTTCCGCCTTGTCGTCGAGCTGGCGAGCGATACGCCTGCAATCGATCGCGACGCCAGCTGGATCTCCGCGCAGGTCGCGGTCGACGAAGGATCGCCACGGGCGATCGAGGGATTGCGGATGCTCCAGACCTTCGTCGGGCGGATCGGCATACGAGCCCGCGTGCATGCGCTGCCGAGCAGGCTCGAAGCCTGTGGGACGTCGCTCGTGGCGGCGGGTGCTCGCGTGATGATCAATCCGGTGCCGGGTGTCATCACCGCCTGGTTCGACGCCGATCGCGGAGACGACGAGGACCCGTGGTGGCTCGACCGCGTGCACGGCGTGCTCGATGCCGCGCGCACGAGTTCACGGGGTGAAGTCATCATCGAAGCGCAGCCCGCCTGGGCGACAGGCCGACGCGATGTGTTCGGCGGTGCGCCGGGGTTGTCGCTGATGAGGACACTGAAGGGTCGCTTCGATCCGAACGGCATCCTGAATCCCGGCCGCTTCGTGGGAGCGATCTGAGATGCTCACCGGCACACCGCTCGGAAATGTCTATCAGGGCACGCTCGACTGCGTGCATTGCGGGCTCTGCCTCAGCAGCTGCCCCACCTATCGGGTGACCGGCCGCGAGACGAGCTCTCCCCGCGGTCGCGTGTATCTGATGCGCGGAGTCGCCGAGGGCGCGATCCCGCTCAGTGAGATGGTCGCCGACGAACTCCATCTGTGTCTCGGGTGTCGCGCCTGCGAGACCGCCTGTCCCTCCGGTGTGCAGTACGGCGCCATGCTCGAGCTGGCCCGCGAGGCGATTGCGCAGCGAGGGCTGCGTCCGGGTGCGACGCCCGGGATCGAACGTTTCGCCCTGAAGAGCCTCGTCCCACATCGCGTTCGCCTGCATCTGGTGTTCAGTTTGCTGCGGATCGTCCAGCGGCTCGGACTGGACCGGCTCGTCGCCCCGCTGCTCCCCGCGCGACTGAGGGACGCGCATCGTCTGCTCCCGGCCGTCCCGGATGCGGCCGCGCGTCGACGGCTGCCCGTCTTCACACCGGCTGAGGGGCAGCGACGTGGCCGTGTCGCGCTGCTCGAAGGGTGTGTGATGGCGGAGCTCTTCGGCGACGTGAATCGGGCGACGATCCGCGTGCTCGTCCGCAACGGATTCGACGTGGTCGTGCCGGCGGATCAGACCTGCTGCGGCGCACTGCTCGCCCACGCGGGCGAACTCGACGAGGCGCGGACTCTGGCGCGTCGAAACATCGCGGCATTCGCGTCTACGGACGGCGAGCCGTTCGATGCGGTCGTGACCAACTCGGCGGGCTGCGGCGCAGCGCTTCGCGAGGTGGATCACTGGCTACCGGGCGAGGGCTCGCCGCTTGCGTCGATGACTCGCGATGTCTGCGAGTGGCTCGACGAAGTCGGAATGCGTCCGTTGCCCGGACGTATCGCCGTGCGGGTCTGCTACGACGATCCGTGTCATCTGATCCATGCGCAGGGCGTCGCCGATGCGCCGCGCAGATTGCTGAGTGCGATCCCCGGACTCGAGTTGATTCCCCACGCCGATGCGAGCAGCTGCTGCGGCGCGGCGGGCACCTACAACCTGACGCAACCCGAGATGTCTGCCGCCGTGCTCGAAGCCAAGATGAAATGCCTCGAGAAGGCGGCGCCGGAAGTTGTCGCCACGGGCAATCCAGGATGCATGCTGCAGCTCCGGGCGGGTGCGCGGGCGCGCGGGCTGTCGATGCAGGTCGTGCATCCGATCGAGCTGATCGATCGGGCGTATGGCGCTTGAGCTCGGAGGCGGGCCAGGGGGAGGGAGTCCGACTCCGCACCCTGCGGTGTGGCTTTGCGTGAGGTTCGCGGCACGTGATTTGAACTGGCCGTGGTGCTCGTTGCGGGAGTGCGCCGCCGGTTGTCTGCGGGACGGGGTGGGGTGCGTTCGGCGTGCCGAGAGCGGCGGGCGCTGCGTCGGACTCCCTCCCCCTGACTCGAATCGGGTGTTTGATGGGGGGAGTGAGACCCGGCTCAGCACGCGCGCTCGATGATGCTTCGGACGCGGTTCTCCAGGCGTTCCTGGCGACCCGATCTCGGTTGGGGCTCGGCGTCGGTGTCGATGGTTTGTTGCCAGAGTTCGGCAAGTGTCGATTCGCCATCGAGGATCGCGCGACCGGTTCCGGTCGACCAGCCGGCATAACGCTCGGCGACGAACGAGCGAAGCGTGTCGTCTTCGATCAGAGCATTCGCGACGACCAGTGCACGCGCGATCGTGTCCATGCCGCCCACGTGCGCGTGGAAGAGGTCCGGCGTGTCGATGCTCTGACGGCGGAGCTTCGCATCGAAGTTGAAACCGCCGGTGGTCAGTCCGCCCGCTCGCAGGATCTCGTACATCGCGAGTGCGATCTCGCCGATGTCGTTCGGGAACTGGTCGGTATCCCACCCGTTCTGCGGGTCGCCGCGGTTGGCGTCGACGCTGCCGAAGATGCCGTTCGCGATCGCGTAGGCGACCTCGTGATGGAAGCTGTGTCCGGCGAGGGTCGCGTGATTGACCTCGACGTTCACCTTGATCTCGCGCTCGAGGCCGTAGCGTTGCAGGAAGGCCAGAACGTGGGCGACGTCGTGATCGTACTGGTGCTTGGTCGGTTCATGGGGTTTCGGCTCGATCAGGATCGTGCCCTCGAAGCCGATCCGGTGCTTGTGCTCGACGACCAGCTGCATGAAGCGTCCCAGCTGATCGGCCTCGCGAGCCAGGTCGGTATTGAGCAGTGTCTCGTAGCCCTCTCGTCCACCCCAGAGCACGTAGTTGGCACCGCCGAGTCGGTGTGTTGCCTCGAGGCAGTGCTTCACCTGCGCGGCCGCGTGTCGGAAGACATCGGGGTCGGGGTTGGTCGCGGCTCCGGCCGCGTAGCGCGGATGCCCGAACAGGTTGGCGGTGCCCCAGAGCAGTGCGACTCCGGTTTCCTCCATCCGTCTCGCGAGGCGATCCACGAGTCGATCGAAGATCCGGCAGGTCTCGCGAAACGTGTCGGCTTCTGGAGCGATGTCGCGATCATGGAAGCAGAAGAACGGCACACCGAGCTTGCTGAAAAACTCGAACGCCACGTCGGTCTTGTGCTCGGCAGCCCGGACCGCGTCGACGTCTGCTGCGAGCCAGGGTCGATCGAACGTGCCCTCGCCGAATACGTCGTTGCCGGGCCAGCAGAACGAGTGCCAGTAGCAGACCGCGAAACGCAGATGATCGGCCATGCGTCGCCCTGCCACGACGCGCTCCGCGTCGTACCAGCGGAAGGCAAGTTCACTCTCGCTGTCAGGTCCCTCGAAGGGGATCGGCTCGATCTCGGTCCAGAACGGAGCGGTCATGATGAGTTCCTCGGAAACCCTGTCGCATGGTGGCGGAGGTCGCGGGGTCGAATCGGTGTCGGCGCTCAGCGATAGAGGAATGCGTCCGGCGTCTCCTTGGGCTTTCGCCACCGCGGAAACGCACCGAGCTGGAAGTCCGCGATGCTGCCCTGGAAGACGAGGTCGAAGGGCAGCACGGATTCGCGGCCGCGCACCACTCCGTACCGCTCGCGCATGCTCTTGTACACGTAGTTGGACTGTGAGGCGGGTCGCATGTCGGGCTCGTCGACGAGCCCGAGCCGTGCACGTTCGAGATAGCGATCGCGACCGGCGTCCGGGGCCAGCGCATCGTCGGTGTCGATCAGCTGATTACGTCGCGTCGTCTCATCGAGCACGGAAGCGAGCTGGGAAAGCCGCTGCTTCGAGACCGTCTTGTCGATCTGTATGGGCTCGTCTTCTGCGTCCCCGCTTGCGGGGATGAGATGGAACCGCAGCTGTCGGCCGCCGAGCAGCGTCACGCCGGTGGGATGCAATTCGCCGTCTGCGAGATCACCGTTGATCAGCTCGGGCTGGATGCCGAGACCGTTCACTCCTGCGACGCGAGGGTTCTCCTTCAGGAAGCCCCGGGTGATGCTGATGCGCTGCTCGGTCAGGTGCTCGAGTTCCCAGCGCACCCGTTTGCCGGCCTCGGTTCCTGATTCCGTGTCGGGAAACTCGGTGGACGTCTGGTGGAGCACCTGCTGGCGACGATCGGGTCGTCGAAAGCGCTCCGCCGCTTCGAGGGCGAGGGTCGACGACTGCTCGGCGAGTTGGTCGCGCTCTTCAGGATCGATATCCGGCAGGAAATCCGCGAGTCGCAGCGCGGCCGGATGGTTGTCGCGGCTCTTTTCGTATTCGAAAAGCCATTCCATGACCTCGCGATCGTGCTCGCCGTCGGGCTCGAGTGCGAGATACCGGTATCCGAGCATCGCCGTCGAGCGGTGGAAGTCCGGGCCCTTCTTCCAGCGACCGAAGACCATGCGGAGCGGACTGGTCACGATCGCGCTCGCGATTCCCGGCGCCTCGAGCGTGTAGGCGACGGGCTTCGGCAGATTCGGATAGCGGGTGCCGTTTGCATGGTCGGACAGCAGTCGCCAGCGGATCTCGTCATCGCGCTTCTTCGCGCGCATGTCGCCATAGGCCTTGTAGGGATGCTGCCATGGATCTCTGATGAGGTGACGCGCATGACGCACCATCGGCCACTTCTCGGGGTCGCGCTTCGCAAGTTCCGTCAGTGTGTGCCAGCTCTCGTCCTCGAAGCCTGATTCCTTCTGGGCCAGCGCGAACATGAACTGGGCCTCATCGCTGCCCCGACCCTCGCGGTATGCACGCAGTCTCCGCAGTGTCGCGTCGGAGAGCGGTGTTCCCGTTGCGGAGGTGTTGAGCAGTTCGAGGGCCAGTCGGTGCGTGTCGGCATCCACCGGATCGAGCACCGGCGCCGCGCCGAGGGACCTGGTCTCGAGCATCGTCACGCGTTCCACCCGCTCACGCGCCGAGTCCCGGATCTCCTCTGCCGCGCTGCTGGGGCCCCACGCGAGGGCGCGCTCGGCCTCCAGGATCGCGATGCGATCGTTGCCCGAGTCGCTCGCGAAGCGGGCTTCCCGGAGCCGCCGCTTCTGCATGGTCTTCGCGAGCTTCCTCTCGGCACCCTCGATCTGCCGAAGGACATCGGCCGCGTCCTCCGCGTCCGGGTTGCGGGCCACGTATTCGCGTCGCAGCACCAGTGCCTGGCGATCGGTGGTGGAAAGCGGCTCGTCGTTCGAGAAGCTCGCGAGGTACTGCGCGGCACTGGTTGCGATCGTCAGCGGGGCTAGCGTCAGGCCGCTGTACAGCGACTGTCCGATCGGTTGCGAGGCGGCATTGAAGGTCCTCGCCCAGTAGACCTCCCAGGTATCCCGACGCCTCTGCCACGCCAGCTTGATCGGATCATCGGCGATCGCCTGGTCGAGCCGCGCCTCGACGGCAGGGTCCGTGCCGAATCCTCGAGTCAGGCGCTCGCTGGCGGAACGATACTCGCGCGCGTCGTCGATCGTCGAGTTGCGAAGATCGTCGGCGAGCACATCGAGATCGCTCCCCTTCTCGAACGGCTCCGCAGAGTGGATCACCGCGACCTGGGCGTCGAGCGAAGCGCGATCGCCGCTCAGCGCGGCGGCCGCGGCGCGCGCGGCAGCCCGATCTGCGGGACTCGGGTTCCAGGGCACGACTCGAGCCAGTGGCTGCAGAAGCCTGGAGCCAGGGGGCGGTGGCGACTTCGCGCAACCACTCGAGATGGAGACTGCGACGGCGATCAGCAGGCTGAACGCCAGCCGACACAGATCGGTGCGACCAGTTCGGTCAGTAGGTGAACTGGTCACGATCCACCAGCAGCGTGAAGGCGAGGAAGGCCTCGAGACGTCGGGAGGCTTCGAGCTTTTCGGGCGCGCCGTCCTGCGAAGCGACCGACTCGTAGAGATGCGTCGCCGGGTCGACTAGATCCTGGAAGCGCGCCGGATCGAACCTCAGACTCTCCGGTGGCACCGCGTTGACGTACTCGCGTGCGAGGTCGTCGTACAGATTGGCGAGGCGAAGGGTGTGCTGGAGCCGGTACTTGCTTGCCGCGTGTCGCGTCACCAATCTCTGCGATTCCGACACGGCCCGGATCTGACCGTCGGCGAGTTCGTAGCGCTGTCGTTCGAACCACGCGGCCCGGGTCTGGTCTGCTCGTTCGATCTCCTCGCGGATCACCGACGCGTAGTGGGTGTCGGTCTGTGCATCGAGGACGAACGAGAGCAGGGCGATCCGCTCGTCGAGCCCGGCGGCGACCGACTCCGGATCCTGCGTGGGCAGCTCTTCGGGACCGATGGGATCGTCCGCGAACGCCATTGGATCGATCACGTCGATCCCCACGGCAAGCGCCTCGACGATGTCGTCGCATACCCGCGCGCTCCGCAGCGCTTCTTCGCGAAGTGCGGGATCGATCCGCGCGGCTTCGCGATAGTGATCTGCGGCAAGGTCGAAGCCGCGCAGGCGCTCTAGGGCGCGTGCCTTCGAGAACGCGATCACCCCGTCCATGTATCCACTGCGAAGTGAATCGGCGTGGATCCTCTCGATGCTCTCGAGACGAAGCAATGTGGATCGATACACGTTGCGTCCCGTGAAGTCGGTTGCCGGAAGGAAGCGGTACGTGTCGTCCGGCACGTGTCGCCGCAGCACCGACACCACCTCGAGCACGCTCTCGCTCGGACCGTACTGGGCCTCGAGCTTCTTCGTCTCCGCCGTCGCACAGCCGAGCGCGTGACCGACGCTCAGCAGGAGGATGCCGATCAAGGTGTACAGAAGGCGCTGACGGCGCCGGCCGTTCATTCGGATCGGCTCTTGCGCGCGGTCTTTCGCGACCGGGTGCGGGGCGGGCGGGAAGTCGTGCCGGGGGATCGCGCCACCAGCGCGTTCAGCATCTTCTCGGTGGCGATCACCGCCGCGGTGAGCTGGTCCGAGTCGACGCCCATGGTGGAGAAGGTCTCGCTCGACCCTTCACCGGCGAGGCCTGGTGTGGTCTCGCGCCGCCACGAGACCATGGTCTCGACGAGGGCCGTCGTGCGGCCACCCGGCGGGATCCGCACTTTGAAGTCGGTCAGCATCGGGAGTTCGAGATCGAAGCGCTTCGCGACCTTCTTGAGCGCGTTCATGAACGCGTCATAGCCACCGTCACCGGTGGCCTCCGCTTTCTCGACGTTGCCGAGGTGGGTCAGGGTCACTTCTGCCACCGGCGCTTCCCCGGTACCGACCGTGACACGGTAATGGGTCACACGGAAGAGCTGGTCGGCCGGCGTCTTGAGCACATCGGCGATGATGTAGGGAAGGTCCTCGGGAGACACGACGTGTTTCTTGTCGCCGAGTTCGATGATCCGCCGCAGGACGAGATCGCGACCCTCAGGCGGGAGCTGGATGCCCAGCCGGACCAGGTTTGCCTCGAGCGACGCCTTGCCGGAGAGCTTGCCGAGCGCGTAGCGCCGGGCGCGGCCGAAACGCGCCGGAGCAAGTCTGCTCGCATACAGGTCACCCTTCGCGTCGCCGTCTGCGTGGATGCCTGCGGTCTGCGTGAACACGTCCCGACCGACGATCGGCGCGTTGCTGGCGACCTCCTTGCCGCTGAACGTGGCCACCATTCGTGAAATCGCGGAGAGGCGCGACTCGGAAATCGCCGTGCGGCACTCGGTGTGGTCGTGGATTGCCGTGACCACCTCGGTGAGCGACGAGTTGCCGGCGCGCTCTCCCATGCCGTTGACGCTGGTATGCACGCCGCGGGCACCGGCTTCCACGGCTGCGAGGCAGTTGGCGGTGGCGAGTCCGTAGTCGTTGTGGCCGTGATACTCGAAATCGACGTTGGGCCAGGTCTCCACCATCAACCCCACGTAGCGGGTCACGGTCTCGGGTGAGAGGACACCGAGGGTGTCCGGCAGGTAGACACGCGCGACGCGCAGTTCGCGCAGGAGCTGGACCATCGCGAACACATAGTCGAAGGATTCGCGGACACCGTTCGACCAATCCTCGAGATAGACGTTGACGGTGAGCCGCTTGCGCCGCGCGTAGCGGATCGTCTCCTCGATGCGCGCTCGATGCTCCTCGGGTGAGAGCCCGAGCTGCGAGCGGCAGTGCTTCTCCGAGCCCTTGGTGAGCAGGTTCATCACCTTGCCACCCGCCGAGGCGATCCAGTCGACCGAGACCTTGCCGTCGCAGTAGCCGAGCATCTCGACGCGCTGGATCACGCGGGCAACGCGCGCCCAGCTGGTGATCATCTGGGCGGCCTCGCGCTCGCCATCCGAGACGCGAGTCGAGGCGATCTCGATCCGGTCCACTTCGACGTCGAGCAGCAGCAGTCGCGCGAGCTGGAGCTTTTCGACGGGTGTGTACGACACATCGGGCGTCTGTTCGCCGTCGCGCAGCGTCGTGTCCATCACCGAGATGTGCTGGCCGCTCGCAACCGCTGTCTTCATCGATTCGACCCGACTCCTCCCGGTGAGCGTGCGGTGCGGCCGAGGCGGCCTCCGGACGCGCAGCCCTTGGCACCCCTGGGGCGCGGGTGGATGGAATCAGGCTGCCATTCAGGATCGGAGAACGCTCAGGTTACCCGAGCGCCGTCGCGCCTGTCGAGCACGGCGAGCGCCTGCATTCGGCATTGGATCCGCGTCTCTGGCGAGCTGCCGCTAGACTGCCGCCCCCCCCGATGCCCGAATCGCCCTTTGCTTCCGAGTCCGAAGTCGACCGGCCGGCATCCCGGCTGATCCGATTGAGCGCGCGCCACCTGGGCGTGCGTCTCGACGTGCTGCTGGCCGCCGAACTCGAACTCTCCCGAGCCCAGATCCGCCGTCTGCTCGCCAGCGAGGCGATCCGCCTGGATGGCCGCCTGCTCGGTCTCTCGGACAAGGGCATCCCGAGCCCCGGTTCCGGTGCCCTCGAAGTGACGGCCTGGCGCGCCCCGGCCGATCAGCTCGTTCGGCCAGAGCCGATGGATACGGGGCCGCGCGTGCTCGCCAGCGGTCCCGGATGGCTGGCCGTCGACAAGCCCGCCGGAATGCCCGTCCACCCGCTTCGCGACGGCGAGGCCGGGACGGTGCTCGGTCACGTCGCGGCCCGGCATCCCGAGATCCACGGCGTGGGCGAGGGTGGGCTCCGCAGTGGCGTCGTGCATCGGCTCGATGTCGATACCTCGGGTGTGCTGCTGATCGCGACCGAACAGGTTGCGTGGCGAAGGATCCGCGAAGCCTTCCAGGCCCACCGGGTCGAGAAGACCTACCGCGCAATCGTCGCGGGGCGCTTCGATCCGATCGGTGGTGGACTCGTGATGGAGCTCCCGCTGGTGGTGGCGCGGCACCGTCCGGCATTCGTGCGCGTCGCCAGCGAGGACGAGATCCGCCGCGGGCGCGCACGCGTGATCCAGCAGAGCGTGCGCCCCGTTGAAGCGCTGCGCGACGCAACCCTGGTCGAGGTGCGGCCGACGACGGGTTTCCTGCACCAGATCCGCGCGAGCCTCGCGCACCTCGGTCATCCTCTTCTCGGCGATGGACGCTACGCGGACGAAGGCACCGCCCTGCGCGCACCCCGCCACATGCTGCACGCTGCACGGGCCCGGCTCGATGAGATCGATGCCACGGCCCACGACGCCGCCGACTTCGCCGCGTGCCTCGACGGGCTGCGCGACTGACGCGACCGCAACCGCTCAACGTACACGCAGGAGCGTGAGCCCATCCGAGATCGCGAGCATCACGCACTCGACGCGTGGGTCGGCCGCCGCCCAGTCGTTGAAGGCCCGGATCGCTTCGACGTTTTCGCCCTCGGCGGCGGGATCCACCACTGTGCCCTGCCACAATACGTTGTCGACGAGGATCAGCCCGCCCGGGCGGATCAGGCGGATCAGCTCCTCCGCGTACGCGCGGTAGCTCGGCTTGTCGGCATCGATGAATCCGAGATCGAAGGCGCCGTCCTCACGGATCGCCCGGAGGGTCTCGATCGCCGGGGCGATCCGGAGATCGATCCGATCGGCGACGCCGGCCCTCTCCCAGAAAGGGCGCCCGATGCGCGTCCACTCGTCGCTCACGTCGCAGCAGATCAGCTGGCCGTCGTCCTCGGGAAGCGCTCGCGCGATGCAGAGTGCGGAGAATCCCGTGAACGTGCCGACTTCGATCGCGCGCCGCGCTCCGATCGCCCGGGCCAGCAGGCCCATGAATGCACCCTGTTCGGGGGCGATCTGCATGATCGAAACCCCGCCGAGCGAGCGTGTCTCCTCGATCAGCGCGGCGCCGATGGCGTCCGGACGTCCACCATGCGCCAGCAGATAGTCGTGGATGGCGCGGGAGAGCTGGAAGGACTTCGGCTGGTCGCTCACGGTCCGACTCCTCGTTTTGCGCAGCGGATGCGCCGGACGATAGCCGTCAGCGTCGCTCGGGATGTGCAATCGATCGGCAAGCTTTCAATCCGGTCGCAACCGATCCGGTCATGCGGTCGCCGGCCCGGACGGGTTCGCGCTCCAGTCGTGCCATCGAACCTCCGTATAGTCCGTTCGTCATGGAGATTCGCACCCTCGAGGCGGGCGAGGTCGAGGCGGTCCTGCGGCTGCTGTCGGGCTGGGACGCGCCCAATGGCTGGCATGGTCCCGACGCTTTCCGCCGTCACATGCAGCTCGATCCCGAGTTCCGCGAGCACAACGTGTGGGTCGCGGTCGATCGCGGGGAAGTCGTCGCGGCGGTGCAGATCCATCCGCGGCGACTGCGCATCCTGGGGCACGGCATTCCGACGGGCGGGATCGGTCCACTCTTCACGCGGCCCGATTTTCGCGCTCGGGGCGTCGCGTCGAATCTCGTCGAGCGCGCGGCGACCGCCATGCGGGAACGTGGCATGGAGCTCTCCCTGGTCTTCTCGGGCACATCACGGCTGTTCCGCCGACTGGGCTGGAATGCGTGGCGCGGACAGCGCAGCATCCTGCGTCGCTCGCACGGGAAGCGCCCGGCCCGTGCGCGCGCGGGCGAGATCAGCGAGATCGAGATCGGCGAACTCGAGCCGCAACGCGATCGCGCGCTCTCGGCCGTGAAGGCAATCCACAACGCCTACTCGGGGTCGCGCAGTGGGACGGTGATCCGCGACGATGCACTCTGGGACGCCAGCCTTCGACTGGCCGGAAATCCCGAAGAAGAATTCCTGGTCGCGCGCCGCGGTGGTCTGGCAGTCGCATACGCACGCGCCGCGCTGCTCGACGAAGGACTGACGATCACCGAGGTCGGCCGCTTCGAGGACGGTTCGGTGGCCCTCGCTCAGCTGGTCTCGACGCTTCTCACCCCGCGTAGCGAAGATCCGCTGGCACGCGCCGGACGCAGTTCGAGCGAGATCCGCTCGTTCGCCGTGATGTCGACCTTCGACGACATCGGGCTGACGGTCAGCCTCGAGCATGAGGGTGTGGGGTCGCAACCGGTGGATGACGATTCGGGGCTGATCCGCTGCCTGAACCTGCATGCGCTGGCGGCCCGGCTGGACGTCGAACTGTTGCCTGACGAGAACGAGCCGGCTTTCCTGCGCAGGATCCTGCCACCGGATGGCTTCGTGTTCTGGCCCGCTGATCGGTTCTGATCGCGACGGCTCGAGATCGCGATCGCGCAGCGCGACGCGCTTCGATGCTCGGAGCGCCCGCTGGGCCGCTACGCTGGCGCGCTGCCGGGCGCGCCGTCCGATCGCCGCGTCCCTTTCAGCTGCACCGCCGTATACACGGAGAGGCGATGTCGATCCGC
>JANOFF010000105.1:0-3701 GCA_031413515.1 bacterium
TTCGCGGGAGTGCGAGAGGGTGGATCGCTCGTCCCTCCGAGCGGTCGCACGGGGGTGAACCTGCGCGATCTCCTCGAAGGCGGTGCGGCGCCCGATCGCGAGCATCTGATCGCCGGCATGGAGCAGCTGCGGAGCGACCAGTGGGCCGGACCGCCGGATGGGCGGCCGAGCGCCGACAGCGGACCGACGGTGCGCGACGAAGAGGGCTTCTTCCTGCGAGCGCCAGGTTGGCGTTATGTCTGGCTGCCCGAGCGCGGGCTCGAGCAGTTGTTCGCGATCGACGACGATCCCGATGAGCAGGTGGACGTGTCGGCCCACCACCCGGATCTCGTCGCGCGCAGTCGTGCGGCCGTCGAAACCTGGCGTCGCGAGATGCGCGTGCCGGCGCCGGTCCGTGCAGAGCGGGACGAGCGCGCCGCGGCCCGGCCTGGATCCCCGTAGCCGCTGCGGGGTCGCGGCTACTCGCAGGCGCCCGGGCGCACCGCGTATTGCGAGTGCACGTCGAAGATCGCATCGGCCTTCGTCGACGTGGTCGCGGGCAGGATCTTGCCGCCGAGTTCGACCAGGACCGGGCCGGGGGTCTCGCGTCGGGCCTCGCCGACATGGCGCTCCAGCAGCACCTCGGCGTGCGCATTCAACTTCAACTCAAAACGGCGCCCGGTGGTGCATTCCCGTACGAAGTAGAGCGCATGTTCGCGCGTGACTTCTCCACGAAGCATTGCGGGGGGTTGCGTTTCATGCACACAACCACTGGCGATCGCGACGAGCACGCTGATCAACGCCGATCCGATCATCCGACCGATCAGGCGGCGAAAGCTGTGAGCGATGCGTTGCGTGGGCAGATGGGGCTCCGATCGAGCGGCGGCGACCATACCATACGAGGTCTCGGCTCGATCCCTGCCGCCGGTTCGCCGCTGCCACGGGCCGTTGGTATGGTGGGCGACGCCAATGTCACAGCGGAAGTTGCATCAGAAGGGCGATCGTCCCGGACTGCGCATCGCGCTGTTGCTGGCAGCGAGCGCACTCGGCTTGACGATCGCCGAGGTCGGGGCGCGCTTCCTGCTGCCAGCACCCCAGGTCGTGCGGATCTCGCGCGTCGAGCATGAGCAGCGGCGCACCGCCGAGGGCGAACGGGCCCTCGTCGCACACGTTCCGAGCCATCCCGAGGAAGCCGTCGGCAGCCTCTACGTCGAGACGCCGACCGGTCGGAGGCTGCGCGCCCATACCCACGTCACGATCGAAGATCACGCGCTCAGTCACCGGCGGATCGAGATCGAGACCAACTCGCTCGGCTATCGGAACCGCGAGATCGGGCCGAAGCGCGGTGTGCGGATCCTGTTCCTCGGCGACTCGATCACCTTCGGCGACTCCCTGGACGAGGATCAGACCTTCGTCCGGATCGTCGAGGCGCGCGCGATCGCTGCGGGTCGCGAATGGGAGACCGTCAACGCCGGCGTCGGCGCCATCGGGCTCGACCACGAGACCGCGATCCTGCTCGAGACCGGCCTCTCGATCGAGCCCGACGTCGTCGTGCTCAACTTCTATCTGAACGATTTCCAGCCATCGCCGGGTGTGCAAATCGTCGAACTGGCACCGCCGTTCGATCGCAGCATCCTGCTGCGACATCTCGCCGACGCCTACGCGTCGGGAGTCGGCGCTCTTCGCATGTGGCTCGGCGACGCGGAGGGTGAGTGGGTCGATCTGGCGGCCTGGGACGAATCTCTCGCGGCCGCCTGGCCTCCTGAATCGGGGCTCGAGGACGCCGCCTTCCTGCGCCTCGCCCGGACGAACATCCACGATTGGGGCGGGGCGTTCAGTCCGATGATCTGGGACCACCTCCGGCCGCGGTTCCGCGAACTCGTCGCGCTCTCGCACGAGCACGACTTCCGCCTGGCGGTCGTGATGTTTCCGGTGCGCGAGCAGGTCGAGGCGCTGGGGGTATTCGATGCCCCGCAGCGACAACTCACCAAGGAGCTCGCGGCCCTCGGCGTGCCCTCGCTGGATCTTCTGCCGATGCTCCGGGCGGCGAAGCGGGCGGGCGGCGGCCCGCTCTTCTATGACCACTGCCATCCGACGCCCCGTGGCAATTCATTGATCGCGTGGGCGATCGACGACTTCCTGGTCGAACAGGTGGTCCCGGGCAGTCGCACCGCGTGGCAGGTCGAGCCCATCGGTCCGGCCCGTCCCTGACACGGGTCTGCTCGCCGCAAACTCGCCACGGCGAGTCGCCTTTGCTATCGCCCTACGCGGCGACCCCGGTCGCCCGGTCGCGCCCACCGGAACCCGTCAACGATTCGCGAGGAGCGAGATTCATGCAGCCCGGAAGATTCGTGCCGAAGTGCGTGCTCGGAGTGGACGAGATCGATCTGTCGACGCCCCAGTTCTGGATGCGACCGTGGGAAGAGCGCGAGGGCGCATTCCTCACGCTGCGCCGCGAGCGACCGATGTCCTTCTACAAAGAGGGAGACACCCTCGGCATCGTCGAACCGGGCCCCGGCTACTGGGCGGTGACGCGTCAGGCGGACATCCTCGAGGCGAGCCGCAATCCGCAGATCTACTCGTCGGCGCGGGGTGCGACGTCGATCCCCGACATGCCGCCGATGTTCCTCGACTTCTTCGGGGGCATGATCAACAAGGACGACCCGGACCACGTGCGACTCCGCAAGCTCGTGAGCAGCGGCTTCACGCCGCGCCGCCTCAAGGGAATGGATGCAGACGTCGCGCGGGCGGCCAGCTGGGCGGTCGATCGCGTCATCGAGCGGGGCGAGTGCGATTTCGTCACGGACCTGTCGTCGCCTTTCCCGATCCGGATCATCTGCGAGATGATGGGAATCCCCGAGAGCCAGCACGGCTTCGTGTTCGATCGCACCAACGTGATTCTCGGCGCGGGCGACCCCGAATACGTGACCGACATCGGCAACATCGTGACGGCGCTGATCACCGCCGGCACTGAGCTGCGCGATCTGATGAACGATCTGCGGGCCCACCGGTTGAAGAATCCGACCGACGACATGACGTCGGCGCTCGTCCACGCGGAGATCGACGGCGAGAAGCTGTCCGAGGCCGAGATGGCCTCGTTCTTCATCCTGCTCGTGGTCGCCGGAAACGAGACCACCCGCAACGCGATCAACCACGGCATGAAGGCGCTGTGCGACTACCCCGAGCAACGGGCGATCTGGCGGTCCGACTTCGCCGGCGTGGCGCCGACCGCGATCGAGGAGATCGTGCGCTGGGCCTCGCCGGTGATCTTCATGCGGCGCACCACGATGCAGCCCACCGTGCTCGGTGGGCAGAAGCTCGATGCCGGCGAGAAGGTCGTGTTGTTCTACTCGTCGGGCAATCGAGATGAACTCGTCTTCGACGAGCCGTTCAAGTTCGATCTGCGCCGTACGCCGAACGAGCACGTCGGGTTCGGTGGCCCCGGCCCGCACTTCTGTCTCGGCGCGAACCTGGCGCGGCGCGAGATCCGGGTGTTCTTCGACGAGCTGTTCCGACGCATGCCCGATCTGCAGGTGACCGGCCAGCCCGAGCGCCTGGCGTCGAACTTCATCCACGGCATCAAGCACATGGATTGCACATTCACCCCCGGACGGAAGGCCGCGTAGCCGGGTCCGGGGTCGGTCGGGGCGGGGAGCAGAGGGGCTGGCTCGGTCGAAGCCCACTCCCTCGCCAGCCCCTCTGCTCCCCGCCCCGACCGACCC
>JANOFF010000106.1:0-40485 GCA_031413515.1 bacterium
GCGACGCCGATCTTGCCCGGATTGCAGCGTGCCCATGAATCGGCGGCATGAACCGCCGCCTGCTCGTGGCGCACGTCGATGATGCGAATCCCCTCATCGATGCAGCCATCGTAGAGCGCCATGATGTGCCCACCGGACAACGTGAAGAGAACTTCCACGCCGGCCTTCTTCAGGGCACGGGCCGCGAGTTTGCCGCCGTGTACGGGCATGGGGGCTCCTGTTCGATCGAATCCAGAGGGGGAGAACGAAATTGCACGATATCACCGCGGCGGGGAGGGTCGCCATCGGGGTCCAGTCGCGATCCGATCAGCTCCAAAACGAAGGGCGGAACCGCTTCCGCGGTTCCGCCCTCGAACTTCGAGAAATTCGGAGATCGAATCGGACGATTCGATCAGCCGAGTTGGACTACTGGGCGAGGTCGAAGTTGGCTCGACGGTTCAGAGCCCACGCTTCCTCGTTGTTTCCCTGTGCGGCGGGTCGCAGCTTGCCGTAGCTGACGATCGTCATCTGATCCATCGCAACACCGAGGTTGGCCAGATAGCGGCGAACCGAAGCAGCGCGGCGCTCCCCGAGGGCCAGGTTGTACTCTTCGCTGCCGCGATTGTCGGTGTGACCCGAGATCACGATCTTCATGCCGCCCTCTTTCAGCTTCGACGAGGCACCGCGAAGTGTCGGGACTGCATCCGATCGGATGTCGGACTTGTCGAAGTCGAAGAACACCGGCGCGATGCCCGCCCACTCGACGTCGTCATTGTCGCTGCTGCTGCTTCCGGCGGTTGCGCCGGCATCACTGAATTCACTTCCCGCTACGGTGTCCGATACTTCCTTGTCTTTGCTCGACGCGCAGCCGGACAGTCCGATCATCATTACTGCGGCGACGCTCAGCGCGAGCCCACTCAAGATCGGGTTCGGTTGAGAAAATGTTTCTCGGTTCATGGGTACTGGATTCCTTTGCGTGGCGACGCCCGATTGAGCAACGGACTCGCCGAGTCGACCTCGAGAGCACCCGCGACAGCGAGCACCGGGGAGGCGATTGGCCCTGCGACGCGCGCAATAATGGGGATTCCTGCGGGTGACCGCAAGCGTTGAGACGTTGTCTTTCTTCACGATTGTGAGCCAGGTACTCGACAATGTGGAATCGACCCCGGTCCGCACCGGTCGTTCGGCGGTCGTCCGCAGGGTCGGATGAACTCCAGATCAGTCGGTTGCGCGGCACCGGTCGGGACTGCGATCCGCCCGATCGGGCCGGCTTCCAGATCGGGCGTGACCACGACTGCTTCCCCACAATGCCGCCCGCGAATCCCGCGTGAACGGAGCCGGTCAGTCGATGACCACGCCCGACGGACCCATCGAACCGATCGCCCCACCCCTCGACGAGGAAGCCCGGCGTCGCGGTCGGCGGATCGCCATTTCGAGCCATCCGCTCGGCATGACGTTCAGCCTGGTCTTCACCCAGCACCTTCCCACACTGGCCCTCGTCAGTCTCGGGGCCAGCGAGGCCATGCTCGGAATCCAGAGCGGGCTCGGTGCCATGGATCTGCTTCGGTTGCCGGCGCTGCGTGTGGTCTCGGTGCTTTCGAAACGGACGATCCTGATCGCCGGCCAGGTGGTGGCCTTGCTGGCCGCCGCGCCTTTGCTCCTATTTCCGATGCTGCTCGACCAATCGCTCCGGGGGGAAACAGAGCGCGCAGTCGCCGTCGCGATGATGAGTCTCGTCGGGGTCACCGCGGCAGTCAGGGTGGCGGAGACCGTCTGGTTTCCGATGCTGCGCAGCTATGTCGAAGCCGAGCGGATCGGCCGCTTCTTTGGCGCACTGAGATCGAGCTGGCACCTTGCCCTGATCGTCTACTACCTGGGAGCCAGCCTGTGGCTGCGCGAATCACCGGATTCGTACGGTCCGCTCTTCGCCGTGGCGTGGGGGTGCGGGCTCCTGCGCATTCTGATGATTCGCCGCATGCCGGAGCGCAATGAGCGTACGGGCCAGCGGATAAGGGCCCGCGAGGCGATCGCGCTGCTCCGCCACGAACCGCGCCTCCGACAGTACCTGCTGGGCGTCGGGTTCGCGGCGTCGATCCGAAACAGCGTCATCACCTTCCTGATCGTGATGATGCGCCGCGAAGTCGGGTTCACCGACGCGGAGGTTCTCTATACGACCGTCGCATCGTTCGCCGGTGGACTGGCTTCCCTCTATCCATGGGGCCTCGCGGTCGATCGCGTCGGTTCGGCACCGGTCTTTCGCGCCACCGCGCTGGCTGGAGCGCTCCTGATCGGCGGGCTGGTCTTCGTCGACCACGCCACAGTCCCGACCCTGCTCGGACTGATCGCATTCTTTTTCACATTCTCCATCCTCAATGCGGGTTTCGGCGTGGCGGATACCCACGTCCTGTTCGGGCTTGCCCCGCCAGATGCGCCGGCCCGCACTCTCGTGATCGCAGCCGTCGTGACCAGCCTGCTCGCGAGCCTGTCCCCTCTTGCCGTCGGTGCTGGACTCGAGTGGCTGCTCGCCGGGAGGGAGACCGGGCGAGTCGTGGTCTACCATGGCTTCTTCATCGGGGCCGCCATCTGCTACGCGATGACGTTCGTTCCTCTCCGTCGCTTCCGGAGCTGACCCACCAGGCTCCGCACCTCTTCAGTTTTTCCCACCGGTCGATCACGCGCCGGGCTCCCAACGGATCGGTTTCGGCAGTGGCCAAGAGCAATCCCGTCAGAACGGACGACGAGCGGCTGCTGCTGCTTCGATTCAGCGGCGACATCGCCACGAAGGCGGATGCCACCCGCAAGCGTTTTCTCGAGCGCATGGTGCGCAACTTGAAGGACGCGCTGCGCAGCGAGGCGATCACCCACCACGTCGTGCGGACCCACAATCGGATCTTCGTGACGGTCGATCGGGCAGATGCCGACCGGGCGGTCTCGGCGCTTCGTCGAGTGTTCGGCGTGCAGTCGCTGGCCGCCGTCGAAGAGATCCACTGGCAGGGGCTCGATGATCTCGTGGCTTCCTCGGAGGCAATCTTCCGGGAAAGCGTGCGCGGCCGGCGGTTCGCTGTGCGAGCCCGGCGGGTCGGAGATCGCGACAAGATCGCGGTCCGATCCGGCGAGGTGCAGCGGAGCCTCGGGACTGCGCTGCTCCCCGGCGCGAAGAGCGTCTCCCTCGACGACCCCGAAGTGACCGCCTCGCTCGAAATCATGTCGCACAGCGCATACCTGTTCGAGCAGAGTACCGCGGGATCGGCCGGACTCCCCCTCGGCTGCGAAGGCCGCGCGGTGTCGTTGATCAGCGGTGGATTCGACTCGCCCGTCGCCAGCTGGCTGATGATGAAGCGCGGTGTCGCCCTCGACTATGTGTTCTGCAATCTCGGCGGGCGGCAGCACCAGATCGAGACTCTCGCAGTCGCCAAGGTGATCGCCGATCGCTGGTCGTATGGCACCCGCCCGCATCTGCACGCGATCGACTTCGACGAAGTCACGCGCGACCTCCAGGCCAACGTCACCACGCGGTTCTGGCAGATCGTGCTGAAGCGCCTGATGGTGCGCGCCGCCGAGGCGGTCGCGACCGAGCGTGAAGCCCACGCGATCGTGATGGGGGATGCGGTCGGCCAGGTTTCCTCCCAGACACTTCCGAACCTCGCGGTGATCTCCGCCGCCACGGCGCTGCCCATCCTGCGACCGCTGATCGGTTTCAACAAGCACGAGATCATCGAGCTGTCCCGACGAGTCGGCACCCATGACCTGTCTGCACAGGTCGGTGAGTACTGCGCAATGGTTCCGAGCAAACCCGCGACGCGCTCGACGCTCGCGCAGATCGAGCGTGAAGAATCGAAGATGGATCCGGGCCTGCTCGAGCGGGCGATCGCCGAGCGCAGTGTCTTCGATCTGCGAACCCTCGACCTATCGAGCCTCGACAGCCTCGACGTACAGATCGATCACGTGCCCGACGACGCGGTGGTGCTCGATCTGCGATCGAAGGCAGCCTTCCAGGGCTGGCATCATCCCGCTGCGCTGTTCCTCGACTTCGCGAGCGCGCTGCGCGTCTACCGATCCCTCGACCGGTCGAAACGCTACGTGCTCTACTGCGAGTTCGGACTGAAGAGCGGGCATCTCGCAGAGCTGATGCGGCGCGAGGGCTTCGACGCGAGCCACTTTGCGGGTGGTCTCAGGGCTCTGGCGGCCTGGTCGCAGGAAAGAGGGCTGGCTACTCCTGAATTCTGAGTGCGTCAGGTGTGAGGTCCACCGCACGCCGCGTCGCACGAGGACACCGCCTCACTCGGAGTCCGCCTCGGCCTCGCTCAGCGCTCGATCCAGCAACTGCTGCTGTTGTCCGGGAGGCAGCGCCCTCAGCCGCTCCATCTGCGCGCGCAGGGCGGCGCGCTCTTCCTCTCCCAAGGCGCGCCAGCGCTCGGCGTTCTCTTCGATCCGACGTCGCTCTTCATCGCCGAGGTCGAGCAGCTTGTGCAGGCTGTCGCGCAGTTCCTGCTGGCTCGCGGCGTCGAGGTCGCGATACGCCTCGATGCGCTCACGCAGGGCCTGTCGATCCTCGATCGTCATGTCGCGAATCCTGGCCCGCACGGCGCGGCGCTCGGCCGGAGTCATGTCGCGCAGTTGATCGCGCAACAACTCCAGCTTCGGCGCCGGTATTCCCGACAGTACCCGGTGTCGCTCGGCGGCCATGATCCGGCGTCGCAGCTCCCTGCGTTCGCGCGGAGTGAGTTCGTCGCGCAGTCTGAGACCGAGATCCCGATATTCCTCTCGAATGGCTTCGCGCTCGCCCGGGCTGCCGTGGCGCCAGCGGTTCCGGGCCTGTTCACGAAGCTGCCGACGCTCCTTCGGTGACAGTTCGCGCCAGGCCTGGCGATCCATCCGCCGCTGCTCGCGCGCGGCCTCCGTGCGATCGGCGGGATCGCCGGAGCCGTCGACCGCATCCACGCTCGCATCCGTCGACTCGGCGCGGACGAGTCCGACTCCCGATGTCCACAGAACGAGCAGCGCCAGCATGGCGGTCGCGATGCGAGTCGTCGATCGCGCGAGCGGACACCGGATCGCGCCGGCGGCGGGCCACGCGCGGATCACAGCGGCTCCGGCGCGTCGAGCTGTGCGAGAAGTTCGAGCACTTCGAGATTCTCGATCTCGTCGAGATCGGCGAGCACATCGAGTTGCAGCGCCACCGCCAGTTCCTCGTCGCTCAGCGAATCGAGCACCGGATCCTCACCCGAGGCATCGATCGAATCCGGCGCGACGTCCGCGCGCGATCGCGCCCGCACCTCGGTGTCGGCGGCCGTGGATCGCGCCGTGCGTCCGGATTCAAGGACCGCGGAGCCCGCATCGCGAACCGGTGCGGGCGACGCGGGGCCGTCGAGCGGGGCGGGGCTCGCGATCTCGGCGATCCGGGGCTCGGGCCGAAGCAGTCCCCGGAACCCCCTCGAACCGCCCAGAAAGTAGAGGGCCAGCCCGGCGGCCAACAGCGCGGCGTACGGTGCGACGGTACGCAGCCACGACCGGCGATCCCGACGCGGTCGCGGCACCGGGGCGCGACCTCGACTCGAGTCGGTGCCGCCCTCGCGCGCTGCCCCGTCGGGCTCGGCGTCGAGGCGGATCTGCAGCGCGGCCCGCAGTCGGGCGAGCCGATCGGCATCCGGCGCCTCTGCGGCGAGGCCCCGGATCTGCCCGTCGACCTCGCCGAATCGAGCGGTGCGCTCGGCCAGGACCGGATCGACCACGAGTCGGGCGCGAAGCTCGGCCGCCGATGTGGCATCGAGTTCGCCATCGAGCAGCGCCGACAGGCTCACGTCGATTTCCGTCCCCGTCTCGCGAGCGAGCTCATCGTCGGGCTTCATGGCTTCCTCCCATCCCGGTCATCGGGTCGGATCCGCGGCGTTCGCCGCACGGGACCGCCCGCGCGGCAAAGCGACTACGGCCCCCGCGGCACCGAGCCCCGCCACGAGCGCACTGCGGCCGCGATGCACCAGTGCTTTGACCGACTTCTCGGTCGTGTCGAGGATCGTGGCCACCTCTGCGTACGAGTGCCCCTCCGCGGCCGCCAGCCAGAGCGCCATCCGCTGACGTTCGGGCAATCCGTCGAGCAGCCGTTCGACTGCGGCGCCGCGGCGGCGCGAGTCGACGATGTCGTCTATCCGCGGCATCGAATCACCGGTCACCGCCGTGTCGTCGGATTCGTGGACGTGCCGGCGGCGGGGACGCTTCAGTTCGTTCAGCGCGAGGTTGGTGGCGATGTGATAGAGCCAGGTCGAGAAGCGTGCCTGGGCCTCGTAGCGTGCCCGGGCGCGATGGACGCGGAAGAACGCTTCCTGCAGCAACTCCTCGGCGGTCCCCGTGTCACCCACCATTCGCTCCAGATAACGCAGGAGCGGACCCGCCCACCTCGAGTACAACTCGTCGAATGCCGAGTCGTCGCCGGCCCGGAACGCGAGCATCTTCTCGACGTCGGGATCCAGCTCCGACAAGACCACCTCCGCTCGGTCCTTGAAACACCGCCGGGCCGATCCGGTTGCGCGGCCGTTCCCGCGATGGGCCTCCGGGGGCGCGAGCGCCCCGGGATCGATCTCGTCTATGCGGGCTCGGACAGGCCGCGAAGGAAATCGAGCACCAGGCCGTCGAAGATCTCGGCCGTTTCGATGTTGAGGATGTGGCCCGCCCCGGCGACCACCTCGAGACGCGCCTTGGGCAGTTTGCTGGCCATCACCTCGGCGGCCCGGCTGTAGGCCTCGTCCTCGGCGCCGACGACCACCAGCGCCGGGATCTCGATGCGCGCCAGATCGTCGATCACCGAGGGTGCGAGGCCGGCGACCCGCCGTCCGAACTCCGCGACGCCGTGCCGGTCCTGCGCGAGGATGGCCTCGGCGGCAGCGCGCGCGGCGGGCAGGTCGGGTCTGCGTCCGATACAGGTCGGCGCCGCCTTGCCGGTCACGAACGCGTCGAAACCTCGCGTCTCGATGATCTCGGCCGTCCGCTCGGACCGCTGCTTCCAGCCCGCTGCTGCCTCGGGGTTCTTGAATCCGGGGCCGCTCGCGGCCAGCACGAGCCCGCGCACCCGCTCGGGATGCGCGACCGCGAAGTGGAGCGAGGCAAGGCCGCCGAAGGACAGGCCCGCGAGCACGCCCGGCTCGTCCGGGGAGAGCCAGTCGAGCACGCTGCCGAGATCGCGCACGACCTGATCCATCGTGTACGCGTCGGAACTCCGAGGCGCCTCTGATCGCCCATGCCCACGATAGTCCCAGAGCGCGACCGTGTGACCGGCGGCAACCAGGGGATCGACCTGACCGAGCCAGTTCGCATGCGTGGTCGAGTACGCGCACGAGAACACGATCGGGACGCCGCCCGCTCCGGCATCGCCGTAGCGCTCCACGTGAAGCCGGACTCCGTCACTCGCCTGGATGATCGCCACTGCTCGCCTCCGGTCGGGGTCTCTGACCCGACGACCCCTGCCGACGTGTCGTTGCCGGATCGGTCGGTTGAATCACTTCGCCAGCGCGGCGCGCAGCGCGTCGACCATGCCGCTCATCTGGTCGTCCATCGGGCCCTTGATGGTGAACTCGGGCACGAAGCTCTTGGTACGGCCCGTCATCTCCATCACGATTCGCGAACCCGCGCCCTCCTCCTCGACATCGACCGTTCCGCGCAGTTCTCGCCAGACTCTTCCGTCGCAGACCTTCTCGAACGCGATGCTGCCGTCCATGCGGAACTGCCAGCGGAAGGTGGCCTCGCCCTCGCGGCCGAGCGCGGTGTAGCGGGTCCGGGTCGTCAGTTGATCGCCCTTCCGGGTGACGACTTCGGTCTCACCGGGCAGCAGAGAGACCAGCACGTCCTCCCTCCCGAGGACCTCGACGACCTCGTCCCGGGAGCGCGGCACGGAGAACTTCTTCGACACCTGCATGGCGGCACCTCCGATCGGCGACCCCGATTTCGCGAGCTTAGCCCGATGCAGCGTTTCATCGGGCCCGACCCGCGGCCCACCGGTGCCTCGAAGATCCCGACCGCGGGCCAGCCCCGATCAACGGATCTCTACCAGCAGCGGCGGGACCAGGATCGGACTGCCGAGAGGCAGCTCGGTCCACCAGCTCTCGATCTGGCGGACCGCGGCGGGCAGCGGCAGCAGACGGCTCACGCTGGCCGCGATGCGCGAGTCGATCAACTCGGCGAGTTCTTCGGAGAACGTCATCGGCGCGGGGAATGGAATCAGCTCGACGTCGGCGTTCGGATCGAGGCCGAGATCGGCGCGGATCCGATCGACGGCGACCCGCATGCCGCCGAGTTGATCGACGAGCCCGCGTTCGGCGGCCTGCCGTCCCGTCCAGACGCGGCCCTGGCCGATCGCGTCGACCTCTGCGATCTCGAGATCCCGACCCTCGGCGACGCGCTCGAGGAAAAGCTGGTAGATGTCGAGCACCATGGTCTGGAGTTTTTCGCGCGCGCCGTCGGAAAGCGGCTCACCGGCCAGCAGGAAGTCTGCATGTCGGCCGCGCGT
The DNA here is from genome assembly GCA_031413515.1 of bacterium. Lineage (GTDB taxonomy): Bacteria > Myxococcota_A > UBA9160 > UBA9160 > UBA4427 > TMED88. The sequence continues at coordinate 8,477 of JANOFF010000106.1, forward strand.
CATCGACTCGAGACCGATCCCGAGTTTGTCGAGCGCACCCCCCACGACGGGGCGAAGCGCGAACACGCCGATCGAGCCGGTCAGGGTGCCACCGTTCGACACGATGGCGTCGGCGGCACTTGCCACGTAGTAGCCGCCGGACGCAGCAAGGTCGGAGAACGAAGCGATGATCGGCTTGTCGTTTTCGCGCGCCGCCGCGACGGCACGCCAGATCTGTTCGGCCGCCAACGCCGAGCCACCCGGGCTGTCGATCCGGAGCAGGATGGCGTCGACGCTCGGATCGGTGGCCGCGTCGTGGAGTGCTTCGACGAGCGTTTCGGCGGCCATCACGGGACTGCCGTCGCGCGAGCGCGAGCCATGCCCGGACACCACGTTGCCGCTGCCGTAGATCAACGCGACGCGGGCGACCGGGTCGAAGCCGATCTCATCCAGCCGAACCCCCGCATAGACGTCTTCTCGAACGATCTCACCGGGCATCTGCTCCAGCAGCTGGTCGAGGTGCATCACACCGTCGGCGAGTTTCTGGTCGATCAGTTCCTGGGGCAGGACAGGGCCGACGTCGATCGCCGCGATCACCGCCGACGGCTCCAGGTTGCGGCCCTCGGCGACTCCTTCGATGAAGGCGTCGTTGGCCGAGTCGAGGAGCGACGCGGCCATCTCGCGACTCGCCTCGGACATGCCGGTTCCGGCAATCGACTCGACCGCGCTCTTGTACCGGCCGGCTTTGCCGACTTCGAAGAAGATCCCGAGCTTCTCCCACAGACCGCCGAGGAAGTAGTACTCAGCCGCCAGGCCGACGACCGGCACCGCGCCGCCGGTCACCACGAAGACTTCTTGCGCCGCGCTCGCGACGTAGTACTCGCGCGTCGCGCTGAACGAAGCGATCTCCAGGAAGGCGACCGTCCGGCGTCCAGCGGCTTCGAGGCGCAGAATCGCATCGCGCAGTTCGCCGGCCTTCCCCCAGCCGATCCCGACCGGACGGATCACGAGCACCACCACGGCGAGTCGATCGTCGCGCTCCGCCATCGCGAGGGTCGACAGCAGCGACGCGAACGGTCGTGTGGTATCGCCGAGCAGTCGTCCGATCAGGGGCGCCTGCGGGCTTTCGACATACTCCCCCTCGATCTCGATCACGAGCGTGCTGCCGGCTGCGATGACGGGTCCACGCTGTTCCCCGAAGTAGATGGAGGCCAGGAAGACGAGCACCACGAGGATCAGGAAGATTCGGAACTTGCTCGGTCGCTTCAACGGATCTCCATTCGATTCGCGGGGCAGTCGATCCCGGGGCGGCGCCGGATCCGCGCAGGGCATGTTGCCGGAGAGCGCGGCTCCGAGAAAGCACCGGAGCGATCTTGCTGGACTCAAGGGTCGGTCAGACTGCGCGTGAAGCGCACCTCGCGGCCACCTTGATAGCGGGCTTCGCCCGCAGCGCGAAAGCCGTGCGCACCATAGAACGCCTGCGCACGCTCGTTGTACTCGTTCGTGGTGAGCCCGATCGCGGTGGCTCCGGCCAGCCGCGCTCGCGCCAAGGCGTGTTCGAGCAGGGCGCTGCCGACACCCTTGCGCCAGGCCGTCTCCTCGACAAACAGATCTTCGAGCCAGGCCTCCCCACCCGGGGTCCAGACACTGGGCAGGATCAGCAGCTGCGAGTATCCGACCGACGGCCCGTCCGGCGAGAGACTCGCCAGCGCGAACTCGCTCTGCCCGACGGCCTGGATCTCGCGGATCGAGGCGGCGGCAGAGATCGCATCGGGCTGGTCCGCACCGAGAAAATCCCGGAACGCGAGGATCAGCCGGACCACCGATGCCACGTCACCCGGGGCGACGGGGCGGACGATCGGATGCGACATCCCGGTTCCTCCTCGACGCTGCGTGCTTTTGGCGTGCGCGGTCAGCGGGCCGTTCTTCGTGCGGCCGAAGGCTTCTCGGAGACGATCCAGCGGTCGGCGAAGTGCTGCGCGACGATCGAGTTGTTGCGGGTCGCGACGTCGTCCCCGCTGCTGTTGATCCAGCCGAGGCTGGTGCGGTCATAGAATCGCTTGCGCCGGCGCGGTTGGTAATTGGAGAAGCGGGCCGGCACCACGAATTTCGGTGCGCGCAGGTGCGCGCTGATCCAGACGTCGTCGACGAAGAACGCCGCCTCCGGGGCGTTCGAGTAGTCGACCAGGGCGTCGACGTCAAAGAAGCGGGGCCGGACGAGATAACCGCCGACGCCGCGCACCACGTCGACGCGCCGCTTCCTGCGGATCCGCCGTGCGAGAACGGGAGCTGGCGGCTGGATGAACACGATCGTGAAGAGGGTGGCCGGGCGATGCACGAGATCCGGCGGCACGATCCAGCCACAGAACGAGAAGGCCGCGTCGGGCTCGGCATCGGAAGCGGCCGCCAGGACCGCCAGCAGATCGGGGGGATAGTTGCGGTCGTCGTCGACCACGACGATGCGCTGGTCGGGCGGGAGCAGCAGGACCGACGGAATCAGTTTGGTGGCGGGACCGAGATCTTCGCACTCGATGATGCGGACGGCCGAGAGTGCGCGGATCCGCTCGGGCACTTCGTAGACGCACTTCTCGCGCTTCGAATACTTCGGGATGTTCAGGCGGATCTCGCGCGGGGCGAGGCTCTGACGCAGCAGCGACTTCAGTGTCTCGTCGATGTGTTCCAGCCGGCTCGGAATCGTGGTCAGGCTGAACACGATGTCCGAGCGGTTCGGGTTGTCGCCCCAGCGGTGGTCGAGCTCGCGCAGGTCACTGCGCGCCAGCCGCCACTCGTCGAGCGTGTCGTGGACCAGCGTCTTGCCCTCGATGAAGTTGTAGATCCCGATCAGCGCGAGAATCGTCGCCGGGATCACGAACCAAAGCCATTCCATGCGGATTCCCGATGCAGGAGGTCAGATGGATCATGCGCCGATAAGGAGGGAGCGCATCGGCTGCGCGACGACCCGGCAATCGCTGTCCACGCGAGTTGCAGTTCCATCCCGGCCGCACGACGCGCCGCAGTATAGGAGCAACGCGTGGCCGTGTCCGCCGCGGCCGAGGCGGGCGTCAGCGCGGCTCGAGCTTCGTCAGCTCGCGCTGATCGAACACCACGGCGAGCAGTGCGACGGATCCGATCAGCCAGAGGATCGAACGCGCTGCGACATCCCCGGGCGTGACCGTCGAGGTCAACTGACCCGACCAGGGCGAGAGCGCGACCACGATCGAGCTGAGCAGCGGCGGGCCGAAGCGGTCCAGCACGAAATAGAGACCCGAGAACGTGCTGCCCGACGCAGAGCCGATGTTCAACACGCCGATCAGCCCGACGCCACCGAGCACGAGCAGCACGGTGACGATGCGCGGCAGGAAGAGCGACGCCGTCATGGCCAGCGCCGCCACCGCGACCGACGACACCAGGATCGAGAGCGTGGCGGTGAGCGCGGGCGACAGTGGCAGTCCGCCGCGCACGACCAGGAAGAACATCGCGCCGATACACAGCATCAGAGCACCCGCGAAGGCGACGGCGAGCACTCCGCCGAGGCGGGCGAGTGCGAGCGTCGGGCGGCTGACGGGTCGCGACAGCACGAGCAACGCGCTGCCGTCGTCGAAGATCGATCGAAGGTGATCGGCCGCCAGCAGCCCCGCCAGCGCGATGCTCCAGAGACCGAGCAGCGAGAACGACAACACGCCCGTCAAGTTGATGACACTGAGCGGCTGCCCCGAAGCGTCGACTCCGCCGCTCTGGCTGCAGCTCGTGCAGCTGTCCATCATCAGCAGCGAGAGCGTGCTGATCACCAGCACCGCGGGCACGATGCGCCGCCGGGACGCGTCGCGTACCGCTTCGACGGTGAGCAGGCGCAGTTGATCGGGCTCAATCCGCACGGGCGCCCCTGTTCTGGCCCTGCGCACCGACCAGCCGGATGAAGGCGTCCTCGAGTTCTTCGCCTTCCTGCACGATCGTCTCGATCGCCCCCTCGGCGACGACGCGGCTGTCGTGGAGGATCGCAACCCGGTCGCAGAGGCGCCCCACTTCCGACAGCAGATGCGAACTGATCAACACCGCGCAGCCCCAGGCCCGCGCCGCCGCGATCCAATCACGGGCGTCGCGCATCCCGATCGGATCGAGGCCCGTACTCGGTTCGTCGAGCAGCAGCACCCGCGGTTCGCCGAGCAGGGCCTGCGCGAACCCGACCCGCTGCGCGAGCCCCTTCGACAACTCGCCGAGACGATCGTCGAGACGATTGGCGATGCCCGTCAGGACCGAGACCTTCTCGACCTCTTCAGCGAGCTTCGTCGCACGCAACCCTGCAAGCCCGCCATGCAGCGCGAGAAAACCGCGGACGCTCATGTGACCGGGCAGCATCAAGCGCTCGGGGAGATATCCGACACCGCGACGCGCCTCCGCATCGAGGGGATCCCAGCCCTGCAGCCGCACGCTGCCGGAGCTGGGGTGGACGAGTCCGAGGATGGCGCGCAGCGCCGTGGTCTTGCCCGCGCCGTTCGGGCCGAGCAGGCCGAGCGAACCTCCGTCGGGCAGACTGAGACTCACGCGATCGAGCGCGGTCCGTTTGCCGTACAGCTTGGTGACCGCAGCGAGTTCGATGGCCGGCATGCTGGGCCGCAGACTATCACCCTGGGCAGGCTCGCGCGCCGTTGCGGGAAGGATCCTTCGGCCGGAGCGCGATGCTACGACGGGCCAGTCCAGAACTCGGAGAAAGATTCGTGGCCGAGCGCGGCTACGAACAGCTGCTCGACCGCGCGCTGCTGCTCGGCGCCGAGTCCGGTGAACTTGACCCCCATACCGAGCTGCTCGCTCTTCATGCTGGCACCGGGATTGTTGATCACGTTGTTCGTCACCACTTCGCACGGGACTTCGACATTGTCGCCCGTGAGATCGACCCGGATGATCAGGACGAAGGTGGTCCCGATCGCAGGCGGGTACGGAGTATTGATGAACAACCCGCCCTTCGAGATGTTGCGGACGATCGCGTCCTTCAGATTGTCCCGGGTGCGGTAATGGACGAGCAGCTTCGTCGGAACTCGCACGTGCTTGCGTCGCTCGCCCGCCTTGGCGTCGGCTCCCTCGAAGATCTGGTTCGCGAGCTTCTGTTCGAGATCCCTCCAGCGCTGGTACTCGAGGGGCGTGATGCCGTCGCGCACGCGCTTGCGTTCGAGGCCGCCGTACTCTCTCAGCATCGGGAGCAGGCGCATCATGGACTGACGATCCGACATGCGGGCTACATCGTCCCGACCCGAGCGGAAGTGAAGCCCCACGGACAGGGGGCGGCCAACCGGTGGGAAGCGGCAAGGCAGTGGGCCGTCTTTGGGGCGTTGTCTAGGATTCGCAGTATGGCTGAAACCACTCCGCTCCCGTTCACACCCGATCACCGCCCGCCCGCCGAAATGGCCGGGGAGCCGCTCCTCTTCGCGTTCTGGCGCCGCGAACTGCTCGTGACCGGTGCCCATGCGCTGCCCCCGGTCCAGATGATCGATGCCCACGGCATCGAGGCGGTCCGAACGCAGTATCTCGGTCGCCTCGGGGATCGGCACTGCTTCTCCGCCGAGTTGCAGTCCGATTTCAAGGCGCCCGAGGGCCTCGTGCTGCGCGACCTGCGGATGCTATTCGGGGCCCTCGACGAGACCCTGCACGCGCTCGCCGGCCGGGCGATCCAGATCGTCGAGTGGGACCGAACCCATCAGTTCTGCGGTGCCTGCGGTCAGCCCACCGTGCCCGCCAACCACGAGCGATCGCGCATCTGCCCGGATTGCCAGATCCCCATGTACCCGCGCCTCTCGCCGGCGATGATCGTGGCTGTCGAGAAGGGCGACCAGATCCTGCTCGGGCGTTCAGCGCACTTTCCGGCGGGCATCTTCAGCACACTCGCCGGCTTCGTCGAACCCGGCGAAAGTGCCGAGCAGGCGGTGATCCGCGAGGTCTGGGAGGAGGCCCGTATCGTGGTGACGGACGTGCGCTATTTCGCGAGCCAGCCCTGGCCCTTCCCGAATTCGCTGATGCTCGGCTTCACCGCGCAGTACGCGAGCGGCGAGATCGACACGAGCTTCGATGCCGAGGTCGAGCAGGCGGGATGGTTCCACGTCGACGATCTGCCGAAGATGTTCCCGGGCAACATCAGCATCTCGCAGTGGCTGATCCAGGACTTCATCGCTCGCAAGCGGAAGTCGCGCTGATCGCAGGTCAGGTTGCCGCCCGCGCGGCGTCGGCCAGATCCTCGCGGATCCACCATCCCGACCAGGCCAGCAGCACGACGCCGACCAGCGAGGTCGCGAGCACCGACACCATCGACCAGCGCACCGCATCGAGCCCGAAGCGGGGCTCGAGCCAGTCGTTCAGGATTCCGACCACCTGCGGGCCGAGCCCCATCCCGAGCAGGGTCATGAAGAGGATCGTCAGCGACGCGGCGAGCGCGCGCATCTGCGGCGGAGCGAGTCGCTGCACGGCCGCATAGACGGCGGGCGCCCAGCCACCGCCGAGCAGGCCCGATGGCACCGCCAGCGCGATCGCGCCGGTCGACGTCGGCCAAAGACACATGCCCACCAGGAACGGCAGTGAGCCCAGCACGCTGAGAGCCGGAATCCAGACCAGCCAGCGCACGTCACGGCGGCCGAGGCGATCGGTCACGACACCGGCCAGCAACGCGCCCGCCGACGCGCTGACGGCGGAGATCGGGCCGAACACGAATCCGATCTCGGTCGGCGACATTCCGTGCACCCGGGCCAGCAGCGCCGGGATCCAGAACCCGAACCCGGTACCGGCGAACGATGCGATGCCCGCGCCGAGGGCAAGACGTCGGTAGCTGCGAATGCGCCAGAGGAGTCGGAAGACCCGCCCGATCGACATCTCGCTGGCCGACACTGCCAGCCGCACCGGATCGAAGCGGCCGCGCGGCGGTTCATCGACGGTCGCGTACAGCACCCAGGCCGCGATCACGCCGGGCAGCCCGACCGCCACGAACGTCATCCGCCAGCCGATCACATCGACCAGCAGACCGCCGATCGCCAGTCCGAGCAGCTGACCGAGATAGACGCCCTGCTGGAAGACCCCGAAGGCCAGCGCCCGACGCTGGGGCGGGAAGTAGTCCGAAATCAGGGAGTGCGCGGGCGCGGCACCGCCGGCCTCGCCGACCCCGACGCCGATTCGCGTGACGCCGAGCTGCAGACCCGTGCGCGCGAATCCCGCCGCAGCGGTCATCAGACTCCAGAGCACGAAGCTCACGGTCAGGATCAGACGACGCGAGTGGCGATCGGCGAGGCGTGCGATCGGGAGGCCGAGCAGCGTATAGAAGAGCGCGAAGGCCGGGCCGAGCAGAAACCCCATCATGGTGTCGGAGAGATCGAGATCGGCCTTGATGTGTCCGACCAGGATCGTCAGGACATAGCGATCGAGATAGTTGAACGTGTACATGACCGTCAGCACGCCGAGCACGAAGCGGGCGTAACCGGGCCCGCTGCGCGGTGCTCTGTGTGCAGCCGGCGACGGCGATCTACCCACTGTGCGCAACGCCTACGGGAGTCCGGCGCCCGGAACGTCGACGCGCACGACTTCGATGCGCCCATCGCGTCGTGTCGCGCAGTCATCCGGCCGGCTCGAACTCGCCGTGCAGATGAACAGATCGCGTCGTTCCGGACCGCCGAGCATGCACGCGAACGCCTGGTGGTCGACCTCGACCTTGTGGCTGAGTCGCCCTCCCTCCAGCACGCGGAAGCAGCCGTGGCTGATCGGCGACGCGACCCAGATCGCGCCTTCGGAATCGAGTGCGATGCCGTCGGGCAGGATGCCTTCGAGCTGGGCCCAGACACGGCGATTCGACAGCGAACCGTCTGCCTCGATGTCGAAGGCGGTGAGCCTCTGTCCCATCGTCTCACCGACGATCAAGCTGCGACCATCGGGGCTGATCACCGCGCCGTTCGGAAACTCGAGATCCGCGGCCACCACGCGCGCCTGGCCGGCGGAGCTGACGAGGATCAACTCGGCGCCCTTCGGCGTCCCACCGCCGTGCAGATCCCAACCGAAGTTGCCCACATAGGCGCGGCCCCGGCGATCCACCACCATGTCGTTGCAGTGGAACGAGGCCAGCGCGGAGAGATCCGCGTACTCGGTCTGAGCACCCGATGATTCGACACACACGACCCGTCGATCATTCATCGAAACCACGAGCAGTCGACCGTCGGGCAACCAGCCGAGTCCCGATGGATTGCCCGCGATGCGGGTGATCGTCTCGCGCCGGCCCGCGAGGTCGACGGCCACGACCTCCTGGCTGTGCATGTCGGAGAAGAACAGGCGGCCGTCGTGCCAGCGCGGTCCCTCCGCGAAGGCAAGGTCGTCGAGCAGAACGCGCGGGTGAAGCGTTTGCATCCTGGTTCCTCGGGATCAGCGGGCCGCCCGGGCGATCGTGGCGAACGCCTCGCGCACTTCGGCGGGTGCCTGGACGAGTTCGACGAGCACGCCCTCGGCGCCGATCGGTGCCGCATCGTGGCCCTTCGGATGGATGAAGCAGACGTCGAACCCCGCCGCGCCCTTGCGGATGCCGCCGGGCGTGAAGCGCACACCCCGGGCATCGAGCCAGCCGACGGCCGCCGGCAGGTCGTCGATCCAGAGACCGATGTGATTCAGGGCGGGATCGTGGACCTTCGGCCGGGCGTCGGGGTCGATCGGCTGCATCAGATCGACCTCGACTTTGAACGGACCATCGCCCGCCACGCAGATGTCCTCGTCGACGTTCTCCTTCTCGCTCCGGTAGCTCGATGTGTACGTGAGCCCGAGCACGTCGACCCAGAAGTGGCGGAGCCTCTGCTTGTCGAGACCCCCGACTGCGATCTGCTGGACTCCGAGGACCTTGAAGGGACGCGGCGCGGACATTCGGTGGCTCCTGGATCGCTGGATGTTGGAAGGGGGCGACGGTCGCCGAGTCTAATCATTCGCCTCGGAGGTGTGGGCCAGATCGGGTGCGGAGGGCCCGCGGTAACCCTGCGCGAGCAGATAGCGTTCACTGCTGCCCTTGCGGGTCGCCTCGGCTTTCAGGGTCTTGACCCTCCCGAACGAGGCGCGCATCCGGTTCTGGAAATTCTGCGCCTCGGGACACTCGAGCATCTTGACCAGCATGTCTCCATCTGCTCGCAGCAGCAGGGGAATCAGTCCCTCGACCGCCTCGAGGATACGCTCCTCCGCGGCCCGGTCGGCCTCGCGAACCCCGGTCAGTTTCGGGGCGGCGTCCGAGAGCAGGACATCGCAGCGCTCGCTCCCGAGTTTTTCGCGAATCAGTTCGCAAATCGACAGGTCTTCTATATCGCCCACCAGCGCCGTCACCTGGGGGAGGTCGAGCGGAGGATTGATCGCCACGCGATCCACGCCGACCACGTGGCCGCGAGGCCCGACCGCCCGGGCGGCCTCCTGGAGCCAGCCCCCCGGCCAGCAGCCGAGATCCACCACGCGCTGACCGGGCGAGAGCACGCGGTTGTCCCGCTGGAGCTCGGCGAGCTTGTAGACCGCTCGCGAGCGAAAGCCCTCGCGCTTGGCGCGCTGGTGGAAGTGGTCCTTGCGGTCGTAGTGGGCGACGGCGGCTACTTCTTCTTCTTGGCCGCGACGGCCCGCCGGATCTTCACGACGGCGTTGTTGTGACCGGGGACGGAGCCCTCGACGAACAGCAGATTGTTCTCGGTGTCGACGCGCACGATCTGCAGGTTCTGCACTGTCACTCGCTCGTTGCCGTAGTGACCCGCATGGCGCTTGCCCTTCCAAACCCTGCCCGGAAACGTGCCGGCACCGACCGAACCCGGATGACGAAACGCCTCGTGGGTACCGTGGGTCTTACGCTTGATCGGGAAGTTGTGACGCTTCACCACGCCCGCGAATCCGCGGCCCTTCGAGGTGCCGATCGCGTCGACCCGCTGACCGACCTCGAACAGGTCGGCCTTCAGGATCTGGCCCACTTCGAGTCCGGCGATGTCTTCGGCGTTGAGCCGGCTCTCGGCCAAGTGGCGGATCGGATCGACACCGGCCTTCGCGAAGTGGCCCCGCTCTGCCTTGTTGAACAGGTTCGCACGGCGCTCGCCGAATCCGAGCTGGATGGCCGAATACCCATCCGGCCCCTCTTCACGCTTGATCTGCACGATGGTGTTGGGTCCCGCCTCGAGGACGGTCACGGGAATGGCCTCGCCGGTCTCGTTGAAGACCTGGGTCATTCCGATCTTGCGGCACATGAGTTCGATGGACACGCTGATGCTCCGACTCGGATAGGACCGCCCGATGGGCGTTCGTCGCGGGTCATGAAGGCGGCCGAGGCCGCGAACTGCGAATGGAAGCTTGCTAGTCTGCTGTTCCGACCGGATCGTTGCGATCGGTCTACACGCCCCGGGAGCCCGGGGGGCCGCCCACTATAGGTAGACGCCACGACGATGTCGAGCCGATCCGACCACGCGAGCGGCCATGCCGCCGGAGCGGCTCGGACGTGACCGGGTCGGCGGACACCGAATCGGGCCTCCGTCCGGTGCTCGTCCTGGCCCTGGATGGCGCGACCTTCGAGGTCATCCGACCGCTGGCCGCGACCGGTCAGCTCCCGAATCTGTCCGCCTGGATGGACGCCGGCGCCGCGTGCCCCCTGCCCTCGACCACGCCGCCGGTCACCTTTCCGGCTTGGTCGACCTTCATGACCGGCCTCGAACCCGGTGACCACGGCGTCTTCGACTTCAGCCACAAGCTGCCGGGCCGCTACCGGATCCGTTTCGTGAACTCCACGGACCGGGCAGGCGAATCGATCTTCGCGGCGGTCGGTCGCGCCGGCGGTCGCGTTCTCGTGCTGGGCCTGCCCGCCACCTACCCCCCGGAGCCCGTGGCGGGACTGCTCGTGCCCGGGTTCGACGCACCCGTCTCCTCGGGCAGCGACGCCGACTCGACCAGCGATCCCGCCCTCTACCGGACGATCGCCGCGCGGGCGGGTCCTTGGATGCGACCGGAGATCGACGAATCGGCCCGTGACCCGGGCTTCCACGAGCGCGCGATCGAGACGCTGCTCGCCCGCATCGAGCGCAAGACGCGCTTCGCCTTGACGGCGCTCGAAGAGATGCAGACCCGGGACGGGCGGCGACCGGATCTGGTGACGATCGTGTTCGCCGAGAGCGACACCGTCGGCCATCACTACTGGCGCGACCACGACCCCGCGAGCCCCCGCCACGATCCGAGGGCTTCCGCGCGACGCAAAGACGCGATCTCGGCCGTGCACCGCGCGCTCGATCGAGCCTGCGGCGAGATTCGGGATGCATACGGCCACGATGCGACTTGCCTCGTCCTCTCCGACCACGGCATGGGAGGAGCGGCGCGACAGGTCGTGCATCTCAATCGGCATCTCGCCGACCGCGGGCTCCTGAGTCGACGCCCGCAATCGAACGTCGCGGTCGACCGGCTCGCACGCCACGTTCGCGACAGTGCGCTGCGCTGGCTGCCACCGCGTATCGCGCAGCAGATCTTCCGTATCGGCCGGGACGCGGCGGCGCGGCTCGAGAGTGCGTCACGATTCGGCGGGATCGACTGGTCGCGCACCCAGGCGTTCTCCGAAGAGGTCAACACACTGCCCGGGGTCTGGATCAATCTGGCGGGCCGCGAAACTGCGGGTTGTGTGCAGCCAGACGATTACGAGAAGACCCGCGACCTCGTCATCGATGCGCTGCGGGACTGGACGCTGCCCGGTGGTGGCCCCGTCGTGGCCCGGGCGCTCCGCCGCGAGGAGGTCTACTCGGGGCCCTTCGTCGATCGCGCACCCGACGTGCTGGTCGAGCTCGCTCTCCGCGACGGCTACGGTCTGTCGCTGGTGCCGACACCCTGGAGCGCGGGCATCGCATCGATCCACACACTCGGCGACGATGAACTCGGGGGTGGGCGCGGGCGCGGCATGAACGGAACACACCGACGAGACGGCATCCTGATCGCACTCGCGCCCGAGCCCGACGGCGCACGCCCCGAACTCGCGAGTCTGCCCGAACGCCTCGGCGCCGTCGCCCCCTACATCGCCCGTACGATGGGTCTCGACTGGCCAGCGGATGGCGACGACTCGCACCGCAACCCGGCTCGCGAGCCTCGCCATGACTACAGCGACGCCGAAGACGCCCTCGTGGCCGCGCGACTGCGCGCACTGGGGTACATCGATTGAGCGAGCCCCGCGAGCGCCCCGGACTTTCGTTCGTGTTCCCCGTGTTCGACGAGGAGCAGAACGTCGGAGCAGTGATCGAGAGTGCGCGCACGATCGGAGCGCGGCTCGCGCAGGACTTCGAGGTCGTGGTCGTCGATGACGGCTCGCGCGACGGCAGCGCGGCAATCATCGATGCCTGGGCGACCCGCGATCCCCGGGTGCGCGCCGTCCATCACGCGGCGAACGCGGGATACGGCGCGGCCCTCCGATCCGGGCTTCGCGAAGCGCGGGGAGCGCTGGTGTTCTTCAGCGACGCCGATCTGCAGTTCGATCTGGCTGAACTCGAGCATCTGATCGCCCACACCCGCGACTTCGACATCGTCGCAGGCTATCGGTCGCCGCGCTCCGATCCGTGGCCGCGGATCATCATCGCGCGGTTCTGGGCGGGGATCGTCCGCCTGCTGTTCGGCCTGCAGGTGCGTGACATCGACTGCGCGTTCAAGCTGTTCCATCGGCGTGTCGTCGACGAGCTGCCGCTCGCGTCGGTCGGTGCCTTCATCAATACCGAACTGCTCGTTCGGGCGCGCGCCGCCGGCTTCCGGATCCACCAGGTCCCCGTCAGCCATCGCCGTCGCCGACACGGTCGACAAACCGGCGCACGGCCCCGTGTGATCGCACGCGCGTTCGTCGAGCTGCTGCGCCTCTATCGCTCGTTGCGTTCCGCGGAGAGGCCGCTCGGGGGCCGCGCACCGTCGCGGATCGAGCCCGGATGAGCGCGCCGGGCGGGCCGCGCGCCGGGCCCGCACTCGCGCTGATCGGTGCGTTCCCGTTCCCCTATCCCCAGGGCTCCCAGATCTTCATGGGCGATCAGGCGCGCGCCCTCGCGCGCGCCGGTGCGCGGCCCACGCTCTTCACCTACGGACGCGGCCTGGGCGAGCCCTCGCCGGATCTCCTGCTCGCTGGCACGCCGCGCTGGGTCTCGCCGAAGGCCATGCGCTCGGGCCCGCAGGTCGGCAAGCCCTTCGCCGACCTCGCACTGCTCGTCACGTACCTTCGGCGTGCTCGCGGCGGATTCTCATACGCGCTGGCCCACAACGCGGAAGCCGCGCTGATCGCCCTCGCGGCACGCCGACGAACCGCTGTGCCCGTCGTGTATTTCGCGCACACGATCCTGCGTTACGAGCTCTCCGCCTATGCGAACCCACGCTGGCAGCCGGCACTCGATCGCCTGGGAGGTCGGATCGATCGTCTGATCGCCCGGCACGCGGATGCAGTCGTGACCCTCGGCGAGGAACCGCAGCGCGAACTCGCGCCCTTCGCGCGCGGACCCGTCACCGTGCTGCCGCCGGGCCACGAGCTGCGCGAGGCGCCCGGTGAGCGCGCTTCGGCCGAGACCTGTGCGCGTCACGGCCTCACGCCGCGGGGCTTCGTCCTGTATGCGGGCAATCTCGATCGCTATCAGGATCTCGATTTGCTCATCGACACCGCCGATCGGCTGCCCGACGGCGCGCCGCCGGTCGTGATCGCGACCCACGACGCGGGGGGCGATGCGTCTCTTTCCGCGCTCGGACGCGCGTCGACGAGGCGCTTGCGCGTCATCGAGGTCGGCGGCTTCGACGATATGCGTGCGCTGATCCACGCCGCACACAGCCTCGTGCTCACGCGTCGGCGCACCGGCGGCTTTCCCATCAAGCTGCTCAACTACATGGAGGCGGCTCGACCGATCGTAGCCTTCGCGAACGTCGCCGTGGGGCTCCGCGACGGCGAGTCGGCTCGGCTGCTCGAGCCGTCCGACGGCGCGACCGAACTCGCCCACGCCCTGTCGGATCTGTGGGCCGACCCGACCCTGTGTACGCGCCTCGGCGCGGCGGCTCGCCGGCATCTCGAGACACATCACGACTGGCGGGTGATCGCAGATCGTACGCTTACGTTCCTCGCGAGTCTCGCATCCTGAGGGTGGCACCCGCCTCGCGACCACGCACGCGTCAGCGCGGCGGGAGTGCGTCCACCCGACCCGCGACTTCGAGCTTCATCGTCACGTTGCCATTCGCATCGCGCAGTTCGAGCCGGTCGTCACGACGACGCCAACGAGCAACGTGCGACAGCGTCTGCGAGTACATCATCTCGGTCTCGGCGCTGACCTTGTCGCACGCCATGCGGGTCGTTCCCATGCTGCCGAACGAGAGCTGATCGCCGTCGAGCAGGTAGCCGGCCGTCATGCGGTTACAGCCGGTGAAACCGCTCGCCATGTCGGTCTGGCTGTCGAGTGCGAGCGTCGCCGAGCGGTTGTCGGGCAGGCGCGGCACCGGCCGTCCATCGAGCTCGACGACACGCCAGACGGTGTCGACGGGCGGCGGCCCGGGCCCGCCGACAACCGAACAGGCCGACAGCATGAACGCGCCGAGGCACACGGCAGCGATCGACCCGAGCGACCGGCGACCGGAAGCTTGCATTGGAACGACTCCTTCACCGCGTCCAGCCGCCGGGATTCCTGCCGCGCGATCTGCGCGCCGCACTCTACAGAAGCTCGTCGATCGCGATCGAGCCGATCCGCTCGGCGAGATCGGTGATCACGACCAGGCGCGCGCTGTCGCTCGTCATTGCGTCGCGCGTTGCAGCGCCCCGGCCACCAGCTCGAGGCGATCGTTGCCGAAGTACATGTCGTCGCCGCCGACGAACATCGTCGGTGAGCCGAATCCGCCGCGCGCGATCAACTCGTCGGTGTTGGCGCGAAGCGCCTGCTTGCACTCCGGCGTCTCGATCTGCCCGAAGAAGGCATCCACCTCGAGACCGACCATTGCGACGAGGTCGCGCAACACGTCGTCCTGCGAGATGTCGCGGAGGTCACCCCAGTAGGCCTCGAAGACGACGCGTGCGAATTCCACCAGACAGCCGTGGGCGTCGGCGGCCAGGCAGCCGCGCATCGCCTTCACGCTGTTGACCGGGAAGACCCTGGGCTGACCGATCGCGAGTCCGGTGTGGCGCGCCCAGTCGGCGAGATCCTTCAGGTAGTAGCGGGCCTTCCGGCCGGGTCCAGACTCAGCACCCTGCGCGAGGCGTTCGGGCATCTTGGCGCGCTGCTCGTAGACGTCTTGATTGACCGAGTTGAACACACCGCCGACCAGGATGGGACGCCAGGCGATCTCGGCGCCGGTCGCGCGAAGGATCGGCTGGATGCGGTGGAATGCCAGGTACGTCCAGGGGCTCGAGCAGTCGAAGAAGAATTCCAGTCGCGCCATGGCGTCAGGCTAGCAGCGCAGGCGGTGCCCGCGCAGTTAGTGATCGTGCGGCGTCCGATGCCCGGTGTTATCCATCGCCCGATGATCGGTCAGCCCGATGCAGTGGTTCGAGCGAGGATCGACGCACTTCTCGGAGTGCGATGCGTCGAGTCCATCCCCACGGAGGGAGGCTACTCGCCCGCAGCGCGCTGGCGGGTGCGCACCGCCGATGGCGAGACTGCGTTCGTCAAGATGGCGTGCACCGACCATACGCGCCGGGCACTGCGAACCGAGCACGTCGTCCTGCGCGAGCTATCCGTCGACTTTGCGCCGCGGCTGATTGGCTTCGAGGACGACGCCGAGCATCCGCTGCTCGCGATCGAGGACCTCGGCTGCGCGCACTGGCCGCCGCCCTGGGATCCCGCGCTGGTCGAACAGGTCCGCGACACACTCGCGCGCATGCACGCGATGTCGACGTCTCTTCCACCGTTCGAGGACGTGCACTCGGGCGAGGATCACGGCTGGCGAACTGTCGCTGCCGATCCGGCAGCGTTCCTCGCTCTCGGACTGGTGCCTCCGAAGAGGCTCGACGAGGTACTGCCCGCGCTGATCGCTGCCGAGGACCGTGCGGTGCTCGCCGGTGATTCGCTCACGCACTTCGACATCCGCAGCGACAATCTCTGTCTCGCGTCGCGCGGCGTCGTGCTGATCGACTGGAATCTCGCCTGCCGTGGACGAGCCGAGATGGATCTCGGCTTCTGGCTGCCGAGCCTCGAGATGGAGGGTGGGCCACAGCCGGAGTCGTTCCTGCCGGATCATCCCGAGGTCGCCGCCTGGGTGAGTGGCTTCTTCGCCGCTCGCGCGGGACTGCCCGTGATCCCCGACGCACCGCGCGTGCGCGAAGTGCAGCGCCGGCAGCTCGTCACCGCGTGGCCATGGGCGATGCGCGCGCTCGGGCTCGCGCCGCCGCGGAGTGCTCAGCCGGGCCGATCGCCCACGAACAGATAGCGGTTCAGGCTGAAGAAATAGCGACCCCGCCGTCCGAGTTCTTCGAGCTCCGCGAGCCAGCCCTTCGCATCCGCCGCGCTGCAGTTCCGACGACCCGCCGAGAAGCCGGCGATCAGCCGGGTCAGATGCCAGCTGAATGCGTTCGCGTGATGGTCGGGGTTGAAGATCGGGATCGCGATCCGCTCACGCAGCCGGAATCCCGCGTCGCTCATCTGTCCGCCGAGGATTCGCGGCAGACCGCGATGCACGAAGTGCTCATCCCAGGCGTCGACGATGCGCGCGAGCCGCGCCGGGTCCTCGGTATGGACGACCAGCGATGCGTAATCGGTATCGAGAATCGCCACTCGGCCGCCCGGCCGGAGCACGCGACGCACTTCAGCGAGTGCGCCCGGAATGTCGGGCACATACTCGTAGACCTGCGTGGTCACGACGACGTCGAGGCTCGCGTCTTCGTAGGGCAGAGTCGCCGCATCGCCACTCGCGAACTCGACCTGCCCGAGATCCGCGCAGCGTCGCCGCGCGACCTCGAGCATCGGCTCGGAAAGATCGAGCCCGAACGCGCGTCCTGCCGGACCGACCTGTTGAGCCAGCTCGCGCAGCAGCAGACCCGGCCCGCAGCCGATATCGAGCACCCGCTGCCCGGGACGCAGCGCGAGAGATCTCATCACGATCGTGCGCTGCTCGATCACGTCGGTCGTCATGTACGCGGCTTCGAGGGCACGCGCCGCGGCTGCATCGAACGAGATGGCAGTCGCCATCGCGGTCATCAACCCGCTCCGGCGGCGGCGGCTTCGCGGCGGGCTCGCACCGTCTCGGCGATCACATCGCGCAGTCGCGCGGGATCGACCGGCTTCTTGAAGATGACACCCTCGAGCCCCTTCATCCGCGAGCGCTTGATGATGTGGTCCTTGTCGTAGTGGAACGCGGTCATCATCAGGACCGGAAGATCGGGATGCTGATCCTGGACTTTCAGGTACAGCTCGTGGCCATCCATGTTGGGCATGACGACGTCGGAGAGCATGAGGTCGAAGGGGATCCGACCGATCTTCTCGAGAGCTTCGACGCCGTCGTGGGCGACCTCGACCGTGCATCCGTCGGATTCGAGGATCTCCTTCAGGCTGTTGCAGATGCCGCGATCGTCGTCGACCACGAGCAGCTTGAGGCCGGCGAGTCGCGCGTCCTTCGCCGAGCCGCGGGCCTCGCTGCGACGCAGATCGATCATGCGGGCCGGTCCGACGTAGCTGATCGTCTCGTAGGTGTCGGACTGCACCATCTCGCCGAGGCGCTCGAGGATGTCGGTGATCCGCGCGACCTCCCGGCGGATCGCGTCGAGCCGCTCGTCCTCGACCGAGCAGTCGCTCTCGCCGGCGAGCCGCGAGATCTCGCATTCGAGCAGCTCGCACTGGTTCAGGATCACTGCGAGCGGATTGTTGATCTCGTGTGAGAGCCCGATCGCGACCTCGCCGAGCGTCGCGAGCTGATCCTTGTGGAGGATGTCGCGAAGGTCCTTCGCATAGCCGATCGTGCCGTCCTCGTTGCCCTCCTCGTCGTACAACAGCGTGCCCGAAATCGCGACCGGGATGCGCTCACCCGACATGGTGAGCAGCGTCGTCTGGAAGCTCTGCACGATGCCACGGCCACCGTACTCGCTGCTGCGCATCGCGGCCGCCACACGGCGGGCCTCATCGAGAGTCGGATAGAGGACCCCGACGAACTTTCCGAGGATCTCCTCCGGGTCGTAGCCGAGGCTCTCCGTGGCGCCGTCGTTGTAGTAGACGACCAGGCCCTTCCGATCGGTCGCGATCACGATGTCCGTCGAGCGATCGGTGAGCCGCTCCAGCATGTCCCGTGTCAGCGGCATCGCGTCCGGTCTCCGATCCGGCCCGCGCGATCGGGCGGTGCAACGGTCGAGACGCGCGGACGACGGTTCGTCATTCGATTCCCTGCCCGGCCAGCCAGCGCTCTGCATCGATCGAGGCCATGCAGCCGGTACCGGCCGCAGTGACGGCCTGGCGGTAGGTCGGATCTGCGACGTCCCCGCACGCGAACACGCCTTCCGTCGAAGTCCGTGTGGTGCCGGGCTTCACGCGGACATAGCCGGCGTCGTCCAGTTCGAGCTGCCCCGCGAAGAGCGCGGTGTTCGGCTGGTGGCCGATCGCGACGAACAACCCCTCGATCTCGAGATCGTGCGTGGCGTCGGTCTTCACGTTGCGGATGCGCACGCCCGTCACGTACTCGCCGCCGAGCACCTCGTCGACCACCGAGTCCCAGAGGAAGTCGATCTTCTCGTGGCCGAGCGCCCGCTGCTGCATGATCTTCGATGCGCGCAGTTCGTCGCGTCGGTGGATGATCGTCACACGGGTGCCGAAGCGCGTCAGGAAGAGCGCTTCCTCCATCGCGGTATCGCCGCCGCCCACCACCGCGAGCGGCTTGCCGCGATACAGCGCGCCGTCGCAGGTCGCACATGCCGACACACCGCGGTTCTGGTACTTCGTCTCGCTCTCGAGCCCGATCCAGCGCGCGGTGGCGCCGGTCGCGACCAGGACGCTGTCCGCGGTGTAGAGCCGCTCACCCGCTTCGACGCGGAACGGTCGCTTCGAAAAATCCACCCGTGTCGCGTCTTCGAACACGATCTTCGTCCCGAAGCGCTCGGCCTGCTTCTGCAGGTCCTCCATCATCGCGGGACCCGTGATGCCTTCGGGATAGCCGGGATAGTTCTCGACTTCGGTGGTGATCATCAGCTGACCACCGAACGCGAAACCCGCGAGCACGATCGGCTCGAGGCCGGCCCGCGAGGCATAGATGGCCGCCGTGTAGCCGGCCGGTCCACTGCCGACGATCAGGACCTTGGCGTGGATCGCATCGACACTGGCCATTGGGAGGGGTCGTTCCTTGCGGATCGATGGGCGGGCCGCCCGGCGGTTTCCAGGGACCACGAGACCCGGGAGCGGGACGCGCCGCCCGATGTTACGGACGGCGCTCCGGGGTTGCCAGAGGAAATCTCGTTTCCGGCGCGCGTCCATCCCGGGCTGCAGCGGGACGCTTTCAGGCTACAGCGGCTCGGTGATCGGCAGCTCTTCCCACATCAACTGCAGGAACACGCCGATGAAGAACGACAGGAACGTCATCAGCAACAGCGCCGCCGGAAACACGTGGAACGGTGGGATGCCGACGATCGCCGGCAGGGCACCGAGGAAGGGATCGAGGCTCGTGCGAAGTGCTGACACGCCGGACGCGGTGCCGTCTCCCGACCCCCAGCTGCGCATCACCATGAACGGACCGATCAGGCTGGTCATGACCAGCCCGACACCGACCGCCTGCAGGACGCCGAGCAGGAAGATCCCGCGCGCGCGGAAGAACGCGACCGGGTTGTCGCCCAGGCGTCGACGCACCTCGACGTAGATGTAGAGCAGCGTCACCAGCCCGAGGAACATCACCAGGCTGCCGAGCGTCAGGACGTCACGTGCGGCCAGTGCCCAGACCTCGTCGATCAGGAACACGGGCGCATAACCGACGATGATGCCCGCGCCGATCCGCGGCACCGAGGCATGGAAGAAGCTGAGATCCCGCTTCCAGCAGAACCGGTAGAGCAGGAACCAGATCGCCAGCGCGTTGACGGCGATGACCTCGGCCGAGCAGAGCAGGTCGAAGAGCAGGGGCGCACGCCCGTAGGCGACGCTCGCGCCCAGGAACGGCAGGGCAAGGGCAAAGAGCGCCCCCAGGTGGATCGGCAGGGTGTGCCACGTCAACTTCGATCCGCCGTCATCGGTACCACTCTCGAGGCAGGCGGCATGGTGGATGATCGCCGACGAATGGCGGATGTCGTATTGCCGGAGGAACCAGTGCTCGAGCTTCTTCAGCAGACGCAGGCAATCGCGGTCACCCCGCCGCAGGAACGGCGTGATGTCCGAGCCCCGGTTGATCCACGACGCACCTTCCGCGGTGATCGCCTCGAGGATCTCGTCTTCGCGACTCCCGAACGGCCAGTCCTCCTTCTCGAACGCCTGATTGTCTTCGTCGAGGCAGACGCCTTCGACCCATTGGTAGAAGGCGCGCTCCGCCATGCGGACGACCATCCGATCCACCAACTCTGGGTCTCCGCTTTCGAGTGCATGGAAGAAGCCGCTTTCGGTCGGATCGTCGCTGGGATCGACCGGGTCCACCTGCGCGGCCACATAACGCGCGAGGTATTCGGGCCGGACCCGACCCTGCATCAGCACTTCCAGGGACAGGAACATCCGGCGGCGCAACACGTAGCTCGCCATGCGGAGCGGCCGGGTCTGCTCGATGTCGGCCGTCTCACCGAATCGGGCGAACAGCTGGGCGAGCAACGCGACGTCCTGATGGAACCGGAGCCGCGTCTGGACATCGAGACCGCGATCGGTGTCGAGGTCTGCGCAGATCTCGTCGAGGTACACCGGAGCGGCCGCGAGCAACCGACCGACGAGCTGGCGACCATCGCGGCGGTTCGCGTCGGAGTGCAGCAGGCGCACTTTGCGCAACAGATCGTCGAGTTGGAGGAAGAGCTCGCTCGGATCGTGGCGCTGCGTATGGAACGAGAACGTCTCGGGGAAGATCCGCTCGAACCCCTCGCCGCGATCGATCTCGAAGCGCACCTCGCGAGCATGGAACGCGAACGTGAATCGGAACGTCGCATGCAAGCGCTCGATCCGGAGTTCGAGCCGTCGAAGGCCGCGTCGCACGCCCATCGGCTCGGACATGGAACTCAGAGGACCCGCTCGCGCGGGTTCTCACCGGACTCGTAGTAGTCCTCGACTCGTCGGGCCAGTGCCTCGACGCGTTTCGGCAACTCGCCGGTGCGCGGCCAGCGTTTGTTGGCCAGCCGCATTCGATCCCGCAACAGTTGAGCGTCGGGGTACTCGTCGCGCTGCATCACCTCGTCGACGTCCAGCCAGCTGTGCACCGCCGTCTGGCCGCGCGAGATCCGCTCGGCGAGTTCCGCCATGCTCGGTGAGCGGACGCCCGAACTCTCGATCTTGCGGACGAGATCGCCCATGCGGACGAGAGCGCTCTCGAGCGGTGCGCGCAGGCTGCCCGTTTCACCCGCCACGCTGTCGATGATCTCCTCGAAACCGCGCCGGAGCGGCTCGTGGGAGATCTCCTTGAATCGAACCACCCGACCGAGTGAAGCACCACCGGGGTCGACGAGGGGCTGGACACTGATCCGCACGCGATGGCTGCGGGAGCCACCACCGATGTCCAGATCCTCGAAACCGCCGTCCTTCTCGTCACCGAGGCGCTTCACCAGCTCGAACAGTCCGTTCGCATCGTGGCAGCCGAGCAGTTCTTCGATGGCGCGACCTCGCGGATCACCCTCGATGCCGAGATAGAGACATGCGGGTTGGTTCGCTGCGCGCACGATCCCGAGCTGATCGATCGCGATCGCGCCGACGTCGAGGCGATCCATCACCGCTTGCATGATCGAGTTGGCGCTCTGCAGGTCCGTGAGCAATCGCCGGTTCTCGCACGCCAGGGCGTGATGCTCGACACCTCGCCGGACGACGGCCTTCAGCTCATCGGGCTCCCACGGCTTGTTGATGTACGCGTACACGTGGCCGTCGTTGATCGCCTTGATGGTCGCATCGGTATCCGCGAAGCCAGTCAGCATGATCCGGACTGTGTCGGGATGCTTCTTGTAGACCTGCTTCAGCAGCTCGACGCCGGTCATCTCGGGCATGCGCTGGTCGGTGATCACCACGGCGACCGGAGCGTTGTCCGCGAGCAATTCGAGCGCCTTGCGCGGATCCGGCGTCGTGAGGACCTCGTACGAGTCCATGAACGTGAACGTCATCGTCTCGAGGATTGCCTCCTCGTCGTCGACGATCAGGATGCGCGGCCGGTCGGCGATGCTCATCTCTTCATTTCGTCCGGCGCGTGGTTGTTCGCGCGCGCGCCTCGGGGCTGCCGATCAGAAGGGGAGCAGCCCCTTCTTCTCATCCGACCGCCGACGCTTGTCGACTTCGGCGCGAAGCTTCAGCCGCTCTGCGTCGAGACGCGACGGCAGGCGCCCCTTGGCGATCTTCGTCCACGGTCGCTGCTCGGCGCCGGCCCGGAACCGCTTGAACTTGCGGAAGGCAGCGAGTTCGTGCCGGAACTCGCGCTCGACGAACTTGATCATGATCGCGTCGTCGAGGAATCCGAGAACCGGGATCTCGTCGTGGATCAGATCCTCGGGTTCGGCGAAATACGCGAGGGCACCGAGCACCTCGTCGACGATGTGCTTCGGGGCCTTGTAGTCCGCGTCCTCGATGATCGCGACCAGGTCCTCGATGGCCTCGACGGCGGCGACGACGAACTTCGGCGTCTTCTTCGTGGTACGGACGCTCTCGACCAGGGCTCGCGCACCGGTGAGGATCTCTTCATGACTGGTCTTGCGCGCCGCGGACTTGGCTTTGCGGAACAGGTTGCGGAAGTACGAGACGTCGTGTTCGTCGAGGGTGAAGCTGACCTTGAAGGATGTCGAAGACATCGGCGGCGGACCTCTGGCCTGACTGCGGGGGCGGGACGTCGCGCACGGGCGCCGCGCGGCGACCGGACTCTATCAATATCGGGCGTACTCGATCAACCGGGCGGGCGAACCGTGCCAATCGTCCCGCCAGTGATCGAGGATCACTTCACCCGGGCTCCTGCCGTCCTCGATGCGTTGGCGGAGCGTGTCGAGGAAGCCGCACTCGTCGGGTGAAGACCCCGCCGGTTCGCCGATCGCGTGCAGCCCTTCATTCGAGATGTCGACCAGCTCGCGAGCAAGCTCGAGCGCCGAGTACCCTGCAATCCGGGCCGTGAGGCCATGGCGTGCGACTTCCAGCTGCGCGGCTTCGCGCTCTTCGCGCGAGAAGTCGGCGACGAGCTTCCACGTCGCTTCGAGGGCACCGGCGTCGTAGAGGATCCCCTTCCAGACCGCCGGCAGCGCACACGTCATCTCACGGGGCACCGCGTCCGCCCCCCTGACCTCGATGATGTTCTTCAGCCGGATTTCCGGAAACACCGTGGTGAGATGGACCTTCCAGTCCTCGACCGTCGCGTGGTGGCCCGCGTACCCGTTCTGCATGAATCCGCGGAACGTCGTGTCGTGTGCAGGAATGTAGGCGTGATCGCGCATGATGAAGAACATCGGGATGTCGAGCGCCCATTCGACGTAATGCCGGTACCCGAAGTCGGGCTCGAATACGAAGTGAAGCAGGCCGCACCGATCCGGGTCCGTATCGCGCCAGATCGAGACACGCCTCGACGCGAAGCCGCTCTCACGCCCGGCCGCCACGCTCGAGTTCGCGAACAGTGCCGAGATGATCGGCGTGCATCCCATCGCAGCG
The DNA here is from genome assembly GCA_031413515.1 of bacterium. Taxonomy (GTDB): domain Bacteria; phylum Myxococcota_A; class UBA9160; order UBA9160; family UBA4427; genus TMED88. The sequence goes on from JANOFF010000106.1 coordinate 32,146, forward strand.
CGCATCTTGCGGGCCATGTCGGCCTCGTCGGAAAAGTCGAAATTGGCCTGCACGGTGGCACTCGCGTGCATCATGTCGTTGCCGAGCCCGCCACGGGTCGGCAGGTACTGGCGCATGATCTCGTAGCGCCGCTTGGGCATGATCGGGATCTCGGGCACGGCGTGGAACGGATCGATCCCGAGCGCGAGCCACACCATGCCGAGGTCCGCGGACACCTCATTGACGAGATCGACGTGATCGTTGAATTCGCGGCACGTCTCACGGATCGACTTCAGCGGAGCGCCGGAGAGTTCGAGCTGCCCACCGGGTTCGAGGGTGATCGAGGCGCCATCCTTCTCGAGCGCGATCAGATTTCCGCGCTCGGCAATCCGCTTCCAGCCGTCGCGATCCGCGATCCGTTCGAGCAGATGCCGGATGCCGCGCTCGCCCTCGTAGGGAATCCGATCGTGCGTGTCGGCGAGGACCCCGATCTTCTCGTGCTCGGTCCCGATCGCCCATCGGGATTCCGGTTTCTCGCCCCTCGCGATGAAGGCCACGCACTCGTCGACGCTCGTGATCGGCGTCTGTTCGTCACTCAAAGTCTCGTTCCTTCGTCGGGCCCGAGGGTGCGCCGGGCAGCCGTTTCGGCATCCGGGTCCACGTCGCCCGACGAGGCGAAGTAGAGATCGGGATGCAGGTATTGGATCAGCGCGCAGAGCACGGCATGCCGTCCGTACTCGGCGCGGGTGAGGACGCCACGTGACAGCTTGCCGACGTTGCCGACCGAGATCGCCGAGGGCTCGGGATCCGGGTCCTCGGCCACGCGGGTCCGCCAGAGTCCGTCGAACAGCGTACCGATGGGTTCCCGGGTTGCGAGGGCCCGCTCCGCGCATTCGGGCGGATACGCGAAGCCTGACGAAAGACCGACGGATTCGCGATGCCCGTCGCACACCACCGCCGCGCCGACGTTGACGATCCAGTGGCCTATCTCGGCGATCTCCACCAGGCCGTCCTCGATCCCGATGCCGAGTTCACACCGCCCCGCTGCGAACGCGCCGCGTGCGCGCTGTCGGGCGCCGGCGACGATTTCCGCATATCCCACGGGTTGGTCGGCGACACCGCTCGCGACGGCGTGGCCGATGATCTCCACCTCCGGCCGATAGGCGCGGAGCGCCTGTCTCGCGGCCTCGAGCTTCGGCCCGTTCAGTGTCCCGACCCGAACGGTCCGGACGTGTTCGAGACCCGCGGACCTGCGAGCGGGGTTCACGAATTACCGGATCCCGGGGAATCGGCACCCGCCGCGCGCCGAGACGTTCGTTTCACGGGGCGACCGCGGCCTCGATGAACGTGCACAGGAAGTCCCCCATGGCTCTTTCGATTTCGGCTTGGGCAGAGGTCGGGAAAGAGCGACACGGGCCCTCCGTCTTGCCCTGCTTGAACGGACCGACGAGCGTCACTTCGCCGCGACCCTTCACGGTCACCACGGCCCTGTGACGACCACGCGACAACTCGAACTCGACGGCGTGCAGATGCTTGTCGTCGATTCTGGGCTCGCTCAGTGCCACGGCGAGCCGAGGTACGGCAGGGGACACACTGGCGTGATAGTGGCGGAGCGCCTCGGCGACCCGAGCATGGAGGCTCTTCGCACAACCCCACGCGGCTGTCAGCGCCTCGTCGTACTGCTGCTCGCGCGCCACGAGGCGGCGTCCCAATTCGGCCAGGCGTTCTTCGATCGCCAACGACATCGCCTCCCTGCCCCGGATGCGGAACGGCCCGGAGATCAGCCGACATGAAGTGCGGTCGGGTGCGGACCGGACCTCCGGGCGACAGTAGCCCTGCGCGGAGGTCTGGCTTCGATGCCAGGTGACCGATGCGGATTCAGCGCCACCGACCAGCATGTCCAGATCCGAGGGGCGATCCGTGCAGGAGGTCTCAGAGCGCCTCGTTGCCGGCGACGAAGCTGGCCGCACCGAGATCGGCGAGTAGAACGTCCCGACGCGCAGCGAACTCCGGCCACTCGATCTTCGCGATGCGATCGGCGGCGGGCGTGGCGATGTCCATGGGGTTCACGTAGCGGCCGTCCTTCTGGATGCGGAAGCAGACGTGGGGTCCGGTGGCGAGACCCGTCTGTCCGACGAAACCGAGCACCTGCTTCTGGGAAACCTTGTCGCCGACCTTCAAGCCACCGTCGAAACGCGACAGATGGGCGTAGTAGGACACATAGCCCGAACGATGCTTGACCTTGACGAGATTGCCCGATGCCCCGGCCCAGCCGCGATAGATCACAGTCCCCGATGCCACCGACCAGACCGGCGTACCCATCGGGGCCGAGTAGTCGATCCCACGGTGCGGACGGACGACGCCCAGGATGGGATGCAGGCGCCCGGAGCTGAACGACGAGGTCATGCGCCTGAACTCGAGCGGTGCTGCGAGGAACGCTCGTTGGATCGGTGTTCCGTCGGTCCGGTAGTAGCCCGACTCGCCGTCCGGCCCCTCGTAGAAGACGACGGCGTGCTCACCGACCCGGCCGCGGTAGCGCGCCGCAAGGATGCGACCCGGCTTGACGTAGACCTCGCGGCCGTCCTCATCGGTCCGGAACAGCCGCTCGTAGAGGATCTGGAAATCATCGCCCGGCCGCACACTTCGGCTGAAATCGATGTCCCATGCGAACACGTCCGCAAATGCGTTGGCCAGGGCCGACTGCTCGCCGAGCCGCACGATCCCGTCGTACAGCGACGTCTCGATCACCCCGGAGACTTTCGCGAGCTGTGTACGCAGCGGCGCTCGATCTTCGCGAACGGTGTATCGCGTGCCCTCCCAGGCGAGGTAGAAGCTCTTCTCGGGGCTCGTCGTGTACCGGAAGTCGAGCACCATGCCGTCCGAGTCCTGTGCAAGGCGATACTGATCACCGGGCTGGGAGCGGCGGAAGTTGAAAACGGGCCGCATTTCCCGCGCGATCAACGCGATCGTGGCGGACGAGATGTCGTGACTGTGGAGAGCGTTGGAGAGGCTCTGTCCTCGTCCCAGAGTTCCCTCGGTGACGACCGTCAGGGCTGTCGAAGTCGGCCACGCGTCCTGCGTATCAGCCTGTCGGAGGGGCAACGAACCGATTGCCACCGGGGCGTATTCGGCGACGACCTTCGAGCCGGGATTGCGATCGAGCGGATCGATCACGCCATCCGGTGTCGTCGAACTTCGAGCGGGAGAACCCGACAGCAGACTCCACGCATTGCGTGCGGGGTCCGCGCCGAACAGGAGGATCGATCCGCCCGCGGCGATCGACGCCACGACTACTGCTGCCCGCAGAACCGATCGCGATCGGAGCCGGCCCAGCAGACCGCGCATTTCGGGAATGGCCACCCGGATCTCCTATGGGCGGGGAAGGCGGCGTATACTTAGCCACTCGGGTGCAGACACGCACGGCAATCGGCCAGCCGGAATGCTCGAAACCGGGTCACCGGTCGAGATTCGAATACTGGAAATTCCCGCGGGAAGCACTCTGATCCCTCACCTCATCAATGGGCGCGTGGTTGGCACCACGCTCTCGGCGTTCGATTGCCGTTGCCCTCGGTTGAACTTCCTGATGCAGACCTCGCAGACCTCGGACCAACCGTCGCGCGGCTGTCGAGGGTCCGATCGGACTATTGCCCTTTCCCTGCTGGTCTTCGCGGTGATCGGGATCACAGCAGGCCCAGCAAAGGCGGTCTGGCCCTTTCCTTCTGCATCGGCCGAGACCGCACCCGAGCCTGAGCCCGATCCGCTACCTCCCTCGAAAGTCGCTGAATTTCTCGCCGAGTTGATCCGGATTCCGACCGTCGACCCACCCGGCGATGAGTTGAGGCTTGCTGAGCGGGTCGTCGAGCAGTTGACCGGGGCGGGGATCGAGGCCCTTGTGATCGAGACGCCCGGCGCGGGCCGGGCGGCCGCCTGGGCGCGGCTGCCCGGGAATGGCCGGGCGCGACCCCTGATCCTGCTCTCCCATCTCGATGTCGTCCCCGCAGATCCCGCCGAGTGGCAGCGCGATCCCTTCGCCGGTGAAATCGCGGACGGCTTCGTCCATGGACGCGGTGCCCTGGACGCAAAGGGGGTCACTGCCGTCCACTTGTTCGCGATGTTGGAGCTGGCGACCCGGGAGCTTCCCCTCGATCGCGACATCATTCTGCTCGCCACGCCGGGCGAGGAGACCGGCGGCCTCGAGGGCGCGGGCTACATCACCCGTGAACGGATCGATCTGCTGGCCGATGCCGAGTACCTGCTGACCGAGGGCGGCAGCATCCGCCCCGGCTGGCGGGGCACGCTCGATGATGGCGCGCCGCCCATGTGGGGCATCACGGTCACCGAGAAGAGCCCGTGCTGGTTGGAACTCAGCACCCGCGGCACGCCAGGACACGCTTCGGCGCCGCGTCGCGACGCCGCTGTCCCCCGGCTGATCGCCGCCCTCGACCGGGTTCGCCGTGTCGAATCGCCGATTCGCGTGCTGCCCGAGGTCGACGCGATGTTCCTCGCCCTCGCCGCGACCGCTCCGCCCGATGACCGCGCCGGCTACGTGTCACTCGCCAACGCACTCGGAGAAGAGGCGGATTTCCGCCGGCGCTTCCTCGCCAACCCGGCCAACGCGGCGCTCGTCCGCAACACCCTGGCCATCACCACACTCGAAGGCGGATCCAAGACGAACGTCGTTCCGGCTGTCGCTCGCGCCGGGATCGACGCGAGATTGCTGCCCGGCGAGCGCTGCGAGGATTTCGCGCGGGGTCTGCAGGACGTGATCGCGGATCCCCAGGTGCGCATCGAGACCCTGCTGGCATTCCCGTCGGACAGCTCGCCTTCGGACACAGATCTCTTCCGGGCGATCGAGCGCGTCGCGCGGCGAGAGGATCCCGAGGCCCAGGTGGTGCCGAGAATGATCGCGGGCTTCACCGATGCGCACTGGTTCCGCGCGCTGGGCATCGTGTCCTACGGCTTCGTGCCGCGCTGGATCGACTCGGATGATGCGTCCGGGGTCCATGGCGTCGACGAACGGATCTCGATCGAGAACCTCGACCGGGGCGTCACGACCACGGTGGCGATCATCGAGTCGCTCGCCGAGCCACGCCCGCTCGACCCGTGAGCCGAGCGCGCGGCGAGAGCTCGTCGCTCAGGCGCTGCGCAGTTCCTGGATCGCTTTGTGGAGCGCTTCGAACAGCGGCTCGACGTCCTCGACTTCGAGGCACGAGAACGCGACACGGATGTCTGGACCCCCCGATGCGATCAATCCGACTCCGTGTGCGTCCAGCAGGTGCACGCGAAGTTCTTCTGCATCGACGTCCTTGACCCGCACGCACATGAAATAGCCGCTGTTGAACGGGTAGACGTCCCAGCTCTCGGCAAAGCGCGGCTGCCGGGCGATCTCGTCGACCCGCTCGGCGCGGACGCGCAGCACCTCGTGCTTCTGCTTTCGCTCGGCTTCGATCGTCGTGGATCCGAGCGCCAGCTCGACCAGCGTCTGCGACAGCTGCGGCACATTGGAGACGCCCGCGCGGATGGCGCCCTTCACCTTGGCCTCGAGAGCCTCGCAGACGACCTTGGCGGTGTCGGCGCGTCCGGGCCCGAAGGTGATGAAACCGCAGCGCAGCCCCCAAACGAACAGCTCCTTGGTGGCACCGTCGAGCTTCACCGCCAGGATGTTCGGGTGCAGGTTCGTGAGCGTCGCGAACAGCGATTCGGTCGTCGACTTGCCGCCCAGGTGATAGAAGAGCCCGAAGTAGGCATCGTCGAGGATGACGACCAGCTTCGTCCCGCGCGCGGCCTGTGCGTGCAGCGATTCGACGATCGAACTCGCCTCGATCGGTGTCGGCACGTAGCCGGTCGGGTTGTTCGGAAAATTGAGCAGCACGAGCAGCTTGTCGCGTCCCTTCGAGACTTCGCGAAGCCGGGCATCGAAGCCATCACAGTCGAAACCGTTGCCCGCGTAGAAGGGAAACGTCTCGATCCGGCCTCCCAGCCGGACCTCGAAGTTCAGCCGATAGTTGCCCCACAGCTTGTCGGGCAGCAGCAGCACATCCCCCGGATCGACGAACAACTCGCCCGCCAGCGCGAGGCCGTGGGTGATCGCGCTGGTCACGATGGGAAGACCGAACTGCTTGCCCGCGAGGCTCGGGTTCTCGGCCTCGTGCTTCGCGCGCCAGAGTTCGCGCAGACCGGGGCGCCCGGAGGCGGGCGCATAGGTGTAGGCCGCGTCGGGTTCGATGTCCGCGAGGTGGCACTGGATCGAGGGAAGGTGCATCGCGTGGCCGCCCTCGGTCGCGATGCCGATCGTCGCGTTGAAGCGATGCGCCCGCGCCTTCGCTTCAGCCGATTGGGACAGGATGCCCTTCGGAAAGTAGATGCGGCGCCCATAGGCGGAGAGCATCTCGAAGATCTCCGGTGCGGCGCTCCGGATCGTCTCGTTGAGTTGTACGGCGGGCGGCTGCAGGCGCACTTCGTCACTCGAAGCCATGACGCGAATCCCTCTCTGCTCGTTGCTTGCCTGCCCGGACCTGCTCGCATGACGGAGCCCGTCGACGGCGCGATCGGCAATCTACAAACGTTTGTCGAGCACGTCCATGAAGTCGCCGAAACCACGGGCGCGCCAGAACGCCTGTCCGATCACGTTGGAGTGTGCGACCTGAACCTCGATCCGCGCGGCACCCGACGACCGCACCCACTCGAACGCCGCTTCGAGCAGCGCGGTTCCGATGCCGCGGCGCCGCGCGCTCGCGCGCACGCCGAGATCGGTGATCTCGGCCCGCATCGTCTCCTGCATGATCGGGGGCGAGTGGTCGATGCGGACGATCAACATGCCGGGCAGGTCACCCCCCTCGTCGTAGACGAAGATCTGGCAGTCGGAGTCGCGAGCAAGTGCCCGCAGCAGCTCGCGCAGTTCGCCGCCCGCATCGCGACGCATCGTGAATACGGCGTCCAGCGGTTCGTGGTGATGGGTGATCGCCGTCCAGAGCGCGGCGACGCGGTCGAGATCCGTGGCCAGCGCGGCCCGCACCCGCCCGGCTTTCATCGCGACGAGCCTTTCGGAAGTTGGATGCGGAGCATCCGGAACTCACCGAGCTGGCGACCGTCCCGTGAGTAGTCGCCCGTCCACTCGTCGCCTCCATCCCGCGATTCACGGATCGTATAGACGGTTCGTCCCTCGAGACGATCCGTGCGTGCGCCCTCGAAGACCACCTGCCGGACGAGTTCCCGTGCTCCGGCCGGGCCGCGGATCGACCACGATTCCTGGTAGGCGATCATCGACGCGGACGCAGCGCGTGTCGCCTCGGCGGATCGCCATCCCGCCTGCGATGAACCCCGAAGCGACTTCGTGCGGCTCTCGTGATCGTCGAGCTGGAGGGCTCCCCGGATCTCCGTGAGTTGCGATGGGCTCGGGGACCAGGGGACCGTCGTGCGCGCCTCGACGCCCGATGGCAGGGTCTCGAAGCGGCCTTCGTCATCGTGGAGGGCGACGTGCGGGTACAGGGTCCACGACAATCGCCCACCGCGCGGCGCGAGACGCCAGATCTCGTCGTCCCAGAGCAGCTGCTCAGGATCCTCGGCCCCCGGATCCCGGTAGTGGACGAGCACGTACCAATCCCCCAGCAGCTCCTCCGGTGACTCGAACGGAGTGGCCCCGGATGCGCGGCCGACGGCGAGGAGAACGGCCACGATCGACAGTCCGAGGATCGGTCGCACACGCGAACCCGACACGCCGCACCCCCGTGGGCCCTCAGTATCCCACGCTCGGCGGACGGCCGGGATCGCTGGGCAAGTGGCAAAAGTTTTCCGCATATGTGCGCCGCAGGTGGCTCCGCCTACTCTATCGCGCGCCGCGCACCGCGCGGCCGCGTGGCTGTGATTCGTAGCCGTTCTCTCTTCGAACCAAGGAGTTGAACCGATCGGTGCGAGCGCATGGATGCGCGAGTACGGGTGCTCGCGAGTTGGCACAACGCTTGCGCACCGAATCGTCGGGCCGGTGCGCGACGGGTTCACGCACGGGCACGTTGCTTTTCCCCCAAGACACGATTCTCTGATCCATCCCGGGAACATGCTCACCATCTGGATCATCCACCGCGACGCCCACCACCGGGCCGCTCTGGCGAGGATCGCCGGAGCCGGCGACAACGCCGTCCTGGCGGGCCCGCTCGATCGCATGCTCGAATCCGCGACGCGGCCGAGCGTCGTCGTGCTCGGTCTGGGCGACGATTTCGAGCACGAGCTCGAGTTCGTGCATCGTTTCAGATCCCGGCTGGCTGGATGTCCGTGGGTGGTGCTCCCGCCGAAGGCCGACATCCCCGAGGCGCGGCGACTGTTCGACACACTGCCCGCGCGCTTTCTCGCGTATCCGCCGAGCCC
>JANOFF010000107.1:0-4566 GCA_031413515.1 bacterium
TCCGCGCTCGCTGTACCAGTAGGGGACACATGTGTGGCCCCACGGCTGAGCGAGCTCGACCGTGGTTGCGATCTGCCACCCAGCGGCACGTTTTCCGAGGCCGGCGCGGCCATCCACGCCGCACCGGCAGCCGGAGCAGTACGCCCGCCGACGCCCGGAGAAGACGTCGCTCTCCAAGATCATCGCCCGCCACCTCGAGACGTGGCTTACCGATCGCAGCCTCGGTAAGCACCCCGTGGCGACACACGTCGAAGACGAGTTGCGGGCGTTGTTGACCGTCCTATCCCTTTGCGGCTGGGCTTTCCTACGTCAAGCTCGACGGCACGATCGGCTGCCTTGTCAACGGCGCCGGCCTCGCGATGAGCACGATGGATCTCGTGAAGCTCCACGGTGGCGAGCCCGCCAATTTTCTGGATGTCGGCGGTGGGGCCGACGTCAATCAGGTCACCGAAGCGTTTCGAATCATCCTCTCTGACTCGCACGTGAAAGCGATACTCGTCAACATTTTTGGCGGCATCATGCGGTGCACCACGATCGCCACCGCGCTCGTCGAGGCCTCCAAGACCGTCGGTTTCACGGTGCCGCTGGTCGTGCGGCTCGAGGGCACCGAAGGCAAAAAGATACTGGCCGAGAGCGGCACCGCGATCATCACGGCTGACGGTCTGACCGATGCCGCGAAGAAGGTCGTCGCCGCCAGCAAGGCTTAGCCCCATCCACCGTCATTCCATCCCGCCGTCTTTTGGCTTTCCGCTTTCGGCTTTTCCTCTCATGAGCATCCTCGTCAATCGCGACACCCGAGTTATCTGCCAAGGCATCACCGGCAAAGTTGGCGAGTTTCACACGCGCGGTTGCCTTGATTACGGCACGCGGATGGTCGGCGGCGTGACGCCGGGTAAGGGAGGCGAGGCCGTGGCGGGCCTGCCGGTGTTCAACACCGTAGCCGAGGCCCGGGATGCCACCGCATGCAACGCCACGATGATCTTCGTGCCGCCGGCCTTCGCGGCCGATGCCATCCTCGAGGCGATCGGCGCCGGGATCGAGCTCGTGATCGCGATCACCGAGGGTATTCCGGTCCTCGACATGGCCCGCGTGCTGCCGGTCCTGAAGGACTCAAAGAGCCGGCTCATCGGGCCGAACTGCCCAGGCGTGATCACGCCCGCCGAGTGCAAGATCGGAATCATGCCTGGCTATATTCATACGCCCGGCCATGTCGGCGTCATGAGCCGCTCGGGCACGCTGACGTACGAGGCGGTCTGGCAGCTCACGCAGCTCGGTCACGGCCAGAGCACCTGCGTGGGCCTCGGTGGCGACCCGCTCGTCGGCTCGTCCTTCATCGACATCTTGAAGCTCTTTGAGGCCGACCCCGACACCCATGGGATCCTGATGATGGGTGAGATCGGCGGCAGTGCCGAAGAAGAGGCGGCCGAGTTCGTGAAGCACCATGTCACGAAGCCCGTGGCCGCCTTCATTGCCGGGCAGACGGCGCCCCCGGGCAAGCGAATGGGCCACGCCGGGGCCATCATCTCGGGGGGCAAGGGCACGGCGACCGCGAAGCTAGCGGCATTGGCCGATGCCGGCATTGAAATCGCCGAGAGTCCTGCCGATATGGGCGCCGCGCTCGTCCGAGCTGTCGAAAAACGCCGCGGCGGCCGATAGACACCGCAGGCGGCACAAAACCCCGCCGCCGGATGCGGCGACCGCCGACCTGAGAAAATCGTGTTTCCCCTGTCGGCCACGTGGACAAATGCCATAAATGGCTTGGGCCACGGGAAACCAAGAACTGGCGGGGGCCGCGCTGCGTAGGTAGGGTGTTTTGTAGTCTCGCCCCGAAAAAGTCCCCTGAGGAGTGGTCGCGTGCCCGTGTCTCGTCGTCGTCGCCCCGCCCGCCGCTTTGGTCACATCGAGCAGCTCGAAACCCGCCAGCTGATGGCGGTCGATGTCGTGACGCCGCTCGCTGACACCAGCATCAGGGCCGGGTCTGCTGCGCAGACCATTAGCCTTGCGAACGTCTTTGATCTCGTCGGCGTCACCGGCACCGTCGTGAAATTTGAAAACAACATCGGTGGCGACATTTTCGCCGAGCTTTTCGATGCGGCTGGTCCGGGTCGTACCCGCACGACTCCTGCGACCGCGGCCAACTTCCTGCAGTATGTCGATGCGGGGCGGTACACCAATACCATCTCTCATCGTTCGATCGACAACTTCATTGTGCAGGCTGGTGGGTTCAAGGTCACACCATCGGGAAACCCGATTTTTGATTCCGTTCAGCAGTTTCCGGCTGTCGTCAACGAACCGGGCAACAGCAATGTGCGCGGTACGCTCGCAATGGCAAAGCTCGATAGTCAGCCCAATAGCGCGACCAACCAGTTTTTCTTCAACCTCGGTAACAACTCAGCCAATCTCGATAATCAAAACGGTGGCTTTACTGCGTTTGCCCGCGTTCTTGGAACAGGTATGACCGTGGTCGATGCTATCGCGGCCGTTCCGCAGGCCAACGTTCAGACTCAGAACGGTACGGTGAACCCAGCCCCTATTGGGTTTCCCGATATTCCGTTGATCAACCACACGTCGTCGAATGCGGTCACCCGCGACAACCTTGTGAAGATCACGAGCGTCGCGCGGGTCGGTGAGCTCGTCTACACAGTGACATCGAGCAATCCCTCACTCGTGGGAGCGACAGTCGCTGCCAATGGGAACCTTTCGATCACGCCCGACTCGAGAACATCGGGCGCAGCAACGATTACCGTGCGAGCGGCGTCTGTCGCTGATGCCAGCGACTTCACGGAGGAGCAGTTTACGGTCACCGTGGCGGAGAATCCGGCGATCATTGTCACGGGTGCCGACGTGGGGCCTGGGAGCCAGCCATTCGTCACGGTGATCCATGCGGCCACGCGAGAGGTTCGAGGGCAGCCATTCCTTGCGTACGAGCCCTCGTTCCGTGGCGGTGTTCGCGTTGCTGTTGGTGATGTCGTCGGGGACGGTACGGAACAGATCATCACCGCCCCTGGCCCCGGCCGCGTGGGTGAAATTCGCGTCTTCCGGCAAGATGGCACAGAGCTTACGACCTATCGTTCGCTTCCATTTGGTGCTGGCTACCGAGGCGGAGTCGAGGTCGCAGTCGGCGATGTCAATGGCGACGGCAAGGACGACATTGTCACGGCGGCCTCTCGTGGCCCTGGGCTCGTGCACGTCTTCTACGCCTCGCCTCAATCCGCTCAACCGATTCCGGCAGCACCAAGCGTGGCCTTCCGGGCATTCCCCGCGTCGTTTAACGGTGGTGCGACGGTAGCGGTGGGCGACTTCGGCACGTTTGCTGCCGGCGCGCTTACAAACGCCAGTGCCCCCGATGGTCGGATGGAAATTGTCGTCGGAAGCGGCCCCGGCATGGCTCCCCGCGTACTCGTCTATGACCTCTCGGCTGGCCCGCGGGTGGTCCGAACGATCACGCCGCTGAGCACAGGTCTTCGCGGTGGCGTGTCGGTCTCGACTGGCCGTTACGACGCCAACACAATCGACGACATCATCGTGGCCGGCGGCTTCGGGGCTGGCTCTCGGATCGAGGTGTACTCCGGCGCCATGACGGGCAACCCCTCCCGACTAGCCAACTTCCAGGCCTTCGCGGCGCTTGGCCGCCCAAATCTGCCAGTCCATGTGGCTGCGATTGCCTTCGCCAATAACGGCCAAATGGAGGGTGTGGCGGTGGCTCAAGGTGGTGGCCGCACCCAGCAAGGTGTCCGCCGCATCGGCGTTCCAACGGGAACTGAAACGAGCTTCACGAGTGTCTCTGGTCCGCTTCGCATCGCAGCGTCGCGTCTTGGCTGATACGTCGATTGCGAATTCCTCTGATGCGGGCGTATTCTTGGGATACAAACGCCGGGGGCGAAAGCATCGGTCTCATCGCTTCAGGAACTCACCGGGCGGGATCAGCACCATCTGCATGCCGAGGCTGTTCGGCTTGACCACGTCGGTCTTTAGGTAACTCGCCCACAACTGCTGGTGTTGCTTCGCTTTCGTCGCATCGAACGGGGCAACGGCGAGGGGCGGAGTGGTTCCGGGAGGCGAAGAAGTTGCTACGACCGGTGATTTCGTCGCCGTGCTCGGAGCCGCAGTTGCCGGTACGGTTGGCTTGGGTGTTGAGGTTGTTTTCGGCGGCGTCGGTGTCTGCACCGTAGCCGTACCGCCATCGGGAACCTTTACGCGGGCCACTTCCTGACTGTCTTTGTCACGGATATTGACCCACACGCCGAGCAGCAAGAACAAGAACCCGGCGGCACCGGCACCGATCAGCACCTTCGTGTTCTTCCACGGCGGCTGTTTGTCTTTACCTGTTCCAGCAGGAGTCGCTTTCGCTGCCGTCTTCGCCGCTCGTGACTTTTGAATCGTAGGCTTGGCTTCCCCGGCCCCTCATCGTTCCAAGTCGGTGATAGGTGTGGCCGGTGACGGCCTCCGCGCTCGCTGTACCAGTAGGGGACACATGTGTGGCCCCACGGCTGAGCGAGCTCGACCGTGGTTGCGATCTGCCACCCAGCGGCACGTTTTCCGAGGCCGGCGCGGCCATCCACGCCG
>JANOFF010000108.1:0-53150 GCA_031413515.1 bacterium
TCGGCCGCAATCCGACGACCGACATCACGCTGCTCGACGAGGGGATCAGCCGCGAGCACGCGCTGATCCTGTGGGACGAAGCGAGCGACGAATTCTCGATCGAGGATCTGCAATCCACCAACGGAACGAAGGTCAACGGCAAGCGGGTGCGATCTGCCACGCTGATCGAGGGCGACGAGATCCAGGTCGGACACACTCGCTTCCAGTTCATCCGTGCGGACCTGCCCGGCGCGCAGTGACGATCGTGCGGATCGACGCGGCGTCGTGTTCCGGATGGTCCCGAGAAGGTCGCGATGGGGTAATCATCTCAGTTGCGCGCGGACGTCGTGGGGGCGTTGCGCAGCGCGCATGATCGCCGCGGCGCACACCTGGATCACCGCCAAGAGGTCGGGTGTGCCGGGAGTCCTGGAGGGAAGACCACAGTGCGAGGCAGCCAGCTTCCGGATCTGAACATCCGGTCCCGTCAGGTCGGAATCGGCCTGTTCATCCTGATCGCCAGTCTGACGAGCGTCGCCTGCTCGACGACGCCGTTGCCGCCTCCGGTGAGACCCACCGCCGAGACCTATCTGGTCGGACCGCCCGACCAACTCTTCATTTCGATCCTGCCCGATCCAGTGATCGAGCGCGCAGCCGTGGTGCGGCCGGATGGCATGATCTCGTTCGACCTGATCGGCGACGTCCAGGCGTCGGGACGCACCGTCCAGGACATCGCAGACGAGATCGAACAACGTGTCGCGCGGTTCAAGCGCGATGCGCGGGCCACGGTCTCCGTCAGTTCTTCGCTGAGCATCAACGTGACGATCTTCGGTGAAGTGCGGGACCCGGGCACCTTTCCGTTGACGAGCGAGACCCGGGTATCCGAAGCGATCGGACTGCGCGGCGGCACGACGATCTTCGGCTCGAAGCGGAAGGTCCGACTGATCCGCACGAACGGCCAGACCACACGGGTGTTCACGATCGATCTCGCGGGCATCGAGCGCGGCGATCTCAGCAGCAATCTGATGATGCGAGGTGGCGACATGATCGTCGTGCCGCCGAACGTGCTTGCCCAGATCGGCTACGGGCTCCAGGTCATCCTGTTCCCGTTCCAACAGGTCCTTTCCGCCGGAACCGGAGTGTTCACCGCCGCCGCGATCTTCTGACGGATCCGATTCGCGATATCTTGCGTGGGTCCCACTGGAATCGGAATCCAATGACCGAAGGTCGAACCGCCAGATTGCTCGCGATCGTCCTGATCGCCGCGGGAGCGTTCGCCTGGATGCTCCATCTGCGCCCCGGCCTGATCGCCGAGGCAGACAGCCTCGACGCGCTGCCGCAGCGGATCGGCGCCTGGATCGGGAACGACGAACCGCTCGATCAGGCGGTGGAGGACGTGCTTCGGGCGGATTTCAACGTGACGCGCGCCTACCGCGGTCCATCGGGCGAACTCGTCTGGCTGTACGTCGGGTACTACGGGACCACCCGTGGCGGTCGCCCCGAACACACACCTCGGGGCTGCTACACCGGTGCCGGCTGGGGGATCGCCGAGTCGCGGGCCGTGATCGTCGACCCGATGACCGGATTGCGGATACAGGAGTATCTCGTCGAGCGAGGTTCCGAGCGGCGATTGGTCCACCATTCGTATCGCTCAAATCGCCGCACCGACTTGCCCGGAGGCCTGGACCAGAACGTCGATCGCGTGATGGGTCGGCTGCTGGACGGGTGCGCCGATGGCGCACTGATCAGCCTCAGCACGGTGCTCGAACCACCGGACGTCGTCAGTGCGCGCGGTCTGTTGATCGGTTTTGCCTCATCACTCGATCCCCTGATCGCCGAACACTGGCCCGAGGAACATCCGGAGTCGGAAGCATCGTGAGTCCCGTGGGGGGAGAATTCGCGGAGAACTTGCGCAGCGCCTGCATTCACTGACACTTTGGGAGTAGGACCGGATACTTACCGGCGCGCGAGTCGAGATCGTGGTGTGGTTCGCGGCGACCATTGCGGTCGCTTCGTGCCGGGCCGTTCGGAACGAGCATCAGGACCCGCGCGAGGAGCGTTGATGTACGAGAGATTCTTCGGACTCAGGGAGCCGGCCTTTTCCCTGACGCCCGACCCCAGATTCCTCTGGTTGGGGGACACACATCAAGAGGGCCTCGCGACTCTCGTCTACGGCATCACCCGCCACAAGGGATTCCTGTTGCTGACCGGTGAAGTCGGGACCGGCAAGACAACCCTGCTGCGCGCCGCGCTCGGTCAGATTCCGCCCGAAACCGACACCGCGTTGATCCTGAACACCGTGCGTCTCACGCCGATCGACCTGCTCAAACTGATCGCCGCAGAGTTCGGCATCCAACGCGACCTCGTCTCCACGGCCGACTTCCAGATCGCGCTGAACCGATTGTTGCTCGAGAGACTCCGACTCGGTCGCAACACGGTGCTGATCATCGACGAGGCCCAGAATCTCGATCACGAGACCCTCGAAGAAGTGCGCCTGCTGTCGAATCTCGAGACGGACACCGAGAAACTCATGCAGATCGTGCTGACCGGACAACCCGAGCTGCTCCACAAACTCGCGAGCCCCGCGCTGCGTCAATTGCGTCAGCGGATCGCGGTCGAACATCACATGCAGCCGCTCGGTCCCGACGATGTGCGTCCGTATCTTGCCCACCGCATCGAGGTGGCCGGGGGCAACTACGACGAGATCTTCGCGCCGGGCGTCGAGCCGACCTTCTACTGGTTCTCAGGAGGCTGCCCTCGCCTGCTCAGTCTGCTGGCCGATCGCGTGCTGCTGGCCGCCTACTCGAAGGGGCTGAAGCCCGTCACGCCCGAGTTCGTCGAGGCGAAAGCGAAGACGATGGGCGCCACGCGGCAGACAGGGCTGCTCGGCGACATCCGGGGGAATCCGTAGTGGGCGAAATCGCCGACGCCCTGAGACGCTCACGCAGCGAGCGTGAAACGCGCGAAAAGGAGACCCCTCGTCCCGGTCCCGAGGCGTCGACGCATGCGCCGCCCGGGCGAGCCGAGTTGCTGGCCGCTCTGCGCGAGTCGAACGCCGCCGGCATGGCAGATCGCGCGAGCGCGCCGGCGACGTCCGACGCCTCACCGGATCCGGCGCCGCCGCGGCACACCTCGACTCCCGTCGATCACCTGCAACAGCTCGACGAAGCCTCCCTCGCGTCGTTCGGCAACGTGGACCTGCATCGGCAGCTCGCGCTGCAGGTGGCGACGCAACTCGAGCAGCGCTCGTCGCGCACGGTTGCGGTCGTCAGCGCACTCCGCGACGAGGGCAAGACGACCGTCGCCTGTACCCTCGCGATGGCGCTGGCGTCGGTCACCGCGCAGCGGAGCATCGCCCTGGTCGATCTCGATCTGCGAAATCCCTCTGTCGCGCGACGGCTCGGCATTGCGACGACAGTCGGCATCGAGCGTTTCCTGGCCGGCCGGGCGCGCCTGGACGAGATCTGTGTGGGCATTCGGGACCCTCAGCTCGACGTCTACCCGAGCGTCGAGCCGCAACGCTCCGCCCATGAACTGCTTGCGCGACAGCAGCTGCGCGAGATGATCCGCCAGCTCGAAGCGCGCTATCAGACGGTGATCATCGATACCCCGCCGACGTTGATCGTGCCGGATTCGAGTCTGATCCTGAAGCAAGTCAGCTGTTGCCTCGCCGTCGCGCGGGCCGGCGTCAGCCGCGTCCGCAGGTTCCAGGAGATGCTTGACATCCTGCCTGCCGAGTCGATCGTCGGCAAAGTGCTGAACGCCGCCACGATCCCGAATCGGGACGCCAGCTACTACGACTACACGTATGGCGAGAAAGAGTAGAGACGGACATGACCGACTCCGGCTACGACGCAGAACCCGCGAGCGCCCTGCAGAGGCAGATCCTGGAACTCGTCCTCAATCCCGTCGGCGTGATCAGACGCCGCTGGATCTGGATGTCGCTCGCCCTGATCGGTGGACTCGCCGCAACGGGCGTGATCGTCGCGAGCCTGGTCCCCAGCTATCTCGCGACCGCCACCGTGCTCGTGTCGAGTCAGCAGATCCCGGAAGACTTCGTCAAGTCGACCGTCAAGGGCATGGACTCGCTCTCCAACGTCAACTCGCTGGTCGGCGAGGTGTTGTCGCAGCGCAACCTGAGCCAGTTGATCGGTCAGTACGACCTCTACGCGGGACTGGCCGATCAGGTGCAGCACGGCGATCTGATCGCAAAGATGCGAAGCAGCATCACGATCACGCCGCAGCGCAACGTGAATCAGGAACGGCCGCTCGAGAGTTCATCGATCTTCGTGATCTCCTACGAGGGAGAATCGCCGACCGCGGCAGCGGACGTGGCCAACTCGCTGGCTTCGATCCTGATCGCCGCGAGTCTCGACAAACGCAGCGAGCAGGCGCGTCGGACGACCGAGTTCCTGCGACGGGAGCTCGAGCGGTCCGAGGAGAGCCTCAGCGCGATCAATCGCGAGATCAGCGATTTCAATCGTGAGCACCGGGGCGAGCTGCCCGGGGATCTGGATCCGGTGCTGGGGAAGCTCGAGCGGCTCCAGGGCGAGCGCAAGACGTTGTCCGAGCAGATCACCGCGGCCGAGGATCGGCTGGTGTCCCTCGAGACGACCGGCACCGGGAGCGCCACCGACCAGATGTTGTTCGATCTGCGGATGCAGCTCAGCGCGCAGATCGCCGTCAACACCGACGAGCACCCGAACGTCATCGCCCTGCAGCGACGGATCGAGCGGATCGAGTCGGAGCTCGGTCAGGACGTCGAACTCGGCAAGGACGCCCGCAGTCAGCGATCGGTCCAGATCGCAGCGACTCGGAAGGACATCGAGACGCTCCGTGGGCGCTTGGGCGTGACCGAAGCCGAACTGCGTGAGCTCGACGCGCGGGTGGATCGCATTCCCCGGCGCACCGAGGAGTTCGCCGAACTCGACCAGCAGGCCGCGGTGTTGCGCGAGACCTACCTCGATTTCATGCGCAAGGTGAAGGAAGCCGAACTCGCCGAGACCATGGAGTCGGCCCAGCAGGGCCCGCAGGTCTCGATGCTCGATCACGCGGCGCCGCCATCGGGCCCCACCCGCTCGCCGCTGCAGTTCCTGATCCCCGGTGTGATCGGCGCCTTCGGGCTCGCCGTCGCGATCGGTGCCGGTCTCGAGCTGATCGACCCGGTCGTACTCAGTCCTGGTCACTTCGAAGCCGTCGGGATTCCGCCATTTCTCGGCAACGTCTACCGGCTGAACTGACCGGCGCAGACGTGCGCGTGGTGGACTGCGCTCTTCGCGACCGACGTCAGCTCGAGATGCGACGGCGCAGAGGGGGACCGAGCAGGGTTGCCAGGGGCACCGGCAAGCGCGTCCACAGACTCGACAGTCGCTTCAGCGCGGGATTGCCGCCGGGCAGCCCGAGCGCAAGCGGCTCACCGTCGGGCGCGAGCCTCCGCCAATCGAGTTCGCGCTCGTGCGCCCCCCACCCGAGCTTGAATCGATGGGTTCCGCCGTCGCGCGGCGATCGACCGAAGTCGAGTCGCCGAGCACCCTGCTCCACCGACCAGCGGAGCGCCTCCCAGTAGATCTGGTTGTTGGGGCAGCGAGCCCGCTCGCTCCTCAGCGTCGACGCCCAGGGAATCGTGACCGTGTCACCGAAACGGATCGCAACGAGGCCTCCGACGGGATCTCCAGCGAGCCCTGTCACGATGAAACGTGCCGCGTCGCCGAACACCCGCGCGATTTCGCGGAAGAATCCGAGTGAATGCACCGGTGAGCCGAGATCGCGCATGTTGACGGTGAACGGCGCGTAGAACGCATCGATCTGCGCGGTTGCGCCGAGTTCGAGCAGAGCGAGACCCTCGCGTTCGGCCTTCCGCGTCTGATTGCGCACTTTGGCCCGCACGGCTTGCCACTGCGCGTCGACATCCGCCTCGAGAGACATCATGAGGTCGACCCGATCGAGTGGCCCCGCCCCGGCACCTTCGGCGCGGAGGGCGCGGAGTTCGATCGCCGTCGCGCCCTGCTTCCGGGCCAGTCCGAGCGCGTGATCGAGCAGGGCATCCGCGACCTCCTGCGACTTGGCGAGCACGCCGGCACTGTCGAGGTATGGCAGCGAAACGAGCTCCTTTTCGCCACGCAGGCCACGCATCGTCACGAGTGGCAACACGCCCTCGATGCCACTCGAACTCCCTTTCGCCATGAGATACGCGGGAGCGAGCCGATAGGCGGACCGAAGCACCCTGCACCAAGCGGCGGCGTGTCCGAGTGTGGAGTCGGGATGCTGGAGAACGAACTCATCCCAGGCGTCGCCCGGCTCCTCGATCGTTTCGATCTGCATGGTCCCCATCATGTGTGGTCGGTCGGGTCGGATCTCATCGACTCGTTCGAGCGATCAGAGTAGGCGGATCGAGCGGGTTGACGGGACGGCCCACCGCCGAGAGGCGAGGACGGACATCGCGTTTCTATCCGATCGGAGACTGATCGGCGACGATCAGATATGTGCAGCTCGTGGTCCTAGAACCCTAGATTCCGCTGGTGAATCGGCCTCGAAGGTGCGTCGGATCGGTTCGAATCGGATGGGAAAGCGGGTGTCCCGACCGTAACCGACCCGCCGCAATCACCATTGAAACACCATGTTGTGCCGCGGACATTCCGGTTATGTTTACCCTTCCCACCGAAATTCGCAGGGATTGGGAATAAAACCCCTGCGGTGAAAGCCCAATCCGCCACTTGTCCCCCCACAACGGGCACTCACTGGGCGGCCTTCCTCGGCCGTAAGGTTCGGGTCGCACACGTGGCGCGCAAACCATCCTGAACGAACTGAAGAATCCACCGGATCGCGCCCCCGCGCGATGAGAGCAGCTGGAACCTCATGAAGTACTACCTCCTGAATCCATTCATCGGACGCGTGCTTCTGGTCTTGTTGCTGGATGGTCTGAGTTTCCTGACCGCTGGCGCAGTGACCTGGTGGTACCTGAATCCCGACGCAACGCCAGTCGCGTACGCGGCGGGCATCACAGCGGGCGCGCTCGTCAGCTTCGGGTCGCTCTACTACTGCGATGCCTATAGCCCTCGCGTGCTCTGCAGTCTGCGACGCAGCATCCCCGCGATCGTCTGCGCAACCGGCATCGCCTTCGTGACGGCGACTCTCGGTGGATTCGCGTTCAGCACGACGACCGAGACCATCCCCGTCGTATCCCACATCGCGGGCATCTACTTCGGACTGCTGATCGTCGGCCGATCGCTCTTTCGGCTGGTCTCGTCGAACAGCCGATTCACCCAGCGCGTCCTCGTGATCGGTGCGAGCGAACTCGGCAGCGCGATCGCCGAGTCGATGCGCCTGCATCCGAACTTCGGCTACGAGCTCGTCGGCTTCCTTTCGGACGAAGCGGACTACTCGTTCGCCGGTGCCTCGATATCTGAGTTCCCGATCCTGGGTCCCGTGCACAAGATCGAGAAGATCGTCGACACGCTGAACATCACACGGATCGTCGTGGCCTCACGGAACCGCGAGGAGTACTTCCCCGCAGAGTCCCTGCTCAGCTGGAAAATGACCGGCGTTCCCGTCGAGTCGGGTGTGTCGTTCTTCGAGCGAGTCAGTGGCAAGATCTACCTCGACGACATGCGCGCCAGCTACTTGATCTTCGCCGATGGTTTCTACGTCGGTCCGATCAGCGAAGCGGTGACCCGTTTGATCGATATCACGGTCGCCGGAATCGCACTGCTGTTCGCCTCTCCCGTGATCCTGGCCTGTGCAGCGGCGATCAAGCTGGAATCGAAGGGACCGGTCTTCTACCGACAGACCCGCGTGGGCAAGGGAAACAAGCCCTTCCAGATCCTCAAACTGCGCTCGATGCGCGAGGATGCGGAGAAGACGACCGGTCCGGTCTTCGCGAATCGGCAGGACGATCGGATCACGGCGGTCGGTCGCCTGCTTCGGAAGTCCAGGCTCGACGAGGTTCCGCAGCTGTGGAACGTGCTGCGCGGCGAGATGAGCCTCGTCGGTCCGCGTCCCGAGCGACCGGAGTTCGTCGCCTCGCTGTGCACCCGGTACCCGCACTTCCGCCTGCGCTCGTTCGTCAAGCCCGGCATCACCGGGTGGGCGCAGATCCGCTACGGCTACGTGAATGAAGTGAACGGCTTCGTCGAGAAACTGGCCTACGACCTGTACTACATGAAGTACCGATCGGTCTCGATGGACATTCTCGTACTCTGGCAGACCCTCAAGACGGTGGTGCTCTTCCGCGGTCTCTGAGTCCGGCCAGGCCGCATCGATGCGGCGACTCCGATGGCCAGAGTTCCATTGCCACCGAGCAGCGAAGTGAATCACTACGCGGCGGGTGCAGGTCCTCGCCGAAGCCGCTGCAGGATCGGCGCCAAGATCCGACGAACGGTCTCGAGTGAGCCCGGTTTGAGGGCGTCGAGACGGGGATGGCGGCCGACCGGCGCCGCCGGCAGCCCGAGCGAGCGCTGCCAGCGCTTGATCCGATACAGCTCCCGACGTCGTTTCGGGGCGGTGGTCAAGAACATCGTCGTCACCGCGATCGAGAGGTTGTCATCGTTCGTCACACAGTGCGGAATAGAACGAGGGGATGTGTACGCCCCTGCCGGGTGGCAGCTCAAGCTTGACGTGCGACCCTGCTTGGTCCGTACGCTCCGGGTGGAGTTCGCCGTTGTCGGCAAAGAGTACCTCCCGATCGGTCTCACTGACGGCAAACTCCTGGGCACCGTCGACGATCGTGATCGTCTTCGACCCGCGGATCTCCAGCAGAAAGTTCTGCTCTTCGTCCCTTTGGAACGGCGTGATCGCGCCGGGGGACGAGATCACCACGTCGGATCGCGTCTTGTGGATGCCCGACGCCAACGGATCCACCAGATCATGCACCTCGGCCCATGTAGTGCTCGAGCGGGCTCCGACACTCGGCGATCTCACCGATCTCGCGGATCAGCGTCCAGGAGCCGTTGGTCTCGATCTGCTCGATGGTCTCGCGGATGAAAAGACCGTTGTCAGGGAACTTGCGCGCAACGCAGGTGTTCTTGTGCTCTCGCGTCGGGTCGCCGAGATCGCCGCGGACCTCGTCATGGTCGAGATCGCCGCGGTGCCATCGGACGTGCTTCGATTTCCGACATCCGAGATCCACCCGACTGTCGAGCTGGAAGTGCGGGTGTTCGGGCCAGCATCTCGCCTGCCTCGACTCGGACGACGAGTTCCTCCTCTACCACCTCGAGCTGCTCGTCGGCTATCTGACCGCGCATCCCGATCGCGAGCTCGTGAGCAGCGAGTTCTGGGAGTGCTTCGGCGCAGAGCGGATCGACAACGACTACCGGATCGAACTCGCAGGAGACCCGGGTGCTGAGGAAGTTCTTGGCGTTGCCGGTGCTGCGCGCGGGGTCTTGTGACCGGGGTGCTCGTACTCCTCCCGGGCGCACCCGACGAAGTGCCGGTGCTGCGGATCCATCATCGAGGCGTCGAGTTGGGCGCGCGGTACCCCGGCGACCAGCAGCTCTTCATCGCCATGGCGTTTGATCGACTCGACGCCCGCGCGCAGGTTGCGCCAGAAGGCGCCTACGTCCTCGCCCCCGAGAAGCGACCCGCCATACCGATGACGGCAATCACGGATTCGAGGCCCTCGCCGTCGTGGCTCTGGTCCGACGTAATTCGCTCCGTGTCGGTCGATGAGAGGGCTTGCCGCAGATCGAAGTGCGGCCAGGCGTCGGGGGCGGATCGCTCGGCCCCTGCGAATGGACCGTCCATCCGGGCATTGCCTGATGAGCGAGGTGCTTTAGCTTTCCGCCGGGTGAATATCCGGAACGAGTCGATGAAGGACGCCACACGGCGAGCAGTCGGTGAGCGTCTCGAGGGGCCGCGCAGGTGTCGCTCGGCATCCGGTCCGGTTTCTGAGTCCGAGAGAGACATCACGCGATCGTCAGGAATGTCTGCGGCCCCGGGGAGCGACTCGATCGGTGTCCTGTCGGCCGGGGAGTGCCGTCGCCAACGGAACCAGAGCAGTGCTCCCGCGTAGTGTCACACCGATCCGAGAATCACCGCCGCCCGGCGGAGCCGGTCGACGACCGACCGAGCCGGCCTGAGATCCTCGGACTCGCGCTCGGCGCGCTGCTGATCGGACTCGCAACCCTGTGGCCGCTGCCCGCCCTGGAGCCCAGCGGAGGGCCCCGCGGAATCCGGCTCGATGTCCAGCCTGCCGACCTCGCCCGCAACCTGTTGCTGTTCGCTCCTCTCGGTGCGCTGATGTTCCGTCAGCCCGCGAGCCTCAGCCTGCTGGCGACCGCGGCCTTTTCGCTCGCGATCGAATTGATCCAGGTCTGGTTGCCCGGCCGGGTCGCGTCGCCCTGGGACGTGGCGGCCAATGTATGGGGTGTCTGGATCGGATGGGCGGTGGGACGTGCGGTGCAGCGTCGCGGCTGGCTCGACCCGGTCCTGATGCGACGAGCACATGTGGCCTGGTCCCTGCTGGCGGGATCGCTGCTCATCACGACGGCACTGCTGTTCAGGCCGGCGATCCCCGACCCGCCGCACTTCGCACAAAGGAATCCGAGCTTCGGGAAGCTCGAGCCCTATGCGGGCGCGGTCGAGTCGGTGTGGCTCGACGAGCAGGCGGTCCCGCACGGCAGTGTGACGATCGACGACTTTGCGGCCCGGATCACGGGTCCCCACGTGCTGGTCGTCCATGGGCGTGTCGGATCGCCGCCCTCTAGGCTTGCAAGTCCCCTTATCTTCACCGACGAGTCGGGTAGGGAGGTGGCCATTCTCGCCCTTCGCGGCGACGACGTGTTCTACCGGGTGTCGACGATCGGCATGCAGCTGGGTTTCGATCACCCGTTCATCTGGTGGCGCGATGCCCTCGCCCTACTTCGACCCGGCTCCGAACTCGACGTGCGCGTCGAGCGCACGCCGGATTCGCTCTGCCTCGAGATAGCGGGCCGCTTGCGTTGCGGACTCGCGCCAAGCCTGTCGGACGGATGGCAGAACTGGTTCCCGGCAGGTCGGCTCGGCACGATCGGACAACGCTTCTTCGAGGGCCTGTGGTTCGCGGCACTCTTTCTGCCGCTCGGTTTTGGCCTGCGACGCCGGCCCGTCGAGGTGCTCAACGTACTCGGCGTGTTCGCCCTCGCGCTGCTGTTGCCCTGGATCGGGCCGGTCGAATCGATCGGTCCATCGACGATTGCGGCGATCCTGGGTTGGCTGACCCTCGGCGCACTGCTTCGCGCGGTGCTCACGGGATGGCTTCCCGCGCAGTTCGTCGGTCGCAACCTCTAGTAGTCGTCGAAGCCGTCCGGATTCTCGCTCTGCCAGCGCCAGGTGTCGCGGCACATCGCGTCGAGGTCGCGCTCGGCCCGCCATCCGAGTTCGCGCTCGGCGCGGCGCGGATCCGCATAGCAGCAAGCGATGTCACCCGGACGTCGCCCGACGATCTCGTACGGGATCTTCTGGCCGCAGGCGCGCTCGAAGGCCTCGCGAACCTCGTGCACCGACGATCCGCGACCCGTACCGAGGTTGTAGACCTGCACGCCCTGCCGCGTCCCGATCTTCTCGAGCGCTCGCAAGTGACCGACCGCCAGATCAACCACATGGATGTAGTCGCGCACCCCCGACCCGTCGGTCGTCTTCCAGTCGCCGCCGAATACGCGCAACTTCGGCAGCCGTCCTACCGCGACCTGGGCCACGTAGGGGAGCAGATTGTTCGGGACCCCGTTCGGATCCTCGCCGATGAGTCCGCTCGCATGGGCGCCGACCGGATTGAAGTAGCGGAGCACCACGAAGTGCCAGCGCGGTTCCGAGCGCGCGAGATCGAGCAGGATCTGTTCGACCATGAGCTTCGAACGACCGTAGGGGTTGGTGGCCGAGAGCGGCGAATCCTCGGGAATCGGGACCGTCGGCGGATCGCCGTAGACGGTGGCCGACGAGCTGAACACGAGACTCCGCACGTCGTGCTTTTCCATGCATTCGATCAGGTTCAGCGTTCCGACCACGTTGTTCGCGTAGTAGAGCATCGGCTTCTCGACCGACTCGCCCACCGCCTTGCGTCCGGCGAAGTGGATCACCGAATCGACTTCGACGTCGCGGAAGACCTGGCCGAGCGCCTGCCTGTCGCACAGATCGACCCGATGGAAGTCGAGCTTCTGGCCGGTGATCCGCTCGACGCGTTCGATGGCACGCGCGCTGCTGTTCGCGAGATTGTCCACGACCACGACCTGGTGACCGGCAGCGAGCAGTTCGACACAGGTGTGGGTTCCGATGTAGCCGGCGCCGCCGGTGACCAGGATCTTCATGCTTGCGCTTGCCGCCTTCCCATCCGGAATCGACTTCCGGTTGCAGCGATGAGTCGTTTCAGGTTCCTGAGCGCCGCGTAACCTCGCAGCGCCGTTTCGGCACCCGGACGCCGGATCGACGTCAGCACGTCGTCGATCGTTCGGCGAGTGCGCCAGATGCGATCCATCCGTGGACAATGTGACACCGGAGTGTCATCGGGCAAACGTGAGTATCCGCGAAAGTCCCCGGCGTGACGATCGAAGTCCTTTCGTCGCGCCGCGGGGCGGCCTGCCCCGTTCGCTTCCCGATACGCTAGAACGGATCCGATGGGTATCGAGCGAGCCACGAGTGGCGCGAGATATCATGCCCTCTCGAAAGCATCATGAGCCACCCACGGACGGTGGAGGGACCTGTTTCGGCCGAACCGACAATCTACCTGTTCAGCATCACGCACCTGCGGCTCATCCCGGAGGCCGCGCTGGGGACGCCTTCCAGTCTGGCGATCAACTTCCACAATTGCCCCCTGCCCCTCACGCCGAACGGCAAGCTCGATCGCAAGGCGCTTCCGGCGCCGGACGCCATCGAGGGCGGATCGAAGCTTCCCTACGCGGCACCGGAGAACGATCTCGAGCAGACCCTGGTCCAGCTCTGGCAGGAAGTGCTCGGTCTCGAGCGCGTCGGTACGCAGGACAACTTCTTCGACGTCGGCGGTCACTCGCTGCTGGTCGTGAAGCTGCACCGCGAACTCAGGACGCGGATCGATCAGCCGGTGGCGTTCACGGATCTGTACCGCTTCCCGACCATCCGCTTCTCGTCCGAGCGCCTCACGGCATCGGGGCCTTCGGAGACCCTTCAGGCCAGCAGTGCTCGCGCGAAGCGACGCCGCGATGCGCTCGCCCGTCGACGTGGACGCGATCCGAAGGGCTGATCGGCGCCGCGACCCTCAGTCTCGCCGCACCACCGCGCCCGTCATTAGATGATCGGCGTCGAATCCATAGCGACCCTCGATCCGGAGCAGCTCCGAGACCGCCCGGGCCCTGTCGCTCGCGGCCGCGACGCGAAACGTTCGATCCGCGTGGTCGAAGCGCACGACGACATCGAGGAAGCCGAGCATGACCTGCGTGCGCGGGTGGATGCACTTGTGCACGACCTCCTTCGCACTGAACAGGAGTCGCGGGAGTTCCGACTCGGGGATCGGTCCGGATCCGGCAGCCAGGGCCCGCTCTTCGCCGGTCGCGATCCGATCCGCGATCTCCGACTCGAGGGGACCGCGTGGCTCCGCGTCGAGCCCGATCCCGACGAAGTGCTCGACCTGCGCGACGACCGCCGCCACCAGGCCATCGCAGTGCGTGATGCTGCCGATGACGCCGGCTGGCCAGACCGGGGCGCGGTCCGGTCCGACAGGAACGGCCGGCGCCCCGAACCCCAGCGCATGCAACCCCGCCCGCGCACATGCGCGCCCGCGCGCGAATTCCGATCTTCGCCTGGGCAACACACCGGATCCCGGCAGGGATTCCCCGGGCATCAACTCCGGCGCGGTCTCCGCTCCGTCGAATCGGAAGACCTCGACACCGGGCGGGAACAGAGCGGTCAGCCCCGCGCTACGCCGAGCCGTCATCACGCCGCGCCGAAGCGTCCGCGAGTCGCGCATGGGCGGAGAGAGACAGCGCACGGATCGCCGCGTCGACCCGATCGTCCGACAGCACCCAGCGAAGCGCCGCCTGGGCGAACGTCGCGCCGCTCCGCTCGAAGGGACGCATGTCGTTGCTGCGCGCACCGCGCAACGTCTTCATCGCCATGACGCCTACTCCCCGCGGCCCGGGCTCGCTCGGGAAAACGCGGCAGGCCCGGTTGGATCTCCACCCAATCGACTTCACCCACTCGATGCTGCAACCACGCCTGCGCGGTGTCGAGGAAGTCCGGGCTCTGGGTGTAGTTGTGTATCCGACCAGGATCACGTCGAGTTGCCCAGCGGCCAGCGCCGCATCGAGGCAAGCAACGAGCGATGGGGCATGTCCCGACATTTCGCTGAAGCGGATCTTGCCCTGTTGCTTCGCACGGGCGACGAACTCGCTCCAGCCCGGGTTGCTCATCCGATCCGGCGAATCAACGGCGTGGTTCAGATAGATGTCGACGCGATCGGTACGCAGACGACGTAGGCTGGTCTCGAGCCGCTTCATCATCGAGTCCGCGGTGGCCTCGCTCGACGCCACCACCTTGGTGGTGATCGTCACCCGGTTCCGATCTCCCTCGAAGGCACGCCCCAACACCTCTTCGGCCCTGCCTTCGGTGTAGCCCTCGGCGGTGTCGAATTGGGTGATGCCGCGATCGAGCGCGAACCGCACAAGTTCCGCGTCGCACTCGAGCGCGAACGTGCCGAAGCCGATGTCCGGAACTTCGAGACCAGTCCGGCCCAGCGTGACGCCGCGCGGCATGACGGGTGCGGCGCCAGCCACACCGGACGATTGGCGATCGGTCGGATCCTCCGAACAGCCCACCAGCGACGGGGCGGCCGCCAGACCGAGCCCGAGCCCGAAGGCGGCACCGGCCCGAAGCAGATCTCGCCGTCCATAGTCCCTCGGTCGGCCATCTTGCTTCGATCTCGAGGGGTTCGACTCGGGTTCGACATGCGGATCGCAGCCTTTCTTCATCACGAACCTCGTTTGTTTCGGAGCAGGGGGTGGGCGGTCGCCCGGTCGTCGTGGATCGGTCGGCCCGAAGGCCCTAGGGACTAAACGTGCCCGACCCGTGACGCGAATCACCTGCCTGTTTTGACGAACCGGCAACAATCTTCGGCAGATCCAGTGCAACTTTCCGTTGATGAATCTACCCTTGATCTGGTCCATCGGCCCTGTGGGGGGTGAATGTATGCGACTCATTGCTCGGCAGTCGATTCGTCCGACTGAACGGGAAGTCCAGCCGGGGGTGATGCCGTCGATCGTCTATGACGGAATCAGGCTGGAGAACCCGAGACCGGCACAGCGCGAGACGGTGCCCCGAACGTACGATTCGGCGCCGCCGTCCGCCGACGAGACGGGCCTCGATGTGTCGCGCGATCTGGCGCCCGCACGAGGCATCCTGACAGCTGTCGGTGTCGGCATCGTGTTCTGGTGCGCGATCCTGCTCGCACTGATCACACTGTTGCCGTAGGCGCCCGGCCGACCAGACCGCCTTCACCGGCTCGATCCGGCGGAGGTGGGTGAAGGTGCATCTGCCGATGCGCCGCCGATCTCCCTCAGATGCGGGATGATCCGGTCCCCGAACCGTAGTGGCTCTGGTAGAACTCGCGATACGCGCTCGATTTGAGTTTCTGCCACCAGGGCCGGTTCTCCGCATACCAGCGGACCGTATCGGCGATGCCCTTTTCGAGGTCCGCTCGCGGTTGCCAGCCGAGCGCACGGATCTTCCCGGTCGCCACCGCGTATCGTTGATCGTGTCCGGGGCGCAGGCCATGACGGTGCTCGATCAGGCGCTCCGAGCGACCCGTGCATGCGAGAATCATCGCAGTCACTTCTGCGTTGCTCCGCTCGGGATCCTGGTTTGCACCGATGTTGTAGATCTCACCGGTGACACCGACATCGAGGAGCAGAAGCAGTGCATCGCAATGGTCCTCGACGCGCAGCCAGTCGCGGATCTGCGTGCCTCCGTCGTAGAGCGGGAGCAGAAGCTCATCGAGCGCGTTGGTGATGAACAGGGGAACGAGTTTCTCGGGGTATTGGTGCGGACCGTAGTTGTTGGTGCACCGCGACACGACCACATCCAGGTCATGTGTCCGGGCGAACGACAACGCGAGGTGATCGGCGCCGGCCTTCGAGGCCGAGTAGGGGCTCGATGGGGCGAGCATCGCTCCCTCGTCGGGCAGTCCCGGCGCTTCGACGTCGCCGTACACCTCGTCGGTGCCGATCTGGAGGAAGCGCGCCTCGGGGGCGAACCGACGCACGGCATCGAGCAGCACGAACGTGCCGAACACGTTGGTCTCGATGAAGGCACCTGCGCGGGCACTGGTCGACCGATCGACGTGGGACTCGGCGGCGAAATGGACGATCTGGTCCATCCCCGGCATGAGAGCCGAGACGAGTTCTGCATCTCGCACGTCGCCGTGGACGAATCGATAGCGTGGCGACTGGTCGATGGAGCTGAGGTTCTCGAGATTTCCCGCGTAGGTGAGCAGGTCGAGATTGGTGACTTCGACCTCGTCGTCCCGATCCATCAATCGGCGGATGAAACAGGATCCGATGAACCCGCAGCCGCCCGTCACGAGAACGCGACGCACCGACAAGGCACCTCCTCCACGAGTTCCACGAGTCCGACGGATCGGTGCGGCGCCCATCCGTCATTGCGCCCCGGGCCGAAGTTCCGGACCGGGCGGAGAGAGCCCCTCTCCGCCCGGTCCGTTTCTCTGGACTAGAAGAGCGTGTAGATGAACGGAGCGGCTGCCGTCCCGCCGAGCATCACGAGCAGACCCAGCCCGAGGATCGAGACGATGATCGGGGCGAGCCACCACTTCTTGTTGTCCTTCAGGAAGTCGATGAATTCCCTGCCGAGGCCTGTCCGCTCACCGCCTGCTTGCGAGGCAAAGTCGTCCTTCTTGTCATGCTGAGCCATCTGCTTCTCCGTTCCTCATGCTGGACCCGGAAATCGGTCCCGAGCCTTGGTTGCGCCCGCTGCCGGGCGCCTCAGAACTGCTTGAAATAGGTCGACTTGGCGCGCTCGCCCTGGACCGCGACCCAGTAGCTCTCCGCGTCGGGCTCGAACTTCCGGTGCATCGGATCATGGCCGATGAGCTTCATGATCAGCCCGACCGGGGTGATGATCAGATAGAAGAGCGCGCCCATGATGACGTAGGAGAGCACGAATCCGATCGGGAACGCGACGATCGTGAGCCCCAGATAGATGGGCAGATTCGCCTTGGGATAGACGAGCGAGAACAGCGTCGCGAGACCCGCGAGCCCGGCGAACACCCCTGCGACGATCGGCCGGGCGGCACCCAGCCCGAACGAGAAGATCAGGACTTCGTACCAGGCGATCAGCGCCAGGAATCCGAAGCCGGCCAGCGCGATGAAGCCGAACTGGCGGAGAGTCCCATCGTCGGGGCGAAGATTCAGGTCGATCAAGCTGCTCTTGCTCATGGCACTGGCTCCGCTCAGTCGAGTGCGAACTCGGCAAGGTACGCCTCGGCATCGATCTCCTTGGCGTTGGGCTGGTCCTGCTTGCGCAGGACGTAGTTCTCGAGCACCAGCACGTCCATGTTGGTGAACATGAAGCACCGATAGGCGTCGTTCGGTGTGTTGACGATCGGTTCCCCACGGACGTTGAAGCTGGTGTTGATGACTACGGGGCTGCCGGTCTTCTCCTTGAAGCTCTTGATGATCTTGTAGAACCGCGGATGGTGCTGCATGTCGATCGTCTGGACGCGCGCCGAGTAGTCGACGTGCGTCACCGCGGGAACCGTGGACCGCAGCTGCTTCAGCTTGTCCAGGCCCTTGACGCCTCCGACCTGCTCGACGTTCAGGCGCTTGGAGTGCTGCACCGGAGCGACGAGCAGCATGTAGGGGCTGTTCTCGCTGGGCCGCATCTCGAAGTACTCGTCGACGTCCTCACGAAGGACTGCGGGCGCAAACGGCCGGAACGACTCCCTGAACTTGATCTTCAGGTTCATGGTGGCCTGCATCTGCGGCGAGCGGCCATCGCCGAGGATGGAACGGCTGCCCAGTGCCCGGGGACCGAACTCCGAGCGGTCGGCGAAGTGCCCGACGACATGCTCCGTGGAGAGGAGTTCGGCGATGCGATCGATCAGCTTCTCCTCGTCGTCGAAGCGTTGATAGACCGCGCCGGCCCGATCGAGATAGCTGCGTATCTCGGCGTCCGAGAACTCGGGCCCGAGCAGAGAGCCGAATTGGCTGTCCTCGGGATTCGCCACGCGCGGATTGTCGAGCAACTGGTGCCAGGTGAAGAGTGCGGCGCCGAGGGCACCGCCCGCGTCACCGGCGGCCGGCTGGATCCACAGGTTCTCGAACGGACCTTCGCGGAGGATCCGACCGTTGGCGACACAGTTGAGGGCGACGCCTCCCGCCATCACGAGGTTCTTCGAACCAGTCAATGCGTGGGCGTGATTTGCGATCTTGAGGACGATTTCCTCCGTGACGACCTGGATCGACGCCGCGATGTCCATCTCGCGCTGCGTGATGGCCGTCTCGGACTTTCGAGGCGGGCCTCCGAACAGCGTGTCCATCTTCGGTGTGGTCATCACATCGGTGTGACAGAAGCCGAAATAGTCCATGTCCATGCGGAAGGAGCCATCGGCCTTGATGTCGAGCAGCTTCTCCTTCATCAGCTCGGCATAGATCGGCTCGCCGTACGGAGCGAGCCCCATCAGCTTGTACTCGCCGCTGTTCACCTTGAAGCCGGTGAAGTAGGTGAAGGCCGAATAGAGCAGACCGAGCGAATGCGGGAAGCGCATCTCCTGCAGCATCTCGATCCGGTTGTCGCGTCCCCTCGCGATGCTGCCGGTCGCCCACTCACCCACGCCATCGAGCGTGAGGATCGCGGCTTCCTGGAACGGACTGGGGAAGAATGCACTGGCCGCGTGGGATTCATGATGGGCCGTGAAGACGTAGCGCCCCTTGTAGGCGCCGCGGAGGCCCCGGTCGAGTTCGCGCGGGGTATAGAGCTTCTGCTTCAGCCACAGGGGCAGGCCCATCAGGAAAAGCTTGAAGCCCCTTGGGGAATAGGCGATGTAGGTCTCGAGCAAGCGATCGAACTTGAGGAGCGGCTTGTCGTAGAACGTGACCAGGTCGATCTCGTCCGCCGTGATGCCGCCGCGCTGAAGGCAGAAATCGACCGCCTCCTGCGGGAAGTTGTAGTCGTGCTTCTTGCGCGTGAAGCGCTCCTCCTGGGCAGCAGCGACGATCACCCCGTCCTTGACGAGGCAGGCCGCGCTGTCGTGATAGAAGGCAGATATCCCGAGGATGTTCATTGGCTGGCCGCGCTCCTGGCACCGGAAGCAGTTCGTCCCCGGTGGCAGTGCTTCTCCAACCGGGGAACGCTGCATGAGTGTCCACCGACCCTACGGATGTGTCAAACGAATCGGCCTCGACGACGACCGTCTGCAGCCTCATTGTTTCGTTGTGGATCCACGCCACATTCCCGATGCGATTGCGCGTCGGACGGATTCACCCGTTTCGCCGAGCGATCACACGTGAACGGGCATTCAGGAGCCGGGCGGTCGGCCGAAGAAGTGCAATACTGCGCGGGCCGACCAGGTGCCGGGCTCGCCGTCCTTCCCCGGTATCCAAGCAGGCTTCCGCCGCGAGTCGCTCGCAGCTCGGAACCACCGGAAGTCTTGCGGGGATGGGATGACAGGTTGTCAGCGACTCCGCCCACGATGACTCCCGCCCATGAGCCGCCCACTCAGCCCGATCGATCGACGGACCGGCGCGTCTTCGTCGATCTCGATGGCACCCTGATCCGATGCGATCTGCTGTGGGAGGGCATTCGCCTGATGGTCCGGCAACGGCCCGTCGAACTCGTGCTGCGGGCCCCCTTCTGGCTCCTGGGCGGCAAGGCAGATTTCAAGAACCGCATCGCCGCTGTCGTTCTGCCGGACGCGGCGGGCCTGCCCTATCGCAAGGCGGTCCTCGACCATCTTTCCGAGGCGCGTCGGACCGGCGCGACGATCACCCTCGCGAGCGCCAGTCCCCGTCGCTGGGTGGAGGCCGTAGCGGCACACGTTGGCCTGTTCGATCACGTGATGGCCAGCTCGGACGAACTGAATCTCGCCGGAGACGCAAAGCTCGCGGCGATCCGACAGAGCGTCGAAGGCGCGAGCTTCGAGTATCTGGGAAATTCTGCGGCCGATGTCCCGATCTGGCGCGCCGCAGCGACCGCCACGTCGGTCGATCCCGACCGACGCGCACGCAGGGCTCTCGCCGACCTGCCGCAGCACGTCGAACTCAGCGTGGAGTCGCCTCGTACCGTGGCTGCGATCGTGCGTCAGCTGCGGCCTCATCAGTGGGCGAAGAACTTGCTGCTGTTCGTCCCGCTGTTGCTCGCCCACGAGGTCACGAGTCCGTTCAAGGCTCTCAGCGTGCTGGTGGCCTTCGCGTCGTTCTGTGCGGTCGCGTCGGCGGGCTACGTGCTGAACGATCTGATCGACGTGGACGCCGATCGCGCCCATCCGACCAAACGCAGACGCCCGATCGCGAGTGGCGTGCTGTCGATCCCCATGGCGTTCGTCCTGTTCGCCGCACTGCTCGCACTCGCCGGGGCGGCGGGTCTGCTCTGGCTGTCGCTGGCGACCGCGGGCATGGTGCTCCTGTATCTCGTCCTCACCCTCGCTTACTCGTTCTATTTCAAGGAACGGCTGCTGCTCGACGTGCTGTTGCTGGCCGGTCTCTACACCCACAGGGTCCTCACCGGCGGAATCGCCGCAGAGGTGCCCGTATCGCCGTGGCTGCTGGCCTTCTCGACTTTCTTCTTCCTGAGCCTCGCGCTCGTGAAGCGCTACGTCGAAATCTCGGCTCACGCAGGCGGAGCGGTCGACGAGCGGATCAGGGGCCGGGCCTATCGAGTGGGCGACGCCGGGCTCGTCCTCTCGATGGGACTCTCCTGCGCGTACATCGCGGTGCTCGTGCTGTGTCTCTTCATCAGCAGTGCAGACGTGAGCCGCTTGTACGATCGCCCCGGACTCCTGTGGCTGATGTGTCCCGTGATGTTCTACTGGATCTCGCGCATCTGGGTGCTCGCACACCGGGGTGAGCTCAATGACGATCCCGTGATGTTCGCCACCACGGATCGCAACAGCTACGTGGCAGGGCTGTTGCTCGCCATCATCGTGGTCGCCGCCACGTGACCGTTCCGCGCTCGACGCCGATGCGACTGTCCGGCTGGGGGCGCCATCCGGCTCAGGATTGTCTCGTCTATCGCCCGGAACGCGAGGCCGAACTCGCAGAGATCGTCGCCCGCGCGCCGACGCCGACGCTGGTGTCCCGAGGCATGGGGCGAAGCTATGGCGACGCGGCGCTGAACGAGCGGGAAGGCGTGATCCTGCATCAGCGGTTCGATCGATTCCTCGACTTCGACGAGCCGACCGGTGTCCTGTCGTGC
Source organism: bacterium (assembly GCA_031413515.1). Taxonomy (GTDB): domain Bacteria; phylum Myxococcota_A; class UBA9160; order UBA9160; family UBA4427; genus TMED88. Next base: position 21,337 of record JANOFF010000108.1, read on the forward strand.
GAATCGGCGGTGACCCTCTCCGAGATCATCGATGTCGTGTTGCCCCGCGGATTCTTCCTGCCGATCACGCCGGGTACCAAGTTCATCAGCGTAGGCGGAGCCATTGCGGCGGACGTCCACGGCAAGAACCACCACCGCGATGGCACCATCAGCAGCCAGTTGATCGACTTCCGGCTGCTCACTGGAACGGGCCACATCCTGACGTGCTCGAGGCAGCAGAACCCCGATCTCTTCTGGGCGACGCTCGGCGGGATGGGACTGACCGGAGCGATTCTCGACGCGCGCCTGCGGGTTCGACCTGTCGCGACTTCGTACGTCAAGCAGTCGACTCTCGGTTGCCCGGATCTCGACACGGCGCTCGAGCGCATTCTGACCGACGATCGCGACTACGAGTACGCGGTCGGGTGGATCGACTGTCTGTCGCGCGGTCGAGCTCTGGGACGTTCGGTGTTGCTTCGCGCCAACCCCGCCGCCCGTGACGATCTTCCGAGCGCACTGCGGGAGGCCCCGCATGCGCCGCACCGCGCCCTGCCGCTTCGGGTTCCGTTCGAGCTGCCCGCGATCGCGAGCCACTCCGTCAACATGCGGCTGCTCAATCAGGTGCTCTGGCTCGGACACCGCAACGGCGAACGGATCGCGCACGTCCAGAGCTACTTCTACCCCCTCGATACGGTGCAGAACTGGAATCGCGCGTTCGGACGGCGCGGGGTCCTGCAGTATCAGTGCGTGCTTCCCCTCGCGAATTGCCGCGAGGGCATGATCGAGCTGCTCGAACGGATCTCGAGCAGCCGGTGCGCGTCCTCCCTGGCCGTACTCAAGAGCACTGGGCCCGCCAATCAGAGCCCGCTGTCGTTTCCGATCGAAGGCGCGTCATTGGCGGTCGACTTCCCGAACCGCGGTCCCGAGGTGTTCGCGCTGCTGGCAGATCTCGATCGCATCGTGGTGGCCCGCGGTGGAAGGGTCTATCTCGCCAAGGATTCGTGCTTGTCGACGGAGCACTTTCGCGAGATGTATGTCGGGCTCGCGCGCTTCCGTGAGATCAAATCGAAGTACGATCCGGACGGTCGCTTCGCCTCGTCGCTGGCGCGTCGACTCGGCATCGTGGAGGCGGCGTGAGCGGCGTCGTCGTGATCGTCGGCGCCACGTCCGGCGTCGGCCGTGCGCTCGCCCGGGTGTATGCCGCCGAGGGGCGCGCTCTCGTCCTCGCGGGCCGAGATCGAGACTCTCTCGATCGGATCGCAGCCGATTGCCGCGTGCGATTCGCCGTGCCCGCCCGCTCGGAGCGCTTCGATGCACTCGACTTCGCCGACCATGCCGCCTTCGTCGAGCGCGCGTCGAAGGGCTTCGGCAACGGCGTCGACGGCATGATCCTCTGTCAGGGCGAGATGCCCGACGAAGCCGACGCCCGGCGCGATCCGCATGTGTTGCGCCGGTCGATCGACGTCAACTATGCGGCGACCGTCTCGGTGCTCGAACGCGCGGCGGATCAGTGGGCGGGCCGGACCGGCGGATTCCTGTGCGCGATCACGTCGGTCGCGGGGGATCGCGGACGGCCGCGCAACCATCTCTACGGATCGACCAAGGCGGCGGTGAGCACCTACCTCGGCGGTCTTCGCGTCCGCATGGCGCGTCAGGGGATCGCGGTCGTGGACGTCCGTCCCGGAATCATCGACACCTCGCTGACCTGGGGATTGCCCGACCTACCCCTTCGCGCCTCGCCGGATCGGATCGCGCGCGATGTGATGCGCGGCATCTCCCGGGACCGCGCCGTGGTCTACACACCGTGGTTCTGGCGATATGTGATGATGATCATCCGCTGGATTCCCGATCGGATCTTCAAGCGACTCGACCTCTGATCACCACAGTCCGACCCGGAAGCCCTGCTCTTCTCGTCCACTGGAGCCCTCATGTCCGATCGCGAATCGCACCCGAACCGCGTGCTCGTCACGGGCGGGGCTGGATTTCTTGGATCCCACCTGTGTGAGCGACTGCTCGCCGACGGCCATGAGGTCGTCTGCCTCGACAACTACCTGACCGGCGCGAAGCGGAACATCGTCCATCTGATGGACGATGCGCGATTCGAACTGCTCCGGCACGACGTCACGTTCCCGCTCTACATCGAAGTGGATCAGATCCACAACCTCGCGTGTCCCGCCTCACCACCCCGCTATCAGTACGATCCGATCCAGACCACGAAGACCAGCGTGCACGGCGCGATCAACATGCTGGGACTCGCCAAGCGCCTCCGGGCCCGAATCCTTCAGGCCTCGACGAGCGAGGTCTACGGGGATCCGGCCGTCCATCCGCAGCACGAGGACTACTGGGGCAACGTCAATCCGATCGGCATCCGCTCCTGCTATGACGAGGGCAAGCGCTGCGCGGAGACGCTGTTCTTCGACTATCACCGACAGGTCGGTCTCGAGATCAAGGTGGCGCGGATCTTCAACACGTACGGTCCGCGGATGGATCCCTACGACGGAAGGGTGGTCTCGAACTTCATCGTGCAGGCCCTGCGCAACGAGACGATCACGCTCTATGGGAATGGTCTCCAGACCCGCTCGTTCTGCTATGTCGACGACCTGATCGACGGCCTCGTCCGCCTGATGACGAGCGCTCCGGAGATCACCGGCCCGATCAACCTCGGCAACCCGGACGAGTTCACGATGCTCGAACTCGCCGAACTCGTACGCGACCTGACCGGATCGAAGTCCCAGTTCGCCCATCTCCCGCTCCCGGCGGACGATCCCACCCGTCGGCAGCCGGACATCACACGGGCTCGGGCGAAGCTCGGCTGGCAACCGCGCGTCCCGCTGCGCGAGGGTCTGATGAAGACGATCGCGTACTTCGACGAGCTGCTCTCGAAGAACGACCGGAGCGCTTGAGCGGGCTATCTCGGTTCGCGTCTGCGCCCGAAGAGTTCGCCGAGTTTGCTGGGCGCATTCAGGCGAACCTGCTGCTCCGACCTCTCTTTCGCATCGACGGCATTGCCTGCTCGACAGCCTCTGCGAAGCCGGTCGGACCGTCAAGCAGGGAGCACCCTGCGGTGATAGGCTTCGCGCCCGACGGTGCGTGAGACACGCGCTGATCGCGTGGAGGGAATCGGGCATCATGCGAGCGACGTTCCAGGCGGTCTTCGGGTTGGTCGTTGCGACCTGGCTGGCTGGCCCGGCCGCCGCCCAGTCGCCCTCGATGAACGATCTGGTGATCGACTGGGCGGTCGGTCGCTACGCGACTCCGGTGATGTGCGAGATCGACGGCGAGCTCGTTCGCGGGATCCGACGCTTGATCCTCAAACCGCGCCAGTCGCTCGGTCGTCCCACACAACTTGCGGTGCACTTCATCGACATGCGACCCGGGCCGGCCACCCGCTGCATCGACTCGACGGCCGTCCCCCAGCCGAACGTGCTGGGGAAGGTTCTGATGCAGCTGCCGGGCACACCGCATCCCGAGACCGCGATGCGTGACTTCAAGCGAGGCTTGTCGCGCGACAAGGGATTCACGTTCAATCTGGCCGAGGGGATCCTCAAGATCCAGGAGGTCGCGGTGCCGACCCCGGATGCGCGCCTGGTGGATTTTCGCGGGGGCAAGGCATCGCTACGTCTGGTGCTTCCCGCCACGGACGCGGACCGCGAGCTCTCGGTCTTCGACAGCCCCCGGAAGCTGATCCTGTCGCTCGAGTCCCCCGGCGGAGAGCGCCTCGAATTTCCGATCTTCCTGGCGAGTGACGACCCGGTCTGAAACCGGCTGCCGCTGCTCGTACAGTCCAGGACGGGTCCTGCCGATACGACCGGCGCATGGAAGAGCGCCTCAGCCCGATCTATTCGCTGCTCGAAGACGTCGCCGATCTCGAGGACGACATCGACCGCTTCGTGATCCAGCTCGCAGAGTCCGTCGACGAACTCCAGGACGCCGAGTGTTCAGGGGATCTCGATCTGCTCGATGAACTCGCGACCTCGCTCGCCGCCGAATCTGCGCGACTCGGCTATCCGGCCCTCGAGAAGCTGGCGCGACTCGTCCGGGGTGCCTGTGAGGATCGCAACAAGCCGGTCATCCAGGCGTCGCTCATAGAGTTGACCGGGGTGGCGCGTCGCATCCGCCAGGGACACCGCGGCGCCGCTTGAGCGGCCTGGCTCGCCCGCCCCCTGCCCTCGAGCTAGACGAAGAACCAGAGCGACAGAGGCTTGCCCGAGGCGTCGGTCCACCATCCGCCGCCCACGATCGCCAGCCACAGGATCGTCGCATTCGTCACGCCGTGCACCACGATCACGGCAAGCAGATCGCGACGCCAGTAGAACCATAGATTCGTGAGGGCAACCCACGGAACCGCGACCCACCATTCCCAGGGCACGTGTCCGATCGTGAAGACGATCACCGTGCTGATGAAGCTGACGGCGCTGTAGCGCGCCAGCGGGACGAGCCGGAAGTCGCCCCGCTCACGATGGACGTCCGCATAGCGCATCACGAAACTGCGGATGAAGAGCTCCTCGAAGACAGGCGTGACGAGCGCGTATCCGAAGAACCGCACCGCCAGCACGAGCGATGCGTGCTCGGCCCCGAGCAGATCTGGATCGAAGGGCTGTTCGACGTCGGGACGGAGCGCGGCGATGAACACGTAGGGGGCCATCCACAGCAGCGCAAGCACGACACCGACGAGCACGTCCAGCGGTGTGCGGAGCAGGTCGAGACGGCTGCTGCGGAGTTCGGGATAGGCACCCCGCGCGAAGAACCACGAGAGCAGGACGAGCGGCACCGCGGGCTTCACGAACAGCATCACGCCCGCCGCGCCCGCCGGAATCCGGTTCGCGATCTCGATGCTGAGCAGGAACCCGAGATACGGAAGCAGATAGGGCCACCAGCCATGGCCACCGGAGCGCGCCGACTCGTTCACCGCTGGGACTCCCGGGCAACTGCGATCGAAGCCACCGGGCCGAGGCTCGGCATCGCGATCACGCTGGCGGCGCGTTCAGTTCGGCGGCGTTGTCGCGCACCACTCTGCGCACCGTCGACGCGGGCACACCTTCGAGTTCGGCCAGATAGTCGAGAGGTGCCGGCATGCCCTCGATGTGCGGCCAGTCCGATCCGAAGAGCACGCGCTCCGGACCCATCAACCGGAGGATCTCGTGCACGTCGTCTTCCCAGAACGGGTTGATCCAGACGTGTCGCTTGAACGTCTCGAGCGGATCGTCGCGAAACCAGCCCGAGGACTTGCGGGCCATCGATCCGAGCTTGCGGAAGAGATCGGGCAGGAAGTCCGAGCCGTTCTCGACCGACGCGACACGCAGCCCGGGAAAGCGCTCGAAGACCCGATCGAAGACGAGTGTCGCGAGGAAGTCGTGGGCCGCCCGCTCGAAGTTCCATGCCTTGATGGAAGGCCGCATGCCGCCGCCTCCGCCGAAGCTGGCGCTGAAGCCGTCCGGCGCATAGCCGTGGCACGTGTAGCCGCTGTCACCGGCATGGATGACCGTCGTGATTCCCGCTTCAGCGACCCGCGCCCAGAATGGATCGAAGTACGCATCGCCCGGTGACCTGGGCCCGTCTGCGGTGACCGGGGCCGCCGGTCTCATGCAGATGAGCCGCGCGCCGCGCCCGAGCGCCCACTCGAGCTCGGAAACCGCGAAGTCGACATCGACGAGCGGCACGTAAGGAGCAGCGAAGATGCGGTCGCGGTACGCGAACCCCCAATCCTCGTCGAGCCAGCGATTGAATGCGCGAAACGTGATCGCGACGGCTTCGGGGTCATGCTTCAGCAGTTCTTCGTAGAGCACGCCGAGTGTCGGGAACAGCCATATCGCCTCGAGGCCCTGCTCGTCGAGTCGTGCGATCCGCGCGTCGGGATCTCGGTAGAAGGCCGGGATCGGTTCGCGAGCGCGCAGCAACTCCAGGGCCGAGCGACCGTCGCCCCGACCGCGCAGGTAGTCGCACAGGGCGCCGGGCTTCGCGATCGGATCGAAGGTCGGGTTCGAGACCGCGCGGCTGATACGGCCCCCCACCACGTGATGCTTGCGGCCGTCGATCTCGGCCCACTGCACGGTGCGTGGTCCGAGCTTCGGATCGAGGTGCCGCGTGAATGCGTCGAGGGCCTCGTAGTAGTGGTTGTCCGCGTCGAAGGCTCGATAGTCGATGGTGGTCATGGAATCCCCGAGGTTGCGCGCAGTCTACCCCAATCCGGACATCTGCTTCGACATAGGAGAAGCCGTCGAGCCTCGACCGACGACTTGCATCGCGTCGGGGCCGCTGCATCCCACGCCCGTCGCGCGGATCAGTTCGCGGCTTGTCCTCCCGTCAGCGACTCGAGATACGCGCGGATCAACTGCGCATCCGCTTCGCTCACCTCGCCGCCCATCGCCGGCATGCCGGTGCCGGGGAGCCCGAGTCGGATGACGGCATCGAAGTCCGGTCCCATCCGCCGGACCGACTCGCGCAGGTCGGGCAGACCGCTCGATGAGACACCCCCGGCACCGTGACAACGCGCGCACCACGCGTGATAGAGCCGCTCGCCGTCAGCCAGCGGACCTGGTCGGGTGATGTAGCCCTGGAGCGCCGCGGCATCGGGCGCAGCCGTCGGCAGTGCATAGACGATCAGACGACCCGTGCCCGTGGCCACGCCCCTCGCCGCCGTTCCGCCCGCGAGCGCGAAGGCACCGCCCCAACCCGCGAGCACCGCGATGTACTGCGTTTCGTCGATCGCATAGGTGATCGGCGCGGCGATCACGCCGGTCTCGGTGTGATCGACCCAGAGCGTGCGACCCGCGTCGGCCGAGTACGCGACGAATCGGCCGTCCGACGTGCCCTGGAAGACGAGGTTGCCCGCCGTCGTCAGCGTGCCGCCGTTCCATGGCAGTCCATGGGGGACGCGCCAGGCCTCGCGTTGATTCACCGGATCCCAGGCGAGCAGGTGACCTGAGGCCGCTTCGGGCGGGAACTGCGAGAACACGTTGAAGTCCGTGCCGACGTTGAAGTCGTTCGGCACGACGCGGTAGTTCGGATCGAGACGATAGGCGCCAAGGATTTCCTGGGCGGGGATATAGACCAGCCCGGTTCCCGGATTGAAGGACATCGGCTGCCAATTGTGGCCGCCGAAGAATGTGGGCATCACGAAGCGGAGTTCATCCGCGACACGCTGCTTCGGCGCTTCGATCGGTCGGCCCGAGGCATCGATCCCCGTCGCCCACGTGACGGTCACATACGGACGCGCCGAGATCAGTGCACCCGTCGCGCGATCGAGCACGTAGAAGAAGCCGTTCTTCGGTGCCTGCATGAGCACCTTGCGCGGGACCCCTCCGATCTCGAGATCCGCCAGGATGATGTGCTGCGTCGCGGTGAAGTCCCAGGTCTCGCCGGGCGTCGTCTGGTAGTGCCACACGAGGCGACCGTCGTCGGGGATCGAGGGCCAGGATCGAACTCAGGAAGAGGTTGTCGCCTCCGCCCGGACTCCGATGCTGCTGCACCCAGGGTGAACCATTCCCGGTGCCGACATAGAGCAGACGCAGTTCCGGGTCGTAGGCCATCGAATCCCACACCGTCCCGCCCCCGCCAACCTTCCACCACTCACCGGACCACGTCTCGGCGGCGCGCTCGAGGGCCGGAGACTCGAAGGGCAGGCTCGGATCGCCGGGCACCGTGTACGTCCGCCACGCCAGCGCTCCCGTGTCGGACTCGTAGGCGGACACATAACCGCGGACACCGTACTCCGCGCCGCCGTTTCCGATCACGACACGGCCCTCGATGATTCTCGGTGCACCCGTGATCGTGTACGGCACCGCGGGATCGACGGTGAGGACTTCCCACACGCGCTCGCCGGTCGCGGCATCCAGAGCGATCAGACGCCCGTCGAGGGATCCGAAGTAGATGCGGCCCGCATGCGCGGCGACTCCGCGGTTCACCACGTCGCAGCAGGCGCGGCGCCCGGTCTCCTTGGGGACCAGCGGATCGTAGGTCCAGAGCGTCTCGCCCGTGCGTGCGTCCACCGCCATCACGACGCTCCAGCTGAGCGTGAAGTAGAGAACACCATCGAGCATCAGGGGCGTCGCCTCGAGCCCCCGATCGGTTCCGAGTTCCACCGTGAAGCGCCGCTGCAGCACGGCCACGTTGCTGGCGTCGATCTGCTGCAACGGGCTGAACCGCTGCTCGGCGAGTGTTCGTCCGGTCGACGGCCAGTCGTCCGATCCAGCTCCGGCGTCGAGAACCCGCTCCACGCTGACTCCCGCGGTGGCCTGAGGCTCGCTGTCGGTCGGCGAAGCGGGCGCGGGCTCCTGCACCCCACAACCGACGGCGATCATCAGCCACAGGATCGGCCACCAGATCGATCCGAACGGGCGCGCGTGGGACGTCATGGACACTCTCCTTCGGTCGATGGGTTGGCCATTCTACAGAACGCAGATGCCCGTGAAGCGGCTTGCTTGCGTGTGCTAACGCTCACGGCATGTCGACCGGCCAGGCTCCGCGCGCACCGAGCGGTGGACGGCTCGCTCGCAATCTCCGACTGCTCGCCGCCTTCCGGGCACTGCAGATGGCGATGTTCCCGATCGCGATCGTGCCTCTCTATTGGCGCGATGAACTCGGCTTCACGGTGGCCGAGATCTTCCTCGTCCACGCGCTGTTCGGCCTGTTCACCGCCTGCCTCGAATTTCCGGGTGGCTATCTCGCCGACCGCATCGGCTACCGGACCGCAATGGGCGTGGCGAGCGGCTGCTCGCTGCTCGGCTGGCTGGCGCTCGGCTCGGCGAGCGGCTTCACCAGCGTCCTGGCGGGGGAGTTCCTGCTCGCCTGCTCGCTGTCGCTCACATCGGGGACCGACGCCGCGCTGCTCTACGAATCCCTCGTCGGACTCGGGCGCGAGTCCGAGTTCGCACGCTGGTTCGGACGCAACCGATCTCTCGGTGCGGCGAGCGAAGGCACCGCCGCTTTGGCGGCCGGCATGTTGTACGCCGTCTGGCCACCGCTTCCGTTCTTCGTGCAGGCACTGGTCTGGCTCGTCAACGCGGCAATCGTGCTCGCGCTGGTCGAACCCCATCGGGAACTCGCTGAAGCGGGCAGTGTGGCAGCGCGGGTGCGAGCGATCTTCGCCTTCGCGGCGATCCAGAGCAAGACACTCCGTGCGTCGATGGCCGTCACGCTCGTGCTCGGTCTGTCGACCTTCATCCCGGTCTGGATCTTCGCCCTGTATGCCGAGCATGCCGGCGTGTCGGCGGCCTGGATCGGCGTGCTCTGGGCGGGAGCGAACTACACCGTGGCGATCGGAAACTGGCTCGGAGATCGCACCGCCGAGACTTTCGGCGAGATCGGCGCGCTCACCATCAGCCTCGCCTGCATCGGGCTCGGACTCGCCGGCATGGGGCTCATCGCCAGCGTCGGCGGCGTGTTCTTCTATTCCGCCCTCTGTCTCGGCCGGGGGCTGTACAGCCCCGTGCTCGGCCAGATCCAGCAGCGGTTGATCCCGTCGAGCGATCGAGCGAGCCTTCTCTCGATCAACAGCCTGCTGTTTCGCGCGGTCTTCTTCGGGCTCGGGCCGTTGGTCGGCGCAGGCATCGACGCGGCGGGCGAGCGTCGCACGCTGCTCGTCACCGGCGCGGTGTTCGTCCCACTCGCGGCGGTCAGCCTCGTCTGGCTCGCCCGCGTCCTGACACGCGACGCCGGGGCGGATGGCGGACCCGCCAGAAACGTCAGGCTGTCTTCGAGATGAACTCGTTGCCGAGCTTCTCGAGGCCCTTCGAGAGCGCGTCCCGGTCGAAGCCCGGCGGCGCCACGACGATCCGCGAAACCCCTAGATCCTCGAGGCGCTTGACGTCATCGAGAGAGCGGAGGAAACCACCGGTCGTGAGTTCGATCTCGTCCGCGTTGCGGCCGATCTTCCTGCACTCATCGCGCAGGCTTTCGAACAACGCCGGCAGGTCTCCGGCTGCCGGGAAGAAGCCGTCTCCGATCCGCGCCGCCCTGCGCGCGGCCCCTTCGACGTGACCGCCGACCACGATCGGTACGCCACCCGGCTGCACCGGCTTCGGATTCGACTCGATCGCCCCCCAGCGGTAGTAGCGACCGTCGAAAGGCTTCGCGTCGCGGCTCCAGAGATGTCGGAGCGCGCGCACACATTCTTCGGTCCGGCCGACGCGCTCGTTGAACGGGATGCCGAGAGCCGAAAACTCCTCCTCGAGCCAGCCGATCCCGATGCCCGCGATCGCACGACCGGCCGACAGCGTGTCGAGGGTCGCGAACTCCTTGGCGGTGTAGATGGGATGTCGCTGGGGGAGGATCAGGATTCCGGTGGCGAGCTTGATCTTCTTCGTGACCGCAGCGGCGAATCCCAGCCAGACCAGCGGATCGGGGATCGGTGAGTTCTCGGGACCGGGCATGCGCCCGTCCTTGCTGTACGGATACTTTGATTCGTAGCCGATCGGGACGGCTACGTGCTCGACGGTCCAGAGCGATTCGACACCCACCGATTCGGCGGTCTGGGCGAGATGGGTGCAGCCCTCGGGTCGTCCGAAGGCACCGGTGTTCGAGAACATCAGGCCGTACTTCAAGGGACTCTCCTCTCGTCAGTTCAGTCCAGCTCTGCTGTCTTCGGCGATCGGTTTCCGTGCTAGGCGTGGGCGAGCTACTGCTCGCGATACGTGGTGTGGCTCGGGCGCCCGGCCAACACGTTCTGGAGCCCCCAACTCGTGACCTTCTTGAATTGATCGGACGCAATGAAAGTCTTGAAGGCCGCTTCGTCGTTCCAGCGCGAGACGATCAGGTACTGCGCGCCCTCCCCGTCTCCGATCCTGCGATAGAGGTAGGATTCGGCGTGGCCACCGGCTTCGCCCATCACTTCGATCACTTTGCGGCAGGCGCCCTCGAACACTTCTTCCTTGCCTGCGAGCACGCTGTAGTTCATTCCGATGGTCACCATGGAGCGCCAGCATAGCGTCGGGATCGTGTCGGGCGAGCGGCTCGCACGGGGATCAGAGCAATGCGAGAGCCCGCGCGGCGGGGCGGCCGATGGCGGCCCGATCCCCGACCCGGAGGATCGGGCGCTGCATCAGTCCGGGATGCGCGAGCAGCAGCCGCACCACCTCGTCAGCGTCGGCCCGCTCCGCCGAGTAGCGCTCGGCGTCCAGTCCGAGTGCATCGAAGTGCTCGTCCTTGCGGACGAGTTCGCCAGGGGGATCCGGCAGCAGAGCGATCAGTTCCAGCAGTTCCGATCGGGACAGCGGCTCGTCGAGATAGTCGACCCTCCGGAACCCGACTCTCCTCCGCTCGAGTTCGTCGAACAGCTCACGCGATTTGCTGCACTGCGCATTGTGGAACAGAACCACGGACATCATCGCCCCTCGAGGTCGCGCCACCCTAGCAGTGGCAGTCGGCCGTTCGCCTGCGCACTCGCTAGCCTCGGACCCTTGGACGTCCATCTGATCGACGGCACCTACGAGCTGTTCCGCGCCTTCTACGGGGCACCGGCCGCGCAGGGTCCTGCTGGCAACGAGGTCGGCGCCGCGCGCGGCCTGCTGCGATCGTTGATCGCCCTGCTTCGCGAGCCCGCCACGACCCATGTCGCGATCGCGTTCGACCACGTGATCGAGTCCTTCCGCAACGATTTGTTCGCCGGCTACAAGACGGGCGACGGCATCGATCCCGAGCTGCACGCACAGTTCGGTCTTGCGGAGGAAGTCGCGTCGGCGCTCGGCCTGGTCGTCTGGCCGATGATCGAGTTCGAAGCGGATGACGCGCTCGCCACCGCGGCCGTGCGCTTCGCGAGATCGAAGCGTGTCGATCGCGTGCTGCTGTGTTCGCCGGACAAGGACCTCGCACAGTGCGTCAGCGCGAGTCGCATCGTGTTGCTCGACCGCATGCGCGAACGCATCATCGACGAAGCGGGCGTGGTCGAGAAATGGGGCGTCGCTCCCGCTTCGATTCCCGACCTGCTCGCCCTGATGGGAGACACTGCGGACGGAATCCCCGGCGTTCCACGCTGGGGTGCGAAGTCGTGCGCCGCGGTGCTCTCCGCATACCCGTCGCTCGAGAGGATTCCCGCCGATCCCGAATCCTGGACAGTGGAGGTACGCGGTGCCACCACGCTGGCGCGGATGCTGGTCGAGCACTTCGACGATGCCCTGCTCTACCGCAGACTCGCCACCCTGCGCACCGATGCGCCGATCGCCGAGAAGCTCGATGACGTGATGTGGCTCGGCGCGCGACGCGCGGAGCTCGAAGCCGTCTGCGAAAAACTCGGCGAGCGGAAAGCCGTCGAGCGGATCATGCGCTGGCGGGACAGCTGAGCGGATCTCGCGTCAGGCAACACCCATGAACTGCAGGAACATCTCGAGCGAACTCACGCGCAGGAACGGATTGCTCCGCTTCTGCTCTCCCATCGTCGAGTGCCCCTCCGGCGAATAGAGATGACCCGGGAACAGCAGGGTCTCGTCGGGCAGTCGGCGGAGCGTGCCGTTCAGGCTCTCGTACATCTGCGCGGGATTCGATCCGGGCAGATCGACGCGCCCGCAGCTGCCGAGGAACAGCGTGTCGCCCGAGACGAGCTGTCCGGCCTGCCCCTTCTCTTCGACCAGGAAGCACTGCGACCCCGGCGTGTGCCCCGGTGTGTGCAACAGCTTCACGTGGATGCCCCCGACCTCGATCACGTCACCCCCTTCGTGCGGGGTGAGTTCACCGATCGGCAGTCCAGCCACCTTCGCGACACCCGCCGCTTCGTGCTTGTTCACGTGGATCCGTGCGGGATTGCGTTCGAGAAAGCGCGTCAGCCCCTCGATCTCGTGGCCGAACAGACTGCCCCCGATGTGATCCTGGTGATAATGGGTGACGAGCGCGCCGACGACCGTCATGCCGTCCGTCTCGGCCTGATCGAGCAGTGCATCGACGCTCCAGGCCGGATCGACGACGAGAGCCTCGCGGGTCGATCGGCTGCCGATCACATACGCCAGATTCGCCATCTCACCGACGGCCAGCTGGCGGAAATACAGATCTGAATCGTTGTTCATGACGTCTCCGGGCAAGCTGATCGTTCGAGTCTACCGGCGCCCTTCCCCCGCTGCCCCTGTCCCCCCTCACCTCGGCTGTTATGCTCGGCGCGGTCGGCCATATGGGGAGGACACGCGATGGATTTCGGCGGCTTCAACATCATCCACCCGAAGGATTATGCACAGCGCGGATATCCGCACGACATCTGGACCTGGATGCGGGCCAATGACCCGGTCTTCCGCTGGGAGGACACCGCGGGCATGCCCTACTGGGCGATCACCAAGCACGCGGACATCACCGCCATCGGCAAGAACCCGGACGGGTTCCAGAGCGGGCCGCGCCTCGTGATCTCGCACGAGCCTGAGCAGAGGAGCGACGCCTTCCCGCCGACCCTGATCCAACTCGATCCGCCCAAGCACGGTGTGTATCGCCGCCTGATCAGCAACCGGTTCACGCCGCGCGCACTGAAGCGATTCCATGGCGATATCGAGGACATCGGCCGCGAGATCGTCGAGCAGTTGTTCCAGGACGGCAAGGAAGGCGAATGCGACTTCGTGGAGCGCATCTCCGCTCCGCTGCCGATCGCGGTGATCGCCTGGATGCTCGGGTTGCCGAAGTCCGATTGGAGCCTGCTCTTCGACTGGACGAACCGCATCATCGGCGCACAGGACCCCGCCTTCCAGGTCGAGGGCAAGACGCCCGACGTCGCCGCTCGCGAAGCCATCACCGAGGTGTTCTTCTATTTCGCGAAGCTCGTCGAAGAGAAGAAGAAGAAGCCGGCGGACGATCTCGTGACGCTGTTCACGCAGATGGAGGTCGACGGACAGCCGATTCCTCCCCTCGACGTGCTGGCGCTCTGCCTGATCATCGTGATCGCCGGCAACGAGACGACCCGCAATGCGACGACGGGTGGCATGCTGGCCTTCGTCGAGCATCAGGACCAGCTGCGGAAACTCCAGTCCGATGCGTCACTGCTCAAGCCCGCCATCGAAGAGATCGTGCGCTGGACGACGCCGATCATCCACTTCGCCCGGACCGCGACCGAGGACTACCCGCTGCGTGACAAACTGATCCGGGCGGGCGATGCGGTGGCGCTCTTCTATCCCTCGGCCAATCGCGACGAAGAGATCTTCAGCGATCCGTTCTCGTTCCGGATCGATCGCAACCCGAATCGCCACCTCGGCTTCGGTGTCGGCGAACACTTCTGTCTCGGAGCGCACATTGCCCGCCTCGAGATGGAGGTCGCCTACAAGTACCTGCTGCCGCGGATCGAGGAGGTCGAGTTGACCGGCAAGGTCGACCGACTGCATTCGAGCCTGGTCGGCGGCGTCAAGCATCTGCCCATCCGCTACCGACTCAGCGAGGACTGAATCGCCGAGTCGCGGCCGGTCGCACGACGCTGAAGCTCTGGAGCCGAAGCGAGCCACTCCCTCGTACGCCGGCCCCCTGCTGCGGCACTCGGCCTGCGCGCGATCGACCTCAGCGTCGCGGTCTCGCAGGCTTCGGGACGCGCCTCCGACGAAATCGTCGGCTGGATCCAGGACCCCGAAGACAACTGGATCGAACTCCGCCAGGAATGCGAACTCGCGCCAGACTGATTCAGGCGCCCGTCAGGATCCGTCTCGGAGTATCGACGGTCATGAGTCGGATCTGCTCCTCGCTCACGCCTTCTGCCCGCAACGCCGGGACGACGTCGTCGCAGATATGGCGGTAGTTCCAGCGCGGCGGCATCGGGGTGCCGGGCGGGAAGAAGTCGATGTGACAGCAGGCGTCGTGGGACAGCACCATGCGATCCGCCCAGCCGCGACGACAGAGTTCGGCGATCGTCACCACGCGCTCCTTCATGGGCATGATCATGTCGAGGCCGAAGCGATCCATGCCGATCGTGCTGCCGCGTCTCAGGATCGTCTCGAGATACTCGAGGTCCGAGGTGTCGCCGCAGTGACCGATCACCACGCGTGACAGATCCACACCCTCTTCCTCGAACACGTCCTGCTGGTCGAGACCATTCCGATCATGCGGCGTCGTGTGGGTCGAGATCGGCACTCCGCTCGCCTTCTGGAGCCGCGCTGCCACCTGCAAGGTCTTGCGGTTGATCTTCGTCACGCCGGCTTCGGCGGTCGCCGCCTTGATGATGCCCGCCTTGGAGTCCGTGCCCTGGATGCCGATCTCGATGTCGCGCAGCAGGATCTCGACGAGTCGATCGACCTCCCAGCCCGCGAGCCAGGGCTCGTCGTGGAAGTAGAAGCCCGTTGCGGCGATCACCTGCGCCTCGGCCCGTTCGGCTACCGCGCGGATCACATGGATGTCGCGTCCGAGGTTGATCGGCGTCAGATCGACGATCGAGCGGACACCGTGCTGGCCCGCCCGTCGCACCTCGTCGGACGCGTGCAGGACGTGCGCGTCTACGTCGAGCCAGTCGGCGAAGCTCTGCCGCATGCTCCAGTTGGCGATCAATATGTGCTCGTGCATCAACGTGAAGCCGAGATCCTCCCCCTGGATCGGTCCGAGCACCCCGTTGACCTGGCCCATGGCTCATCTCCTCCCCTTCGCTGGCGGATTGCTCTGCGCGAGTCTCGCACCGACCCGAGGGCCCCGCATCTGTGCGTCCGGCCGGTCGCAGGTCGTCATGCTATGCAGAGAGTCGATCGGACTCCGCGGCGCGAGACCGCGGATCGCTCCGACGCGGTCCGCGACCGTCCGACTTCGCGGTGGAGATCGACCGCATGGACGCGATCGCACGCTGGGTCGAGGAGTCCCCCTACACGGCGGCGCTCGGGATGCGACTCACGAAGCTCGACGAGATCTCGGCTTCGATCGCCCTGCCATTCAGCAACGCCAATGCGAACCCGGGGCGCGCGCTGCACGGAGGCTGCGCGGCGTCCCTCGCCGCAGTCGGTGCGCAATGCGTCAGTCGCGCCGCGATGGGCGCAGGCGCGGGGCCCTTCCACACGGCCTCGGTGCAGATCAACTATCTCGCCGCTGCGATCGGCGAGGCTGTCCACGCGCACGCGCGCCTGCTGCGACGCGGCAAGGACCTGTCCTTCGTCGAGATCGATGTCGCGACCGAGGACGGCAAGTCGATCGCCCATGCGACCGCACTGGTGCGCGCACGTCAGGGCGCCGAACCGGCGAGCCTCAGCGTCGCTGCGGGCGATGACGGATCCGCGGATCCCGGATCCCTCGGACCCCACGTCGTCAAGGCGCCCTACATGGCTGCGCGCCGCATCGTCGTCGAACACATGCAGGGCGGAAACTCGCGACTCACGATGCCGGGCTCCGGCGCCAATGCCGATCTCGACGGCGGTGCGCACGAAGGCGCGGTGCTCGCACTGCTCGACACGACCGGCGCCATGGCGGCCTGGGCGCACACGGGACCGGGGCCCTACAAGGCATCGACGCCGTCGATGCAAGCACAGATCCTCGCACCCCCGTCGGCGCAGGATCTCGTCGCGTACGGGCGCGTCGTGCAGAGCGACGGAGCGATCTTCTGGGCGCACGCCGAGGTGGCCGGGCGAGACGATGGACGCGTATTCGCGCGCGGCACGGTGATCTACCGCATCGTCACCTGAGCCAGATCGCGCGGCCTGCGCATCCCGGCCCGCCTGGACCCCGGGTCAGATCTGGTCCGACACGCCGCGTATGAAGATCGGTTCCATGCCGTGTGCCGAGATGTCGGCCATCAGGGCTGCCGTGTCCGGCGGGACGTGGCGTTCCGGATCGAAGTCGCGCGCGGCCTCGAGCATCCCGCGGAGCAGCGTCGCATCACTGGACGAGTTCAGGAACACACCGGGCAATGCAAGCACGTGATGGACAGCGCGACGGATCGCGCCGGAGTCGGTGAGTGGCTCGTACCACGAAAAACGCCGGGCCGGTGCGTCGGGCTGCCAGCGACGACGCGCGATGCTCTTGATCGTCTGCACCGCCACATCGCGCTCGCGACACACTTCGATCAGCCTTTCGAAGTCGGCCGCGAAGTCGGGCGACTGCATGAGCGGAAAGCTGTACGGCACCAGCACGGAATTGAAATCGAAGCGCTCGAGGCTTCGCAGGTGCATGGCGGGTGCCCAGGTGCCGTGGCCGGTCACACCGATCCAATCGACCAGACCCTCGCGACGCGCCTCGATGGCCGCTTCGAGGGCACCACCCGGCCCCAGCGCGCTCTGCCAACCGGCCTCATCGGTGAGATTGTGGAGCTGGATCAGATCCAGCCGGTCGATACCGAGCCGCTCGAGCGAGCGATGGATGCTCTCCCGGGCGGGACCCGCCGCGCGCTCGCCCGTCTTGCTCGCGACGAAGAAGTCTGCGCGCTGCGTGCGGAGCCACGGCGCCATGCGGAGTTCGGCGTCGCCGTAGCTGGCCGCCGTGTCCAGATGATCGATCCCGAACTCCAGCAGAGTCTCGAAGACCGTGTCGGCCTTCTCCTGCCGCATCCCCGCCAGCGCAGCGGCGCCGAACAGGATGCGTGTGCTGGAATGTCCCGTTCTCCCGAAGCGGAGACGCTCGATCATCTTGCACCCCCACTGCGCGGTCGCGACGACGACCACTCGGTGAGCGGGCAGCATACACAGCGCTCGCGCGGGCCGGGCCGACCGGGCTCGAGGATCCGATCCCGTCGGCCATGGCCCGGAATCCGGCGCGGCGCATCGCGGATCGCGCTGATATGCTGGCGCGCCCGGCCTCGAACCGTCCGGCAGGCGATCGATGCAGGTTCCGAAGTTGTCGGACCCGATCGCGACCCTCAGAGCATCCCCAAGAACAGCGTCCCCACGAACAGCATCCCCAAGAGAACTTCCCGAGGAGTGATCCAGACATGAAGGCTGCCATCCTGACCGCATTGAACAAGAAGCTCGAGGTGCGCGACGACGTCACGCTGAGCAACCTCGGGCCCGGCGACGTGCACGTGAAGATCGTCTCGAGTGGTGTCTGCCATTCGGACGTCTCGGCGCAGAACGGCACCATCCCGTGTGGCTGCCCGACGGTCCTCGGCCACGAAGGTGCGGGCATCGTGAAGGAAGTCGGCGCGGGCGTCACCGAACTCGCCGCCGGCGACCACGTGATCCTGAGCTTCGTCCCGGCCTGCCGGAAGTGCATCCCCTGTCTGCGTGGTCAGAGCTACCTCTGCGCGCGATCTATGGCGGTGGCGATGAGCCCGCACTTCGTGATCGACGGAAAGCCGGTCGGTGGATTCACGGGACTCGGAACGTTCGCGGAAGAACTCATCATCAGCGAGGACTGCCTCATCAAGGTCGCTGACGACATCCCGCTCGATGTGGTTTCGCTGGTCGGTTGCGGGGTCACGACGGGTGTGGGCGCGGCGATCAACACCGCGAACGTCACGCCCGGCAGCTCGGTCGTGGTGTTCGGCTGCGGGGGCGTCGGCATCAGCGCGATCCAGGGGGCCCGCATCGCCGGAGCCTCGGCAATCCTCGCCGTCGACATGGTCGAGAGCAAGCTCGAGCAGGCCAAGCACTTCGGTGCCACCCACGTGTGCACGCCCGACGCCCTCGGTCAACTGAAGACCGAGATCACCGGCGGAGAGGGCTTCGACTTCGCGCTCGAGTGCGTGGGCCACCCGGTCACGATCCGTTCCTGCTTCGACGCAGCGCGCCGCGGAGGCACCGCGGTGATCGTCGGCGTCGGCCGCATGGATCAGAAGGTCGAGTTCTCGGCCTTCGAGCTGTTCTTCAACGACAAGATCCTGCGCGGCTCGATGTACGGCAGCTCGAACGTCCGCACCTTCATGCCCAAGCTCCTGAACCTGTGGAAGGCCGGCAAGCTCGATCTCGAGAGCATGATCTCGCGGCGCATCAAGATCGAGGAGATCAACGAAGCCTTCCAGGCGATGCAGGATGGCAAGGTGATCCGGAGCGTCATCAACTTCTGATCGCGGCGGATCGCCGGAGACAGCCAGGCTGGAAAGCGGCCCCCGCCCAGGCGGGGGCCGCTGCACTTCACCTGGCCGCTGCACTTCACGACCCGGGAATCGACCTGATCCGCGAGCCGGGGCGAACGCCCGGCAGGAGACCGACATGGAGACACGTCAACTCTTCGATCTGAGCGGCCGCATCGCCGTCGTGACCGGAGGCGGCCGCGGGATCGGGCTCGACATCGCGGTCGGGCTCGCCGAAGCCGGCTCCGACGTCGTCCTCGCGTCGCGCAAACTCGCCAACTGCGAGTCCGCCGCCGAGGAGATCCGCAAGCTCGGCCGGCGTGCCTGGGCGATGGCGGTCGATATGTCGAAGCCCGCCGAGATCGACGCCTTCGCGAAGCATCTCGCCGCCGCGGTGCCCGCCGTCGACATCCTCGTCAACAACGCGGGCGTCACCTGGGGCGCACCGGTCCTCGACTATCCCATGGAAGCCTGGGACAAGGTATATGGCATCAACGTTCGCGGGCTGTGGCAGCTGTCGCAGCACGTCGCGCGCAGGATGAAGGATGCGGGCGGCGGCGTGATCATCAACGTGACGTCGATCGGCGGCTACAAGGGCGCGCCCGACCTCGTGCAACCCGCGATCGCCTACAACTCGAGCAAGGGCGCGGTCATCACGTTGACCAAGGACATGGCCGTCAAGTTCGCACCGTTCGGCATCCGCGTGAACGCGATCGCGCCCGGACCGTTCCTGACCGACATGATGGGCCACGTGCGCGACAACGAACACGCACTCGCCCACATGACACGATCGGTTCCGCTGGCTCGCACCGGCGAGCGAGACGACATGAAGGGTGTCGCGGTGTTCCTCGCGAGCCGTGCCTCCGCCTACGTGACGGGGCACATCCTGCCGGTCGACGGCGGGATCATGGCGACCTGAAGCGGACGACGCGGTGGATCTCGGACTCGCAGGCAGGACGGCACTGGTCACCGGCAGCTGGCGCGGAACCGGGGCAGGCATTGCCCGCGCCCTGGCGCGCGAAGGCGCGCACGTCCTCGTGCACGGTCTCGAACCCGGCCAGCCGGACGCCGTCGTCGGCGAACTCGTCGAGCAGGGGCTCAGCGCGAGCGCCGTCGTCGGCGACATCACGTGCGACGCCGGTGCCGAGAGGCTGGTGGACGCGGTCGAAAGCCTCGGTGCCCGCGTCGATGTGCTCGTCAACAACTACGGCGTCGCGGAAGCCGGCGACTGGCAGACCACCTCCACGGAAGAATGGGTGTCGATCTACCAGAAGAACGTGCTGTCGGGTGTGCGATTGGTGCACGCCTTCGCGGACGGCATGCGAAGCCGAGGTTTCGGACGGATCGTGTTCGTCGGCACCGTCGGTTCGATCCGACCGGCCGCGCGCATGCCCCACTACTACGCATCGAAGGCGGTGCTGCCGAACCTGTGCGTCAGCCTCGCCAAGTCGCTGGCCGGCAGCGGCATCACGGTGAACCTCGTGAGCCCCGGGATGATCGCCACCGCCGAGGTCAAGGCGATGATCTGGCGCCGCGCCGAGAAACAGGGCTGGGGGACGGATTGGGCGGTGGTGCAACGAGAAGCCGTCAAGCAGATGTTCGACAATCCGACCGGCCGCATCGCCGAGGTCGACGAGGTCGCGGATCTCGTGGCCTTCGTGGCGAGCGACCGCGCCGGCTACATCAACGGCGCGAACCTGCGCATCGACGGGGGCTCGGCGGACTGCGCGATCTGAGCGGGCCGCGCGCCCCGGTCTCACGAACCGGGAGGACGATCGCTTGAGCGCCGAGGTCTCGAAACGAATCGCGGCGATCCGGCGCCGCATCGACCATCCGATCGTGGATGGCGACGGACACATGGTCGAGTTCCTGCCCGCGGTTCGAGACGAACTCGTGGCACTCGCGGGCGAGACGCTGGCGAGCCAGTTCGACACCCTGTTCGCCGCGGGCAGGCTGTCCCGTGGGCTCGATGCCGACACCCGACGCGCGCTCGGCCTGCACCGCCTCAGCTGGTGGGCGTTTCCGACCGACACCTTCGATCGCGCGACTGCGATGCTGCCCGCGCTGCTCGCCGAGCGGCTGCCCGACCTCGGCATCGACTTCGCGGTCATCTATCCGACCTTCGGGCTCACCGTGCCGCACATCGACGACGCCGATCTGCGGCGGGCCGTCTGTCGCGCCTTCAATCTCTACGCCGCGCGCGCCTTCGCTGGACACGGCGCGCGGCTGGCCCCGGCTGCGGTGATCCCGATGCACACGCCGACCGAGGCCATCGATGAACTCGATTTTGCGGTGCACAGCCTCGGAATGCGGGCCGCGGTGGTGGCGGGCCGGGTGGCCCGTCCGCTGCCCGGCCAGAATCAAGCGCGGGCGGCGCGCTGGGTCGATACCTTCGGCCCCGACGATCCCACCGCCTACGACGCCGTGTGGACGCACTGCAGGAAGCTCGGGATCACGCCGAACTTCCACTCGAGCGCGATGGGCTCCGGCAGCCGGACTTCGCTCACGAGCTATGTCCACAACCACATCGGGAACTTCGCCGCCGCGGGCGAAGCCACTTGTCGCTCGATCTTCCTGGCGGGCGTACCGGCACGCTTCCCCGAGCTCACGTTCTCGTTCCTGGAGGGCGGCGTCGCCTGGGCGGCGAATCTGTTCTCCGACCTGATCGGTCACTTCGAGAAGCGCGGCGGCGAGGCGGTGAAGCAGTTCGATCCGGCGCGGGTCGATCGCACCGAACTCGCCGGACTGTTCCGCCGCTACGGGTCCGACGCCTTCGTGGCGGCCCTCGATCGTCTCGAAGAGGGGCTCGAGGTGCTGTCGGATCCCGGCGAGGACCCCGCCAGCCTCGACGAGTTCCGGCATGCCGGCACGACGACCGCGGCCGACATCCGTCGCGTCTTCACCGAGCAGTTCTTCTTCGGCTGCGAGGCCGACGATCCCATGAACCGGATCGCCTTCGACGGCCGCACCGCGCCCATGGGAGCACGCATGCGGGCGGTCTTCAGCTCGGACATCGGCCACTGGGACGTGCCCGACATGCAGGGCGTGTTGCTCGAAGCGTGGGAGTCGGTCGAGGAGGGTCGGCTCGCTGAAGCCGACTTCAGGGACTTCACCTTCTGCAATGCCATCGATCTGTTCAGCGCCACGAATCCCGGGTTCTTCGTCGGCACGGCGGTCGAGCAGGCCGCCGCGAAGCACCGCGCGTCGCGCTGAACGAGAACCCGCTGCGTCGTTGCGACGGCGGTCGACGCGCGGTCAGCCGAGTCCCTCGATCAGGGCCTCGCGAAATCTCTGGCGGGCGAGTCCGCCCCGCCCCCCTGGCACGCCGTTCAGCCAGACGCTGTCGCGCAGCGGTGGGCCGCTGCCCCGAAGCACGATCAGATCGCCGCGTTCGCGATGGGGTGCGACGAGATCCTCGGGCAGCACGCAGGCACCGACACCGCGCAGCACGAGTTCGAGCGCGAGGTCCGTGCTGGCCGCCCACACCCGCACACCCGCTCGTGGGAAGCGCTGCCCGGGATAGTGGTGGTCGATCCAGCGATCGATCAGCGGGTCGCTGCGGAAGTAGTCCACCACCGGCAGCCCGGCGATCGTCGCGAAATCAAGCTTGCGTGCACCCGGTCGCGTGCGCACCGCGAGCACCAGGGTGTGATCGAAGAGCTTCAGCGACGCGAGCTGCGACGAATCCTCTCTCGCCGGGCGGAGCGAGAGACTCATGTCGATCCGACCCTGCAGCAGCAGATCGACCAGTTCGGCCTGCGGCTGATAGACGAGGCGCACCGTCGCGGCCGCGTGCTCGCAACAGAACCGGTCGATCACGGCGGCGAGTCGCAGTCGCGAGAAACCGAGATAGACACCGAGCTGCACCGTGCCCCTCACCTCGCGTTGCCCCACCGCCAACTCATCGACGGTGCTGCCGAGCCGCTCCGCGACATCCTGCCAGGCACGCAGCAACGCACGTCCCTCGGCGGTGAGCACCAGCCCGCGGCCGACGCGCAGGAACAGCGGCAGCCCAAGCGATGCTTCGAGGCCCGCAAGACTGTGGCTGATCGCGGACCGGGTCAGGTGCAGGCTGCGAGCCGCGGCGGTCACGCCGCCCGACTCCGCGATCACCGCGAAGGTGCGCAGCTTGTTGAGGTCGATTCCGCCGAATCCGCCGGGCGCCGCCTGACTGTTCGATTTCATAGGACGAACAGAGTCAATAGTTGCACTGGGATTGTCAATGATCGTGGCCGATCCTCGCGCCGAGGTCGTCGCATGCCGAGCCCGCCCGCAGTCCATGAACCCTCGCCGAGGCTTCTCCCGGCCCGTGTGATCCTCGAGATCACTCCGCCCCGCCTCGCCCGGATCGAGGTGCTGCAGCGACGGGCGGGCCTGCTCGGCCCGGGCCAGCCGCGGGTAGTGAACGTGATTTCGCGTCCGGATCGCTGGTCGAGCCTCGACGCTGCGATCGCCTTGCGGGCCGACGGCTTCGATTCCGTCTGGCACCTGACGACGCGTGGCCGGGGCCTGCTCGAGATCGAGCGGGAGATCGAACGGGCCGCGGGTGCGGGCGTGCGTCGGGTGCTCTGCCTGCGTGGCGAACGTCTCGGCGCGGACGACCACCCGGGCGATCCGAAGATCCGCGACGTGGTGGCCCGGGTACGGGCCCGGATGCCCGGAGCCTCAGTCGGCGTCAGCTTGAACCACCACCTGCGCGACCCGGGCGTTCTGCCGAACCTGTTCCGCAAGCTCGGGGCGGGTGCGGATTTCGTGCAGACGCAGGTGACCTTCGAGCTGCGGCGTCTGCACTCGATCGGCGCGTCCATCGGCCGACATCATCCCGGTGTCGCCCTGATCCCGATGTTGCTCCCGGTACTGTCGTCCGAGGCGGCCCGCGCGGCCGCCCGTCGCCTCGGCATCCCGCTCGATCAGGCGCTGCACCGGGATCTCGAGCGCTGTGGCGAGAGCGCGGGTTGGCGCGCACTCGCCGAGCGACTGCGCGAGATCCGCGAATCGCCGGTCTTCGCCACGGCGGCGCTGATGACCCCGATCGATCCATCACACGACTACGCTGCGCGCCTGCGCTCGATCGTCGCAGACGCTGAACGGCAGGCCGGATCCGGTCGCGACTTCGCGCTCGGCGAACCCCGCTGCGAGGTTCAGTAGCCCGCCTCGCGATCGACGAGACCCGCGAGCGGTTTGCCCGCGCGGTATCGCCGCAGATTCTCGATGAAGGTGTCGAGCAGCAGATCGAGGGCACCGGGCGCATTCCACGAAACATGGGCGCTGATGCGCGCGGCCGGATGCGTGTACAGCCAATGGCCCGCCGGGAGCGGCTCGGGGTCGGTCACGTCGAGCGTCGCGCGGGCGATCCGACCGTCGTCGAGCGCTGCGCGAAGCGCTTCCTGGTCGATCAGGCCTCCCCGCGACACATTGACGAGATGGACGCCGCGGCCGGGCGGAATGGCGGCAAGGATCCTCGCGTCGACGATGCGCCGTGTGGACGCCGTGAGGGGCAGTGCCAGCACGATCGCGTCGCAGGTCGCGAACAAGGCCTCGAGCTCAGCGACGATCTCGACGCCCGCCAACTCCGACCGCGCGCCAGAGCGTCGGAACGCGCTGAGCTTCATGCCGAACGAATGCGCGTGGCGCGCGACCGCGGCGCCGATCCCTCCGAGCCCGACCAGGCCGAGGCGCGCGCCGTACAGTCCACCCAGATTGGGCCACGCGGCGACACTCGCGTCGGGTGGTCGGTCGAGCCAGATCCCGGGCAGATCCTTCGCGTAGGCGAGCAGCACGGCCATCACCCACTCGGCGATCGGGATGCCGCTGGCCCCCCGCGAACAACTCAGTACGCGCTCGCCGATGCGACCCAGCGGAATGCGATCCACCCCCGTGCCCAGCGTGTGGATCCAGCGCACTCCGGTGGCGAGCAGCGCGTCGAAGTGGCTCGGCTCCCAGGGAGGGATCAGCAGCACGTCGGCGCGTGTACCGGCGGGAGGCGGCGCATCCCCGGGCACCGAAACGACGTCGACGAACGGGAGCGCCTGCCGGGCGCGGTCGAGCAAGCCGGCGGGCAGAGTGGTCAGGATCCGGATGCGATCTTTGCGTTCTTCGCTCATGCGCTCTCTTTTTTCCCTTCCGTGCGCCAGACGGGTGAGCGATGGAATGCGATCGACCGCGGGACCGCAAGCCTGCCTGGCCGTCATCGCCACCGCCGACCCGTTCGGCTTCGCCCGGCTCGGAGCGTGAGCGGACTGGTCAGGAACCGACCAGGCAGTCAGAATGGCCAGATCCTGATCGATCGGAGTCCCCATGAGCGACGCGCGTCCCGCCATTCCCCTGCCCGCCTGGATGGGCACCGCCGATTCATCGCAGCTCGGATTTCCGTTCGAACCCGACCGGAGCCTCTTCACCAAGGAACCCGGGATCGCCTTCAAGCAGACTCCGCACGGCGAGCTGCTGCTCGACGCCTATCGCCCGACGAACTCTGCGCGCCCTGCTCCGTTGGTGGTGATGATCCATGGCGGAGGTTGGCGGGGCGGCGGTCGCTTCCAGATGGGTCTGTCGCGCTGGGCCGGCTATCTCGCATCGGCCGGCCTCGCGGTCGTGTCGATAGACTATCGGCTCGCGCCGGCCACGCGCTTCCCCGATTCGTTCCAGGATTGCGTGGACGCCATCGACTGGGCGGTCGAGAACGCCGGGCGGCTCGGCGCCGACCCCGAGCGCATCGGTCTCTGGGGAGACTCGGCGGGCGGGCACCTCGTGCTGCTGCTCGCGACGTCGCAGACGCGCGCCGACTACGCGGGGCCGCGTCTGCGTGCCGGCGGCGAGCGCATCCAGGCCGTCGTGGCCTGGTACCCGCCGACGGACCTGCTCGCGCTGCACGCCGCCGAGCGAAAAGTCCACGACGGCCCGACCACGACCGCCGGTTTCGTCGGGGACGAGCCCGAATCGGATCCCGAGCGCTGGCGTCTCGCGTCCCCGATCGAACAGGTCCACGGCGCAACGCCTGCGACGCTGATCCTGCAGGGCACGCGAGATCTGCTGGTTCCGCACGCACAGGCGCTCGCCTATGC
This sequence comes from bacterium, assembly GCA_031413515.1. GTDB lineage: Bacteria > Myxococcota_A > UBA9160 > UBA9160 > UBA4427 > TMED88. The sequence continues at coordinate 47,242 of JANOFF010000108.1, forward strand.
GGCGCGCCTCGAACAGCACGGCGCCGAGCACGAGCTGCACATCGTCGAGGGGGGTGTACACGGCTTCGACCGAGTCGCTCCGGGCGACGAGGCGCGTCGGCTGATCGGCCGCAGCCGCGACTTCCTGGTGGATCGGCTCGGCGCCGAGAGGACCGCGTGAATCCGAAGCACTCGGTTCAGAGCGCCGGCCGCTCGGTCCTGCTCGGGCTGTCGGCCGCGCTGTTCGCGTGTGCGCCCAGCCACGAGATCATCACGACCTGTGAAGACGCGAACGACATCCACCCGATCTGCGGCTTCCAGAATCCCGAGGATCTGGCACTCCTGCCGGATGGCCACACGGTGATCGTCAGCCAGTTCGGGCTGATGGACGGCTCGAAGCCCGGCAATCTGGTGATCTTCGATAGCGCCAACGAGGCTACGTGGATGGGTTTCACCGGCGGAACCAGCGCCGCGACGCCGACGCCGAATTGGGGCGATCCCGAATGCCCGGGCCCGCCGAGCGCGCAGTTCAGCCCCCACGGCATCGATCTCGCCCGGCGCCCGGACGGCGCCCTGCAGCTGCTGGTCGTGAATCACGGTGGGCGCGAGTCCATCGAGTTCTTCGAAGTGGAAACCGGCGATCAGCCCGCCCTGATCTGGCGGGGATGCGCGATCCCACCGCCGGACAGCTACCTGAACGACGTGGTCACGCTGCCCGACTACGGGCTGCTGGCGACCCACATGATGCCGCGACACAGTGAACTCGTCGGCATGCTGCGCGGCGGCTTTGGATTCGACACGGGCCAGGTGCTCGAGTGGCGACCGGCCGGCGGCTGGCGCGGAGTGGCCGGCACCGAAGCGCCCTTCCCGAACGGCATCGAAGTTTCTGAGGATGGCCGCAGCATCTACCTGAACGCCTACATGGCGGGAGAGGTTCGACGCATCGATCGCGAAACCGGCGCCCTGCTCGCCCGTGCGAAGGTGCCGTCGCCGGACAACTCGGCCTGGGGGCGCGACGGCCGACTGTGGGTCGCCTCGCATCGCGGCGACGCGCGCGATCAGATGGCGTGCTACGGGCTCGACTCGGGGACTTGCCCGATGGCGTTCGACATCGTGGCGCTCGATCCCGAGACCCTCGAAGCCGAGGTGCTCGTCAGCCTCGAAGGCCCGCCGATGGGTGCGGGCACGATCGCCCTCGACCTCGGCGACGAGATGCTGATCGGCTCGTTCGCGAGCAATCGCCTGATCCGCGTGCCGAACCCGCGCTGATCGTACGACGCAGTCCGCGCCGCTTCCGTCGGCTGGAAACTCTCGATCATGACTCAGGACAGCGTCGACGAAGAACACGTCCGCGAGTTCGTCGAGACCAGCCTCGACGCGCGGGTCGTGCACTGCGAACGCCAGCCGCGCTGGCGGCCGGCCTGGTTCCTCGACGCCGAGTGCGCGGGTGAGACGCTGCGGCTCTACTTCCGCGGCGACCGCGGCATCAGCCAGGGCGGCGCCTACGAGCTCGAACACGAGATGCGCTGCCTTCAGGTGCTCGGCCGCGCGGGCATTCCGGTCCCGCACGTGTACGGATTCTGCGACGAGCCCCGCGGCATCCTGATGGAACGTGCGGCGGGACGGGCCGATCTTTCGACGGCGCTCGACGACGCCGAGCGCCACGCCGTGCAGGACGACTACATGCGGATCCTGGCCCGGATCCACGGGCTCGACACCGCCGCCTTCGAGGCGGCCGGGCTCAGCCTGCCCTCGCCCGACACGCCCCTCGCCCTCTCGGACTTCGCGATCTGGGAGCGGGGATTCCGCAAGTCCAAGACGCGCCCGGAGCCGCTGCTCGAATTCGGCATCCGCTGGCTGCATCGCCATGTGCCCGCGAGCCAGGCTCGCGTGAGCTTCGTGTGTTGTGATTCGGGGCAGTTCATGTTCGAGAACGGGCGCGTGACGGCGCTGCTCGATCTCGAACTCGCGCATCTCGGCGATCCCGCGGAAGACCTTGCCGGCCTGCGCACGCGGGATCTGAGCGAACCGCTCGGCGACCTGCGACGCGCACTCGCCACCTATGAGCGCGCCACCGGCCAGGCCGTCGATCGCCGGCTCGTCGACTATCACACGATCCGCTTCGCGCTGGTGACCCCGATGGCGATCGCCCCGATGGTCGCCGCGCCGCCGCCGGGCGTCGATCTCGTGCAGTACCTCTGCTGGTATCACGTGTACAGCCGCGCGCCCCTCGAAGTGATTGCGCACATGCAGGGCATCCCGCTCGAGCCGCCCAGCCTTCCCGAACCCGAGCCGACGCGGCACTCGGCCGCCCACGACGCACTGGTCCGGGCCCTGCGTCCGGCGCGCGATGCCGACCGATTCTCCGCCTACCGGGGCGACGCCGCCCTGCGCATCGCCGAGTACCTGCGCCGAGCCGAGCGCTACGGGCCCGCCCTCGAAGCCGACGATCTCGCCGAGGCGGCCGTCCTGATCGGACGCAGGCCGCGCGACTGGCGCGACGCGGATGCCGAGCTCGAGTCGCTGGTCGGATCGGCCGGACCGGAATGCGATGCGGAATTGATCCGATACTTCTACCGGCGGACGCTGCGGCAGGAGTCCCTGCTCGCGCCGGTGATGCGCGAACTCGCCGACGCGCAGATCCAGATGCTCGACTGATCTTTCCTTGCACGCGCTCGGCACGTGCGCGAGAAGATCAAGCGGAGAGGAGAATCCCCATGCGAGAAGCCACACGACGACGCGAGTCGACCCATGAGTCCCCCGAACGCGTGCGCGCCCGGATCAAGCGCGACGTTGCGCTCGGCTACCGGATCTTCGCCGCCATGCGCTGGGGAGATCTCGGCGACGGCCACATCAGCGGACGCGATCCCGAGCGCACGGACTGCTTCTGGCTGCTCCGCTACGGCGTGTCGTACCACCAGGCCCGCGTCGACGACCTCGTGCTGGTGGGGCCCGACGGCGGACTGGTCGAGGGCCAGGGCCCGATCAACACCGCCGGCTACTACATCCATCAGCCGATCCTTGCGGCGCGGCCCGACGCCGTCAGCGCCGCCCATGTCCACACGGGCTGGGGGACGCCGTTCGCCGCCGAAGCCCGCGGCCTCGAACCGATCACCCAGGAGTCATGCATCTTCTTCGAGGATCACGCGCTCTTCGACGACGACGAGGTGCAGGTGCAGAGCGTGGTCGCGGGCCGACGCATCGCGGAGGCCCTCGGCGAAACACGCGCCGTGATCCTGCGCAATCACGGCCTGCTGACGGTGGGCGACAGCGTGGCCGAAGCGGTCGGATCTTTCGTCTTTCTCGAGCGCGTCGCGGAAGCCCACATGAAGGCCCGCGACGCGAAGCCGATCTCGCCCGAGGCCGCGCGCTTCGCCAAGGCGGATCTCACGAAGTACGGCGCGGGTCGCGTGGCGTTCGCAAACCTGATCTCGCGCTACATCGGGGATGTGTCGGTGGTGGAGTAGAGCCGAGGCGTGGCGGGACACGGCGACGGGCGTCGGGAATCATTGGCGCCCCCGGCAGGAATCGAACCTGCGACCACGGGTTTAGGAAACCCTCGCTCTATCCGACTGAGCTACGGGGGCGCGCTCTTACTGCTCCGCAGATCCAGTATGACCCGAGCCGCGCATTCGCGCGAGCGTACGCGGTGCCTGCGCGGCAGCTCAGTAGTGGATCAGCGAGTTGACGCGATCGACGCCGAGTCGCGGTCGCCCGCCGAGGAAGTCGAGCTCGATCAGGAACGCGCATCCGACGACTTCGCCGCGTGCTTGGCCGACGAGCTCGACGGTCGCCGCCGCGGTACCGCCGGTGGCGAGCAGATCGTCGACGATCAGGATGCGCTGACCCTGCAGGACGGCATCGACGTGGATTTCGAGCGTGTCCGTCCCGTACTCGAGTTCGTACGTGACGCCGTAGGTGTCGTAGGGCAGTTTCCCCTGCTTGCGGACGGGCACGAAGCCGGCACCGAGCTGCATCGCGATCGGAAGGCCGATCAGGAAGCCGCGCGCCTCCATGCCGAGCACCTGGTCGATGCGATCGTTCCGGAACGGGTCGGCGACGAGGGACACCGCATCCGCGAAGGCGCCGGGATCCGAGAGCAGCGGCATCCAATCCTTGAACAGGATGCCGGGTTTGGGGAAATCCGGGACGTCGCGAACGAAGCTCTTCACCCTCTCGATCCGCTGATCCACCGCTGGTTGACCTCTCCGGTTTGCCTGCTTCGCATGCTCGGTCGTGCCGGCTGCGCCGCTGCTCGATCCGACGGATCGCTCACGGAAGGTAAAGCAATGGGTCCTTCGGTGATTCGTTCCGCCTGATCTCGAAGTGCAGATGGGGTCCGCTCGCGTTGCCGGTGCTGCCGACCTCGGCGATGCGCTGTCCTTTGTCGACGAAATCACCGCGCTCGACAAGCAGCTTGCTCGCATGCGCGTAGACACTTCGATAGGGACCGGCGTGCTTGATGATCACGACCTTTCCGTAGTCGCCGAGCCAGCCGCTGTGGATCACCTTGCCCGATTCGGCGGCGCGGATGCGCGAGCCCTTGTCGGCTCGCAGGTCGATGCCCTCGTGCGGGCCCCCTCGCCGGCCACCGAACGACGAACTCACGGTGGCATTCTGCACCGGCCAGACGAAGGACAGATCGGCGTCCCGGGTGGCTTCGCGTCGTGCGTCCTCGCGTGCCCGGATCGCGGCGGCTGAATTCCACCCGCCCGAGGGCGCCGACCCGGATCCGCTGCCGCGGCGATCCGGACCGCTCGCCGAAGAGTCCCCCGGAATCCAGATCGTCTGCCCGACCCGCAGCGTGGTGACGTCGTCGATCCCGTTCACCTTCGCGAGCGTTCGGGCATCGATGCCGTAGCGAAGACCGATGCGATACAGGTTCTCGCCGCGCGCCACAGTGTGGTAGGCACCTGTTGAAGAACTCGCGCACCCGACCGCCCCGCACGCGAGGATCGCGCAGATCGCGAGCACGACCCGCCTTCCGGGCGCGGGCCATCCGCTCGAGCGCGGCGCGAGGCCGCACGACGAGCGAGCGCACGTGGCCGACGCTAGGCCGCCCATCCGTTCTCGCCGATCAGGTCGACGAACCGACATCGTCCGAGCACCTCTCGGGTGAACTTCTTCTCGCCGGTCCGCTGCATCCGGATGAGTTCCTGATCGCCGCGGAGTCCGAAGGGCCCGACCAGCAGCCCTCCGATCGTGAGCTCTACGTCATCAGTCGCTCCGACTACGACCCGGCTTCAGGCTACTACAGCGTATTATCAGTCGTGAAGCAGTCGGCCAGTCTGAAAGGTATTCTGGGTGGGGTGTACTGGATTGGAAAGGCCCGGCGGTGGGGCATTGAAGGCGTTGCTGAGATTAATGAATCGTTCAGGCCGACCGAACTTGACCCCTCGCACCGCTACGGGTCGGTAAGGATAGGCGTTCATTACGTCTGGTAAACGGGTTGCAGAGGCATGACCAGCGAAAGGGTTGTGCCCCTGCCTGTTTCGGAAATAATGTCCCACTTGCTGCCCAATCGTTCAGCCCGCAACTGCATATTCAACAGGCCGTAATGACCCGGATGTTCCGCCTTTAAATCAAATCCCTGGCCGTCGTCGGCTATGGCTATTCGTAGCGTATCAGTGTCGTCGGTGCTGATGGTTACCTGAATCGTATCGGCGCGGGCGTGGCGCAGGGCGTTCTGAACAGCCTCCTGAACGATACGGAATAGATTCAATGCCTGTTCGGAGGAGAGTACTTGCGTGGCATCGGTAAAGTGGGTACGTAGCGATACCTGACCGTCGGGTAGAAGTTGCCGCTGCCGATTCAGGTACTGCTGGAGTTGAATGGCAAATTCTCCCAGTGGAATATGCTCACGATTGATGGCCCAGATGGTTTCGCGCAGACTGCCAATCGCATCGCGGGCGTGGTTGCCGATGGCTTCC
>JANOFF010000109.1:0-3200 GCA_031413515.1 bacterium
CCGGCAGATAGGCCTCCGCCCAGGCATGCAGATCCGTGAAATCCTGCGCCGGTCCGGACGGCCCATCGAGCGACGGCACGTCGGCGGTCAACTGGATCAGGTAGCCGGACGCGAACCTTGCGGCGATGCCCAGATGCCGGAGCGCATGCACGGCCAACCAGGCGCTGTCGCGACACGAGCCCCGGGCCAGCGCGAGGGTCTGCTCGGGAGTCTGGACACCGGGTTCGAGGCGGACCACGTAGTCGATCCGCTGCTGGAGGGCGCGATTCAGCCCCACGATGAAGTCGACGACGTGCTCGTTCTTCGATCGGAACGGTGCGATGAAGTCGGCCAGGTGACGACCGAGCCTCGTCTTCGTCAGGTAGGGGCGCAACTCCGTGCGCAGGCCCCGCTCGTACTCGAACGGCCAGTTCTCCGTCGCCTCTTCGACGAAAAAGTCGAAGGGATTGATGACGGACATCTCCGCCACCAGGTCGACGGTCACCGAGAAATTCCGGGTGGTCTCTTCGAAGATCGCCCGCGCGAGGAAGTTGCCCTGCGGATCCTGCTGCCAGTTGAGGAAGTGGCCATCGGGCTCGATCCGCAGCGAGTAGCTGATGATCGGCGTCCGACAGTGCGGCGCCGGCCGCAGACGGATCACCTGCGGGCCGAGGTGGACGGCGCGGTCGTAGCGATAGCGGGTCTCGTGATGGAGGGCGACGTGCAGCGGCATGCAGATTCCTGGTTCGAGGTGCGAGCGAGGCGAGAGAGTACCAGCTCTCGTGAGCCGGCTGCGCATCGCGCCCCGCACATGCTGTCGGCCGCCGACCCGGACGATGCGCCGATGGAGCGCACCCGACTCCAGCGTGCTTCTTTCTGCTCACCGGGCTCGCGAAGCTATGCGAGTCGTCTCGCCTCGCCCGAGCTCTTCAGTGCTTCGCTCAGCGTGTCGTGCAGCGCAGCCACCAGCGCTCGGGGTCGCGGCTCGGTGGTGATCAGCCGCTGGTTCAGCTCGAGCTCGAAGCCCAGATAGCGATCTTCCGGCAACTCGCGGCGAAGGCCGGTCGCGAGCCCATCGGTGTTCCCGCGGTACGGCGCGTTCCGCCGGATTTCGATCTCGGGCAGGCGCTGGCCGAGCAGGCGCTGCCACACGATCGCGAACCGCCGCTCGGCGATCCGGCGCGGGTCGTAGAGCAGTCCGATCCCGACTCGACGGGTCTCTCCTCCATGCCAGATCGGCGTGAAGCTGTGTACCGCCACGTGGATGACCGGTCCGCGAGCCGCAGCAATGGCAGCGCGCACACGATCCCAGTGCGGTCGGTGGTATCGCGCCAGCAGATCGGCGCGCTCGGCTCGCGGTAGCGGGCGGGTGAGCTCCGAGAAGGCGGCCGGATTGTGGGCTCCGCGATTCAGATCGACGAAGAGCCGCGTCGTGGTCGCGGCGATCAGCGGGCTTCCCGTCGCGCGCGCGAGTCCGCGGGCGACCGGCAGGGCACCGGGATCCCAGCCGCGGTGCGACGCGAGCAGTTCGCGACGACCGGCGAAGAGGGATCGGTAGGCGGCGGGGACGCTTTGGCCGCCGTGCTCGCAGGTCAGGACGAGGCGCCGCTCAGGCCTTGCCATCGATGGGCCTTCGGTCGGGGGAAGACCCTCCGCTCCGGAACAGTCGTCCGTCCCTGAGGCAATCGGCGAGGTCTCGGTAGACCGCACGCAGTTGTTCGCGATCGGGCATGTCGCCAGCGCGGGCGAGGATGCGCCGGGCCAGCGGACCCTCGTCGAGGATCACGTCGAGCGCCGCGAGGTGTTCGCAGAGCGACGGATCGGGCCTGACGTGGCGATCGATCAGCGTCCGCCACAGCTCGCCCGCGCTGCGCGGCGACCCGTCGATATCGAGCGCGGCGAGAAACTCTGCATCGTCGATCGGCGCCGCTTCGGCGCTGGCCGTCGTGCGCCTGAGTAGATCCGAGAGCCGACGCATGTCGAGCGCACGCAGGCGCGCGAGATCGCGCGGACTTCGCTCACAGAGCCCTCGCAGCACGCCGCTGATCGCCGCCGCGATCGCGATGTCGGCGCGCGGGCATTCCTGGACATCCACCAGGCGGATCTCGATCGCCATGCGATCGAAGCGCGCGATGCATCCCCGCGCATTCACCCATTCGTGGCGCAGCAGACCGTCGGGATCCATCGGAGCGAGATCTCCGTAGATCGACTCGAGCAGGCTCTCGTAGTCGGCACGCGTGTACACCGGCTCCGGAATCACCGAACCGCTGACCGACGGCACACGACGCGCGTTGCTGCGATAGACATCGACCCGCGTATCGAGCAGACCGGAGTGGCGACCCTCCATGAAGGGCGAGCTGGCCGACAGCGCCGGAATCAGCGGCAGCAGGGCACGGGAGGCCGCGTGAAGCCTTCCGAACTCGTCGTCTCCGCGAAACGGCAGATTCAAGTGGACGCTCTGCAGATTCGACCAGCCGTGACCGCGGCAGTCGAAGATCCGGTCGAAGAGCGCGTAGATGGCGCCGTCGCCGTGGGGCCAGAGTTCGAACTCGCTGTCCGGATCCATCCACGGATGCATCGCGGTGGGGAGCAGTCGTGCACCGAGCGCGCCGAGGTGCTCGTCGATGCGCCCGACTTCGCCCGCGAAGCCCGCGGCCAGGCCCGCCAGACCACTCGCGGGACCATTCGTCTTGATCTCGATCACGTGCCTCGCGAGTTCGTTCGACCACGCGAAGGCACCGCGCTCGATCTCGTTCTCGACCTGGCCATGCTCGGCCTCGATCAGCGAATCGGCGATCGGCGCGACGTCGAGCGTGCGCGCGTCGACGATCATGTACTCGAGCTCGATCCCGTACCCCTCGAAGAGGCCGAGAGCCCGCGTCTCATCTGCCATCTGGGATCCCGTTCGCAGCGCCGCCGAGGCCGCGGGCGTCGAGCCTCTGCCGGAACCAATCCATCACCTCGAAGTACAGACGATCTCCGATCACGGCGTCCTCGCAGCCCGCGTCGATGTTCGGGTTGTCGTTCACCTCGGTCACGACCACGCGATGATCCACCTGCTTGAGGTCGACCCCGTACAGGCCGTCTCCGATGGCCGCGGCGGCGCGCTTCGCGATCTGGAGGATGCGCTTGGGCGTCACGTCGAGCGGGATGGGCTCGACGCGGCCGTAGCGGAAACGCCCGTCGTCCGCCTTCTTGACGATCTGCCAGTGCCCCGCGGC
>JANOFF010000110.1:0-3349 GCA_031413515.1 bacterium
GCTTCGCCGAGGGCACCGTCGTCGCCGCGCTGATCATGCTGGGAACGACCTCGCTGATCGGTCGCCAGCACCCGGCGGTCGTCGATTCACGAAGCCTCGTCGCCTATGACGTGCTGCGCGCGATCGTCGACGAGCCCGCAAGCGACCTGCCGAAAGTCGCAGCGCCCGGCGCGGACTGGCGCTGAGGCGGCTACGCCCGCTTGGTACGACCCCAGGCACGCTCGATCACCGTGTACAACACGGGAAGCACGACGAGCGTGAGCGCCGTCGACGAGAGGATGCCACCGATCACGACCGTGGCGAGGGGCCGTTGCACCTCCGCCCCCCCGCACCGGTCGAGATCGCCATGGGGACGAACCCGAGAGACGCCACCAGTGCCGTCATGAGGACCGGACGGAGCCGGGTGAGTGCGCCCTCGCGAACGGCCACATCGATGGGTCGCCCTTCGTGTCGGAGTTCGTTGATGAACGACACCATCACGACTCCATTCAGCACGGCGACACCCGAGAGCGCGATGAATCCGACGCCGGCGGTGATCGACAGGGGGATCCCGCGCAACAAGAGTGCGGCGATCCCTCCGGTCCAGGCAAGTGGAACTCCACTGAACACGATGGCAGCGTCCCGGGTAGATCCGAATACGACGGCGAGGATCGTGAAGATGAGCGACAACGCAAGCGGCACGACGATCTGCAGGCGGCGACTCGCCGACTCGAGTTGCTCGAATTGCCCGCCCCAGCTGCTCCAGTAGCCAGCAGGCAGCGTGACGCCCCTTCGGATGCTCTGCTCGGCCTCCTCGACGAACGAACCGATGTCACGGCCCCGCACGTTCGCCGTCACCACGACGCGCCGCTTTCCATTCTCGCGGCTGATCTGGTTCGGTCCAGTTCCCACGTTCAAGGTCGCGACCTCGCCGAGCGGAACGAATGCTCGCGTCTGACCACCCACACTACGACCGCGATCTCCGGACCGGTCCTCGCCCACGTGATGGGGCAACAGGACCGGCAAGCGCTCCAGCGCGGCGAAGTCCGTGCGCAGCACTTCGGGCAGGCGCACGACGACGTCGAAACGCCGGTCGCCCTCGAACATCTGTGCAGCGACACTGCCGCCGATCGCCGTCCGGACCACTTCGTACACGTCGTCTTGCGCGAGTCCGTAGCGTGCCAGCGCGTCGCGATCGACTTCGATCTCCAGCATCGGCAGACCGGTGACCTGTTCGGCCTTCACGTCGGCGGCGCCCGGCACGCGCTCGAGGATCGATTCGATCCGCTCGCCGAGTTCGAGCAGTGTCTCGAGGTCGTCGCCGAACACCTTGACGGCGATGTCGCTTCGAACACCCGCGATCAACTCGTTCATACGCATCTCGATCGGCTGCGTGAACTCGTACTTGCTACCCGGAACGCCCGCGACGGCCGCTTCGAGATCCCGCACGACCGCGTCCTTAGACTTGCGCGGATCGGGCCAGTCGTCACGATCCTTCAGGATCACGAAGCCGTCCGCGACACTGGGGGGCATCGGGTCCGTCGCCACCTCTGCGGTGCCGATCTTCGCGAAGGTCGTCTCGACTTCGGGCACCGAGCGCAGCGCACTCTCGAGTGCATTCTGCGTCGCCACCGCCTGGGTGAGACTCGTACCGGGAATCCGCAGAGCGTGGAGCGCCACATCCCCCTCATCGAGACTGGGGATGAACTCGCTGCCCATACGGGTCGCGACACCCAGAGACGCGATCAGAAGCAGCGAGGCCGAAATGAGCACCACAGCGGGACGACGCAGCGAAGCGCCGAGAATCCGCTCGTAGGACTGGCGCGCAATGCGCATGATGCGGCTCTCACGCTCCTCGACCCGACCTCCCAGCAGGATTGCGACCGCAGCCGGCACGAAGGTGACCGACAACACGAGTGCCGAGAACAGGGCGAGGATTACCGTCATCGCCATCGGGCGAAACATCTTGCCCTCGACGCCGGTCAACGCGAGGATCGGCAAATAGACGATCATGATGATCAACACGCCGAAGACGCTCGGACGGACCACCTGTCGCGTCGCGTCGGCGACCACCTCGAGTCGTTCGCGGAGCGAGATCGGATCGATCCTGCCGTGGTTGGCCTCTGCCAGGCGGCGGATGCAGTTCTCGACGATGATCACGGCACCGTCGACGATCAGGCCGAAGTCGAGCGCTCCGAGACTCATCAGATTCGCACTGATCCGGCCACTCGCCATGCCGGCGAACGTGAAGAGCATCGCGAGCGGGATGACCATGGCGGTGAGAAACGCCGCTCGCGCGTTTCCGAGCAGCAGAAACAGGACCGCGATCACGAGCAGCGCACCCTCGACCAGGTTCGTCTGCACGGTCGCGATGGTCCGATCGACGAGATCGGTTCGGTCGTATACGGGCCGGGTGACCACCCCGACCGGGAGACTCTCGTTGATCACGGCGAGGCGGGCGGCGGTTCGCTGTGCGACCACCCGACTGTTCTCGCCGATCAGCATGAAGACCGTACCGAGCACCACCTCCCGGCCGTTCTCGGTGGCCGCGCCGGTGCGAAGCTCGCGGCCGAGCCCGACTTCGGCGATGTCCCCGATGCGGATCGGCACTCCGCCCGAGTGTCCCACCACGATGCGGCGGACGTCGTCGAGATCCGAAAGCTGACCGGGAGCACGGACCAGATACTGCTCGCCGTTGCGCTCGATGTAGCCGGCTCCGGTGCCCAGGTTGTTCCGGGCGATCGAGTCGAGGAGGTCGCGGAATGTGAGTCCGTGCGCCATCAGCAGCTCGGGGCGTGGCGTCACGTGCACCTGCTTCACGTAGCCGCCGATGCTGTTGACTTCCGTCACGCCGGGCACGGTTCGTAGCTGCGGCTTGATCACCCAGTCCTGGAGAGTCCGCAGGTCGGTCGAGTCGATCAGCCGCCCGTCGGCGTCGACGGCGCCCGGTTCGGACTCGACGGTGAACATGAAGATCTCGCCGAGCCCCGTCGCGATGGGACCAAGTTCGGGCTCGATGCCCGCTGGCAGGCTCGACGACGCCTGCCGCAGCCGTTCTCCCACCAGCTGCCGAGCGAAGTAGATGTCCGTTCCATCTTCGAAGACGACTGTCACCTGGGAGAGCCCGTAGCGCGAGATCGAGCGTGTGTACTGGACACGCGGCAGGCCGCCGAGCGCGGTCTCGATCGGGAACGTGATTCGCTGTTCGGACTCGAGCGGCGAGTATCCGGGTGCTTCGGTGTTGATCTGGACCTGAACGTTCGTGATGTCGGGTACGGCATCGATCGGAAGCCGTGTGAAGCTCCAGGCACCGAGCCCTGCGGCGGTGAGCGTCGCGGCGAGCACGAACCAACGACGTGCGAGCGAAGTC
>JANOFF010000111.1:0-14892 GCA_031413515.1 bacterium
CTGCTGATCCACGGCGGCTACTGGTGCCCGACCTGCGCGCCGACCGTCGACGACACGAGCGGCTGGGATTGGGACGAACAGGCCGTCCACGATCCCCTGATCGCGAAATTCCACACCCGGGCGGGCTAGAGTTTTCCCGAAGTCGCGGCTCACGCGACGCGGGAGGTCTCTGATGGGTCAGCCGGTGATCGTGGAGGCGGTGCGGACGCCGATCGGGAAGCGGGGCGGCTGGCTTTCCGGCCTGCATGCCACGGAGCTTCTGTCCGTATCGCAACGGGCGGTGATCGAGAAGGCGGGGCTGCATCCCGAAGAAGTGCAGCAGGTCGTCGGGGGTTGCGTGACCAAAGCCGGCGAGCAGTCGTTCAACATCACACGCAACGCCTGGCTGGCAGCCGGACTGCCCTATCAGACGGCGGGCACGACGATCGACTGTCAGTGCGGCTCCGCACAACAGGCCAACCACTTCATGCAGGGTCTGATCCTGGCGGGCGCAGTCGAGGTGGGCATCGCTTGCGGGGTCGAGGCGATGAGTCGTGTGCCGCTGGGCAGCGAGAGCATGCACGGGCCGGGCAGCGCCCGCCCCGCGAGTTTTCCCTGGGACATGCCGTCGCAATTCGGCGCCGCCCAGCGGATCGCGGAGAAGCGCGGGATCACGCGGGACGACATCGATCGCTTCGCGCTGTCGAGCCAGGAGAAGGCGTTGCGCGCGCAGAAGGAGGGACGCTTCGAGCGCGAGATCTTCGCCGTCGAAGCACCCGCGATGGGTCCGGACGGACCGACTGGCGACACGCTGACGGTCGTGCAGGATCAGGGCCCGCGAGCGTCGACGCTCGACGGACTCGCGAAACTGCGGCCGGTGGAGGAGGGCGCGATCCACAGTGCCGGGACCAGTTCGCAGATCTCGGACGGCTCGTCGGCGGTGCTCTGGATGACCGAGGAGCGCGCGCGCGCTGCAGGGCTGCGGCCACGGGCTCGGATCCTCGCCCAGTGCCTCGTCGGTTCGGATCCGTTCTACCACCTCGACGGGCCGGTCGACGCCACGACGCGGATCCTCGCGCAGTCGGGACTCTCCATGTCCGACATCGATCTGTTCGAGGTGAACGAAGCCTTTGCGTCGGTGGTCCTTTCGTGGGCGAGCGTCCACGAACCCGACATGGACCGGGTCAACGTCAACGGCGGCGCGATCGCGCTCGGCCATCCGGTCGGCTGCACGGGCAGCCGGTTGATCACGACGGCGCTCCACGAACTCGAGCGGCGGGATGCGGAGATGGCGCTGATCACGATGTGCTGCGGTGGCGCGCGCGCGAGCGCGACGATCCAGCAGCGGATCTGAGCGTGATCGGTCCCCACCCCCTGCGCGCCCGGACGGCGATCGTCGGCATCGGCGAGACCGAGTACGTGCGTGGCGCCGATGCGACGCCGGTGCAGTTGATGCTGCGCGCCGCGCGCAGTGCGCTCGACGACGCCGGGCTTCGCGCCTCGGATCTCGACGGCATCATCCCGCCGCCGGGCTACACGTCGGCCGAGGAGATCGCGGCCAATCTCGGCGTCGAGGATCTGCACTTCGCCGTCACCGTGCACCTCGGTGGGGCGAGCCCCACCGCCTCGCTCAAGTCGGCCGCGATGGCGATCCACTCGGGCCTCGCGAGCCACGTGCTGGTGGTCGTCGGCTGGAACGGCTACTCGGCGTTCCGGCCGCGGCCCGGCATCAAGCCGCCCCGCTACGGGCTCGATCCCGCTTCGGTGGGCAACGTGACGATGGACTACTACCTGCCGTACGGGACGCGCAGCGCCGCGCAGTTCTATTCGTTCATCCTGATGCGATACAAGCAGCTCTACGGCATCCGGGACGAGGACGCGGGCGAGATCGCGGTGGCGGCCCGCGCCCACGCGCAGCACAACGACAAGGCGTTGATGCGCGGCAAATCCCTCAGCCTCGACGAGTATCTGGCGGCGCCCTGGGTCGCCGAACCGCTGCGCAAATTCGACTGCTGCGTCGAGACCGACTGCGCGGCGGCGGTGATCCTCACCTCGGCCGAGCGCGCGCGGGATCTGCGGCACACCCCCGTCCTCTATCTCGGTGGCGCCGAAGGGCATCCGTATCCCGCCGACGATATCACGAACCGTCCCGATCCGTTCCAGGTCGGGCTCTCCTTCGCGGCTCCGCGCGCCTACGCGATGGCGGGCGTCGGGCCGGGCGAGATGGATTTCCTGCAGGTGTACGACTGCTTCACCTACACGGTGCTGTTGCAACTCGAAGCGCTCGGGCTGTGCGGCCGTGGCGAGGCGGGCGATTTCGTGCGCGATGGACGCACGCGGCTCGGAGGCGCGCTGCCGATGAATACCCACGGCGGGCTGCTCTCGCAGGGCCACATGTGGGGGATGAATCACGTCGTCGAAGCGACACGTCAGCTACGCCACGAAGCCGGTGCCGCCCAGGTCGAGGGGGCCGAGCTCGGGCTGGTCACCGGCTGGGGAGATTTCGGCGACGGCAGCATTGCGATCCTCGGTCGGGGTGCGTGAAAGAGTGCGTGAAAGAGTGCGTGAAGGGGGCGTGATGCAGAGGCTGATTCCCGATCCGGATGGACGCAACGCCGACTTCTATCGGCATCTCGCGACGGGACGGCTGCACGTCCAGCACTGCGACGACTGCGGTCGTGCCCTGCATCCACCGCGGTTCGGTTGCCCGCGCTGTGGATCGGAGGCGCTCCGCTTCCGGCCGTCCGAGGGCCGCGGACGGGTGTTCTCGTGGACGATCACCCATCGTCCGGTCGATCCCGGCTGGGCGGACCAGATCCCGTATGCGACGGTCGTCGTCGAAATGGAAGAGGGGATCCGACTGGTGGGCGCCTGGCGTGGCCGCAATGACGAGCTGGCCCTCGATCTGCCCGTCGTCGTCGAGGTCGAGCCCGAAAGCGATCGCTTCGCCTTCCTCTGGTTTCGTCCCGCGCCGGAGTCCGCCTAACATGGATTATTCGTGGGATCCCGAGTACGTCGCGTTTCGCGATCAGCTGCGCGCCTTCATCGTCGAGTGGCGCACGCCCGAGCTGCTCCGCGAGTACGCGGAGACCTACGGCGGCGGGGGCAAGCGGATCGCCGCCTTCCACCGTGCCATCGATGAGCGCGGCTGGATGCGCATGTGCTGGCCCGAAGCCGTCGGGGGTGGCGGGCGCAGCATGCTCTACCACTACGTGCTGGTCGAAGAGATGGAGTACTGGGGCATGCCCTACGGCAATCTCACCTTCACCTCGATCGCGCCGTCGATCCTGGCCTTCGGCAACGACGATCAGAAGCGCGAGTACCTGCCGCGGATCTTCCGGGGCGAACTGTGCTTCGCGCTCGGCTACAGCGAACCGAATGCGGGTACCGATCTCGCCGCGCTCCGGACGCGCGCGCGACTCGATGGCGATGAGTGGGTGGTGGACGGACAGAAGATCTGGACCTCGCTGGCCGACGTCTCGACCCACATCTGGCTCGCGGTTCGCACGAATCCGACGGCGCCGAAGCACGCGGGGATCTCGATCCTGATCGTTCCGACCGACACGCCGGGTATCACGATCCGACCGCTGCACACGATGTACGGGGGGCACACCAACGAGACCTTCTACGACGGCGTGAGGGTGCCCGCGGCGAATCTCGTCGGGGGTGTGGATCGCGGCTGGCCGATCATCATGCACGCGCTGAACCATGAGCGTGTCGGACTGGCGGCGACCGGTGCGCTGGCGCGGCTGTATGACCAACTTGTCGCGTACCTGGCCGAACATCGGCCCGACGAGTTCGCCGATCCGGTGGTGCGGCACCGGCTCGCCGAGTTGCAGCTCGAACTGCGCGAACACCGCACTCTCGCACTGCAGAACGCCTGGATCATCGCGAGCGGCAGGACGCCGATCGTCGAGGCCTCGATGGCGAAGATCTCGGGTACCGAGTTGCGGACGAAGATCGCCAACGTCGCGATGGATCTGCTCGGTCGGACGGGCGCGCTGTCCGCCGAGTCCGGCGCGCGCGCACCCTTCGAGGGGCGCGCGGAGTGGAACTTCCGGCTGTCGCCGATCTTCCGCTTCGGCGGGGGCACCAACGAGGTGCAGCGCGACATCATCGCGGCCGCGGGCCTCGGTCTGCCCCGATGAGATCTGGACGATGAATCTCGATCCGAGCGAAACCCAGCGCGTCATGCAGGAGAGCCTCAGCGGTCTGCTCGAATCGCTGGTCCCCTTCGATCGAGTGCGCGCACTCGAGCGCGAACAGGGCTTCGACGAAGTGCTCTGGCAGGCGCTGGCCACGAAGGATTGGCTGGGGCTTCCGTTCGCCACGCAGCATGGCGGCGGGGCGGGGAGCCTGGTGGATCTCGGACTGCTGATCGAGTGCCTGGCTCGCCGTGCCGTGCTGGTGCCGATGCTCGAAGTGGCGGTTTGCGGAAAGGCTCTCGCCGTCGCCGGCGGTCACGACCCGCTCCTCGCCGGCATACTGGCGGGCGAGGCGATCGTCGTGCCTGCGTTGCTCGAAGCATCCGACCGCTTCGATCGGCTCTCGCTCCGCGACGACGGGTCGGGGCGTTTGACGGGCGAGAAGTGCTTCGTCGACTACGGGCAGCACGCCACGCATCATCTGTTGGCTGCGTCGCAGGACGGTGAGCCGGGTCTGCACCTCGTCGAAGCGCGTGGCGATGCGGTCTGCTGCGAGCCGCTGCGCAGCCTCGGTCGCACGCCTTCCTGCGTGGTGCAGTACCGCGGCGCCGCTTCGCAGCAGATCGGCGATGCTTCGGCGCTGCACGATCTCATCCAACTCGCGCGTCTGCTGGCAGCGGTGCAGTGCGTTGGGTCGCTTACCGAGGCGCTGGAGCGGACGGTCCAGTACGCACGCGTGCGAGAGCAGTTCGGCAAGCCGATCGGGAGCTTCCAGGCCGTGCGCCACCACTGCGCCAACATGGCGATCCGCGTCGCGAGCGCGCGCCACCTGGCCTTCGAGGCGTTGTCGCTGATGGATGCGGGCGAGCGCGATCCCGTCCGCGTGGCAGCCGCCAAGGCCGCGGCCTCGCGCGCGGCGCCCGAGGTGTTGATGCTGGCCCATCAGATCCATGGCGGGAACGGCATGATCGAGGAGAACGATCTCTACTTCTTCACGCTGCGCGGCAAGGAGCGGTCACTGGCCTGGGGGACCGTCGACGAGTGTCTCGGCGTGATGGCCGCGGAGCTCGGTCGACCCGTCGACTGGCTCTGAGCACCACCGCCACGACCGCATCGCCGCTTGTCGGGATGCACGGGACGGGCGAGTCTTGCGACTGCGCGTCGGTTGATGGTCGAACGTTCCCGGCGCTCACAGCGCACGTTCGAAGGAGATGCACAGTTGGGATTCGTCGAGGACCTGAGGAGGCACGTCGGAGCCACGGGCGCAGCGTTCGCGGCCCGGGACGCCGTCAATCAGGCGATGATCCGCCACTGGTGCGATGCGATGGAGGATCACAATCCCGTCTACACCGACCCGATCGTCGCGGCGCGCTCGCTGCATGGCGGGATCGTTGCGCCGCCCGCCATGCTGAATGCCTGGACGATGCAGGGACTCGTGCCGCGCAAGCCGGCCGACGCGACCCGACCGGACTCGGCCGGCGCCACCTACGCGGCGCTCGATGCCGCGGGCTACACGTCGGTGGTCGCCACGAACTCCGAGCACGAATATCCCCGCTATCTGAAGCTCGGCGATGAGCTGCGCGCGATCGCCACCGTGAAGGAAGTGAGCGACGAGAAGCAGACGGGACTCGGCACGGGTCACTTCGTCACCACCGCGACCGATTTCCTCGACCAGACGGATACTGTCGTCGGTCGCATGCTGTTCCGGATCCTGAAGTTCAAGCCGGGGACGGGGCGTTCGGCGACGTCGGCGGCAGGCGAGGGTGTTGCCGCCGCGCCGCGACCGCAGCGCCCGGCGCCCGGGATCAGCCGCGATACGCGGTTCTTCTGGGACGGGCTCGCGCTCGGCGAACTGCGCATCCAGAAGTGCGACGGCTGCGGGGCGCTCCATCATCCGCCGGTGGTGCGCTGCCCCGGTTGCGGTTCGTACGAGTTCGGCTGGCAGGTCGCGTCCGGACGCGGCCATCTCTACAGCCACGTCGAACCCGTCCACCCGCGCTTCCCTGCATTCGACCCGGGCTATGTGGTCGGACTGGTCGAACTCGAGGAGGGGACGCGCCTCGTCACCAACATCGTCGACATCGACCCGGAGCGCATCTCGATCGGCATGCCGCTCGAGCTGGTGGTGCGCAAGCAGAACTCCGAATCGGCTCTGCCCTTGTTCCGCCCGATGCGGCCCGCGCGCTTCGAGACCACGCGGAGATTCGGAGACGTGCGGGTCGGGGAGTCCCTTGCCGCCTGCCCGATCCCGCTCACCACTACGTTGATCGTCGCCACCGCGATCGCCTCGCGTGACTATCAGGACGTGCATCACGATCGCGAGCTCGCCGTGCTGCGCGGCTCGCCGGACATCTTCATGAACATCCTGACGACGTCCGGCCTCACGGCGCGGTTCGTGACCGATTGGGCCGGGCCCGAGGCCCTGCTGCGCCGTCTCGCGATCCGGCTCGGGGTTCCCAACTACCCGCATGACACGATGACGATGGAGGGCAGCGTGTCGGCACTGCGCGCGACCGCTCACGGTGGGATCGTCGAAGTCACGCTGCGCGGCTACAACCGTCTCGGCAACCACGTGACGGGCAGCGTCGAACTCGAGCTGCCCGGACGCGGCTGAATCGCGCGCCCGCGCGATCCGCGAGTTCGCGCGCCCGAACCCGTGCGCAGGGGCCGCGCAACACCGATGCAGGCTGGGAGCGGCCGCTGTCAGGAGTTGTTTCGTGATAACTTGAGCGCTTCGCAGACGCGCCGCAGGCTCCGATGCACTCGACGCGATGGCGATGGAAATCGGGGAAGACGTCTTGAGGGTGCTCGTGACCGGTGGCTGCGGATTCCTCGGCTCGCACGTCTGCGAGTTCTTCCGCCAACACGACTGGGACGTGGTCTCGTTCGACAACATGACCCGTTCCGAACTGCTGCGGACCGGCTATCGGACCGAGGCGGCCCGCGACCACAACTGGCACTTGCTGGGTGCACTGGGCGTCGAGAGAGTCCGCGCCGACGTGCGCGACCTCGAGGCTCTGCTGGATCACTCGAGCGGCTGCGACTACATCGTCCACACGGCCGCGCAGCCCGCGGTCACGATCAGCATCGAGGATCCCCTGCTCGACCTCGGCACCAATGTGGTCGGGACGGTGAATGTATTGGAGGCGGCGCGTCGCCAGGGCATCCCGATCGCCAGCTGCGCGACGGTCCACGTGTACGGCAACTGGGTCAACGACGCGCTGCGCGAGGGCGACACCCGCTATCTCCTCGATCCGCCCGAGATCGCCGAGGACGCGCCCACGATGCGCGGATACCTGACACCGCTGCATGGCTCGAAGGCTTCCGCCGAGCACTATGTCCAGGTCTATGCCTCCACGTACGGCGTGCGGGCCGCGAGCTTCCGGTTGACCGGCATCTACGGAACGCGGCAACTCGGAGGCGAAGACCATGGCTGGGTGGCGAACTTCGGCATCCGCAATCTGATCGGCTGGCCGATCACGATCTTTGGCACCGGAAAGCAGGTCCGCGACATCGTCTTTGCCAGCGACGTGGCCCGGGCCTTCCTCGCCTTCTACGATCGCGGCGCTGCGGGCATCTACAACATCGGCGGCGGACAGGCGAGCATGATCTCCCTGCTCGAGTGCATCGAGTTGATCGATCGGACGACGGGTCGACCGAGCCGCGTCGAATTCCAGGCGGCACGCTTCGGGGATCTCCAGTACTTCGTCTGCAATGTCGAGCGAGCGCGCAGGGAACTCGGCTGGCAGCCGCTCGTCAGGCCGGCTGAAGGGGTTCCGCGCCTGCTCGAATGGGTCGAGGCGAATCGCTGCCTGTTCGCGGACGAGGGGACGGACGCGGGATGAGCCACCGGATCACGTCACGCGGCACACAGGCAGGGGGGGAAGGCAGCCCATGAAGGCGCTCGTGCTGGCAGCGGGTCGTGGTAGCCGGCTCGGGGATCACCCCGACGACGGCAACAAGTGCATGCTGCGGCTGTTCGGCAAGCCGCTCGTCCAGTACAGCCTCGAGAATGCCGTCCGGGCCGGTGCCGACGAGATCATCATCGTCGTCGGATATCGCGCCGAGGCGATCATCAACGCGTTCGGGATCGATTTCCGTGGTGTACGCATCCGCTACACGATCCAGAACGAACCGCGCGGACTCGTCCACGCCATGGAGGGTGCCGCCGAGATGATCGATGGGCAGGACTTCATGTTGTTCCTCGCCGACGAGATCCTCTGGCACCCGCACCACCAGGAGATGCTCGAGCTCTTCGAGCGTGACCAGCTGTTCGTGGTGTGCGGCGTCGTGCGCGAGAAGAATCACGACGAGATCAAGAAGACCTACGCGCTGATCGAGGACGAACGCGATCGCCGCATCTACCGCTTGATCGAGAAACCGAGGAATCCACCGAGCGACGTCCGGGGGACGGGAAACTGCGTGTTCCGCGCCGGCATCCTCGATTACGTGGCGCTCACTCCGATCAATCAGAACCGCAAGGAGAAGGAGCTTCCCGATCTGATCCAGTGCGCGATCGACGATGGCCACCGCGTGAAGGCGTTCGACATCGGCGACGGCTACGTGAACATCAACGTGCCGGCCGACATCGCAATCGCCGAAGTCGAAAACGCCGCACGCTTCGGCGATGGCTACGGGACGGAATAGCGTGGCGGAGCGCCGCAGCATCGAACGGGTCCTCGGGTGACGAGGACCGTCGTCGTGATCCCGGCCTACAACGAGGCCGACACGATCGTGGAGCTGGTCGAGCGCGCCAGCCGTCATGCGGACGTCTGCGTGGTCGACGACGCGAGCCGGGACGGCACGGGTGATCTCGTCCGAGCCACCGGCAAGGCGCACTGCATCCGTCACGAGCGCAACACGCACATCGCCGGCGGGATCCTCGACGGATTCCGCTACGCGCTGGCCGAGGGCTACGACCAGTGCATCACGATGGACGCGGGCCTGAGCCACGACCCCGACATCATCCCGCAGTTCATCGCGCACGAGGGCGTCGACCTGGTGATCGGCCGCCGCGCCGAGAGCGGGAACGTGCCCCGGCATCGCAAGGCTCTCAGCTGGGGGGCCGGCCTGCTGATGAACATGGCGCTGCCCGGTCGATTCGTGCCCTGGGGCGGTGCGCGGATCTCGGACGTGACATCGGGCTATCGCCTCTACTCGCGCCGCGCATTCGAATTGCTGGCGAACGCGCAGATGAAGAGCCGGACATTCGACTTCCACATCGAGGCGCTCGCCTACGTGTACCGCGCCGATTTCCGGATCGCGGAGACTCCGATCCGCTACGAGTTCACCAACTCGTCGCTGCGTCCCGCCATCGTGTGGGACGCTCTCCGCACCTGCGCCCACATCTGGACTTCCGACCTGAAATAGCCATGGACGCGGAGCGATGCGACCTCATCCACGGCGGGATCTCCGCGATAGAGACCGGCCGCTCGGAGGTTCCCGAACTCAGCACCGATCACGCGAGGCCGGTCACGAGGCCGGTGCTAGAAGCGGTACATCGCGCCGACACCGAACGTCAGGAAGTAGTTGTTCCAGAGGTCGCCGACGCCCCAGACGAAGGTGGTTTCGCTGGACAGCGCCCAGTGGCGGGTCAGGTAGTAGTCGACCCCGATGCCGTTCCGGAACGACCAGTCGTAGAGGGAATCGGTGGCGCCCGGAACCTTCGTCCACGTCCCGTTGATGCCGCCGATGAGGTACGGCTGGATGCGGTCCTTCAGGACGTAGTACTTGAGGTTGGCGCCGAGCAGCCAGCTTCCGTACTCGGCCCCTTCGGTGTTGGTGATCCACTCGAATTCCGTTTCGACCCCGATCCGTTCGCTGTTGCGCCAGCCGAGCGTGACATCGAGGCCGAACTCGGGCTCCCAGCTGACCAGCAGTGGAACCGGGAAGCCTTGCTGGGAGGTCGTCCAGGCGACCTGACCCGATGCACGCACGTAGGCGCCATCGCGTGAGAAATCCGCTTCTTCCGCTTCGTCGTCGGCGGCGTGGCCGGCGATCGGCGCGAGCAGCAGTACCACGCAGCAAGCCTGGAGAAGCCAGCGCCAGTATCGGGCCATCTCGGTCATGTCCTCGTCCGCTGCATCGGAGCGTTCGCCGGGCCGGGCCTTCCCGTTCTTCGACCTCCCTCCGACGGCCGCGCAGGCGGGTCATCGATGCAGCGGAAAGTCGGGCGCACGAAGGCAGATCCCGAGGGATTTTCTGCGCCCACTCTACGCGGATCCCCTGGGCATTTCCATCGAATCCCACACCGGACGGAAGGCTTTCTCCGTCTCGCGGGGCAGATTGCCCCCCTGACTTCCATGCGTGCCTCTCGGTTTCTTTCGGTCGCATGTCTCGGCTGGCAAAGGCTAGGCGCATCTGGCGATTCGCCACCCGCAATCGGGCGACGGATCGGATCAACGATCTTTTCGCGCCGCAAGCGGGATCGTCGATTTCGATGTCGAGTGCGCCGGGGCGCGTGGTCGCGCAGCACGCGGTCGGACACGGGTCCGACGATCTGGCCCGGCTGCGCACGAACGTTCGAGCGAACTCGCAGCGGGCGATGAGGTCATCCGGTACACGGACCGCGCTCGGGCCTGCGCGGCCCATACGATCGTACCGACTCTGCGCCTTGCGCTTTCTGTCGGCTAGGCGAACGTTCACGCGATCGGCCCAGCGGTCGACGCCGTGGTCCGCCGTGCGGGCGGGTCTGCTCGCATGATCGTCGGCTATGGCCCAGTTTCGAGCGTCGCCCCGGTCGCGGGGCGATGGGGAGTGCAACGATTGAGTAGAGCGAAGCCGGTTGCGTGGGATCACACCGTCGATCTGCTCGTGATCGGATCGGGGGCCGGCGCGATGGCGGCGGGCATCGTCGCCCACGATCGCAAGGCCGAGGTGCTGTTGATCGAGAAGTCCGACCGCTATGGCGGATCGTCGGCGATGTCGGGTGGCAGTCTCTGGATCCCGAACAACCACTTGATGGCCGAAGCGGGAATTCCCGACAGTCGCGAGGACGCGCTCGCCTATCTCAGCGAGATCACCGCCGGCGGCGTACCCCGGGAGAAGCTCGAGACCTACGTGGACCGGTCTCCCGAGGCGCTCCGGTACTACAGCGAGCACACCCACATGCGGATGCTCGCGCTGCCCGCCTATGCGGACTACTACCCGCGTGCGAAGGGCAGCAAGCCCGGTGGAAGGTCGCTCGATCCGATGACCTTCGATGCACGCTCGCTCGGCGACGATCTGCTCCGGATGCGCGACCAGAACGCGCAGATGCTGGTGTTCGGTCGGATCTTCATGACGATCCCCGAGTCGCGCATGATGTTCACCCGCGCGAGCGGCTGGATCGGTCTGATGATGCGTCTGATGTTGCGCTATGTGCTCGATCTGCCCTGGCGCTTCAAGTCGCGACGCGATCGCTTCCTCGCCATGGGCAACTCGCTGGTCGGCATGCTGCGGCAGTCGACGATCGATCGCGGGATTCCGGTCTGGCTCGAGACGCCGGCCCGGCAGCTGATCGTCGAGGACGGGCGCGTCGTCGGCGTGGTGGCCGAGAAGGGCGGAACGACCCTGCGGATCCGCGCGGAGCGCGGCGTGGTGCTGGCGGCCGGAGGCTTCGAGGGCAACCAGGCGATGCGCGACAAGTACCTCCCCAACCCGACGCGCGTCGAATGGACCTGCGCGAACAGACAGAACACCGGTGATGCGATCGAGATGGCGCGCCAGATCGGCGCCGGGCTCGAGTTCATGGACGAGGGCTGGTGGGGTCCCGTGACAGTCGTCCCCGACGAGCCGAACGCGCGCATGCTGGTGATCGAGAAGTCGCTGCCCGGCAGTGTGATGGTCAACAAGGCCGGCAAGCGCTTCGTCAACGAGGCCGCGCCCTACATCGACGTCGTCAACGCCCAGTACGCGCAGCACACCGAAGAGACTCCGTGCGTGCCGTGTTATCTGATCTTCGATGCGCGCTACCGCAAGGCCTACCCGGTCGGTCCGATGTTGCCGGGTGCTCAGCAGCCGGATGCCTTCCTCCGCAAGGCGCTCCGCGACGGCTATGTGCAGAAGGCCGGTTCGATCGCAGAGTTGGCCGGCAAGCTGGGCATCGACGCGCGGAATCTCGAGCAGACGGTCGCCCGCATGAACGAGTATGCGAAGACCGGAAAGGACCTCGAGTTCGGTCGCGGCGACACGGTGTTCGATCGCTACTACGGCGACGAGAAGGTCCAGCCGAACCCTTGCCTCGCGCCGATCACCGAGGCGCCCTTCTATGGCATGGAGGCGTTCCCGGGCGAACTCGGCACCAAGGGGGGCATCCGGACGGACGTGAAGGCGCGCGTGCTGAAGGAATCCGGCGAGGTGATCCCCGGCCTGTACGCGATCGGCAACTGCTCGTCGCCGGTGATGGGTCGGACGTATGCGGGCGCCGGAGCGACCCTCGGTCCCGCTACCACATTCGCCTACATCGCAGCCCGCGACGCCATCCCCGAGCGCTGACCGCGAGCAGCGGAGGTCGCGTCAGTCCACGCGCGGGCGATCGCGACCACTCATCCCCTCCAGCCGTCCGACGAATTCCGATCCCACGAACAGGAGTCTGCGTGCGAGTCGAGACCGTGATGCTCGGACCCGACACCGAGCAGTACGCCGGCGAAGGCGTCAAGAAGGCGAGTCTCGCCGGAATCGCCGCGTCGGCGCGCCGGCTCGAATCCCTCGGCTTCGACGGCATCACGGCACCCGAGGCGGGCCACGATCCATATCTGCCGCTCGCGATCGCGGCCGAGCACACCGAGCGGGTGTCTCTCGCCACCAACGTGGCGATCGCGTTTCCGCGCAGCCCGATGGTGACCGCACAGCTCGCGTGGGATCTGCAGCACTACTCGGGCGGTCGCTTCCGCATCGGTCTCGGCACGCAGGTGAAGCCGCACGTCGTGCGCCGCTACGGAGCGACGTGGACGGGGCCGCCGGGGCCCCGCATGCGCGAGTACATCCTGTGCCTCAAGGCGATGTTCGCGAGCTTCCAATCCGGCGAGAAGCCGAACTTCCGCGGCGACCACTACGAGTTCACGATGTGCCCGCCGTTCTTCAATCCGGGTCCGATCGAACATCCCCACGTGCCGATCCAGATCGCCGCCGTCAATCCGTACATGGGTCGTCTCGCGGGCGAACTGTGCGATGGCCTGCGCCTGCATCCGATCGCGACGTTCCGCTTCGTGCGTGAAGTGCTCGTCCCGGCGATCGCCGAGGGCGCGGAGAGGGCGGGGCGCCCGGTGTCTGCGGTGGATCTGATCGGCGCCCCGTTCCTGGCGGTGGCGAAGGACGAGTCGGGAGTCGCGCGGGCCCGCCGCGATCTCAAGCAGCACATCGCCTTCTACGCCTCGACGCCCACCTACCACTCGGTGCTGGAATTCCACGGCTGGATGGACGCGGCCGCCGATCTGCATCGGCTGTCGCGCGAAGGCCGCTGGAAGGACATGCCCGACGTGATCAGCGACGAGATGCTCGACGAGTGGGCGATCTGCGGCACGGCCGATCAACTGGTCGGGCTGGTCCGGGAACGCTGCGACGGGCTCTTCTCGAGCGTGCTGCTGGATCTGCCCGGCGCGCTCTGGCACGACGACGAATGGCTCCGGACGAGCATCGCCGGATTGCGGTAGCAAGGGACTCCGGACTACGCCTCGCGTCCGTCCGGTGCACAACGGGAGATCGATGACATGGGCGCCCTGGACTGGTTCACCTACGAGATGACCGACGGCATCGGGGTCATCACCCTGAATCGCCCCGAGCGGATGAACGCGGTCAACTGGGACCTGACGGGCGCGATCGCTGCGAAGCTGCAACAGCTCCGCAGCGACGACGACGTGCGCGTGCTCGTGCTGACCGGCGCCGGTGGCAACTTCTGCTCCGGCGGAGACGCCGAGTTCCTGAGCGGTGCGGACAAGAGCCGTCCGATCCCCGGGCTCACCAACAGCCCTCTCGAGCGCTATCAGCGCAAGACACCGGCTGGCAATTTCGCCGAGATGACGCGCTGGATCATCGACGTCGACAAGCCGGTGATCGCCGCCATCGAGGGAGTCTGCATGGGAGCGGGTCTCGCGTACGCGCTGGCGTGCGATCGCCGCTTCGGCTCGAAGACGACCCGCATGAGCGCCGCGATGGTGCGCCTCGGCTTCGCGCCCGATTGCGGGATCAGCTGGTTCCTGCCGCGCATCGCCCGGCTTCCCACCGCGCTCCGCATGGTGACGACCGGCGACATCCTCGGCGCCGAGGAATGCCATCGCGAGGGGCTGATCGACGAACTCGTCGAGCCGGGTGCGGCACTCGGCGCGGCCCTCGCCTACGCGAAGAAGCTGGCCAGCGGGCCGAGCGTCGCGATCGATCTCGCGCGGCACTTCGTCTACAAGTCGCTGACCTCCACCGCATCGGAGATGTACGACTACGAAGGTGTGGCGGCAGTGATGTCCGCGATGACCGAGGACGCGCGCGAGGGCACGCAGTCGTTTCTCGAGAAACGAAAGCCGAAGTACAGCGGGCGCTGAGCGCCGCGCCGGACCCGATGCCCGATCGCGATGTCCCGCTAGACTGCGGCCCCACCGGAGGCCGCGCCCTTGACCGAAGCATCTGTCTGGAAGCCGTGCAGCGCATGCAAGAAGCCGATTGCCCACGGCGCTCTCTACTACGTGTGCAACGTGTCCACCTGCAATCGCGCGCGTACCGGGCTGCGCTTCTGCACCGTCAGCTGCTGGGAGGTGCACCTTCCGGTGGCGCGCCACCGCGAGTCGTGGGCCGAGGA
>JANOFF010000112.1:0-125543 GCA_031413515.1 bacterium
GCAGGGCCGACGCGGAGTCGCTCGACGGATTGCCTGCGGGTTCGTTCGACGTGGCGACCGCACGCTGGGGACTCGGCTACATGGGCTCGCCGGTCCGCGCGCTCGCGGCCAGCCGCCGCGTGCTGCGAGCGGGCGGCGCGCTCGTCGCCGCGTTCTGGGCCGAGCCGTCGCGCGTCCCCTGGGCCGAGCTGTCCCGCAGCGTCCTCGGCCGTTTTCGCGACTCGGCCCCAATCGTCTTGGATGGCCCCGGTCCGTTCCGCTACGCGGATCCCGCGTGGATCGCCCGGGATTTCGGCGCCGCCGGCTTCAGTATCGAGCACGTCGAAGAGATCGACGTCGCGGTGATCGAGGCCCGCGTCGGCAGCGAGCTCGTTGCGTGGATGCGCGATCTCGGTCTGGTGAAGGGGGCGGGCGAACTGCCCCCGGATCGGCGGGCCGCATTCGAAGCCGAACTCGCGGGCGAGATCGAGCAGTCGCGCGACGGCGAGTTCGTCCGGCTCGGCGGCGTGACGCGACTGGTCGTCGGGCGTTCGATGCGGCCAGGCGCGTGAGGAGGCGACGCGGCTCTAGCTCGAAGCGCGGACCCGTCGTGCGAGCCCCGAGCCCAGGATCTCAGCGGCTTCCGCCACCATCTCCGCCAGGATCTCGGCCGCGGGACGCAGCTTCGTCAGCATGCCCGAGGTCTGGCCCGCCGCGTTCATCAGCAGTTCGTGACGTCCGGCCTCGCGGATCGAGTGCGTGAGGTCCGCGATCAGCACGGCCTGCAAGCCCATCGGGAGGGCGCCGAGTCCCTCCTTCTCCCAGGCCTCGATCAGCGGGTTCGAGATGTTGCGCATCGTCTTGCCGCTGTAGAGACGCGTCACGATCGTGTCCTCCGCGGCGGCGGCGAGGATGCGCTGCTTCTGGAGCTCAGGCTGATTGGCTTCCTCCGCGACGAGAAACGCCGTGCCGCACCACGCTGCTTCTGCGCCGATGGCCAGCACTCCCGCGAGCGCGCGACCGCCCGCGATGCCACCGGCGGCGATCACCGGCGTGGGTGCGACGGCTTCGATGACCTGCGGCAGCAGCGCCAGCGTGCCGATGCGACCGGTGTGTCCTCCCGCCTCGGTGCCCTGTGCGACCACGTAGTCGGCGCCGTCCGTGGCCACGTGACGCGCGGCCCGCACGTTGCCGACGAGTGACAGGATCGTGGTGCCTTCGGCGTGCAGGGCTTCGGCGAACGGACCCGGCGTGCCGAGGCCCGAAGCGAAGACCGGCACCCGCTCTTCGAGCACGACTTCGATCTGCGAGCCGGCCCAGCTCTTGCCCGGTTCGACCCAGGATCCCATGTCCTCGTCGCTCGGCGGTGCCTGCTTCAGTTCGATGCCGAGCGAGGCCGCGATGCGCTCGATGGCCTCGACGTGCGACTTCGGCAGTCGCGGGCGGCTCGCCTTCGCGGCCGGCAGTGCGGGGCCACGCGGAATCAAGAAATTCGGGGACAGCAACAGATCCACACCGAAGGGCTTGTCGGTCAGCGAACGGACCTTGCGGATCTCGCGTCGCAGTACGTCGGGCGAGTAGGCGACACCGCCGATCACGCCGAGCCCGCCGGCATTCGAGACGGCAGCGACCAGTTCGGCCGTGGCGACCGGCTAGCCGGTGCCCGCCACCGGTCCCATGCCCGCCAGGATGATCGGGTACTCGATCCCGACGCGTTCGCAGAACGCGGTGCTCAGCTTGGGCCGTGACATGGTGGCTCTTCTCCTCGTCCTATTGGTATTGCCACTCGCCTCTCGATCCGTGAGGGCGGTGCGGATGCGAGCGTCGTGATCCGGGCGGGAACACGGGCTGCTCTCCGGGATGCCTAACGTCCATGGAACACGGGCTTTCGCTTTTCGAGGAAGGCCGCGATGCCTTCCCGCGTGTCCGCACTCACGAGATTCACGCTCTGCGCGGCCGCCTCGGCGTCGAGTGCTTCAGCGAAACCGTGCGAGTGCGCGTTCGCCAGCAGCTTCTTGCTCAGTTGCACCGCGAGCGGGGCGCTACTCGCGAGCCGCTCGGCCCAGTCGGCTACGAACGCGCCGAGTTCGGCGTCGGGCACGACCCGATTCACGAGCCCGATGCGCTCGGCTTCGTGCGACGACAGGATCTCCCCGAACAGCGCGAGTTCCTTGGCCTTGTGGATGCCCACGCGCTGCGGCAGCAGCCAGCTGCCGCCGAAGTCCAGCGAGAGTCCGCGGCGCACGAAGATCTCGGAGAAGCGCGCGCTCTCTCCGGCAACGACCAGGTCGCAGCCGAGCGCCAGATTCATGCCCGCTCCGACCGCGTCGCCGTTCACCATCGCGATGCTCGGTTTGGCGAGTTCGTGCAGCGCGAGCGCGGCCGCGTTCACGGGGATCATGGAGTGGAAGGGATGCAGGCGCTCCGCAGGCACGCTCGCGTCGGCCAGATCCGCCCCGGTGCAGAAGGCGTCACCCGCACCCGTGATCACCAGCACGCGGTCGCGCGGGTTCTGCGACACGTCCTGGAACAGGCGGCGCAGTTCGTCCCAGAGATGGCCCGGGATCGCGTTCTTCCGGTGCGGTCGATTCAAGGTGATCGTCGCGATGCCCGCATCCGTGCGTTCGAAGAGGATCTCGCTCAAAGGAAGGCTCCCGGTCGGTTCCTGCAAACGTAGGTAATCTCGGCCAAGTCGTGTTACCTCAGGCGTCGTCCCTTCGTCAATTGCCGCGTCCACGCGGCTAAGCTCGGCCGATGCCGACGAGCCGTGCGCCGGGTGAACGGGAGGGGGTGCCCGCGTCGGCTCCGTCGTCCCGAGCGCGTCGCCCGGCGCGCTGGTCGGCGCTCGACAAAGCGCTGTTCGGCGCTCTCGTGCTCGGCGGTCTCGTGAGCGTCCCGTTTCTCGTGCATCCCTACTACGACGGGGTGGGGGACGGCTCGATCTATCTCGTCACCGCGCGCGCGCTGCTCGATGGCGACGGCTACGTCTATCTCGAGATGCCCTTCCGGGAGCGGCCGCCCGGTCTGTCGGCCCTGATCGCGCCGGTGCTCGCGGTGTTCGGCGAGAACCAGACGGCATTGAACACGCTGATCCTGCTCTTCGGTCTGCTCTGCGTCGCGCTGATCTTCGTCCACCAGAGGTCGCGGATCGGGGGACCGCTCGCGCTGCTGGTCTCGCTCGCGATCTGGCTGAATCCCGGCTTCCAGAAATACGCGACCGAGATCCTCTCGGATGTTCCGGGTCTCGCCGCGGCGTTCGCGTGCCTGCTCGTCGCCCGCCATGGCCACCGCGCTCCGTCTCTGCGTCGGGACATCGCGCTGGGGATCTGCATCGGGCTGGCCACCTATCTGCGGAGCGGTCTCGTGCTGCTGCTGCCGGCGCTCTGGCTGGCACGCCTGCTCGGACCGGCGTCGCCCGACCGGACGGCCGCGGCGGCTGCGCGGTTTGCGCTCCGTCGGATCCTTCCGGTCGGCGTGGTGGTGTGGGCCGTGATGCTGCCCTGGATGCTTCGCGATGCAGCCGTGAAGCCGGCGGCACCCGTCGATCAAGCGGTGATCTACGACTATGCGACGGCGCAGTGGCACACCTCGTGGACCGATCCCGATTCGCCCCTGATTTCGTTCGCGGACGTGCTGACGCGCGTCGAGCAGCGATCGCGGCAGCTCGTGAAATCGCTGGGGAGCCGGATGAACTGGGGCACGCGGAGCGAGGCCGCGAGCCCCCGGGCGTTCGATCCGGTCGAGACCCTCGTCACTCTGCTGCTGCTTGCGGGGCTCGTCGGGCAGGCTGTGCGTCGCCGCGACATGGCGTCGTTCTTCGCGCTCGGGACGCTCGGCGTCCTGCTCATCTACTTCGACTATCACGCGCGACTGGCCCTGCCCATCTACGTGATCGCGCTGGCCGCCTGTGTCGAACGATCGCGCAGTGTGCTCAGCCATGTGTGGGGAGATGGAAGGGGCTCGCTCGCCGTGGGTCTCGGGCTCGCTGGCCTGATCCTGTTGGACTTCGATCCCGGCCGCAGCCACGCACTCGCCGCATCGAAGGATCTCCATCTGCGCGAACGATGCGCGGCGGTCGAGCGCATCGCGACCGATCAGACGCGCTTCGCCACGACGGTCGGCTGGCACTACTCGATGTGTCTCGAACGCCCGGTCTTCGGACTGGCCCAGCGGATCATGCGGGAAGCGAATGCGTCTGCGGCCGAGTCCGTGATCGAGCTTCACCGCATCGACACCGTCTTCCTCGACACGACCAGCGCATACGACGCGCGTTTCGCGCCCTACTTCGAACTCCGCTACGGGCCGGGCCACCGCTCGGGGGTGATCCAGTACTGGCGCGTGCGCTCGCTGCCCGCTGATCGCCCGGACGCTCGCTGAGCGATCGGGATCACGCTCCGGGCGGGATCGGGGTCCGCAGCAGACTTCCGCGCGAGACGCCGCCCTGAGGCAGCGCCGGCAACGGACCGCTTTCGCGCACCCGATGGATGCGCACGCGCAGCGACGTCTCGGCCTGCCGGCGGATCGGAACGGCGCCTTGATAGAAGCTCGGGAGGGTCGAGAAGAGAAGCGGGCCGGGGACCGCGGCCAGGCCGAGCAGCCGGGTCACCGGGAACTTCGGCAGTGCAGGCACGCTGATGTCCTGAGCGGCCAGCACCCAGTCGCCTCGTTCGAGCTGCGAGCGTCCGGGGACCATCGGCTGGTAGCCCCGCCGCTCCGATTCGTACTGGAACCCCCAGTGGCCGCTGAACCAGACGCGTTCGCGATCACGGTCGTAGCCGAGACGTTCGAGTTCCCGTTCGATCACCTCCTGGACACTCTGCTGGGCGCGCGCATCCGCCAGATCGACCGCACCGAACAGCAGGCCGAGGCAGACACTGAACGTCGCGATGGCGCGCAGTGGGTTCGGCGCGCGCGCCGCGTTCGTCGCCAGATGGGCGAGCGCCAGCGTGGTCACGAGGATCGGAACGATGAGTCGCCGCGCTGCGTGGAAGGGCGAGAGCCAGAAGCACACGCCGAACTCGACGACCATCCAGGCAAGCAGGAACGCCAGATCCCGCCGCGCCGCCGGTGGGCTCCGCCGCCATCCGAGCACGCCGGCCGCCCCGATCAGCGCGATGAGTGCGAGCCCCGCGACGAAGAACGCGTCCAGCGCGGGATCCCCGTGAAACAGCCGGATCGGCCGGATCGCCACCGGCACGGGTCCGGGTTCGAGCGCGCCGATCACGATCAGCGGAAGGACGGACGCCGCCATGCCGGCGAAGAGCGCGATTCTCGAAGCGTGCAGCACCGAGATCGCGAGCAGTCCGGCCGGCGTCGCGAGCGCGCCGAGCAGGGCCAGCCAGCCGATCGCCCAGCCCGCCCCGGTGTTCGACCATGCCGTCTGCGGTGCCGCGAGCAGATGATGGAGGATGTGCGACTCGCCGTAGCGAAGCGCCAGCCAGCCTTCCCAGCCGAGAAACAGCATCGCGGCCACACCGACCGCCACGATCGTCAGTCGCATCGCGCGCTGTGTGACGATTCCGTAGACGCCGAGCGCCAGCAATTGGGCGAGCGTGTTGTACTTGGTCTGCAGAGCGAGTCCTGCGAGTACACCGGCCCACACCGCCCACCCGATTCGATTTCGCTCGCAGGCCTCGACGAACAGCGCGAAGCCGCCGAGCGCCAGGGCGAGCGAAGGCAGATCCAGCATCAGGTTGAAGGACGGTACGATCGCCGGCGCGAGGGCGAGCACGAGCAGGAGTGGCGTTCCACCCGCCGGTGCAAACCGCTCGACCAGTCGGCGCAGACTCCACACCAGCAGCAGCGCAAAGGGCAGGAGCCAGAGTTTGAGGAAGACCGGATCCTCGCCGAACAGCGAGATGCCCGCGCCGAGCCAATAGGGAAGGACGGCCGGCACCAGCAGATCCATCGCCGGCGTGGGCACGTCGTACCAGAACACTTCGAAGCCGTATGGGTCGCCCGGGCTCGCTGCGATCTGACGCGCGTAGTAGAGGAAGGCCGTGTCGTCGATCGTCACGGGCTTCAGCGCATTCAGCAGCGTGAGCAAGAGCGCGATCAGCAGGATGGGCAGGTGGGTTCCCCTGTCGGCGTACCCCCGGTCCGACGGAGGCTTCCAGTCGGATCTGGGCTTCGCGCACGAATCCGGGTCACCTATCATCGCGCGTCTGTGCCCCGACGACCGGTCTGAAGCGGTCAGAATGCTCGTGGCTCGATCACGCTCGATTCCAGCGAGGACCCGATGAGCAGCGAATCCCGACGTGCGTCCGAGGGCAGCGTCCGACTCGACACCCGGCCCGTCGACCAGTGGATCGGCATCCCGCTCGGCGGCAGGCAGTTGAAAGACCCTGTGGCACCCAACGACCTGCGTCGTTGGGCCCAGGGGATGCAGAACCCGAACCCGCTGTACTTCGATGACGCGTTCGCGAGCCAATCCGAGTCGCGCTTCGGAGCCTTCGTGGCCCCGCAGTCGTTCGCGGTGGCCACCGACGACAGCCACGGCGCAGGTCCCGCCATCCAGGGGACGATTCCCGGCACCCACATGCTGTTCGGCGGTGACGAGTGGTGGTTCTTCGGACCGCGCATCCGGCCCGGGCAGCGGATCGTCCGCGATCGCATGCTGTTCGACTACAAGCTGACCGAGACGAAGTTCGCCGGCCCCACGATGTTCTCGCGCGGCGATACGACCTACATCAACGATCAGGGCGAACTGATCTGCAAGCAGCGATCGACCTCGATCCGCTACCTCGCCGAGGAGGCGCGCAAGCGGCAGTTGTTCAGTGGCGACACCGATCCGGTGTGGACCGAAGATCAGCTGATGGAGATCGAGGAGAAGAAGTTCGCCTACAACCGGAGCTTCCTCGAACTCGGCCACGGGCGATGGCTCTTCGTCAAGGTCGGCGAGAAGCTGCCCCAGCGGTTGATCGGACCCCACACGATCGCGAGCTTCACCACCGAATGGCGCGCCTTCCAGATGACGATCTGGCACGCCTTCAAGAAGGTGGAGGGTCCCGACTCGACCCTCGATGCGGGCTGGCTGCCCGAGATGTCCCGAGACACCGAGGGCGCGAAGTTCGATCCGACACTCGGCGACGGGCTCTACTACGGACCGTCGCGGGGACACGTGCAGGCCAAGTACGCGCAGTTGATCGGCCTGCCTCGCGGCTACGGGTACGGGGCCTCGATGGGGGCGTGGATGCTCGACTACGTGGGCAACTGGGGCGGAGAGTGGAGCGACATCGTCCACATCAAGATGTCGTATCGCTCCCCCGCCATGACCGGGGATCTCAGCCTGCTCGACGGCGAGGTGACCGAGATCGGCTACGACGACCCTTCCGGACAGCCCGTCGCGAAACTGCATCTGGTGATGACCAATCACGCGGCCGCGGTGCTCGCCGCGGCCGCCGCACTGGTGCCCCGGCCGACCGAGACGCTGCCGCCCCCCGAGCCGCGCGGCGCGCGGCGCGGCTGCGGGTCACGATCCGGTTCGCGCAGTGGGTTCCGCCGGCGTGGCGGGACCGGGGCGCGATCCGAAGTTCCACTGCAGGGTGAGTGAGAACAGATTGTTGCTGAGATCCTGATTACCCGGTCGGCGGATGTACTGGTTCATGTAGCCCGCGTCGAGCCGCAACCTTGCCTCGCGCTCGAGCTTGAAACCGAGCCCGACGAAGAACCGGTTCTGGTCGAAGCCAGCCTCGGTCCGGGGCGCCGTCCAATCGGTGTCGTTCAGATTGAAGAACACCTCGTTCCAGATCATCGGCGTGATGCGGGGGGCGAAGTCGAGCGGCAGCCGGCCGCCGACGAGTTGTCGGAATCGAACGCCCACGTCGGATCCGGTCTGGAGGAATCGCTCCTCGAGACGCGAGCGCAGATCGAGCGAGAACGCCTCGAACTTCGGGCTCCAGAGGAACTGTTGCCAGATCCGCTGCTCGTCGAAATCAGATCCCGTCGTCGGGTCGGTGCGGATGAACGCGTAGCCGGCCCACACGCTGGTCGATCCGCCGAGCGCATAGCCGACCCCGGGCCGCACGAGTCCCTGCCCGAAGCCTCCCGAGTCCTCGAACAGACGAAGCTGGCCATCGAGCCACCACTTGATGCGCGCGGTCACGGGACCGGGGCCGAGATCGCCCTGAGTGACGATGTTGAGCCAGAATCCGCCGTCCTTCACCGCGTCGGCCCGCACGGGCGCGGCCGACAGGCCGAGCAGGGCTGTGCTGAAGCTGGAGATCGAGATGAGGGCGGTGGCGAGCGATCGGATGCAGTGCATGGCGCTCTTCCCGGAGTTCGACGAGCCGAGTCGATCTCGCGTGCGGATGTCCTGGGTTCTGGCATGCGGCCCGTCGCTGGCCGATCCTCGGCCGGCGCCGCGCGCTGCGAGAGGTAACAGGCAGAGAGGCCGTATGCACGATCCCTTCGAACTCGCCCTGCAGCCGGATCCGGAGCGGCTCACGCTCGGACGCTTCCTCGACGACATCGCGGCGCGCCATGGCGAGCGGATCGCGCTGCGCTTCCAGCCGTCCGCCGGCGCGGTCTGGCAGGAGTACACGCATCGCGCGCTGCGCGACGCAGCGAGGCAGCTTGCGCGCGGCCTGATCGGCGCCGGCGTGGTGAAGGGCGCGCGGGTCGCCGTGCTGATGCCCAACCGGCCCGAGTGGGCGATCGCCGCATTCGCGGTCGGGCTGGCGGGTGGGGTGCTGGTACCGCTCAACACCTACGCGACGTCGAGCGAGCGCGACTACATCCTGCGCCACAGCGATGCGTCGCTGCTGCTCATGCAGTCCGAGCTGCGGAATCACGACTTCGTGGGCGATCTGCTGGCCGATCATCCGGCGATCGCGCACGGGGAAGCCGGGCGGATCCGCTGCGAGGCGCTGCCGCATCTGCGCCGGGTCGTGTGTCTCGACGTCCGGGAGCGCCGCGGCGCGATCGAGCCGTGGTGCGATCTGCTCGCACTCGGCGACGATGTCCCCGATGCGCTCCTCGACGCCGCGAGCGCCGAGGTCACGCCGTCCGACGACGGCATCCTGATCTACACGTCGGGCACGACCGCACATCCGAAGGGCGTTTTGCACCGGCAGCGCGCGGCAGTGATCCAGAGCTATCGCTTCGCCGAGCTGATGGGTCTGTCGCCCGAGGATGTGGTCCTCACCGCACAGCCGTTCTTCTGGACCGCGGGCATCGCGATGTCGCTCGGTGCAGCGCTCGCAGCGGGCGCGCCCTTGATCGTCGAGCCGGTGTTCGTGCCGGAGCGCTATCTCGCCCTGATCGAATCCGAGCGGGTCACGACCCTGCACGCCTGGCCCCATCAGGAGAAGGCGATGGCCGAGCACGCCGAGGCGCGCACCCGCATTCTCACGAGCCTGCAGAAGATCGAGCACTCGTCCCCGCTCGCGCCGCTCGCGAAGCTCTCGGTCGATGACTGGGGGACCTACGGGTCGTATGGGCTGAGCGAGACGTTCACACTCGCGTCCGCGTTGCCCGCGAGCGCTCCGGCGGAGCTGCGCCACGCGACCAGCGGACGACCGCTGCCCGGCATGCGGCTGCGCATCGTCGATCCCGACACGGGTGCGCCGGTTGCTGCGGTCGGCGACAAGGGCGAGATCGCCGTGCAGGGCGCGACGCTGATGCGGGGCTACTACAAAGTGGCGCCCGAGCTGTTTCTCGATGAAGACGGCTACTTCCACACCCAGGACGGCGGCTCTTTCGATCCCGACGGGTATCTGCACTGGAGTGGCCGGCTCTCGAACCTGATCAAGTCCGGCGGCGCCAACGTGTCGCCGCTCGAAATCGAGAGAGCCCTCGAAGGCCACGCCGATCTGCTGATCGCGCAGGCGGTCGGCGTCCCGCATCCGGTGCTCGGCGAGGTGATCGTGCTGTGCGCGGTGCGAAGACCCGGGGCCACGCTCGATGAAGCCACGCTGCGTGCGGGGCTGCGTGAACGTCTTGCCGCCTACAAGGTGCCGCGGCGCGTGTTGTTCTTCTCGCCGGACGAGTTGTCGTACACGGCGAACCAGAAACTCCAGGTCGGGCCGCTGCGCGAACTCGCACTGCGTCGCCTGTCTGAAGAGGGCGCCGAGATCGACGGGGTCCGCTACCCGGTCGGTTCCCGCGACCGGGGCTGAGGACCGCACCGGCGATCAGCCCCAGATCGACTGGCCTCGGGCCTCGCGTTCGCTGGCGGCTTTCGCGACGGCGAGATCTCCCACGAGACTGCGCGCGGCCAGCCAGAAGTGCACGCCCGACCAGGCCAGCACCAGCGACGTGAGCAACATCGCGGTGCGGAGCGATTGCTCGCCGAGCCGCGGCTCGAGCAGGTCGCTCAGCAGTCCGGTCGCGGGCGGCCCGAGCGCGAGCCCGATGATGTTGATCACGAACAGCAGCATCGCGGATGCCGTGGCCCGCATGCGCGGTGTCGAGAGCGACTGCGACATCGCGAGTGCAGGCGCCTGATAGGCGAGGCCGAGGAAAACCGGGAAGACGAAGAGCGAGAGGGCGAGCGTCGTGTTGTCGGTGGTGTAGACCACGAAGCCGAAGGGCACCGACAGCCACATGGCGGCGGCGGGGATCCACATCCGCCAGCGTGCGTCGCGAGCACCGAAGCGATCGCTGAAGTAGCCGCCGCTGTAGATGCCGAGCCCGCCCCCGATGCCGATGATCAGGGCGAGCACCGTGCCGATCTGACCCGTCGTCATGTGGTGGGAGCGGATCAGGAAGGTCGGCGCCCAGTTGGTGGTCGAGTAGCCGACGAAGGCATACAGGCCCGCGCCGATCGCGTTGTGGCGGAAGGCCCGACTGCGCCAGAGGAAGCGGAGCACTTCACCGACGTCGGGCAGGGCGCGTTCACCGCTGACGTCGGTGGCGAGCTTTACGTCGGACAGGCCGCGCGGGGGCTCGCGCAGCGTCAGCGCGACGATGCCGGCGAGCACGACACCGGGTGCGCCGACCAGCATGAAGGCCATCCGCCAGCCGAGCACTTCGTCCATCCATCCCCCGGCCAGGAAGCCCACCATGATGCCGAGCGGCACGCCGAGCGAGAAGACGCCGAGCGCCGTCGCGCGCTTCTCGGCCGGGAAGTAGTCCGAGATCATCGAGTGCGCGGGTGGGCTGCCGCCGGCTTCGCCGATCCCGACCCCGACCCGGTAGACGAGCAGGGACAGGAACCCGCCCGCCGTACCGCAGAGCGCCGTCATGCCGCTCCAGATCGTCAGGCAGATCGCGATGATGCCCTTGCGTGAGTAGCGATCCGCCAGCCTCGCGATCGGTACACCGAGCGTCGCGTAGAAGATCCCGAATGCGGTGCCCGAGAGCAGCCCGAGCTGCAGATCCGAGAGGCCGAGATCCTGCTTGATCGACTGCAACAGGATCGAGAGGATCTGCCGATCGACGAAGTTCACGACGTAGACGGTCGTGAGCAGGCCGAGCGCATAGCGCAGATAGGCGGTCGAATACGGCGCGCTCGGCGTCTGTGCCTGCGAGTTCCCGGAGACGGGCGCGTTCATCGCACGCAGTCTAGGGGCGAGACCGCGGTCTCGCCGCTCGCAGGCTGCCAGTCGATCAGATCACCGGCGATGCGGCCAGCATGCCGCCATCCACGACCAGCGTGTGACCGGTCACGAACGCTGCGGCAGCGCTCGCCAGGAACACGACGGCGCCCTTGATGTCGTCCTCCGCGCCCGACCTTCGCTGCGGAATCTGGCGGTTGAAGGCGGCGAGCTTCGCGGGATCGTGGCGGACGTGATCCATCATCGCGGTCAGGAACGGGCCCGGCGCAATCGCGTTCACGCGGATCCCGACGGGAGCGAGCTTCACCGCCATGTCGAGCGTGAGCGAAGTGAGCGCGCCCTTGCTCGCGTTGTAGGCGACCACCGGCTCGCGTTCATCGCCCGCGCTGCGAAAGGCCGAGATCGAGCTGATGTGGATGATCGAGCCTGCCCCCTGCTCGCGCATGTGGCGCGCCACCTGCTGCGAGAGATAGAAGACACCACGCACGTTGAGATCGAAGACGCGGTCCCAGCCCTCGAGCGGGTAGTCGAGGATCGGCGCCGCCCACACCATGCCCGCGTTGTTGACGAGCACGTCGAGGCGCGGCGTGGCGGCGAGCACGGAGCCAACGAGCGCGTCGATCGATTCGGGTTTCGAGACATCGGCTGCGAGTGGCGTCGCGCAACCACCGGCCGCCACGATCGCATCGGCGGTCTCGCGGCAGGCTTCGATCCGGCGCGAGGCGATGAAGACGTGGGCGCCGGCCTCGGCGAGACCGATCGCGAGATGGCGACCGATGCCGCGTCCGCCTCCGGTCACCAATGCGGTGCGACCGGCGAGGTCGAACAGGGCGGGCGTGCGCATCGGGCCTCCGACGGTCGCGGCACACGGCCAGGACGACCCGGGATGGGAAGTCTCGAAGTGTTAACTTCGCCGCGCAGGTTGTCCACCGCTGCGCTCTCGTTGTCTTCCTCTCCGCTCGCTTTGTCAACCGCTCTGCTCTAGTTGCCTCCCGCTCCGCTTTCGTTTTGCCCCGCTCCGCTCACGGAGCCGTGCCCGGATGATCGGTCTTGCTCTCTCGGTACCGGATCCTCGATCTCGCTGATGAACGCGGTGCGATGGCGGGCCGGATCCTCGCGGATCTCGGAGCCGAGGTGATCCGCATCGAGCCGCGCGGCGGTGACCCGCTGCGACGACGCGGGCCGCAGATCGCGAGTGCGCGAGCCGGGGAGGGCGGCGTCGCTTGGGGGGTCGCGCAGGCGGGCAAGCGCGGTCTCGTGCTCGATCTCGTCGCCAACGAGAAGGATCGCGACACGTTTCGCTCGCTCGCCGCGGGTTCGGACGTCGTGATCGAGAGCTTCCGACCGGGTCGACTCGCAGAGTTCGGGCTCGACTGCGAACGCATCGTCGCGGGTCTGCCCGCGTCGCATCCCGGGCTCGTCTGGTGTTCGATCACGCCGTTCGGACAGAGGGGTCCCTACGCCGACTACGCGGGCCACGATCTCGTCTGCGTCGCGATGGGGGGCAATGCGAGCATGACGGGGGATCCGGATCGGCCGCCGCTTCGCTGCAGCCTGCCGACCGCCTACATGCATGCGGGTCCCGAGGCGGTCGTCGGCGTGTTGCTCGCGCTCTTCGGGCGCGCCGATCTCGGGCGTGGACAGCACGTCGACGTGTCGCTGCAGGAGACGCAGCTCGCCACTCTGATCAGCGGGGCCGGGCAGGTCGCCTCGGGCGCTCCGCTGCGTGTGCGCGCGGGCTCGCGCACGGGGCGCACCCGCGAGATCTGGCGCTGCCGCGACGGCTTCGTCTCGTATGGACTGCGCGGGGGTCCGGCGCGCGCAGGCAGTCTGCGCGCGACCGTCGACTACATGGCCGAGTCGGGACTCGCACCCGAGTGGCTGCGCGCGATCGACTGGGCGAACTACAGCCCGCTCACGCTGGACGACGAAGCCCTCGCGCGCCTCGAGGCGGTGTTCGGCGCCTTCTTCGAGAGCCGCACGATGCGCGAGCTGTACGAGCAGTCGCTCGCGCGCCGCATCCTGCTCGCCCCGTGCAACGATGCGCGCGAGATCCTCGTGCAGCCGCAACTGCGTTCGCGGGACTTCTTCGCGCGAGTGGCGTGGCCGGGGGCGCGGGCCGGCGAAGGCGTCGAAATGCCCGGTGCCTTCGCGCGGTCGTCTGCGTCGACGATCCGCGTGCGCGGTCCCGCACCGAGCCTCGATCGAGATGGCGCGCAGTTGCGCGAGGAACTGGCGCGAGCCCCGCGCCGCGCGATCGAAGCACCGCGTGCCGAGTCGCTGCGGCTCGCGACGCGTGCCGGTCCGCGCGGCGTGCTCGAGGGGCTGCGCGTGCTCGAGTTCGGCTCGGGGGCCGCCGGGCCGGTGGCGACCCGCTATCTCGCCGAGCAGGGCGCGACGGTGATCCGCATCGAGTCGGCGAAGCGCCCCGACTTCCTGCGCCTGCTGCATGTCACGAGCGAGAACCGCCACGAGCCCGGGATCCTCGAGCAGGCACCGATGTTCGTGCTGCTGAATCCCGACAAGCAGAGCCTGGCGGTCGATCTGAAATCGCCTGAGGGCGTGGCGCTGGTGCTGCGTCTGGTCGACGAATGGGCGGACGTCGTGGCCGAGAATTTCGCGCCCGGCGTGATGGAGGGCTTCGGGCTGGGCGCGGCGAGTCTGCTCGCGCGTCGGCCAGATCTCGTGATGGTGCGCGGTTGCCTGTTCGGACAGACCGGCCCGCAGCGGCAGTATCCGGGCTTCGGCGGGCAGGGCGCCGCGATCGCGGGCTTCAATCACGTGACCGGCTGGCCCGATCGCGAAGCCCTCGGCCCCTACGCGACGATCACCGATTCACTCTCGCCGCGCTTCGTGTGCGCCGCACTGCTGGCCGCACTGCTTCATCTGCGGCGCACCGGCGAGGGACAGGCGATCGATGTGTCGCAGATCGAGACCGGCGTCTATGCGCTCTCCGAGATGATCGCCAGACACTCGGCGACGGGCGAGGTGATGACCCGCGCCGGCAATCGCGCAGAGGACGCCGCGCCGCACGGCATCTACCCGTGTCGCGATTCGGATGCGCCCGGTCCTGCGCGCGAGCGCTGGATCGCGATCGCGGTGCAGGACGACGAGCAATGGACGCGGCTCGTCGAGGCAATGGGTCGGCCCGCCTGGGCGACCGATCCGCGGCTCGCCCGGCTGCACGGGCGCCTGGCCGTCGTCGACGCGATCGACGTCGCTCTCGCGGTGTGGACGCGCGAGCAGGACGCCGAGTCGCTGATGCACAGGCTGCAGCGCGGCGGCGTCGAAGCCGGCGTGGTGCGTGACTTTGCGCAGCTCGCCCACGACCCGCAGCTGGCTGCGCGCGGCCACTTCGTGCGCCGCGTGCATCCGGTGCTCGGCGAGCTGGCGTTCGAGCGCTCGGGCTTCCGGCTTTCGGAGACGCCGGGCAGGGTGGCGCGCGCCGCTCCGCTGCTCGGCGAACACACCCATGCGATCCTCACCGATCTGCTCGGGATGTCCGAGGCGGAGATCGCCGATCTGCACGCGCGCGGCATCACGACGTGAGGCGTCGCTGCGGATCGAGCGCCGCTCGAACCCCGCTCCAGGAGAGTTGACCGGATGGATCTGCGCGACTCACCCGAAGAAGCCCGCTTCCGACGCGACGCGCGCGCCTGGCTCGAAGCCAACTTGCCCGAGGGCTGGGGGACGCCCGCGTGGCGCAAGCCCCCGGATGCGTTCGGCGAAGTCGCGTTCTTGAAGCAGTGGCAGCGCAAGCTGTTCGACGGGGGCTTCGCGGGGCTCGATTGGCCGGTCGCGTACGGGGGCCGCGACGTCGGCGTGATCCAGAACATGATCTGGCACGAGGAATACACGCGGGCGCGCGCACCGAACCAGATCAGCCTGTCGGTCGGGACGAGTCTCGTCGGGCCGACGCTGATCGCCCGCGGTTCGGAATGGCAGAAGGAGCGCTTCATCGCGCCGATCCTGCGCGGCGAGGAGATCTGGTGCCAGGGATTCTCCGAGCCGGGCGCGGGCTCGGATCTCGCGTCACTCCGGACGCGCGGCGACGTCGTGGGCGACGAGATCGTGGTGAACGGGCAGAAGACCTGGACGAGCTTCGCCCAGCAGGCGGACTGGTGCATTCTCGTCGTGCGCACCAACCCCGACGCGGCGAAGCACCGCGGACTCAGCTTTCTGCTCGTCGACATGAAGACGCCGGGCATCACGATCCGCCCGCTGGTCGAGATGACCGGGCATGCCTGGTTCAACGAAGTGTTCTTCGACGACGTGCGCGTGCCGCGCGAGAACGTCGTCGGCGAGATCGACGGCGGCTGGGACATCGTGATCACGACGCTGTCTGTCGAGCGAGGAAGCTCGGCCCAGCATGCGCGCCTCGAAGCCGATCTGTCGCGACTGATTACCGCCGCGCGTCGCACGCCGCGGGGCGGAGCGAGCGCCGCCGACGATCCGCTGGTGCGCCAGCGCCTCGCCGAATTCGCCGGCGAGGTGATGGTGATGCGCATGACCGCCTATCGGAACGCCTGGGCGCTGCAGGACAAGGGCATCCCGGGGCCCGAGGGTTCGACACTCAAAGTGGTCTGGAGCGAACTCGACCAACGCGTGAAGGCCGCGGCAATCGAGATCCTCGGCCCGGCCGCGATGGTGCCCGAAGGCGATCCACTCGCCCTCGACGACGGCCACTGGGCCTACGAGGCGCTCTGGTCCCGCGCGTCGACCCTCTACGCCGGCACGTCGGAGGTGCAGCGCAACATCATCGCAACGCGGGTGCTGGGTCTGCCGCGCTGAGCGCCGGCCCGATCAGATCGTCGGCCGCGAGGGCGCGCAGTTCCGACACACTGCCATATTCGAGAGCCGCCGCCTGGGCGCGCTTGTAGTAGAGCTGCAGATCCTGCTCCCAGGTGAAACCGAGCCCGCCGTGGATCTGGATCCCCTGACCGGCGACGGCGAGCCCCGCGTCCGCCGCATAGGCTTTGGCGAGCCGTGCGTGAGTGCGCGACCCGGGCTCGTCGTCGTCGAGCGACCAGGCGGCGTAGAGGGCCGCCGAACGGATCCCCTCGGCCCGGATCAACATGTCGGCGCAGCGGTGCTGCAGGGCCTGGAAGCGACCGATCGGCTGCCCGAATTGCTCGCGGGTCCGGGCATATGCGACCGACAGCTCGAGAACCCGTTGAGCCGAGCCAGCCTGCTCGGCGCAGACGGCCACGCGGGCGCGGTCGAGGCAGGCCTCGAGGATCGGCCAGCCCCCGCCCGGCGCACCGATCAGTCGGTCGCGGCCGACCACCACCCCGTCGAACTCGACCTGGCCGCGGGGGCGCGTGCGGTCGTTGTAATCGAGAGCGCGCCGCTCGATTCCCGGTGAGTCGGTGTCGACGAGGAACAGCCCGACGCCTGCGAGTTTGTCGGGTCCCGCGGCGCCGGTCCTTGCCGCGACGAGCAGGGTGTCTGCACCCGGCGCATCGAGGACGAACTGCTTGCGGCCCGACAGCGTGAAACCGTCGGCGTTCGCGATGGCAGTGAGATGAATCGTCTCGGGGTGCCAGCTGACGTTCACCTCGAGTTGCGCGAGTGCCACGCGGCGCCGGCCCGCGGCGAGCAGCGGCAACCAATGGGTGCGCTGTGCGTCGGACCCGCCGCGCAGCAACGCCGTCACTCCGACGACTGCGCTCGACACGAACGGGGCCGGACACAGCACGCGACCCATCTCTTCGAGCAGGATCGCGACCTCGACCATCCCGAGCCCACTGCCGCTGTGGCGCTCGGGAATCAAGAGCCCGAGCCAACCAAGTTCCGCCATGCGCTGCCAGAGAGGCTCGGGGAAGTAGCCCGGATCCGCGACCTGCTCGCGCACCAGCGAGATCGGGCACTCGGCGGCCAGGAAAGTGCGCGCGCTGTCGCGAAGCGACGCCTGCTCCTCGCTAAGTCCGACGTTCATGGGGCGAGGGGCTCCTGGCCTCTTGGCTTGACGTACAGAGTCGAGAAACGCCGGGCGAGCGTCAAGTCGAGCGGCGTGGGGTCGTGGGACCGACGATGCCGCGTTTGGTGCAAACACCCCGAGAGCTACGCTGCCTCTATCGAGTCCGTCCGGGAGAACGCGGATTGCCGAGCGACAGCGCA
Organism: bacterium; assembly: GCA_031413515.1. Classification (GTDB taxonomy): domain Bacteria; phylum Myxococcota_A; class UBA9160; order UBA9160; family UBA4427; genus TMED88. Next base: position 17,598 of record JANOFF010000112.1, read on the forward strand.
CGTGCGGCAGAACTCATGGCCCAGACCGGACGGGTGCTCGGACCCCGCGCGCTGCGCACGCGCCGTCGGCTTCTCGACGCCACCGCGGCGCTGTTTCGGGAGCGCAGCGTGCTCGACATCTCGGTGGTCGAGATCGCGAGAAGAGCCGAGACCTCGCCGGCCACCTTCTATCACTACTTCAAGGACGTCGAGGAAGCCGCGCTCGATCTGGCCCGCGAGGCGGCCGACGAGATGCCGGGCCTGGTCGACCTGATCAACGGCAGCTGGCAGGGCGAGGCCGGCATGCAGACGGCGCGCGCGGTCGCGCAGGCGTTCATGGATCACTGGGAGGCCCATCACGCCGTGCTGCTGATCCGCAATCTGGCGGCCGACAAGGGCGATCCGCGCTTCCAGGAGGTCCGCCGCGCGGCCCTCTCGCCGTTCCTCGAACGCCTCGCGGCGCGTATCGGCGAAGCACAGCAGGCGGGGCGGGTCGCCGGGTCCCTGCACCCGTTCGCGGCCGCCGCCGCCCTGGGGTCACTGCTCGAGTCGCTCTCGGCCCACGCCGCCGAGCTGACCCAGCGCGGCGCCGGTCGCAGCGAATTGATCGCGACTTCGGCCGCGATCCTGTTCCAGGTGGTGACGGGGCGTCCTCCGAACGTGTGATGCGCACCCGTTGGCTCCGGAGATTTTCCGGCCCGACGGCTCTTTCGGGCTTGATGTGCCCGCAGCGCTGGCGCAATATGGTGTCACCCGGGTTGGCCGTTCGACCCGGCCCGCCACGTGATGAGCGCATTCGCGCGAGCACGCGACGAGAAGGCCCGATTCCCCCAAAATGGAAATGGGCCCACACCCTCGTCGACTAGCGCCACGTCGCACGCCATGGCAAAAGGAACGGCAGGGCGCCCGGGCGGAGACCCCATCTCTCCCTCGGGCGCTTTTCCTTTTGCCGATCCGTTCTTGGATCCGGTATCGGATCAGCGCCCGCAGCGCTCCTGGATCCACGGCACGACGAGATCCATCAGGGCCTCGACGTCGGGCGTCTCGCGCGAGCCGAACTCGGGCTCGAAGTAGTGGCGGGCGGTGGGGAACGATTCGAAGCGGCGATCGGCTGCCGCGACTGCCGCGAAGATCGGCCGCGCGTCGGTCTCGGGATAGATCTCGCGATCGCGTCCCGCATTCACCACCAACGTCGGGGCCGAGATCGCCGGCAGCGTCTTCAGCAGGTCGGCGTTCGACGACAGGCCCGACCAGGTCGAGAGCCAGGCCCGCGGTGTGCAGATCCGCGCGAATCCCATCAACGCCATGTTCATCAGATCGGGGCGGTCGCTGAGCAGCGATCCGTAGTCGCGATCCGATGGATCGAGATGGCGATCGACGTAGTGCAGATTCGCCATCGTGCGGTACACGACCATCACGGGTTCGAAGGCTTCGTGCAGCAGGATCCGGCGCTGTTCTTCGGCGGGCAGGGCGTTGAAAGACGGATCCGCGTGAAGCGCCTCGGCGGCACTCGCTTCCCGGGCGAGCGCGTGGGCGGTAGCGTCGAGCCTCCTCACCCGATCGAGCTGCGCGGCCCGGTAGCGGCGCACGAAGCCGGCGTCGAACTCGCTCCATTCGGGTGCGGGCCGGAAGCCGTTCTGCGGGTCGTACATGTCGAGCGAGGCGTCGCACACGTGCGGATCGCGCTCGTCGACCACCGCGGGGTCGATGCACTCGTTGATGACTCGTCCCTCGCCCTTGTGGGCCGAGACGTAGATCATCGCGTCGGCGGGCGAGAGGTCGAACTGCGCGAGCCGGGTCGGCGCGCCCGCCGGTGTCAGGGCGATGCGGTCCGCGGGCGCCGCTTCGGCCTGGGCCTGGTAGAAGCCGAACAACGAGCCGCCGCCCGAATTGCCGAGCAGCACGATCCGCTCGACGCCGCGGTCGCGCAGGTGCGCGATGCAGGCCCCGACGTCGAGGATGATCTGCTCGTGGACGGTGTCGGTGTCGTTGTTCGGGTTGCGGGTGTTCGCGCCGAGGCAGCCGATGCCGGCGGCCAGCAATCTCGGAAAGCTGTAGTGGCGTCCGAAGTCGACCCGCGGATGCATGGCGATCACCGCGACGCGTGGCCGCGGCGTGCCGGCGGGCGTCCACCAGAGTGCGGTGGATTCGCGGCGATCGGCGGCGCGCAGCAGCAGCGGTTCGACCTCGGCCTGCTCGGGCGCACGGCGGAAGTGGAAGGGCGTGCCCTCCCAATAAGTACGGCTCACCAGCAGCACGATCCGATCTCCTTTGTTCTTCCGCCAGCCAACTCGGAATCCGACTTCGAGAGCTGCGCAGGCAGCCCGGAGGTCAGGACCCCGATTTCAAGTCGGTGATGCGCGACTCGGCGTCGCGGATCCGCGCGGTCAACACCGGGAACACCTCGAACGAGATCTCGGGCGCCTGCAGGATCAGCTCGCGGAAGCGTCCGCTCGCCAGCGTGAGCAGGCGCGAATCCTGCGACGCGATCGCGGTGGCGCTGCGCGGCTCGTTGTCGAGGATCGCGATCTCGCCGAAGTAGCCGACCGGTCGCATCACGCCGCGGCGCTCCTCGGCCGGCGTGTGCCAGGCCTTGTAGAAGGTGACCTCGCCCTCGACCAGGATGAACAGCTCGCGGCCGGGCTCACCCTCCCTCACGATCACCTCGCCGTCGAGGAACTCGACGGGCGCCAGCAGCCGGTTGATCACTTCGAGCTGTTCGAGCGACAGGTGGGCGAACAGGGGCACGCGCTGCAGGGCCAGCAACCGCTCCATGATGTCCGCCTCCTCAGTGGGTTCGACGCCGGGTTCCGTACCGGCGCCGACGGGCGCCCGGTCACCGTAGCGGGCGGCGGCCAACCGCAGCCAGCGATCGGTCGAAGCCGAGGCGTCTTTCAACACGTCATCGAGGTTTCTCGGAGGCCGGACGGCCGGCGTCACGCCGTCGAGTTTGTCCTCGATCGCGCCGTCCTCGAGCAACAGCGCGAGCCGCGCCGTGATGTCTCGATCCGCAAGATTCGAGAGCACTTCGAGCGCATCGGCGCGTCCGCGGGCGCTGCCCTGATCGAGGGCCCGCACGACGCTGCGGACCACCGTGGGGTCCTCGATCCGCTCGAGTACGCGAAACGCCAGCACGCGGGCGCGCCGGTACGAATTCTCGAGCGCGGCGTGCAGGAAACGCTCGGCGACCTCGTCCGACCGCGGACAGATCGCGATGGCGAGACGGGTCTTCCACGCCTCCGCGACCCGCTCTTCGAGAAACTGCGCGAGCAGCGACTGTGCGACGCGTCCGCCGGCTCCGGCCAGGGCCCCGAGTGCGGAGTCGACGGTCCAGATCCGATTGCCCCGGCAGAAGGGTGCGGCGGCCAGCACGCCGATCTCGCCCATCGAGGCGAGCGCGGCCTGGGCCTCGATCCGAACCGGCCGCGAGACGTCGTCGAGCGCCCGGGCGAGCGCGTCGGTCGAAAGCGGATCGTTTCGTCTCGCGAGCGCGCGGGCCGCGGCACGCCGGACCGAGGGTCCCACGTGGCGCAGATCCTCGACCAGACGCTCGCCGGGGATCTCTGCGTCGGCGCCCACCCGGACCAGGCAGTCGATCGCGGCGGCCCGCACTTCGGGTTCGAGGGAATCGGCCAGCGAGCGCGCCACGCTCGTCGCCGTTGCCGTCGCCGGCAGCCGGGTCAGCGCCGCCACGGCGTCGACCGGGTTCTCGGAGCGGGCCATGTCGCGAAGCGGCTCGTCCCCCTCGTCGCCGAGTCGCAGGGCCACCTCGGCCCGCACATCGGCGTCGGGATCCGCGAGATGGGCGCGCAGGCGGTCGCGCAGACCCTCGTCGATCCGGGCCAGCCGGGCGGTCAGGATCGCCGCGGTGTGGCGTGTGCCCGCGTCGGGATCGTCGATCGCCTGGGCGACCAGCCACTCGAGCCAATCCGGATCGGAGAGACCGGCGTCGACCAGTGCCGTCAGGGCCGCGGAGCGGACGCGCGGATCGCCGTGTCGCGTCTGACCGGCGACCAGCTCGGTGAAACCACGCGCCGCCAGCGGCGCGGCGAGTTCGAGCAGTGCCAGCGAGATCCGCTCGGATTGCTCGGTCAGCGTCTGCTGCCAGAGTGCAGCCAGACCACTGAGTTCGCGGTCGCCGAGTCCCTCGGCGATCGCGCCGAGATCGAGTCGCCCGTGCCGCAGTTCCTCGACCAGGCTCTTCAGGTATTCGCGCCGGACGATCCAGTTGGCGCCGGCGTACAGGATCGCACCGGCTGCTCCGAGTCCGGCCAGCCACAACGTCGAGGCCGCGTCGCCGAGCACGAGCAGCACCGCGCCCGCGATCGACATCGCGGCGTAGAAGACGACGCCCTCGAGCAGGGCGCGCATCCGGCCCCGGAAGCGATGGGGCAGGGCGTTGTACGACAGCGCGCGCACGGGGCCGGCCAGCGCGTTCTCGAGCAGCTCGCGATCGACCCGTGCCAGGACGGCGATCCACAGGCGCGGATCGATCGCGAGGCCGACGAATGTGACCAGCGTGAGGACCGGATGGGCGAGATTCGCCTGAGCGACCCCGAAGCGCCGGATCAGCCAGGGAGTGAGCGCATTGCCCACCAGGATCTCGATCCCGTTGGTGACGGCGAGATACACGCCGAAGAAGGTGGCGAGCTGCTCGGCGCTGTCGAACGAGCGGCCGAAGATGTCGAGGTAGAGGACCTGCATCAGCGTCAGCGAGAACACCATGCCGACCACCGAGACGACCAGCCAGGTGGCCATGCGCGAGCGCGCGAGATAGCGCAGCGCGCCGCGCAGTCCCTCGACCGAACTCTCGTCGGCCTCGACCGAACCGACCGGTGCCCAGCGAAGCAACCGCGCCCGGGCGATCCGCACGTAGATCGCAGCGAGCGTCAGCGTGATCGCCCAGGCGAGGATCAGGGCCTCGCCAGAGAGCGTGCGACTCACCGCCACGGCGAGCGCGCCCCCGAGCATGCCTCCGAGGCTCGATCCGACGGCGAACAGCGGGAACAGCCGCTTGCTCGCCAGGGTGTCGAAGAAATCGGCGCAGAAGGTCCAGAAGTGCAGGCTCACGAAGACCGCCTGCGCGATGTAGAACGTGGCGAAGACGATCAGCAGCACGGCGCTCGATCCCGCGCGCAGGAAGTACACATCGATCAGCAGCGAGATCGCGACGCCGGACAGCAGGACGACGAACAGCCGGTCGTTGCGCATCCGACCGACCAGGCTGGCATAGACGATCGAGCTCGTGAGGGTCGCGAGCGAGGCGGTGATGATGGCGACCGGCAGATGCTGCGCGCCAAGTCCGCTCAGGAACAGGGCCTCGCTGCCCGCCAGGGCGATCGTCGAGGCGGTGCCGAGCAGAGCCGCCAGCCCGAAAAAGAACAGGAAGCGCTCCCGCTCGGGGCGCCGGACGCCGGGCAGCATGCGCCAGAGAAGATCGCTCCTGTCCGCCATGCTGATTGCGATTTTCCGTCCTGCGATGAGCGAGTCGCGAGGATACTACGATGGTCCGTCGGTCCCACTGTCGATCTTTCGCGTGAGATCGGCACCCGGGCCCGGAGAGGCGCCCGCGGTTGAATCCGTCCCGCGATCCGGATATATCGGCATGGCTCTCGCGGTGCTCGCGAGACCGAAAGAGAGTCGGAATTGCGAAACGTGCTGCGTCGGATGATGTGTGCAGGGGTGGCGCTCGTCGTGGCGCTCACGCTGGCCGCGTTTGCGGCTTCGCGCCTGATCGACGTCGATGCCTGGCGCGACGACGTCGCGATCGCGCTGTCGCTCCGGAGCGGCTTCGACGTGCGAATCGCCGGCCGACTGCGCCTGGTCGCCGGACCGAGACCCAGTCTGCGGGTCGACGGAATCGAGATCCGCTCGGCCCGCGACTCCGACCGGCGGCCGGTGGCCCGCATCGCGGCGATGGAGTTCGAGGCGGACCTGCTGCGCTCGTACCGGGAGCGGAAGCTGGTACTCCGTCAGGCCCGCGCATCCGGGGTCGACATCACGCTGCTCCGCGATGCCGACGGGATCGGCAACTGGGAACTCAGCGATCCCGTCGCGCCCCCCGATCCCAGCCGCGCGGGCTTCACGCAGTTCTCCCTCGAGCGGGTCGTACTCGAGAAGGCACAGGTGCGTTACGAGTCGGCGGTCTCGGATTGGGCCTTCCATCTCGATCTGGATCGGCTGGACATCGATGCGCCGGGACGAAGCCGCAAGATCGCCGTCGACGCCCACGGCACGGTCCAGCGGCATGCCTTCGAGTTGCACATCCAGAGCCAGGGGGATCGCGATCGGGTCGGGGGTCTGCTCGGTCCGGGGGCCGCGATCGACCTCACGTCGTCTGCGAAGATCGGTCCGCTCGAGTTCGCCGTGGCGGGGCGTCTCACCGATCCGCGCGGCGACGCGCGAGCCGATCTGGCGATCTCGCTGCATCTCGACCGGCTCGAGCAGCTGGCCGAGTTCGTGCCGATCCCGAAGCCGCTCGATGTGGCGGGACTCGGCGCGGCCGATCTGCGCGCACAGCTGGTCGGCGGCGAGGGCGGCGTGCGCCTCGAGGATGTCGTCGCGACCATCGACTTCGAGCAGTGGGGCCACGTCGAGGGACGTGGGTCGGTCGGCGATCTGATCCGTGCGCGGCAGATCGACCTGGCGCTGTCCCTGTCGACCCCGAACGCCGAGGCGATCACGCGAAGGCTCGGTGTTCCCACCCCCAAGGCCGGAGCCGCCGTGGGCACCAGCCGACTGCGGATCGACGGGCTCGACATCCGCTTCGAGGGGATCGACGTCGATGCCACGCACGTCCTCGGCGCCAAGCTGCGGGTGAATGGCGACGTCCGCGGCCTGAATCCAGGCTGGGGGGCGACGCTGGACTTCGAGGTCGACGCCGATCGGCTCGAAGATCTGCATCGCATCATCGAGGAAGTCGCGACGTCGGCCCAGAAGGACGGTCGCAAGATCCGCGTGGGTCGTCCCGGGTCGAAGCTGCAGCGGGCTCTGCTGGCGATCGGGCCGGTCCGGGCGAAGGGCCGTCTCGAGGGTGGCCGGAAGATCTGGGCGATGAACGCGATCGAGGGTCATGCGGGCACGGGAGGCGTCGACTGGCTGCGCGCGAAGGGACGCATCGCCGCCCTGGCACCGCGGATGAGTGGACTCAAGCTCGATCTCGAAGCGGGCAGCGAAGACTTCGTCGCGCTGTCCGCCGCGGCCGGTGTGCCGGTCGTGGGCCTCGAGCGACTGCGACTGCAGGGCCGGATCGTCGGCAATGCCGATCGGACCGTGCTGACCCGCATGCAGGCGATCGGCAGCACGCCCGATCGGATCACGATCGGCATGACGGGCGACATGCCGATCGGCGACGACTGGCTCGCCACGGATCTGCTCGTGGCGGTCAGCGCCAACGATCTCGCGACCCTCGGTGAGACGCTGGACCGACCCTTGCCGAGCAGCGGTCCGCTCGAGCTGAGCGCCAAGCTGCGGACCGAGGGCGATGTGTGGATCGGCGAGGACATGGTGGTCGGCCTCGGCCACAGCGTGATCTCGGGCGATCTGCGGATCGAGCCCGGTGACGATCGTCCGCGCATCACCGCCGACCTGCACTCGGAGCAGATCGAGCTGCGGGACATCGGGCTGGCACCGGATCCGACGACGGATGCGTCGGACGCCAGCATCGCCGCTTCACTGCCGTGGTACGACGAGACGATCCCGTTCGACACTCTGGTCGATGCGGACGGAAGCCTTTCGCTCCAGCTCGAACGACTCGTCGGCCGGGCCGGATTCGAAGTCACGGACGTCCGGTTGCTGGCCGAGCTCGAACGCGGCGTGCTCTCGATCGACGACCTCCGGCTCGCGTACAAGGGCGGCCAGGCGCTCGTGTCGCTGCGCGCCGATGCGGCGAAGTCGCCTCCCGAAGTGGCCCTGCGACTCGGCGGCCGCGACTTCCAGATCGATCGCGTGGTGGCGCAGTTCCGCGACGGACCGGCGGTCGCCGACGGCGCGGGTGAACTGAACGGCAACCTCCGCGCCCGCGGACGCACGGCGCGCGAACTCGGCGCCAGCGTGACGGGGAATCTGCTGTTCGTCGGTCGCACCGGCGGGCTCTCGATGCGCTACAGCCGAGCGCTGCAGCTCGACATCGGACCGACGGCCGCGCGGCGCGCGGCCCGAGGCGACTTCGAACGGGTCGAGTGCGTGGTCGTCGACGCGGTGGCGAAAGACGGGCTCGTGTCGCTCGAGACACTGTTCCTCGACAGCGAGGACAAGCAGGTGCTGGGCTCGGGCTGGATCGATCTGCGCAAGGAACAGCTGGACGTGCTGCTGACCCCCGTCCTCAAGCAGGCGGTGCCGGGCAGCGTCGCTGCCGCGGTACGCGTGACGGGGGACCTCGGCGAGCCAAACGTCGTCGCCGCGCCGCTCGCCACGGCGAGTGCCGCCGCCCAGGGGCTCGTGGATCGCGCGCTGCTGCCCCTCAATCGGGTGCTTCCGACCGTTGGCGGGGCCGTCGACGATCTGCGGCGCGGCGCCGATCGGGCCCTTGCCGGGACGGGCATCGATCTGCCCACGGCGGGCCTCTGGCGACCGGGCATCGACGTGACCTGCGAGAAGCTCCTGAACTCGGAGAAGATCCAGGCGGCCCGCAGTGGGACCAGTGCGTCGAAGCGGCGCTGAGCGGATCGCCGCTCTTAGTCGGAGCGTCCGCGCGTCAGCGCGCGAGTTCTGCCATCAGGCCGAACAGCGAGACGAGATCCGGCGCGGCCGTCTGGCTGCCGAACTCGCGGTACAGGCTGTGGACGTTGACCACGATGCGCTCCGAGTCGAGCCAGCTCGAGTAGTCGCCGAGCGCGATGTCGCGAGCCGCGTCGGCGGGCGAGAGCCCGGCGTCGTAGCGCAGGCGCGCTTCGTCGCGTACGTAGACGAGATAGTCCCGCACGCCCCGCACTCCGGCGACGTCGGTCAGCGGGCCGTGACCGGGCACGACGACCTTCGGCGCCATCGCGATGATGCGGTCGCAGGCGGCGATCCAGTTGCGCACGGGGCCTTCCCACATGATCGGCGTCCCGTCGATGAACAGGATGTCCCCGCTGAACACGACGCCCTCGTCGGGCAGATGGACCAGCACATCGCCCCGGGTGTGGGCCGGGCCGACTTCGATCAGTTCGACGCGCTTGCTGCCGACGCGGAGTTCGTGGCGACCCTCGAAGGTCAGGTTCGGGGGCGTCGGTTCGATGCCGTCGAACGCGAAGTCGCCGAAGATCCGCGCGAAGTAGGCGCCGGCGGCTCCGAGCTGATCGGCGTTGCGGATCATCGCGGCCATCATGGCGGGACGGACGTGCACCATCTCCTCGGCGCTGGCCTTCGAGGCAATGATGACCGCGCCCTCGACGAGTTGATTGCCGTAGCAGTGGTCGCCGTTGGCGTGCGTGTTGACGAGCACGTCGATCTGCCGGGCAGCGGGAGTCGCGTCGGCCATTGCGTCGAGCATCTCGCGCGTGAGCGGCAGATCGAAGAGGGTGTCGATCAGCAGCGATGCGGATCCGTCGGTGACGAGGCCTGCGTTGCTGTAGCCCCAGGACCCGTCCGGTTGCAGCCAGGCGTGGAGCCCGTTGCCGAGATCCGTGAGCCCCTTGCGGAAGGCCTGGCGTGCCATGCGACTCATCCTCCCTCGGCTCGAGGTGGCCGGCTCCGGATCACGTGCGAGGGTCGGCGCCCGACGATTCCTGCTCGCGTTCCGATTCGGCCCGCTCCACGTACTCGAGCCAGCGCTCCGCGCTGCTCGACGTGTCGTCGTCGGTCAGGGCCCGGCTGAAGGCCTTGCGGGCGGGCTTCAGGCGATCGTCGTTGTAGTTGCTGATGCCGAGCAACAGATAGGCGTTGCCGGGGCTGTCGAGCCCTCCCTTGGCGATCGCGGCATCGAGTGCGGCGCGGGCCTCGCTCCAGCTCTCGTCCTCGATGTGGACCTGTGCGAGCCGCACATAGAGATCGCCGTTGGGCGAGAGTTCTGCGGCATCGGAGAGCGGCCGGATCGCCTTCTTGTACTCGCGTGCCGCGAGCAGGGCATTCGAGAGCAGTTCGAGATTCTCGACCGACCGGGTGACGATGCCTGCCTTCATGCCGCGCCGCACCAGATTGGCCGCGGGCCAGGGAAGGTCCTCGGATGCGTAGCGCTGGGCGAGATGCAGGATCTCGCTCTCGTGATCGAGCCATCCCTGCTGCTCGGCGAGTCCGAGCACCGCGAGCGAACGCGATTCCTCGTCCAGGGTCGAGTACGCGGCCGCGAGTTGCATCATGTAGCGCTTCTTCGGGAAGTGCCGGACGAGCTGTTCGAGCAGGGCGAGCGACTCGGGCAGATTGTTGTTCTGGAACTCGATGGCGAGCAGCATGCCGAGGCGCTGCTCGACCGGCTTGTCGGAAAGGGCCACCGCGGCGCGGCCGTGTTCGAGCGCCTTGTCCCACTGCTCGGTCTGCGCGTACGCGAGGGTGAGCAGGAACTCGGCCTGGGCGTTCGGCTTCTCCTCATTCCTCCGCCACTCTTCGAGCAGCGCGATCGCCCGGGGAAAGTTCTCCTCGGCCAGATGCATCTGCGCGAGGTTGTAGCGGAGCGACTGCATGGCGGCGTCGGGCAGATAGTCGATGCCGAGGGCAGTCTCGAAGGCGGCGGTGGCCGGCTTGTACTTCTCCTGCGCGGCGAGCATCAGGCCGTAGCTCTGGAACACCGAGGCGCGATCGAACTTGTTGAGGCGCGTGTTCCGGGTGAGGGGCTCGAGCACGGCCTCGGCCTCGGCGTAGTTCTCCTTCTCGGCGAGTTCGCTGACCTTGAGGAGGCGCCTCCCGACCGCCTCGCTCGGCACGAAGTTCTTCTTGCTCACCTTCTCTTTTTCTTCTGCACGGGCTCCGAGCGCCGTCGCGATCACGAACACGAAGGAGACGCAGAGCGCGATCGAGACGAGGCGTCGGAGCGTCATTCCTCCTCCAGTTCGAACTCGATCTTGGTGCGATTCTTCACCTCGACCGCCACGCCGTCGACGATCTCGGGCCGATACTTCCATTTCTTGACGGCGCGCAGCGCGGCGCTGTCGAAGATCCGCGGCGGGTCGCCTTCGATCACGACTTCATCCCGCACGCTGCCGTTCGTGGTGATCGTGAACTCGACGAGCACCCAGCCCTCGATACCGCGATCCTGCGCGCGCATCGGGTACTGCGGCGCGACCCGCACGATCGGAACCCGCTCGGCGTCGGTGGCCTGCAGCCCGTAATTGATGTCTCCGCCGATGTCGATGTTGATGTCGACGGAAGGGACGTCGATCGAGGGCGCATCGCTGCGCGCCGCCACGAACGACCGCGACAGCTTGAGGCCGGGCATGGGCGGCGACTCGAGGGGCTTCTGCTTGGCCGGAAGCACGCGCTTGCGGGTCTCGGTCTCGGTATCCCGGGTGAGGCGGGTGAAGTCGATCGCCGAGGTCATGATCATGCCGAGTGAATGATCGATGTTCCGCGTGATCAGCCACTGCAGGACGAAGAACGCCGAGAAGCTGAGGAGCAGGGAGACGATCGCGGCGAGTCCGGTTCGAAGGAACGGCATGCGTCGCTACACGACCACCGGGTGGCCGTCGCTCGAGACGGGGTCCGGCCGGTGACTGCGAGAGTGCATGCGTCTTCCCGTTTCGGTTGGCGGCGGCGCTGCAGCGGTGAGGTTCAGGCTTCGAGTGCCGATATCGCGAACCGGTTCGTCGATTGCTGCCGATCGGCGGGTGAAGCGGTGGATGAGATGAGCGCCTTCTCGGGCCGAGTTGCTAGCCGATCGTTGCCGTCATCGCACATCCGCGGACGCCTGCGACCGGCCGTTCGACCTGTCGAGGACGGCACGCCGGCGCACCGGCGGCAGAGAGTGCGTGAACGCATCGACGGAAGCTTGCGAGTCCCGATCGAACTTGGATCGAATCCTGTCACAGGCTTCGCGGGCAGCTCGCAAGCGCGTCGGGATGCGCTCGATCGGCGAGTTCGGAAGTTCCCGCCAGGCCGTCGTCGCGGTGGCCGGAGAGGTCGAATGAACGCCATCGATCGCTCAACTTCTCGACGGATCCGGACGATGAGACACGGGATCTCGAACCGGTCACCGACTCTCACTGAAGCGGGCAGAACATTGAAGCCGAACAGTCAAGTGGTTCCCGCCTGCTCCCCTCTGGGGCGGGTTTCCGCGGCGAACGTCCGCCGCATTCCGGCGGAAGATCTCGATCTGGTGTCGCGCCACGAGGCGGGTCATGTGGTCGTGCGTTTCGTCCTGTATGGCCAGCAGGTCGTGAAACAGGTCGATCTGTATACCCGTGAGGTCCTGCGGCCGCACACCAGCACCTATTCCCGATTGCCGATTCCGCTCGCCTGTCGACCTCAGTCCGGCACGCCCCGACGTGGCAATCCCGCGCCGGTCTCCGCCGAGGCGATCGTCGATGCCCAGGGCGTCGTCTGCTATGCGGGGCTGGTCGCCGAAGTCCTCCATCTCGGGGGCTCCGTCGAGACCGATCCCGCAAAACTCAGCCTGCGCGCCGGTCAGATCGAAAGGCTGCGCGGCGATCGGGAGACGCTGGCCGCGATTGCCCGGACGATCGGTGTCGAACGACCCGCGGACCAGTTCATCCGGGCCTACTGGGACGAGGCGATGCGGCTGCTGGCCGCAAGCTGGCATGGCGTCGACAGCGTCGCGGCGGCTCTCGCCAATCACGGTTCGCTGAGCGGCGATCGGATCGACAAGCTGCTGCTCGTGGCCGCCTGCTGAACAGGTCGGCCCTGCCTCCACGCTGATCGCGAAGATCCGTATCGCGCCCTGCGGGAACGGTCCGACGGACCGCCCTTTCGTTCCCACCGATTCGCAATATTGGCTGCATTTTGGCGCCAATCATGAGAAAAAGACTCATCGGTCTCTGGGGGAGCACCGCGCGCGACGCCCATCCGTTCTCCCTCTTGGCCAACCTGGCGAGTCTTCGTGGCCATCAGAGGGGGATGCGAGAGCATGCGGTCGAGCGTTGGGGCTGGGCGGAACCGGCGATCCTCCAGGCGAGCGCCGATCGATCGATGGATCTTGATGTGGGTCCCGTTGATCCCCTTGATCCTCGTGACACCGACCGGAGTCGCGCGATCGGAGCCTCCCGAAGCGACCCCTGCACCCGCCGAGCAACCGGTCGAGCGCGAGGCCGACCTCTCGCAAGCCGACGCCGAGGCCGGCGACGGACCGGACACCATCCAGGAACTCGAGCAGGCTGAGGACGCCGTCGAGGTCGAGGAACCGTCCGGCGAAGACCCGGACGACGACACCGAGACCATGATGGTCACCGGGCGTCGCCGCGAGGAACTGCTCCAGGAGGTGCCGGTCTCGATCCGCGCCTTCGACGCCGCCGAACTGAACGCCCGCAACATCACGCGCGTCGACGAGGTCGCCTTCGGCACCGCGAACCTCACCTTCGACGCGACCAACGGCAGCAATCGCGACGCGCGCATCTACATCCGAGGCATCGGTCAGGACGATCCCCGTACGATCGTCGACCCTGCCGTCGGGATCTACATCGACAATGTCTACATCCCGCGCGCCACCAATGCGCTGTTCGACGTGGTGGACTTCGAGCGGATCGAAATCCTGCGCGGTCCACAGGGTACGCTGTACGGCAAGAACACCGTCGGCGGTGTGATCAACATCGTGACGACGAAGCCCGGCACCGAGGTCGGCGGCTACGTGGATCTGAACGTAGGCAGCTACAACCTGCTCGAGGGCCGGGCCGCCATCGACTTGCCCGTCACCGCGGGCTGGTTCGACGAGAAGCTCTACACGCGCTGGGTCTTCACGGCGGCGACCGAGGACGGCTACACGACCAACATCCAGGACGGCGGCAATGCGGGCAACAACAACCTGCTGGCGGGCCGGGGCGCGTTCCGGCTGTTTCCGTTCGACGGATTCGTGGCCGATCTCGTGGTCGACTATCAGGGGCAGGGCGAGCGCAGCCTGATCGGCAAGTGCATCCCGGGCAACCCATACAACATCGCGCGCTACGTGACGGACAACTTCGTGCGGGGACCGGGCGGCCAGACGTACGTCGATGCCTGCAACGCCGGCGTCGCCCTCGGTCCCTTCGTGGGATACGCGAAGCCGTTGCAGAAGACCTCGACCGACACGGTCGGCACCAGCCTGCAGATGGAGTATCAGCTGCCGGAGGAGTCCACCTGGGTCGCCGATTTCATCGACATCAAGTCGATCACCGGGTTCCGCCAGCGCTGGGACGAATTCAGCGGCGGCGATCTCGATGCCACACCGCTCGACTATCTGAACACCGCGGGCGGATCCGTCGAGCACTGGGCGGTGAGTCAGGACCTCAACGCCAACGTGGGGTTCTGGGACGAGCGCATCGACCTGATCGTCGGCGGCTACTACTTCCAGGAGCAGGGCGACGAGTCCGGATCGGCTTCGATCCTGCGCGACATGGCGATCGGCAACAATCCCGCCTTCAACGCGGAGACGTATCCGACCACGGAAACCGTGCTGAACCAGGTTTTTGGGCCGCTGCCCGTCCTGCCTCCCCCCTTCGACATCACCTGGTACGACCTTGGGCTCGCCAACGAGCAGGGCAATCCGGCCGACTCGACCGGCGACACGTTCTGGCGAAACGCCGTGCGCTGGGGGATCGGCGAGCTGAACGCCGTCCGCAACGAGCAATGGAGCAACAAGGCCTGGGCCGTCTACTCGCACATCGACATCGAGGTCGTTCCCGACGTCACGCTGCAGGGCGGCATCCGCTACACGGATGAGACGAAGGTGCGTAGTGGCAACGATCAGCGGATCTTCTTCTCGCAGATCAACGCGACGGCGCCTCCGTTCACGATCATCCCGCCGGCGAACCCGCCGGGCACCGGCACACAGCGCGTCGTGCTCGATCAGTCGGTCGACTTCAGCCAGTGGACCCCGGAAGCCGGCATCAAGTGGCAGATCACCGACAACCACATGACGTACTTCCGGTTCGCGAACGGCTGGAAGAGCGGAGGCCTGCGGGTGACGGCGCTGACCGCCGAGGAAGCCGCCCGCCGGCAGGACGCGTTCCTGACGCCGTACAACCCCGAAGAGGTCTACAGCTACGAGATCGGCGTCAAGACGCAGTGGCTCGACAATCAGGTCTTCCTGAACGGCACACTGTTCTGGAACGACTACGACGATCTCCAGGTCACATCGCTCGAACCCGACGAGCGCGGCATCGTGAGCGCGTTGATCAACAACGCCGAGTCCGCGGTCACCCGGGGTTTCGAAGTCGAGGGCAGCTATCTGCCGGACTGGGCGGAGAAGATCCCCGTGCCGGGTTCGATGATCGCCGTGACGGCGGGCCTCGGCTTGACGGACGCGTTCTACACGCAGTTCACGGGGACCACGCAGCCGCTCGTGTATCCGCCCGTCACGAGTTGTCCGAATCTCGTGCGTGGTTTCAGCACGCAGTGCAACGGTGACATCGACCAGTTCGTGCTGCGGACGATGATCACCGCGACCGGGCTGGCACCGGCGCCGGCGCCCGTAACGGTCGATCTCAGCAACAACCAGTTCAAGAACACCCCGCGCTTCAACATGAACGCCTCGCTCACGTATGCGTTCGAGCCGACGCTGCAGACCGAGCTGGCGTTGCGGATGGACTGGTCGTATCGAAGCACGGTCTACTACACGACGCTCAACCGCGCGGATCTCGCATCCGGGCCGCTCAATCAGCTGAATCTCTCGGGCGCGTTCCAGATCGTGCCGACCGACACGCAGATCGTGCTCTGGGTGAAGAACGTGACCGATGCGGTGACGGTTTCGGGTGCGCTGAATCTCGGGGCCGCGCTCGGCGCGGACGCGATCTTCTACTCGCAGCCCCGCACGTTCGGCATGCGGATCATCCAGCGTTTCTGAGCGACCGGGCGGATCGCGGGTTCGCGGCCGGCGCGTGCGGCTGACCCGACGCGTGATTGCCCGCATCTCCGCCTCCGGCTAGGCTGGCGCCCCGCTTCGCTCCGCCGCGCCCGCGTGATCCGTCCGGAGCGCTTCCGCCGTCCTGCCCGACGAGGTCCGAAGTGACGACCCTGCCCGCGGACTTCGAGCCGCTCGAGCCGATGGCCGTGCCGTTGTCGGGACCCGTCGGGCCGGCGCCGACACCCGGTCATGGTCCCGATCAGAAGATGCCGGGCATCCTGCGGTTGGCCTGGCCGGCGGTGCTCGCCAACCTCGGGTTCTCGACGGTGGGCCTCGTCGACATCAAGATCGTGGGGTCGCTGGGCTCGTCGGCGGTCGCTGCGGTCACCACGGGCAATCGCATCTTCTTCGTCCTGCAGGCGGTGCTGATCGCGGTGACGGCGGGTACGACTGCTCTGGTGGCGCGTGCCTGGGGGGCCGGGGATCGCGACGAAGCCGAACGCGTCACGCAAGCGTCGATGTGGGTCTGCGGAGGTGTCGCGCTGGTGATGACGATCCCGGCCGTGCTGTACGCCGACGCGATCGCGCAGGTCTTCGATCTCGACGCGGCGACGCTTGCCGACGCCGGCCGATTCATCCGCATCCTCAGCCTTTTCAACGTGACCTTCGCCGTCTCGATGGTGATCGGCTCGGCGATCCGCGCCGCCGGCGACACCATGACGCCGCTCTGGATCGGGCTGCTCACGAACGTCGTCAACATCTTCCTCGTCTATGGAATGGTGCACGGGCACTTCGGGTTCCCCGCCATGGGGGTGGGCGGAGCGGCGCTGGCCAGCGGCCTGGCCTTCGCGTTCGGGGGCGTGGTGTCGGTGGCGCTGTGGCTCGGCGGGGGTCTGCGCATCCGCTATTCGCATCGCACGCAGGTGCTGACTTCGCGACGTGTGCGGCAGCTGCTGCGCATCGGCTACCCGGCCGGACTCGAACAGGCGGCCATGCAGCTCGGGTTCATCATCTTTCTGTGGGCGGTCTCGCTCTACGGCACCGCCCCGTACGCCGCGTATGGGATCGGGGTGCAGATCCTGTCCTTCTCGTTCGTCGTGGGTTTCGGGTTCACGATCGCCGCATCGACCCACGTCGGGCAGTTGCTCGGTGCGCGCGATCCGGCGGCGGCGACCGCGAGCGGCTGGCGGGCGGTCCGGCTGGCGGTCGGCGCGATGGTGGTGCTCGGCGGTGCGATCGTGCTGGCCGCCGAGCCGATCGCGCGTTTCATGATCGACGATCCCGAGGTGATCCGGCTGACGGTGATCTTCATCTACATCCTCGGAGCCATGCAGCCGCTGATGGCGATCGACTTCACACTGGGTGGAGCGCTCCGCGGGGCCGGGGATACGCGCTTTCCGTTGTTCACGACGCTGACCGGCCTGGTGTTCGTGCGCGGCACGACCGCCGCGTTCTTCGCCTGGCTCGGCTGGCCCGTGGAGTGGGTGTTCGGCGCGTTGATCTTCGACTACGTGGTCAAGTCGAGCCTGCTCGTCTGGCGGTTCCGCTCGGACTCGTGGAAGACGATCGAGCTCTGAGCGCGCCGCGAGCGGCGTCGCGGCGCAATCCTCAAGGCCGCGCCTTGAGGCCACAGGTCTTCATGCGTGCGTAGGTGTGGTCGCGCACCGCGGCCGTGACGCCGAGTGTGTTCGCGGGGGCTTCGGAACCGTCGAAGCCGTACAGGTTCGTCATCGTGACGACGAGCCCACCGGTCTCGTACGACTGCTCGATCTTCTGCCAGGACTCGCACGGGATCGCGTCGATCTCCTCCGGCGTGTCGAGACTTCCCGATCCGTTGCGATCGAAGCGACTGATCAGGTCCTGCTTGACGGCGTCGTGCCAGCTCTTCGAGCCGCCCTTGCCGGTGCGCGGCGGGATCGGTCGACCGGTGCCGTTCGGCGTGATCATTCCCGCGGCTACCTCCTGCGGTCGACCGGCTGCTGCCGGAGCCGGTGGCGGGGTCGGCAGCGTGGCGGGTGCTGCTCCACCGCCCGGCGCGGCCTGCGCGGTTCGAGCGGGGGCAGGGGACGCGGAAGGGGCCGCCGAAGGGGGAGGAGCAGGCGGCGCGGGCTCGGCAGCCGCCGGTCGAGAACCGAGCGCAGCCAGTTCGGCGTTCAGCTTGATTTCGCTGCCGGTAGCGATCTCGACGTCACCGCTCCACGGCGTGTGCCCTTCCTTGTCGATCGTCACGCTGTGCCGACCCACCCGCAGTGTGTGGATCGTGGCACCCGTGCTGCCCGCATCGACGCCGTCGATCCGCACGCGATCGCCCGAGACGTTGGATCGGACGATCATTCGGCCCTCGCCGACGCAGATCTTCGGCGCGTAGCTGCGCTGCTCGTCCGGCTCGAGATCGATCGTCAGCTGCCACGTGTCGGGGCAATCCGCATGCTGGACCGACAGCGCGTACCGACCGGCTGCCAGGCGCTGCGGGGTTCCGTCCGCCGGGACGCTCAGCACGACCCTCGCGTCGTCTCCAGTCGTCACGACGAGATCCGCCTCGGCGGGATCCGCGGTCACGATCAAATCTGCGTTTCCGTCACCGGGTGGCTGCGCGGTCGACGGTGATTCGGCCACGCGATCCAGCAGCACGAGGGTGCCGAGCAGGGCCGTGAGCGGGATGGCGAACGCCGCCCAGGCGATCAGCCAGCGCGGTGTGCGGCGGGTCGCGGCGTCGCTCCTGCCGATTTCGGCGGCCGTCGCGCCCGGGATCGCGAGCAGCGCTCGATGCAGTTGCTCGAGTTCGTCCTGGCGCGCCCGCACGAATCCAGGATCGCGGCTCGCACGGATGCGCTCTTCGATGTGACCCCGCAGACGCCAGTAGGCGCCTTCCACCGCATCGCGCGAGGCTGTCTCGGACAGGCCGAGCAGGATGTGAGCCGTTTCCGGCCCCCGGCCCGGATCCGAATCCGCCATTCGGGGAACCTAGCGCGGAGGGAGGAGCGCGGGGGACGAGGCAAGGTCGATCGGGGAGGGGTCGGTTCAGTCGAAGCCCACTCCTTCACCGACCCATCCCCGATCGACCTTGGATCCACGTGGCGGCGCGCTCCTGAAGGGATTGGAGTTGTGCGGACTGGGTAGCGTTGCGTTGTGCTGGGAGACTCGAGGCGAAACGAACATGCTGCGGTGACGGGGAGCGTCTAAGCTTCGGCGCTCGATTCCGGGCGATGGGTCGGCGAGTCGGCTCCGGGTATCGGAATCGAAGAGGAGATGCGACCGACGTGGCGGAGTCCAGCCCTTGCCCGCACTGTGGTGCGGTGTTCAGCGATCCGCAGGCGCGACCGGGCGATGCGGTGGATTGCGCGTCGTGCGATCGCTCGTTCGTGCTTCCGAGGACGCCGGGCGCCGAGGTGTCGAAGCCGGTCGTCCATGAGCTTCCCCGCCCGACGAATCGCGACCAGGAGCGCTCCGATCGTGCCGAGGCGCCGCTCGGCCGCACCGGATTGATCGCCGCGGCGCTGACCGTGGTCTTCTATCTGTTCGTCGTCACGCCGCTCCTCGACACGTATTTCGGAGAAGTCTTCGGCAAGCGGGGCTGGGTGCAGTACGTGATCAGCTTCTTCTCGATCTGGTCGGGCGTGCTGCTCACGTGGAAGTATCGGAGGCTGCGATCGCAGTCCCGGGTCTTCGAACTCGATCTGCTGCCCGCGGCGATCGCCGAGCGGCTGACGCCGAGCACGACGCCCGCGTTCCTGAGCTTTCTGCGGGGACTGCCGCCGGATCTCGTCGGCGGATTCCTGGTGCGGCGCGTGTGTCGCACGCTCGAACAGTTTCGTGGCCGGCCGAACGTCCCCGAGGCAGTCGACTTCCTGCGGGCGCAGGCCGATCGCGACGAGGCGGTAGTGGAATCGAGTTTCACGATGCTGCGCATCTTGATCTGGGCGATTCCGATCCTGGGCTTCGTCGGCACCGTGGTCGGCATCGGGGCTTCGGTGGGCAGCTTCTCCGACTCCGTCGCGGCCGCGGGGGATATCGCGGTGATGAAGGATTCGCTTGCCGGGGTGACGAGCGGGCTCGGCGTCGCGTTCGACACGACCCTGCTTGCGCTGGTGATGAGCCTGTTCATCATGTTTCCTGCCAGCTCGCTGCAGAAGGCCGAGGAGGACTTTCTGGGCCGGGTCGACGAGTACTGTCAGCGGCATCTCGTCTCGCGGCTCGACGACGGACTCGCGACCGACCGCCGGGACGGCAGCGAACCCGCATGGGTGGCGGCGGTGGCGGATCGCCTCGCCGAGCGACTGCTCGCGGCGCTCGAGCGCCGCGATTCGCGAGGCGGCTGAGCGATGGCTCGCCGTCGCGCGCGCCGCGACGACCACGCGGTTTCACTCTTTCCGTTCCTCAGTGTCCTCGCTTGCGTGGTCGGCACGCTGACGCTGCTGCTGGCCGCGATGACGTTGCAGCAACTCGGCGGGCAGTCGCTCGCGCACGTCCTGCTCGGCGAGCAGCACGACGCGCTGCTGGCCGAGGTCGCGAGTGGCGAGGCCCGGCTCGAGGTTCTCGAGGCGCAGCTGCGCGAGAGTGACGAACGCGCGAAGTCGGAGGATGAACTCGGACGACGACTCTCGGCCCTCGGGCTCTCGCTCGACATCTCGCTGGAAGAACTGGCGGGGCTCACCGATCGGCGGCGCGAATCGCTGAAGCTCGATGGACTTCTGCGGCAGCTCGAGGCCGAACGCAACAGTCTGGTCACGCGGATCGCCGCGCGTGAGACCGAATTGGAGCGCAAAGCGAAGGCCCGCGTTCACGTTCCGATCATCATCGATCCGACCGGACTCGGTCGCGAGTGGCGCCCGTACCTGTTCGAATGTCGGAGCGACTACATCGAACTGCATCGCAGCGACGGAGAGCTTTCCTACCGCATTCCGAGTGCCGAGATCCCGCGCAGCGAAGACTTCCGACGCGCGCTGCGACGGGTTCGCAACATCCACGATGCGATCGTGATCTTCCTGATCCGGCCCGATGGCGTGGCGACCTGCAACCTCGCGTGGGCAATCGCGGAGGCGGCTCGCGTACGCCACGCAAACCTGCCCTTGCCCGGGGAAGGCAAACTCGACCTCAGCCGTCTGCAACGGGGCTCGTGAGCGCGCGCCATGGCGATCCGATTGCAGGACCAGAACCTCGATTCACTCCTCGACACGATGGCCAACGTGATCGGAATCCTGATCCTGCTGTTGGCGGTCACCCAGCTCTCGGTGGGGGACGCCGTCGAGCGAATCAGCCAGAGCGCCGGTCGCGAGATCGAGGTCTCGCCCGCCGAAGTGGCGCTGCTGCGGACCCGCTCGCAGACCCTCCAGGACTCGATCGTCGCCGCCGAGGGGGAACTCGCCGCGTACGCCCCGACCGAGCAGCGGACCGGTCTGCTGCTCGAAGCACTGCGCCCCCACGTCGAGCAGCTCGAAGCGCTCGAGGGGCGCTACCCGCTGAGCGGCGACGGGGCTCCGAAGCTCGCCGGAATGCTCGAGCGTCAGCGTGAGAGCGCGGCGCGGTTGTCGGCCGAGATCGCGGACGCCGAGGCCCGGGCGAGTGGCCTCGATGCGCTGCTGGCCGACGTCGCTTCCGAAACACGGCCGAAGATCGCGCGGCTCCCGAACCCACGGCCGCCCCCGGCGTCGGCCGAGCAGGTGGTGGTATTCGTCCGCTACGGGCGGGTGATGTTCGTCGACCTGCCGGGAATGAATGCGAATCTCGAGGCCGGGGTGCGAGACGCACTTGGGGACAACCGCGTTCCGGGCCCGGACGATCGCGCCTGGCTGGTCAATCTCTTCTCCAAGGTCCGCCTGGGCAGTGGCAACTTCTTCTGGTCGATCCGCGAGGACGACGACCGCTCGCTGTTTGCCGACATCAAGTGGGTCGATCACTCGCAGGGCGAGCAGCTGAGCGACCTGTTGCGGGGCGATTCTGAATTCGTGCGCAACCTCTCGTCGCTCAGTCAGGCGGGTCGCTACCTGCGCTTCTACGTCTGGAGCGACAGCTTCGAGGTCTATCTCGAGGCCCGCTACCTCGCCGAGCAGCTGGGCTGGCAGATCGGATGGCTGCCGATCGATACGACCGAAGAGGTCGGGCAGAGCCTGGTCGGTGGGAACCGGCGTCAGGTCGTGCTCGACTGAAACGCCGTCTCGGACCCACAAGGGTCTTGAATCGGCGCTGCGATCTCGTTTATAACCATAGGCTCCCCGAAACACGATCCGTGGAGTCGACGTGCCGAATTCCGTCGTGGCCGAAGAGCTGGATCTGCTCGCGAAGGTGTCGGCTCGGCTGACCGACCGGCCCGAGGTCCGC
This sequence comes from bacterium, assembly GCA_031413515.1. Lineage (GTDB taxonomy): Bacteria > Myxococcota_A > UBA9160 > UBA9160 > UBA4427 > TMED88. The sequence continues at coordinate 39,799 of JANOFF010000112.1, forward strand.
ACGGCTTCCGAGGAGCCGATCGTGCGCGAGCTCGAGCGGCTGCGCGCCGTGATCCTGTCCGGCGACGAGGCCAAGGACATCTCGGCGCTGAGCGAGCAGTATCACCATCAGTCGGCCGTGCTGAGTCAGCTGCGCAGCGCGGGCACGACGGCGGTGGTCGATCCGGGTTGCCCGTACTTCGCGCACCTGCGTCTGCGCGAGAAGGGCGGCGATCGCGACCTGTGTCTCGGTCGGGCGACCTGCATCGAGGCCGGCATGCGGATCGTCGACTGGCGCGACGCGCCGATCTCGAAAATCTTCTATGGCTACCGGCAGGGCGACCCGTACGACGAGGAGATCTCGGGCCGCGAGCGGATCGGAGAAGTGCTCGCGCGGCGCATGGTGCGCATCCGCGGCGGCGTGCTCGAGCGCGTGCAGGCTCCGGAAGGAGACTTCCGTCTCGATCCCTCGGCGCCCGAAGGCTGGCGGCAGATCCTCGCGCCCGCGCCACGGCTCGCGGGCGGGCAGGGCACGGCGCTGCGGGCCTTCGGGCCGGACGAGGGGGTGTCGCGCCGTCTCGGAACCGATCTGAGCGAAGAGCTGAGCAAAGAGCTGAGCGCCGGTCCGCTCGACGGTCGCCGTGTCGATCTCGCCGGCGAGCCGATGCGGGTCGACAAGCACCTTCCCGAGATCACGGCGCTGATCGATCCGAGTCAGTTCGAGCTGATCACCCACACGGCGCCGGGCTTCCTGGTGATCCGCGGGGTGGCGGGCTCGGGCAAGACCACGGTCGCGCTGCATCGGGTCGCCTATCTCGCTTTCGAGGATCCCGCGATCGACGGTCCCGACACGATGGTCGTGGTGTTCTCGCGCGCGCTGCAGAACTTCGTCGGACACGTGCTGCCCTCGCTCGGACTGCACCGGGTCCGCATCGTCACCTACCACGATTGGGTGCACGAGGAGCGGCGTCGCCACTTTCCACAACTGCCGACGGGGCAACGAGCGGATACGCCTGCCTCGATCCAGCGCATCAAGCTGCATCCGCTGTGTAGCGTGGCGCTCGAGCTCCATTGCTCGCGCAGCGCGGGCGAGCCGACGTCGGCCCGGGCCCTGGATGACTGGGCGACCGTCCTGCGTGACGCCGATCTGCTCGCCGAGGCCTGTGCCCGGAGCACACCCGACGCCTTCACGAGCGACGAGCTGCGGCGCTTCGCCGATTGGCATCGCGTCCAGCTCGAGGACGTCTTCGCGAGGATGTCCGGGGATGAGGAAGCCCAGGCCGAACTCGATCCCGAGGACGACGCGCTGCTGTTGCGCGCCTGGCAGCTGCGGGTCGGTCCGCTGCTCGGTGCGGGACGCAAGCCGATCCGGATGCGTCATCTGGTGATCGACGAAGTGCAGGATTTCTCGCCCCTCGAGGTCCAGGTGCTGCTCGACTGCATGACACCGGAGGCCACCATCACACTGGCCGGCGACACCCAGCAGCACCTGGTTCAGAACAGTGGATTCACGTCCTGGTCCGAGTTCTTTCGTCATCTGGGAATCGAGGGTCACGAGATCGAGACTCTGCGCGTCAGCTACCGCTCGTCGCGTCCGATCGTCGAGTTCTCGCGCGCGGTGCTCGAAGATCTGGTCGAGGACGTCGACGCGCCGGAGACGCCGCGTGAGGGCCCGCCCGTCGAACTGTTCCGGTTCACCGATCGGGGAGCTTGTGTCGCCTTCCTCGCCGATGCCCTGCGCGACCTGGCGCGCGAAGAGCCGCGGGCCTCGGTGGCGATCCTCACTCCGTCGCCGGCCATCAGCGAGGTGTACTTCACGGGTCTCGAGCGCTGCGAGCTGCCGCGGCTGCGCTGGGTACGCGATCAGGACTTCAGCTTCGCGGCCGGGGTCGAGGTCACGGAGATCGGCGAGGTGAAGGGACTCGAGTTCGACTACGTGATCCTGGTGGATGTGGACGCGGCGCAGTTTCCGGAGACCGACTCGGCGCGACGCCTGCTGCATGTCGGCGCGAGCCGCGCGATCCATCAACTCTGGTTGACCAGCGTCGCGACGCCCTCGCCTCTGGTGGCCCGCTACTGGCACGACTAGCCGGATCGCCTGACCGGCCAGCCGCGCGGGCGGGTTTCTGCTACCGATTCGCGGTGTTCGGGCCGATCCAGCAGTTTGTGGATGAGCTGTGCTGGAGTTCCGGCGTGCGAGGCGAAGGCGGGAGGGCGGGATGGGATTCAAGAACGGCGACCGGGTCCGGATCCGGCAGACGGACAGCGAGTACACCGGCTGTCGCGGCACGGTGTGCGACGACGCGACGAGCACGCAGCAGGGCGTGCTGCCCCTCGGACACATGGTCGCGATCGACGCTGAGAACGGCGTGACCCGGCCCTTCCTGATCCAGCATCTCGAGCCGATCACACCGTTGCGCGTGGTTCGCAGCGGGTCTGCGACCGAAGCGGTTCCCCTGCGGGAGCCTGGCCGTCGCTAGGGACCGACGCGAAGAGTTCCAGGACTTCAGCTGGACAGGACGTTCTGCCGATCCACACCGGAAGATGAAGACGAATCCCGGACTCGGCAGGAATCGGTGCGTAGGCTGGCTGGTCGCCGCGTGTGTGTTGTCGTTCGCGCTCGGTTGCTCGGTGATCGAAGAAGTCGACAAGCTCGGCAAGGATCCCAAGAAGTCGGCGAGCAAGCCCGCCGAGGGAGCAGACGCGGACGCTCCTGACGGGGCCGAGGGGGGCAGCAAGGCAAAGCTGCGCGCCTACTACAAGCGGAAATCGAAGTCGGTGGCGGAAGATCCCAAGAACCCGATCGTGAGCTGCCAGATCGCGGGCACGAAGACCTTCATGCGTCTCAGTGACTGCGAACTCCGCGGCGGCAAGGTTCCGAGCTGAGCGCGCTCGCGCAGTCGCTTCAGACCCGCCAATCGAAGCGCACCCGCCCGTCGAAGCGGTGCGGATTCATCTGGAAGCACACCAGGTCGCCGATGATCGGCGGGAAGCGCTTCGCCCTGGTGAGGGCCAGTTTGGCCTTCTCGGCGAGATCGCGCGTGAGCTGACTGATCGGTGTGCGTTCGGGCGCCGTGTCCTCTCCGGACCACTCGGCCCAGAGCATCAGATGGAGATCGAAGCAGGGCGCTGCCCCGAGCGCGCCCTTGAAGCACAGGCGGTCCAGGCGATCGAGCTGGGGGACGTGCCCGAGTTCGCACACGGAAGCGAGCAGTCGGAGCAGCATCGGATAGGCGGTGGTATCGATGCCCGACTGCACGACGCCGAGGATCGGTCGGCGCGCTGCCGTGCAGCTGATCGCGAGATAGTCGAGTCCCTCGAAGCCATCCGTCGCCGCCCGATCCGGGGGAACCGTCTCGATCCGCTCCGCGAGACAGGTGAAGGACGAGGAGTCGCGCACGACGAAGATGTCGCGCGACGGGTAGAACCAGCGGACGGCGTCACCGAGATCGTCCACGGGTGGCTTGCCCGGCCGCACCCCGTAGCAGCCCCTGGCCGTGGCCGCGCAATCGGCGTGCGCTGCTTCGAGGTCTCCCGCGATCATCTGCGGATTCTGGAGCTGATCGATGCACTCGCGCAGCTGTTCATCGAACCCGAGGGAGCGCGCCCGGCGATAGGTTTCCCGCAACGACGAGGTGTCTCCGCTCATCGCGCAGAGGCTGGCCCGGGCGACGGAGCGCCACCCACTTCGACCTTCACCTGGAACAGTTGCCGCGAGTGACCGTCGTACGGATCACTGACTTCGAATGCGACCTGATGCGATCCGACGTTCCGGGCGGAGGGCTGCCAGACGAGCAGCCCCGATTCGGAATCGATCTGCATACCCGGTGGACCCTGCAAGAGCCGATAGCTGAGTCGATCGCCGGGGTCGCGGTCATGCACCTTGGGCTCGTAGCGGAACACCCCGGAGGCATCCAGGCCGGGCGGCGACGAGACGATCTCGGGCGGCGAGTTGGCGATCTCGATGGCGGGGCTTTCGAGCGTCGATCCGTGGCTCTGTCCGTCGAAGGGTGTTGCGCGAACGTTGATGACGTCGCCGCGCGCGGCGCGGTCCTTCGCGAACACGTCCGTGCCCTCCTCGACGACCGAGCCGTTGATGATCCACTGATACTGGACGGACGCCTGGTTGCCGTCCTGGTCGGAGACCTCCGCGACGACACGCCAGTGGGGCGTGTTGCCCTGCCGGCCCTCGATCTCGACGGTTTCGATATCGAGTGCAGTCACGCGCGGCGCGCGATTTCCCGCCCGGAAGTGCTCGCTCCTCGCCTCGCTTTCGTCCTCGCCATCGTGCGCGACGACGGTGACGGTGATTCTGGCGTTGGTCGCATTGTCCGGCAGCGTGATCCGGGGCCCGGTCTCGAGCAGGCGTCGACTGTCGATCTGCCATGCATAGGTGAGCGTCACCGGATCGCCGTCGGGATCGCTGGCGGTCGCCACCGCCTGCACGGATTCGCCCGGTGCGGGTCGTTGCGGGACGAAGTGCAGCGACGCGATCGACGGAGCCGTGTTGACATGGCTGGCGTCATGCTTCGTCACCATCGCCGTTCCGGGAGGCGCTTCGTCGGCTCCGCACGCAAGCACCAGCAAGCATGCGAGCACGAGTGCCTCGCGCAGAGTTCGGATTCCGTCGATCGCCCTCATCGATCTCTCCCGGAGTCGCCGTCCGCCCGGTCGGGTGTCGGCGATCGCTCGATTCAGCGCGGCAGCTCGGACACGACTTTCACGGATTCGAGTTCGGGACCGGACGCCGTCGCGACACTCACGTATTCCACCACGGTCGCATCCGCCATGTCGAACATGTCCTGATGGACGTCGAAGATCTCGAACGTCTCGAAGGTCACGAGAGCCCCGGCCTTGTCCTTGAAGACGGTCTGCGGCGTGACGCGAAACGTCCGATTGCCGATCTCGAGCGTCGATTTGCCGAGATCCCGGGACATCACGATCCCCCAGCCACGATCCGTGTCGTCCGCCGCGGCAGTCGTTGCCAGCACCAGCGGCGCAAGGCCGATGATCAGGAGCAGAACGGCCGCCCATCGAGATTGTCGCTTCATGGTCGTCTCCATCATTGGACTTCACGCCAGTACAGGAGCGTCTTGGCGCCAGCGGGGATGTTCGGTGCTTTGATGCTCTCGAGGTCCGCACCGCTCTTCTCGATGAACACCATGTTGTCCTTGCCGTCGACACCGACGGACACCTGCGGATCGGTCGGCATTCCCTCGCCGAGCGCCAGGGCGCGTTGCGGATTGCCGCCGGCGTCCTGGAAGTAGCCGTCCCCGCACGCGATGCCGAAGACGTACAGGGTGCCGATGCCTTTGGACGTGCAGGGGTCGCCGGTGTTGGCGGGTGTGAACGAGCCGATCAGGACGACGCCCGCGAAGATCTCGGTATTCGTGACGATCTTCTCACCATCCGCGAGCTTGAAGTAGTACCCCGAATTCACGATGGACGTGCAGCTGTTGTTGGCCGAGACGTCCGTCAGGTCGGCTTCGAGCAGCGTCGCGCGCGGGATGACCGCGGTCTCGAGCGGATCCGTGTCGCGGATCGCGTAGACACGATTGTTCTCGTCGGCGACCGCGACGCCCGGGTACTTGATGTTGTTGCGCTCGCCGGTCCCGAAGCTGTACCAGAGCTGCTTGGCCTGGTAGGCGGCCGCGGGCGGGTAGTAGATGCTGTTGTAGTGATTCACGCCGGCGATGTTGGTCACCGGAGTCTGGAAGAACTTCTTGAAGATCCAGTTCGGCTGGCTGAAGTCGCCGAGCGTCGAGCCGTCGTTCACGCGATCCTCACCGAGCGGCTTGATGACCCACTTCCACAGCTGTCCGCCGAGATCACCGATCAGGAGCTCGTCGGCGAATCCGTCGTTGTCGAGATCGAGCACGGAGGGCGTCGACGGGATGGCGTAGAGCATCTGGCGCTGGGGATCGGTGAGCGGTCCGGTCGTGGTGAATCGCTTCATTGCGAGCACCTTGCCGGTCTTGATGTCCACCATCACGATCGAGCGACCCTCGATCGCCGACGCCGAGTAGGCGGCGGTGTCGTTCGGATCTCCGCTCGGCGCAAAGCCGCCGCCGATGATCATCACCCAGCGTTCGAACCCCTTGCCGCTGTTGGTGTTGGCGCCGATCTTCACGCGCACGCGCGTGATCACGGGCTGCGACCAGCCCTCGCCGAGGTAGGGCAGGATCGAGCCCGCATTGGCGGTCGTGTTCGGATCGGCTTCGCTCGGGAAATCCCACACGTGGGCCGGGTATCCGGCCGCCGTCGGATCGGTGACGTCGAGGGCGAAGAAGCTCTTTCCGCCCTGACGCATGCCGCTGATGAGGTAGGTGCGCCATTCGCTGCCGTTCGACGCCTTGGTGGCCGTCGTCGTCGTGGGGTAGATCCAGACATCGGCGGCCTGGGGGGATCCGTCGACGTAGTAGGTCCGATTCGCGGGATCGTCGATCCGCAGGTTCTTGACGCTCTTGCGAGCCTGCCAGGGCATGAAGCCGAACAGCTCGGCGCCCGTGCCGCGGTTGTGGGCGGGCGGAGTCGCCGCGGCGTTCCAGGTCCCCGCGTCGAAGGCGTGGAGGAATCCGTCGTTGGCTCCGGCATAGATGATCCGCCGCCGACTGTTGTAGGTCGTCGCGAAGGCCGAGTACGAGACCTCGCCCTGCGCGGATCGCGGCAGTCCGACCACGACCGGCGCCGAGTGGAAGATGTCGCCGAGCCTCCAGTCCCGAGGCACGCAGGTGACGTCGGCGTTGACGTTCGCCCCGGCCACTCCGGTTGCCCATTCGCAACCCTGCACGTAGCTGACGATCTCGTTGCTGAGCCCCGTCGCATTCAGCGCACCGCTGCCGGGATAGATGGGGTTCGGCGCCGGTGCGGGCGCGGCCGTGAAGGCGGCCACCGCGAGGTCGGTGCTCGTGATCGTCGAGTCGAACGCAACCCGGTTGGTCACCGACCCCGTGAGCCGCGTCGTATAGAGATTGCGGACGCCCGGCAGCGGGACCTCTTCGCCCGCGTCCCAGTAGGGTTGTACGCCGGGCAGGAAGGGCCCGCTGTTGCACTCGCCGGTCGTCGGATCCTGGAGCGGGCAGGCACCCGTCTGGTCATAGATGTTGCCGGCCGCGTCGATCCCGAAGGCCCGCAGGTGACCCTGCCAGAACGGCGACTTGCCGGTGGGGAGGAAGTAGCTCGTATAGAAATCGCCACCCGCCGCGGTGCGGGTCGAGGGCACGGTGGCCGCGGTGAAGGACTGCGACTTCTCGATGATGTCGGTGATGGTCGCGACGATCGCGGTGGTCAGTTCCTCCGCGTTGTTGCTGGTGAAGAAGGTGCCGTTTCCCTGCTGGGCGGTCTTCTGGAGCAGCGCGTTTGCAGCGCCGTTCGTCGTGAACCCGATCGTGTAGACGTCGATCAACTGGTCGCCGGTCATGTCCGGCCTGAAGTCCTTCGCGTGCATGAACTTGGCGATGTCGTCGAGGTAGAAGGCCTCTTCATCGGTCGTGCCGGGCACCTCGACCTGGCCGTCGGAATTGAAGTCTCCGATCAGGTTGCCGTAGTTGGTGAAGCCCATGGCCGTGCTCGACGGGCTGGCGTCGAAGTCGTCCTTGGTCGGCTCGCCGTCCGTGATCACGATGACGAAGTTCTTCTGGCAGCTGTAGCCGATGGGGCAGACCGGGACGCCGGGCGGGCCACCCGAATCGAAGTCACCCCCGACGCCGACCGTCGACGTGTTGTACTGGTAGATGGGCAGAGTTCCTGACGTGGCGCCGGGTGTCTGTTGGCCGGTCGAGCGCCCCATGAAGTACGTGTAGACCTGGAAGAGCGACTCTCCGAGCGGCGTCCAGGTGTCTGCGGTGGTGCCCGCGATAGCGCTCTCGAGTGCGAGGGCGTGGGTCGCGGTGTGGTCGTCGGCGCCGACCGTCACGAATCCACCGTTGGGATCGCTGGCGTCGCGGAAGACCGCGAGACCGAATCGGACTTCCTTGTTGGCGACGACCCGGCAGATCGTGTCTCGCACGACCTGCTTTGCCGCCGTCATGCGGTTGCGTCGATACTTCGCGTAGGTCGTCGGGGTGACACCGGCACAGGCCCGGGTGCCATTGTTGGTGGCATTGATGTCGGCCATGTACGGGGTGGCGGCGTTGCTGAAGTACCAGTTCAGATAGTGGCCACTGAAACGGGTTCCCCCGACCGAGGTGGGGTCGTGATACAGCGTCCGTGTGTTGCCGCATCTCGTGCGGGAGATCGTGCTCGTGATCGTCTGGGTCGAGTCGTTGGCGTAGTAGGTGCAGCTCGGCGTGACCGTCGGGTTGTAGGCGGGATGCCAGACGATCTCGTTCATCGATCCCGAGTTGTCGAGCAGGATCAACACATTCGGTGGCACCGAAGTGGTGAAGAGGAAGAGATCCGCGTCGATGTCCGCACGCGTCGACTGGATCGGCAGCATCAGGCAGGCGAGGAACACCGCGAGATGGGCCGAACGGTCACGAAGCAACTGGAGGGGGTTCTTCATCTGGATCTCCTGGATCGGTGGTGCGCCGGGATCAGTTTCCTCGGAGCACGCCTGCTGCCACCTCGACCCGGCTCATGGAGCCGCCGGGTGCGGTGCCCTGCACGTTCATCTTCCAGTACTGGACCTGGTATCGCGGTCCACCGTTTCCGATGCGCAGATTCATTCCCGAAGCACCGACCGCGCCGAGATCCTCGATCGGATTCGCGACCGAGACGTCGGGCCCGTAGGCCGGTTGGCCATTCGGATAGAGGCTCGTGTCACCGAGAGAGGCGACGCTGATCACGGGCGTACCAGCGCCATTCAGATTGCCCATGACCGTCGCGAGTCCGGCTTCTGCCGCATGGAAGGCCACGCGGCTGCGGGTCTGGAAGCCCGAGATCTGCTGGTCGCTCATCACGGTCGCCAGCGTCGACATGCCGAGGAAGGCGAGGGCGATCAGCACGATCATCGTGATGATCAGGGCGGCGCCGCGTTCGCGTCGGGCCCGTCGAGGAGAGCGTCGAGGAGAGCGATGGTCCATCAGAACTGGATCCTCCGACCGAGATTCCTGAGCCGCACCACGGTCGTGTAGACCCGTCGCCGGAAGCCGTCGTTGACGGGGGCGGCGGCGACTCGATTCTCGGTGATGATCGGATTTCCCGTCGTGAGTTCCTGGTCCGGTCGTGGCGTGCGCATCACGACGCTCAGACGGACCTCACGCAGATTCGCCGCATTGGTTCCGAGCGCGGCGTAGTCGGCGGAGACTCCGTCGCCGAGGTACTCGCCGGCGTCGACTACGTTGTCGGCGTCGGCATCGATGAACCACGCCACCTGGAGATCTTCGACGTTCTCCGCCAGCTGGAACGGGCCGCGGAAGAGTCGGCCTGAGTTGTCCACCGCGTATTCGGTCGCCGGCACGGCGATCAAGCTGGGGGTCAGCATTCCGACCACGACCGCCGAGAGCGCGCCCGCTTCGAGGTTCACGCGCAACAGGTTCGGCGGCGTGACGCCGGTGATCGTCCCGCACGCGCTGCCGCGGGCTGGATTGCTCTGGTCCGCGATGATCACCCCACCGCCGAGCGCGAAGTCGCTGTCGGGAACGGCGTCGCCGTCCGTGTCGTAGGCGGGAGCCGGTGTGGCTTCCTCGAGCACCAGCGAGTCGACCACGAAGAAGGATGTGAGGGGCAGGTTGACCGCGCCGATCAGAGTCGCCCCGAGTCGTGGATCGAGATCGACGCCTGGAATGACGGTCTCCCAGTCGGTCACCCAGAAGCGATCGGGCGCGTTGGTGTTGTCGACGCCGCACATCGCGGCCGAGTCGGCGACCATCATGCCGGTGTGCCGCAGGTCGCGTTCGATGATGTCGGCGATCTGACGCGCGGCCTGCTGGACCTCGACCGTATCGTCGATCGATGCAGCCTTCTTCTGGCTCGAAACCATCGTGCCGAAAACGAACACCAGCACCACACCCATGATGGTGGTGGCGATCAGGAGTTCGACCAGAGTGAAGGCCTGGCTGCGGCGGATCATCTAGAGAGCCTCGTGGTTGTGCCGGATCGTCGAGAGGGTGACGCTGCGGGCGCGTCCGTTCGCCTCGGTCCAGTTCACGCGCACGTCGATCGCGCGGGTCACGTTCGGGGTGAGCGTCGTGATGCGCCACGAGATCGCGTACGGCTGGTCGACGTCGGCGCGCTGCTGGACCTGATCCGCCGCGATCGGAGCCGTCCAGGCGGTGGCGGGAATGTTCGGCCACGTGGCGCGCTGCAACTGTTCGAGTTGCGAGGCAGCCAGGCTCGTCGCCTGAGTCAGGTGTCGCCCGTTCTGGCCGCCCTGCATGGACTGGATCTGCACACTCGCCATGCTGAGCAGACCACCGGCCAGGATCAGCATGGTGATCAAGACTTCGACCAGCGTCATGCCGGCGCGACGTCGTCGCAGGAGGTTGTGGTCCACGGGATTCACTCCGGTCACTGGACTAGTTGGTCCAGGAGCTGGCAGCGCGATCCCAGCCGTGGGTGCGTACGGAGCCGAGGGCGCTCAGCACGACGGCCTGATCGCGATCGCCGTTCGTGAAGTAGATGGCGCCGTTGCCGCTGCCGACCGTCCCGGCGTTGCATCCGCTGTCGATCGCGACGGGCGTTCCATCGGAGCGGAACTGCACCCAGGTCGTGGCCGCACCGGCCGGTGTCACGAAGCTCGAGCCGGAGCTGTTGCTCGCGGCGCTCAGATCTCCCGGAGCCTTGGTGCCGGGCGCGAACGACTGACCCCAGCTGAGGGTGGTGTCGGGGGCGATGGTCCGGATGCTCTCACCCGCATCGATCTCGCAATTCTGGTTCGGGGATCCGGTCGGACCGTCGTCGAGGATCAGGACCGCGGCGACCGTGCCATCCACGTCCTCGAGCGGATTCCCGGCGACGTCGCCGGCGCCGCCGACGCGGAAGAAGACGACTTGATTACGACCGGTCCGGAGCGCGTCGCTGCGCGCGATCTGGAACGCCGAGGCGACCGTGCGCGCCATGTCCGAGGCGTTCTGGTCGGTGACGTATCGGCGCGTGCCGGGAACCGCCATGCTCATCAGCACGCCCATCGTCGCGGTGATCACGACGATCTCGGCGAGCGTGTAGCCGGACTGGTGTCGGGTGGGGGTCATGGGGAGCCTCCTGGATGCCAAGTCGTACGACCAGAACATCGGAAAAGGTCTTGATCTTCTTGAGCTTTCCGCATTATTTGCGGGGTACGAAACAGGTTGCGAGGGGCCGGTCTCGGGGGACCCGATCCGCGCGGTTGGAGGCGGTGCCTGCCTGCGAATGGAGGGGATCGCCCTGCAGTCCAGTGCGGGGTTTCGCGCCTTCGCGCTACAGCAGGACCATGTGCTGGACCATCAGCAGGCCGTAGACGGCGAGCAGGACGAGGGCAGCCCGGCGCGCGATCCGGAACGTTTTGTGGATCAGGAGGGCGCCGATGCAGAGGGCGATCACGAAGATCTTCTCGAGCAGGAACCAGATCGGGCCCCACTGGATCAGCCGATCCATCAGGGGGTTCAGCTCCACCGCGCCGTGGGCGAGGTGATGCAGGGTCAGTCCCGCATCGAGGACGTTCAGACCGAAGATCAGGGCCGCCAGGATCACGTCGCCCGCCAGATACACGTCGACGTAGATGTTGCGGCTCTCGCTCGCGCGGCGGCCGCGAGCCCGGCGTCGATGGCCGAGCAGAGAGTCGAACCAGCGAGTGGGGCGGTCGCGGCGATCCGGACCGGTTCGGCGCTCGATGCTCGGCCAGACGGGCTGCTCGAGGCAAAGCGACTCGTCGCCGGACGCCCCGCTTCCGGTCGAACTGCCCGATCGGATGGGTTCAGCGAGCGAAGAGGTCGGCGACCCGTGAATCGGTGCTGGCCGACCTTGCCCGGGTGCGGGCCCAGTCGCGCAAGTCCTTGATCCTGTCCTCGTAGGTGTCATACAGCGGAATCGTCTCGTGGATGGCGTTCAGAAGGTCGTTGTCCGTCAGTTCGCGGCCCTCGGCGAATGCGGAATAGAGGCCCGCACTGACGACCTGTTCCAGTTCGCCTCCGGAGAGGCGTTCGGCCTCCTCGGCGAGTTGCTCGAGCTGGAACTGCTTCGGATCGCGGTCGCGCTTGCGCAGGTGGATGGCCAGGATCTCGGTGCGTTCGGCGGTGGTCGGCAGATCGACGAAGAAGAGTTCGTCGAATCGGCCACGCCGCAGCAGTTCGGGAGGCAGGCCCGCCACCTCGTTCGCGGTCGCGACCACGAAGACCGGCTCGGTCTTCTCGGACAACCACGTGAGGAACGATCCGAATACCCGGCTCGCATGCGGGTCGCGATCCGTCGCCGCGAATCCCTTCTCGATCTCGTCGATCCACAACACCGCGGGCGAAATCGACTCGGCGACGTTGATCGCTTCCTTGATGGCTGCCTCCGGGCTCTGGGCTCCGCCGGCGAACACCGACGCCAGATCGAGTCGCAGCAGCGGAAAGCCCCATTCGACGGCAACCGACTTGGCGGAGAGGGACTTCCCGCAGCCCTGCACACCGAGCAGCAGCAGACCTCGCGGCAGCGGAAGTCCGAAGCTGCGGGCCTCCTCGCCGAACGCGCGGCGACGCTCACGGAGCCAGGATTTCAGCGCGTCGAGACCTCCGACGCGTTCGAGGCCCTCATCGGTGTCGTGGAACGCGAGGGCCGGTGTTCGCCGCAGAGCCAGACTCTTCTCGCGCACGATGTGCGAGGCCGTGACCGCACTCAGTCCGTCGCTCAGGGCGACGGCTTTCCGGAGCACGCGCACTGCCTCGGCGGCGGTCAGGCCGAGGGCCGATCGCACGCACGCTCCCAGCCAGTCCGCATTCGCGGATGCGTCCGCCTGATCGAGGACGCGACTGAACAAAGCTTCGAGCTCGTCGGCCCGGGGCAGTGGCATCGCGACATGGCCGGCCTCCCGCACCAGTTCGACGGGCATCTCGATCACGGGCCCGACCATCACCACCACCTGCTTTCGCTTGGCGAGCAGCGGCAGGAGGTCGCGGAGTTTTCGGGTCGTGATGGCGCAGCGCAGCGCCGCATGGGCATCCAGCAGGACGAAGATCGCCGGTTCGGAGATCTTCTTGATCGACTCGATCCCGTTCTCGAGTTCACCCGCGCCGTCGCCGCTGCCGGTGAACCCCGAGGCGCTCGTCCACACCATGGGTTTGCGCTCGAGTCCCTCGGCGACCCTCTCGATCACGCGCAGCGCGCGATCCTCTTCGAAGGTCTCGAACGAAACCAGTCTCCAGCCTGAGCGGATCAGGATCGCGAGATCCTGTGCGGGCCCCTGGCTCATGTGTTGTCCGCCGTGATGCGGATGACTTCTTCGAAGGTCGTGACACCTTCGGCAAGCCGTCGGATCGCGCACTCGCGCAGGCTCTTCATGCCCTCGATACGAGCGGCATCGGCGATTTCGTTGGCGTCGCGACCGTCACGGATCAGGGCCTGGACGCGCCGTCCGACGTCGAGCATCTCGAAGACGCCGATGCGTCCGTAGAGCCCGGTGTGGCGACACTCGGGGCATCCCTGGCCCGATCGGACGGGCAGTTGCTCGCGCCGTTCGACCGGAACCTTGATGCCGAGCGCCGCGACCTGGTCGGGGGTGAGTCGTCCGTCCACCCCGCAGTTCGCGCAGATCTTGCGGACCAGCCGCTGTGCCAGCACGCCGCGCAGCACACTCGACAGCAGGAAGGGCTCGACGCCGAGTTCGGTCAATCGGGTGATGGCGCCCGCGGCGTCGCGGGTATGCACGGTCGAGAAGACGAGATGTCCGGTCAGGGCGGCCTGCACCGCCATGGCGGCGGTCTCCGCGTCACGGATCTCGCCCACCATGATGATGTCGGGATCCTGACGCAGGATCGTGCGCAGGGCGTGGGCGAACGTCACGTCGATCTGTCGCTGCACCTGCACCTGGCAGAAGCGCGCATCGATCAGTTCGATCGGATCCTCGACGGTGGTGATGTTGATCTCGGGTCCGGAGAGGTAGCGGAGCGTCGAGTAGAGACTGGTCGTCTTGCCCGATCCGGTCGGGCCGGTGACGAGGATCAGACCCGACGGCGAGGTGATCCAGCCCTCGAAGCGCTCGCGCTCGGAGGGCGTGAATCCGAGCTCGTGCAGCTCGGCCAGGAGCACGTTTGGATCGAAGACACGGATCACCACCTTCTCGCCGAACGCCGTCGCCATGCTGGAGACGCGCAGTTCGACCTCCTGCTCGCCTCGATGCGTCTTGATGCGACCGTCCTGCGGTCTGCGGCGCTCGGCGATGTCCATGCGCGCCAGCACCTTGATGCGCGACGTGATGGCACCGTGGACGCTGAGCGGGAGGGACTCGATCTCGTGCAGGATGCCGTCGATCCGGAAGCGGATCGAGGCTCCGCCGGCTTTGGGCTCGAGGTGGATGTCCGAGGCTCGCTGATCGAACGCGAATTTGAGCAGATAGTCGACGGCGGCGATCACGTGCTCGTCGCTCGACGCAGCGAGCTGTTCGTTGCTGCGCAGCTCGACGAGTTCGACGAGAGCCGTCTGGCCACCGCCGGGCGCGAGCTCCTGCGAGGCCTTGTCGACCTTCGAACGGAAGCCATGGACCCGCTCGAGGATCGCGAGGATGTCCTTCTTGCTCGAGACCACGTAACTGACCGGACCGTCGAGCGTCGACTCGATCGATTCGCGCAGGGCGCTGTCGAAGGGATCGGTGATCGCGAGTTCGAGGAGCGGGCCCTCCCGGCGGACGGGCATCACGACGTGCCGGTGCGAATAGGCCCGCGACAGCGTGGAGGTGATCAGTTTGTTGTCGAGCTTCAGCGGATCGATCTTCAGGTACGGATACATCGACGCTTCGGCGATCACCTGGGCGATCGCCTCCTCGTCGAGCTTCCGGCGAGGCGAGGTCGGATGCGGATGATTGGCGGCCGAGATGATCTCGGCGGGCGAGACGTCGTAGCGGGCAGCGGCCTGCGACCTCACGCTGCCGACCTTCTCCTTGAGGACCTGACTCCGCAGCGTCATGGTGCGCGCTTCGATGTCGTTCGCCTGGGAGTTGGTCAGCAGCTTCGCCTTGACGAGCAGTTCGGCGAGCTCGGTGAGCGATAGCGGCGGACGCAGTTCGCTGCGGTCCTGGAGTTGATCGGGATCGGGGAGTCGAGGCGAGTCGGAATGGCCCATACGTCCGGTCGTATCGGCCGGCGCGGAGAAATCACAACAGCTTGTTGACTCGTCTGGCCTGCCGCCCGCTGGGACACATTGCAGCCCCACTGGAATCCGATCCGCCCGCGGGTCCTGCTTCTATATATGGATATGGACATGGAGATGGTTCCCGGGCACTGCAATGTCGCTCGCCCGGCTCGTGGTCGGGCGGGGCGTCGCGTCAGCGATCGGCGCGAGCTGCATCCTGCCCACGAGGCAGGACGTGTACATCCTCGCGGCGAACCGACAGCGAGACGGCGTCTCCGACGGCGATCTCGCGGGCGAGGCCGCGACCCGCGACGAGATGCGTGCGCAGCAGCGTGCCCGCCCAGCGCAGCGAGAGTGTCGTGAGGACGCTGTCCGAGGCGATCGAGTCGACCACCGCCTTGCCGATCGATTCCCCCTCGCCACGTCCCACATCGACTTTCAAGTGCTCGGGTCGGATCCCGATCCACACCTCGGCCCCTGGCGGCCCCGCGCCAGCCGTCGGAAGTTGATGCTCCGGATCGACGATCGCGGTGTCGTGCGCGCCGAGGGTCGCGGCTACCAGGTTCGTCATGCCCACGAGTCGCGCCACCGTTGGCGAGCACGGGCGCTCGAGCACAGTGCGGCGCGAGTCGACCTGCTGGAGCGCGCCGTTGCACAGCACGGCGATGCGATCGCAGACGCCGACCGCCCGTCGCAGGTCGTGGGTCACGACGGCGACCGCCACCCGGGTCTGTGCCACGGCCTGACGAAGGTCACGCGACAGCAACTCCTGGGCTTCGTGGTCCAGATCATCGAAGGGTTCGTCGAGCAGAAGTACGGCCGGCTCGAGGGCGAAGGCCCGTGCGAGGACGAGACGTCGAAGTTCTCCGCCGGAGAGGCGATCTGCGCGGCGCTCGGCGAGAGCTGCGATTCCGAAGTGTCCGAGTGAGTCGTCGACACGGCGCCGGATCTCGGACGGGGCGAGTCCGATCGATCGAAGTGCTATGCGCACATTGTGGTCGACGGTTCCCGCGAACGCGATCGGGCGCTGGAACACCATCGTGACCGGCCCGGTGGCCTGTCGCTCGACACGTCCCGCGGCCGGTGATTCGAGTCCAGCGAGCACGCGCAGCAGAGTGCTCTTGCCCGATCCGTTCGGGCCGAGCACCGCCAGCACTTCGCCCGGACGGAGCGCGAGATCCCGCACGCTGAGCGTGAATCGGCCCGCACGGCTCTGGCGGATCACCTGCAGGTTCTCGACACGAAGCGCCGCAGTCACGAGCGCGCTCCGTACTGGACCCATGTCAGCAGCCCGGCGAGGGTCAACATCAGCCCGACGAGGATCGCCGCGAGCGCGTAGGCGGATTCGAACAGACCCATGTTCGTATACATCAGGATCGCGGTCGTCAGCACGCGCGTCTCGCCCTCGAGGTTTCCCCCGGTCTGCATCACGGCGCCGACTTCGGACAGGATGCCACCGAGAGCCGCGATCACGGCAGCGAGCAGCCCGAGCCGGATCTCGCGCAGCAGCAGCCACGTGCGCCAGCGCGCGGAGATGCCCAGCGTGCGGACCTGCAGCTCCCAGTCGACATCGAGCGCCGATACGGCCGCGATCACCAGCGCGACGATCAGCGGCAGGGCGATCAGCACCTGCGCGGTCACCATCGCCTCGACGGAGTACCAGAGTTCGAGCCGACCGAGCAGACCGTTGCGGAAGAACATCTGCGCGACGATCAGACCCACGACGATCGGTGGTGCGCCCATGCCCGAATTGATCACGCCGAGCAGGGCACGCCGACCGGGGAACTGACGTCGACCGAGTGCGATCCCGATCGGAACCCCGATCGCCAGGGCGATCAGCAGCGCGGTCAGGCAGACCGACAGCGTGCGAAGCGTGATCTCGAGCAGGTCGCTGCTGTGGAGTTCGTGCAACTGCTCACTCCCCGGAGCCACCTAGCGGATCGAACAATCGTTGCCCGAATCGCTGGAGGCCGAACTGGCCGATGCGCATCTGCGTGTCGGGGCGCTCGAGATAGGCGATGAATTCGTCGGCTTCGGCGGCGTGAACGCGGGGATGCTTCGCGGGGCTGACGCGCAGCACCGAGTAGACGTTGCGAAGTGAAGGATCCTGCCCGGTCATGGCTTCGAGGCCCGTCTCCTTCTTGAATGCGAGGAAGCTCCCGATGTCCGAAAGGATGTAGGCCTGCTTCTGGCCGGCGACCTGCAGCGAAAGCCCCATCCCCGCGCCGGTCCGGGTGTAGGCGGGCCAGCGCTCGTCCGGATCGAGTCCTGCCTCGCGGAACAGTTCGACCTCGCGCTTGTGGGTGCCCGAGTCGTCGGCCCGGCTGACGAAGGGCGCCTTGGCGGCCTGGATCTTCTTGATCCCCTCGATTGCCGATCCGGCTGCGCGCACACCGACGGGATCGGAGGCCGCGCCCGCCAGCACGAAGTAGTTCTGCATGATCTCGACCCGTCGGTCGACGGCGCCGGACTGCAGCAGCGCCTTCTCCGAGTCGGGTGCGTGGGTGAGGAGCGCATCGGCGTTCCCCTCGGCGCCCATCCGCAGCGCGGCCCCGGTTCCGACCGCGACGACCTGCACCTCGATGCCGGTGGCTTCAGTGAACGTCGGCAGCAGACTTTCGAGCAGCCCCGTGTCCTGCACGCTGGTCGTGGTGGCGAGCAGCAGGGTGCGGGACTCTTCGGCACGGGCCGCCCCCGCTGCGTTCAGTGAGGATGTCAGGGCGAGCAGAAGCGCGAGGATTCGATGTCGGCTCATTGTGTCTCTCGAGTCAGCGTGATGATCTCGGCGTGGGGCGTCTCGATCTCTCCGTCTGGCAGCATGAAGCGCCAGAACACGAGGCCGAACGGACGCCCCTCGGTGTCGAGCCAGTTGGGAACGCCCGGATCCCGATGCGCGATCACGATGCGGAATCGGCCCTCCGCGTCGAGGCGGGTCTGCGCTCGATTCAAACAGACGGACCGGGTCGCATAGTCATACGTCTGCATGTGTCGATTCCAGAGCGAGACGTTCGCGCAGCGGCATTTCGGCCAGCGGCCAGTGATGACGAGCGCCTGATCGGGCCCGAGCACATACGGGGCCATCGAGTACGCGGCATCCGCCGCGGCGAGCGTGAAGTCACCGGGCTTGATGGGCGGCGGGAACTGGTTCGGCGTCGTCGACACGAATGCCGGTTGTTCACGTTCGCCCGGTGGTGGCAACTCGAGGGTGCGACTGCGGACGAAGTTCGCGACGCGTCGGATGCCTGCGGCGATCGTCGCGTCGTCCGGAACGGGGGCCCGTCCCGTCGGTTCGATCGGGCTGATCTCGAGATGGACCGAGATGCTCTGGTCGGCCGCCGCGGGCGTCATGTTCTCGAAGTAGTGCCGGGTCGTGATGCGGGACGCATCGGCGGGCAGGGCGAGCCACCCGCGCTTTCGGGCAGGGCCGCCGACCATCACCTCGAAGCTCCCATCGGGTGCGATGTCGATCTGTTCGTCGTTCAGTACGCCGGCCGTATTGCTCCCGAAGCCGCCCTGCGCGATGCCGGCTTCGACGGTGAGAGACATGTAGACGGCTCCGGCGGTATTTCCGCGCACCCGGTACACGCGTGCGGGATCGACCGGCGTGTCGAAGTAGATCGCGTCGGCGTTGTCGCCCGTGAACTTGCGGGTGGGCGACACGATCTGACGGAATCGTGGATTCGCGGCGTCCTCCTCGAAGTACGTGAAGAGCCCGCCCTGCAGCAGATGCATGACCGAGCGCAAGCCGGTGGCGACGTCGCTCGACGAGCCGAGCCCCCATTTCGGTCCGAGATAGCTCTCGTCGATCTCGCCGAGCAGTGCCAGCAATTCATGGAACGCCTTGCGGCTCTCGTTGACCACGCCCGACATGACGACCTCCTCCGTTGCCCGGTGGTCCGACACGATAGAGGCTTTGGACGGCCCGAGCCTCTCGCACAGCCTCGAATGCGCGGTCTGCCCGATCGTCGGATCGAGCGAGGTCGCGTACGATCTCAGTTCGTTCGCGGGTCGGCCCAGGTGGGACGACAGGACTTCCGTGGACTATCGATGAAAGGAATCGTGAATGGACCGATCGAGACGCTCCACGACCTGGCTGTTGCTGGCCGCTCTGGTCGCGACCTCATCCAGCGTCGCCTGCGTGACCCGTGGCAAGTACGATGAACTCGAGACGCAGCGCTCGAATCTGCAGGTGAATCGCGATGCGCTGACCGTGCAGGTCGCAGAACTTCAAAGCGAGAGGGACCAGCTGATCGAGCAGATCGCGACCGTCGAATCGCAGAAGAACAAGATGGCCGGGACGTACTCGCAGCTGGTGACCGAGCTCCAGTCCGAGGTCGCGTCGGGTCAGGTGCAGATCCAGCAGATCGTCGACGGGGTCCGCTTGCAGGTCTCCGACGAGCTGCTGTTCACCTCGGGGTCGGCGAATCTCGGCGCCAGGGGCACGGATCTGATGGCGCGTGTCGCGGAGCAGATCAAGGGCGGGACTTCGATCATCACCGTCGAGGGGCATACCGACAACGTGGCGGTGGGGCCGGGTCTCCAGGCGAAGTTTCCCACCAATTGGGAGCTCGCGGGCGCCCGGGCCGCCATCGTGGTGCGGATGCTCGCCGAAAAAGGTGTGAAGCCCGAGCGGCTGCGTGCCGTATCGCGAGGTCCGTTCGCTCCGTTGGCGTCGAATGACACGGCCGACGGAAGGGCGAAGAACCGGCGCACCGAGATCCTGCTGCGGCCGGTCCCGGTCGCCGATCAGGCCGGCGCGCGCTGACGCGGATGCGGGAACCGACTGTGCCGATGGGCGGATCTCCACGATCCGCCCATCGGATCCGGAGAACGGCTCACACGATGCGCGTCGCGTGGCCCTGCCAATAGCGGTCCTTCAGCAGCCGCTTGTAGAGCTTGCCGGTGGGATGCCGCGGCAGCTCCGGATCGAAGTCGATGCTGCGCGGACACTTGATCGCCGACAGCTGCGCTCGACAGTAGTCGAGCAGTTCGCGTTCGAGTTCCGGTCCCGCATCCGCCATGTCGATCGGCTGGACGACGGCCTTCACCTCTTCGCCGAAATCCTCGTTCGGGATCCCGATGACGGCCACGTCCTGCACCTTGGGATGTGTGATCAGCACGTTCTCCGCTTCCTGCGGATAGATGTTGACGCCGCCCGAGATGATCATGTGGGCCTTGCGGTCCGTCAGGAACAGCCAGCCGTCCTCGTCGACGTAGCCCACGTCGCCCAGCGTCGTGTAGCCCTCTTTGCTCTTCGCCGACGCCGTCTTCTCGGGGGCGTTGTGGTACTCGAAGGCCACGCTGCTCTCGAAATAGATCGTGCCGATCTCACCGGGAGCGAGCGAGACGCCCTCGTCGTCGAGGATGTGGAGCTTCGCGTTGAGGGGACGTCCGACCGTGCCCTTGTGCTTCAACCAGTTTCCGCTGTCCACCAGGCAGAACCCGTTGCCCTCGGTGCCCGCGTAGTACTCGAACAGGACCTCTCCCCACCACGCGATCATCTGTTCCTTGACGGGGATCGGGCAGGGCGCGGCGGCGTGGATGGCGACGCGCAGACTCGACAGGTCGAAGCGGGCACGTTCCGCTTCGGGCAGCTTCAGCATCCGGACGAACATCGTCGGCACCCACTGACTGTGGGTGACGCGGTGCTTCTCGATCTGCCGGATCGAGTCGAGGGCGTCGAAATGCTCCATCAGGATGCAGGTGCAGCCGAGTCGCATGAAGCTCATGGTGAATCCGAGCGGTGCCGCGTGATACAGCGGCGCGGGCGAGAGATAGACGGAGTCCTCATCCGCCCCGAACACGCCGAGCAGCATCGCGGCGATCGGCGTGACCGCGCCGGCGGGCTTGCCCATCAACGGGTGCTTGACGCCTTTCGGGCGGCCCGTCGTTCCCGATGAATAGAGCATCGCGTTGCCCTCGAATTCCTTCTCGAGAGGGGTCTCGGGCTGCAACGCCGTTGCCGCTTCCCAGGACGTCCAACCCGGCGCGACACCGTCGATCATGTAACGCGCTTCGACGCCCGGACAGCGATCCGTCAGCGCGGCGGCCGATTCCGCCAGGTAGGCGGACATGATGAACACGCGCGCCCCGCAGTCGTCGACGATGTATTCGATCTCGGCCGGGGTGAGTCGGGTGCTGATCGCGGTGTAGTACAGGCCGGAGCGCTGCGCGGCCCAGCAGATTTCGAAGAAGCGGGGATGGTTTTCCAGGCAGAGCGCGATGTGGTCTCCAGGTCGAAGGCCGAGCGACCAGAACAGCTGCGCACCCTGATTCGAGCGGGCATCGAGTTCGCCGTAGGTCACGGTCTCGCCGGTCGAGGCCATCACGTAGGCGGGCTTGTGCGGGTTCTTGCGGGCATGCACGGCGGGATACATGGAACGGTTGCCTCGACGGATCTCCCGCGTCGCGAAGGGATCTGCGCTTCTCGACGGGGACGTTGGGGTTGGCCTTGACAAGCGATCAGGGCCCGACAGAGTAGGTCCGGACCATGGGACCGCCAAGCGGTGACCGGGGCTGCCGGGACTGCGAGCCGGTTCGGATCGGCTGCGCGGGAAGGACGGATCGCGTGAGCGCCAAAAGCGCGAAGAGCGGCGGGGACTCGGGCCGGAGGCCGCAACAGCGCAGCCAGTCGACCCGCGATCATCTGCTCACGGCAGCGATCGAGATCTTCGCCGAGCGCGGCTTCGAGGGGGCGACGACGCGCGAGATCGCCCGGCGTGCCGGTGTCGCGCTCGCTGCGCTTCCGTATCACTTCAAGACCAAGGACGCCCTGTGGCGGGCGGCCGCGGATCAGATCTTCGCCCGCTACCACGAGCGCCTCGGTCGTCGCCTCGCCGAATTGCGCGACACGGACGAGATCACGCGCACCCGCCAGCTGTTGCGCGAGTTCGTGTGGTTCGCTGCGGAGAATCCCGAGGTCCACCGCTTCATCCTGCTCGAGGGCACGCGGCGGAGCGAGCGACTCGAGTGGATGGTCCGGACCCACATCCGACCGATCTTCCGCTTCGTCACCGAGGCGGTCGAGCAGGCGCAGCAGAAGGGATACGGACGAGCCGGTCGGCCAGAGCACCTCTACTACATGATGTTCGGAGCCGCGGCGACCGTCTACTCGCTCGGTCCCGAGTTCGAGCTGTTGACCGGCGCGTCGGCGACGCGAGCCGAGTTCGTCGAGGCCCATGTCGCTTCGCTGCTCGACGTCTTCTACCGCGGGAACGAGGGCTGAGTGCCTCGGGCGTGGGCACTCACCCGGTCACTTCACCGGCGCGGACGTCGATTCCCACCCCGGAGTCGTGACACGCGGTGACGCGGCCGATGACTGCGGCGGCGTGGTCTCCGCCCTGGTGCAGCGCTCCGATCAGCGCTAGCGCCGAGCCCGCAGCGACTCCCATCAGCAGGCCGCCCGAGGTCTGCGGGTCGAACAACAGGTCGATCCGCTCGCGTCCGATGCCGGGTTCGACCGCGAGCCGGTCTTCGAGGATCGCGTTCTGGGCGTGGAACGTGCTGCGAAGGCCGCTTGCCAGCAACATTCCGGCACCCGGATAGACGGGGATCGAATCGATGCCAAGCTCAGCGCGGACCCGGCTTCGATCGAGCATCCCGAGCAGATGTCCGACGAGCCCGAAGCCGCTGACATCGGTGCAGCTCAGCACGCCGTGCGCGAGCGCGGCGCGCGCCGCGGCGGTGTTGTCGGTGAGCAGTCCGTCGTGGAGCGCCTCGATCCACCGGCCGCGCGCCAGACCCCGCATGTCCGCGGCCAGCAGGACACCGCTCCCGAGCGGCTTGCTGAGGACGAGGCAGTCACCGACCCGCAGTCCAGCGAGGCCGAGGGTCGCCTGGCCCGCGGCCGGCTCGCCCGTGACGGAGAGACCGACGAACAACTCCGGCGCCGTCGTGCTGTGGCCGCCGACGAGCGAGACCCCGAGCGGATCCAGCGCCGCGCGGATACCGGCGAGCACCTGGTAGAGCGTCTCGCTCTGTCGAGCGCTCGATCCCGCAGGCACACTGACGATCGCCAGGGCGTGCGTCGGTCGTCCGCCCTTGGCGAGCACGTCGCTCACGGCATTGACCGCGGCGACACGACCGACCAGCCAGGGATCGTCGGTGAAGGCGCGAAACGCATCCACGGTCGTCAGCACCACATCGCCCTTCGGCAGAACGAGCGTGGCGGCGTCATCGGGGTGCTCGAGACCGACGCGAACGCTGGCATCCGGGATCGGAGGCTCGAGTCGCGCGAGCGCAGCGTGCAGCGGCACCGGTCCGACCTTGGCCGCGCAGCCGCCGCACTCCATCTCGGCCAGCGGATCCATCGCGTCCGGGGCGGGGAAGTGGCGGGAAGACCCGCCCGCCTCGTCGAGCACCTGGAAGAGGCGCATGAAGCGTCGATCGATCCAGTCCTTCGCTCGGAAGACGGATCTTCCGCTGGCGCCGATCCCCCACTTGCCCCCGATCGCACGCCCGTTCCCGACATTCAAGAGTGCCAGGAAGTCGCGCTGGGGTCGGTAGCTTCGGAGCGGCCGCCCGGCGAGTCGGGCCCGCAGGTTGTGATCCAGCACGGGACCTTGTCGTACGGCATAGACGCCCGCTCGGGGCACCCAGGGATTCGGGTCGGAGACCGCGCAGTCGCCCACGCCGAACAGATCCGCACAGCCCGTCACCTCGAGGTGACGGTCGACGCGCAGGAATCCGGCGGCTGTGAGGGGCAGGCCGCTTCGTGCGAGCAGCGGAGGCGGCGCGGCGCCGCTGGCCCAGATCGTGAGCTGCGAAGGCAACCGGAGGATCGCGCCACCGGTGCCTTCGACGATCACGGAGTCGTGTTCGACTCGCATCACGCGGTGATTCGTCCGCAGCACGATGCCGCGGGCTGCCGCCTCGGCCTCGACCCGGCGTGTCAGGGACCGGTGCGAGCCCGACAGGATCTCCGTCGATGCACTGACCAGCGTCACTCGCGCCGGTCGGCCTTCGACGCGCAGCCGGGCTTCGAGACACAGGGCGAGTTCGATGCCCGCGGCGCCGCCCCCGACGACCACGATGTCGGATCCGGGGAGGTCGGCGAGAGCCCGGAGTCGATCCTCGATGCTGCGCACGAACTGCCCGATGGGACGGGTTGACACCGCGTGGTCGGAGACACCGGGCAGGTCGAGGTCGCGAACCGTCGATCCGACGTCGAGACTCGCCAGGTCATAGGAGATCGCCGGTCGACCCTCGAGCTCGATTCGTCGATTCACCGGATCGACGCGCAGCGCGGCCGCATGGATGCAGCGCGCTCCCGCGCGCCGCGCCAACGGACGGACGTCGATCACCAGTTCCTGCAGTCGGTAGTCGCCGGCGACCAGACCCGGCACCATGCCCGAGTAGACCGCTTCATGGCGATCGAGCACGACGCTGACGTGGAGCTCGTCGATCGGCTGCATGATCAAGCGCCGAAGCACCTGTACATGGGCGTGCCCGCCGCCGACGAGGACCAGCTCGCGGCGCTTCGATGCAGTGGCAGTGACCCCGCGAGCCGTCACGCGCCGAGATTAGCAACGACGAGCCTCCCGCAACGTCCGCGACGCACCGGTCGACCGACGGAACAGGGGCTCCTGCGCTTTTCTAGCCCGCGTGGATCGCAACGGATACCCTCGGCGAGATGGGAGGGCCCTGGTTGACGTCGCTGATCCGCGAGCTGATGGAGATGCAGGATCAGAATGGCTGGCTCAGCGATGAACAGCTGACCGGGCTGGCGGAGCGGCTTCGCGTGCCGCTGCACCGATTGGAGAGCCTGACCACCTTCTACACGCACTTCCGTCGCAAGCCGACGCGGCCGATCTGCATCGAGGTCTGTCGCGATCTTCCTTGTCGGATGGCGGGGGCGGTCGAGGGGCTCGCGGCTCTTCGTCGCCTGACGGCCGCGCGCGCGGATCGCGAATCCATCGAACTGGTCGAAGTGTCGTGTCCGGGACGCTGCGATCAGGCTCCGGTGGCGGCTCTCGCCGGGAAGGTGTTCCGCTCGACCGATCCCGGTGCCGCAGGTCGGGCCCTCGAGCGCGTCTCGGGCGGGTCGGTTCGCGTCGATTCAGAATCCGCGACGGACGGACGCTTCGCCGAAGCGTCGCTGTATGCCGACATCGCGGATCGTCATTCGACTCTGCGCGCCGCGCTCGGCCGCGCACCGGCGGAGCTCGTTCGCGAACTCGACGCCGCAGGCCTGCGCGGGATGGGAGGCGCGGCCTTTCCGACCGGGCGCAAGTGGTCTCTGGTCGCGTCCGAACCCGCCCACCCGAAATATGTCGTCTGCAACGCGGACGAGAGCGAACCCGGAACCTTCAAGGACCGGGAGATCCTGCGCGTTCTGCCGCATCTGGTGATCGAGGGCATGGCGCTTGCCGGACTCGCAGTGGGGGCCGAGCGGGGAATCCTGTTCATCCGACACGAGTACGGGCCCGAGCGCGAGTGCTTCGAGATCGCGCTGCGCGAGGCCCGCGAACTCGGCGCTCTCGGCGCCTCGCTGTTCGGCAGGGGTCACGCCTTCGAGATCGAGATCTTCGTATCGCCGGGGGGCTACATCCTCGGTGAAGAGACGGCGCTGCTCGAGTGTCTGGAGGACCGCCGCGGCGAGCCGCGCAACAAGCCGCCCTATCCCGGCGTGTCGGGACTCTTCGGTCGACCGACGCTGATCAACAACGTCGAGACGTTCGTGCATGCGGTATCGATCCTGCGCCGTGGGGCGGACTGGTGGCAGTCGCGTGGACGCCCGGGTTTCGCGGGGCACAAGTTCATCAGCGTGAGCGGCGACGTCGTCCGACCGGGTGTCCATCTCGTGCCGGTCGGGACTTCGTTTCGCGCGCTGCTCGAACTCTGCGGCGGCATGCAGCCGGATCGACCTCTCGCGGCCTTCGCACCCGGCGGTGCATCGAGTCGCTTCATCGCGGCTTCCGGACTCGATCTGGCGATCGACTTCGACGCCGTCGCGGCCGCGGGCTCGATGCTCGGCAGCGGGGCCGTCGTGTTCGTGGGCGAGGGCCACGATCTGCTGGACCTCGGTCTCTCGATCACGCGCTTCTTCCGCAACGAGTCGTGTGGCAAGTGCGTGCCCTGTCGTGTCGGGACCGACAAGGCCGTGCGGCTCCTCGAGGACGCGGACGGCCTGACGCCTGCGTTGCACGAGCAGCTCGCGGGGCTGCACGAGACGCTCGCCCGCACGAGCCTCTGTGGACTCGGTCACGTGGCACTGGCCCCGCTGCTGTCGCTCGCCGAGCGCTTTCCCGAGCGCATGCGCGGGGCAAGGCGATGAGCGCGCGCAGCGGCATCGTGCTGTGCGGCGGTCGCTCGTCGCGCATGGGACGCGCGAAGGCCTGGTTGCCGTGGGGCGGTCGGCCGATGCTCGCCCACGTCGTCGCGCGGCTCGCCGAAGTGGTCGACGATGTCGTCGTCGTCGCCGCGCCCGGTCAGGTCCTGCCCGACGTGCCCGCGCGCATCGTCCGCGATCCGCACGAGGGTTGCGGGCCGCTCGCCGGGATCCGCGAAGGGCTTCGGCACGCCGCGGGCGACCTGTGCTTCGTGACCGCGACCGACGCCCCGCATCTCACCGTCGCGTTCGTCGAGGCAGTGCTCGGCGAGGGACGGGCGGCTGCGCCCGTGATCGACGGCTACGTCCAGGTGCTCTCCGCCGCCTATCCCCGTGCGGGTGCAGACGTCGCCAAGACGCTGCTCGATTCTGGCCGGCGGCGGCCGCTGGATCTGCTCGAGCACTTCGACTACCTGCCGATCCCGGCGGAGCGATTGCCCGACATCGCATCCGTGCGTGGCTTCAACACACCGGACGAGTACCTCGTGGCGGCGCGCGCCGACGATGCGCGTCCGGTGACCGTCGAGCTGATGGGTCGCGCTCGCGCACGCATCGGCCAGCCTGAACTCGAGGTGCCTGCCGGCAGTCTGCGCGACATCCTCGGGTGCGTGGGAACACGAGTCGCGCTGATCGAGGGGGATCTCGTCGCGCCCCCGTACGCGGTGTCCCTCGAAGGACGTGTGTTCGTTCGCGACCTGCGGATTCCGATCGGACCCGGCGAGCATGTGATCGTGCTCGACGCTTCGGTGGGAGGCTGAGCGTGTACGGATTCCACGGCGCCTATCTGCGGATCGACCTCACGCGCGACGAGTCGACGCGCATCCCGCTCGATCCGGGCGTGCTGCGCGCGCATCTCGGCGGGGTGGGGCTCGGCGCCTGGTTGCTCGACCGCGAGGCACCCGTCGGGGTCGATCCGCTCGCGCCCGAAGCGCCGATCGTGCTCGCCTTCTCGCCGCTGGTGGGAACGCCGCTCACCACTTCGGCCAAATTCGCGGTCGTCGCGAAGTCGCCGCTGACCGGCATGCTGAGCGACGGTCTCTCGAGTTCGGATTTCGCGCTGGCCGGCAAGGCGATGGGAGTCGATGCGATCGTGATCGTCGGACGCTGCGCGGAACCCTCGATCTGGCGCGCCGGTCGGCTCGAAGCCACCGATCAATGGGGTGCGTCGGCGGCCGACACGGAACGTGCACTCGCTGGCACAGGTCGCGTGATCGCGATCGGAATCGCGGGCGAGAATGGCGTGCGGTTCGCGAGTCTGTCGAATGGGGGGCGACACGCCGGCCGCGGGGGCATCGGAGCGGTGATGGGGGCCAAGCGATTGAAGGCGCTGGTCGTCGCGGGCGACGTCGCGACGCAGCTCGCGGATCCCGCCCGCGTGCGGGCGCAGGCCCTCGATCTGGCGCGTCGCTCCCTCGGTGAAGCCACCGCCAAGTACCGGGAACTCGGCACCCTGGCCAACCTGCCGGTGTTCGATCGACTCGGGGTACTGCCGACGCGCAACTTCCAGAGCGGCCGCTTCGACGGAATCGCGCGTCTCGTCGAGGGAGGGCTGGCAGCGGGCCACGGCAGCACCCGGCAATCCTGCGCACGCTGCACGATCGGCTGCGAGCACCGCTATGCGGCGGCGGACGGGTCGACGGCACGGGTCGAGTACGAGAGTGCCTTCGCGCTCGGGCCTCTCTGCGGCATCGATGATCCAGCGGCTGTCGTCGAGGCCATCGGTCGCTGCGACGCGCTCGGGCTCGACACCATCTCGGCCGGCGGAACGATCGCGTTCGCGATGGAGTGCGGCGAGCGGGGCTGGCTCGCCGACGGCCCCCGCTTCGGGGATGCACGATCGCTGCTCGCCAGCCTCGACGCGATTGCGGCGCGACGGGGTGTCGGAGACCTGCTGGCAGAGGGTTCTCGGCGAGCGGCGCTGCGGATCGGTCGCGGTGCTCTCGCGATCGCAGCCCAGGTGAAGGGCCTCGAGATGCCCGGCTACGAGCCGCGGGGTCTGCACGCCCAGGCGCTCGGGTTCGCGGTCGGGACGCGCGGCGCCGACCATAATCGCAGCAGCGCCTACGAGATCGACTTCTCGGAGAAGGCGGACCGCCTGCACGGCGATTCCCGCACCGCCTTGCTGACCATCGAGTCGGAGGATCGCGCGGCGCTGATCGATTCGTTGATCCTCTGCAAGTTCCTGCGCGGCGCCTTCGCGGATGTCTACGCCGAGTCCGCCGAACTGCTCGAAGCCGTGACGGGCATGGACTTCAGCGCCGCTGAACTGCGCGACCTCGCCACGCGGGTGGTGACGCTGCGCAAGCGCTTCAACGTGCGCGAGGGCTGGAAGCCAGCGGACGACTCGCTGCCGGATCGCTTCTTCGATGAGGCCGTCGAGTCGCCCGGAGCACCGACCGCGAGGCTCAGCCGCGAACGTCTCGGGGAGATGATTCGCGCCTACTACGTGGCGCGCGGCTGGTCGCCGGATGGGTATCCCCCGCTGCCGCGAGAACGCGAAGACGCAGTCGGTGCGGAAGCCGATGCCGCAGGACGAATGCAGGCCGAGTCGTTGCGCCCGGAGCCCCTCGGATGATCGAGCTGACGATCGACGGACGCCGGGTGCAGGTGGCCGAGGGCACGACCCTGATCGAGGCAGCCCGGCAGGCCGGCATCGATGTGCCCGCGCTGTGTCACGATCCCCGTCTCGAGCCGGTCGGCGTGTGCCGGATGTGCGTGGTCGACGTGGGCGAGCGAGCGCTCGCCGCCGCCTGTGTGCGGACCTGTCGGGCGGGCATGCAAGTCACCACAACGAATGCGGCGATCGAAAGCGATCGGCGCCGGCTCGTCGATCTCTTGATGGCCGATCAGCCCGCGCCGGAGCACGACGCACGCGAACGCTCCATCGGCGGCAACCGGCTGCTCGAGCTGGCCCGCCGCTACGACGTCTGGGGGCGTGACTGGCCCCGCGGTGCGCCACGCCCGAGCGATCTCTCGTCGCCGGTGATCGCCGTCGATCACGCCGCCTGCATTCTGTGCGATCGCTGCATCCGCGCCTGCGACGATCTGCAGGGCAACGAAGTGATCGGACGCAGCGGCAAGGGTGCCACGACCCGGATCGCCTTCGACCTCGACGCTCCGATGGGGACGAGCCGCTGCGTGGCCTGCGGCGAGTGCGCGGCGGTGTGTCCGACGGGAGCCCTGGTCGACAAGCCGGTCCTGCAGCCTCTCGTGGCGCGGAAGTCCCTCTCGGCGGTCGACAGCGTCTGCCCCTACTGCGGTGTCGGGTGTGCGCTCACGTACCACGTCGATCGCACCACCAACCGGATCGTCCTGGCCGAGGGCCGCGACAGTCCCGGCAGCCAGGGTCGCTTGTGCGTGAAGGGGCGATATGGCTGGGACTACACCCACCACGCGCAGCGACTCACCCGTCCGCTGATCCGGCGCGACGATCGCTATCCACGCGGTCCGCTGTCCGCAGATGTGCGCGGTGAGCACGACGGTCGCCGCAAACCCGGCGGACTGGTCGACTATGACGAGGTGCTTCCGGCATTCCGTGAAGCGAGCTGGGAGGAAGCGCTCGGACGCGTGGCGGCGGGCCTGGGCGGCATCCGCGACGCGGACGGCGGCGATGCGCTCGCTGGCTTCGGCAGTGCAAAATGTTCGAACGAAGAGGCGTATCTGTTCCAGAAGCTGATGCGCGCGGCGCTCGGCACGAACAACGTCGACCACTGCACGCGGCTGTGTCACGCATCGAGTGTCGCCGCGCTGCTCGAGGGCATCGGGAGCGGGGCCGTCACGACGACCTACGGTGACGCCGCCCACGCCGAGGCGATCCTGATCGCGGGCTCGAACACGACCTCGAACCATCCGGTTGCCGCGACGTTCTTCAAGCAGGCGCAGAAGGCCGGTACGAAACTGATCGTGGTGGATCCACGCGAGAGCGAGATGGCGCACCGCGCGGACTTCTTCTGTCGCATCAAGCCGGGCACCGACGTGGCGTTCTACAACGCCATGATGAACTGCCTGATCGAGGAGGATCTCGTCGATCGCGACTACGTGGCGCGGCACACCGAGGGCTTCGAGAGCCTGCGCGAGGTGGTGGCGCGCTACACACCCGAGCTCGCCAGCGGGATCTGCGGCGTGCGGGCCGACGAGATCCGCGCGGTGGCGCGAACCTTCGGCCGGGCGCGTGGCGCCATCGTGTATTGGGGGATGGGGATCTCGCAGCATGTCTACGGCACCAACAACGCGCGCTGTCTGATCGCGCTCGCCCTGATGACGGGGAACATCGGTCGGTCCGGGTCCGGTCTGCATCCGCTGCGTGGCCAGAACAACGTGCAGGGAGCCAGCGACGCCGGGCTGATCCCGATGGTCTATCCCGACTATCAATCGGTCGAGGATCCCGGGGTGCGGCAGAAGTTCGAGCGGGCCTGGGGCAGGTCGCTGTCCCCGCACGCGGGTTTGACGGTCGTCGAGATCACGCGGGCCGCGCTCGAGGGACGGGTCAAAGGCATGTACATCATGGGCGAGAACCCCTTCCTCTCGGACCCCAACGTCAACAAGGTGCGGGCCGCGCTCTCGAATCTCGACTTCCTGGTCGTGCAGGACATCTTCTTGACCGAGACCGCCGAGTTCGCGGATGTGATCCTGCCGGCCACCTCGTATCTCGAGAAACTCGGCACGTACACCAACACGGACCGGCGTGTGCAGATCGGCCGGCCCGCCCTCGATCCGCCCGGCGAGGCACGCCTCGACTGGCAGATCCTGTGCGATGTCTCGACCCGACTCGGCCTTCCGATGCACTACGAGACTCCCGAGTCGATCTTCGACGAGCTGGCGGCTCTCACGAAATCGTATGCGACGCTCCGCTATTCGAATCTCGGATCGACTGGCAAGCTCTGGCCGAATCCCGATCCCGAGCACGACGACGGGCCGGTCGTGCTGTTCGGGGATCGATTCCCGACCGCAAACGGGCGGGCGCGGTTCGTGCCGGCTGCCTGGACGGCTTCTCCGGAGTTGCCCGATGCCGAGTATCCGTGGGTGTTGAATACGGGCCGTCTGCTCGAGCACTGGCACACGGGCTCGATGACCCGTCGCAGCAAGGCGCTCGACGCGATCGCCTCGGAGGCGTTCGCCGAGATGCATCCCGACGATGCGGCGACGATCGGCGTCGCGGATGGGGATCGGGCGCGGGTGATCAGCCGTCGCGGCCAGATCCGGATCCGCGTGCGTCTGTCCACGCGGGA
This sequence comes from bacterium, assembly GCA_031413515.1. Lineage (GTDB taxonomy): Bacteria > Myxococcota_A > UBA9160 > UBA9160 > UBA4427 > TMED88. The sequence continues at coordinate 71,517 of JANOFF010000112.1, forward strand.
GTGTCGGGGCGCGATCTTCATCCCGTTCCACTTTCGGGAAGCGGCGGCGAATCTCCTGACGCTCGATGAACTCGATCCGGACGGGAAGATTCCCGAATTCAAGTTCTGCGCCGTGCGGGTCGTGGCCGAGTCCGCCGAGGTGCTGGATTCGTGAGGTGCGGCGCGTGACGGCCCCGCACGGGGAGGCGACAAATACGTGGGACGACTGACCGGAAAGCTCGCGCTCGTGACCGGAGCCGGTCAGGGTGTCGGACGCGGAGTCGCGCTCGCCCTGGCGCGCGAGGGCGCCGACCTGGCGCTCGTCGAGAAGAATCCCGCCAGCCTCGAGGAGACGCTCGCGGATGTGCGTGCGATCGGTGTGCGGGGCGAGTCGATCGTGTGTGACGTCGGTTCGCGGGCGGCCTGTGAGGCCGCGGTCGCGCGGGCCGTGGCGGCGCTCGGCGGGCTGGACGTGCTGGTCAACAACGCGGGCTGGGCGAAATCGCCAGTGCCGCTGCTCGAAATCGACGATGCGCAGTTCGATCTCACGTGGCGCGTGAACACGCTCGCGACGTTCTGGTTCATGCAGGCGAGTCATCCGCACCTCGTGGCGCGCGGCGGAGGCTCGATCATCAACTTCGGCAGCGGCTCGGGGACTTCGGGCAAGCCGGGAGAGGGCGCCTATGCGGCCGCCAAGGAGGCGGTGCGCGGGCTCTCGCGAGTGGCCGCCAACGAGTGGGGCGCGGCGTCGATCCGGGTGAACGTGGTCTGTCCGTTCGCCAACTCTCCGGGCATGATCGCGTGGTCGAAGGTCGAGCCGAAGGCCTACGAAGCGGTGGTGCGGCGGATTCCGCTGCAGCGCGTCGGCGACTGCGAGGCCGACATCGGACGCACGGTCGTCTATCTGGCGAGCGAGGATGCCTCCTACGTGACCGGTCAGACGCTGATGGTGGATGGCGGCTCGGGATCGTTCCGCTGAACGGCAGGAGACAGGAACGAGATGGGCCGACTTTCCGGACGCATCGCGATCGTGACGGGTGGAGCACAGGGCGTAGGCCTCGGCGTGGCTCGCGCCTTCGCGTCCGAGGGGGCGCATGTGGTGATCGCCAGCCGCGATCCGCACAAGGGGCTCGCTGCGGCACGAGCGATCGATGCGGACTTCGCCGCCGCGAAGGGCTCGGCGTCCCATATCCCGACGGACGTCTCGGTCGAGAGCAGCATGCGGAAACTGGTAGCCGACGTGGTGGCGAGACATGGACGTCTCGATGTGCTGGTCAACAACGCGACGCCGACCAGCGGCGCGGCGAGGCTCGAGCGCATGCAACAGAGTGCGATCGAGAACCACATCCGGGTCAACTACTACGCGGCGTTCTGGTCGATGCAGGCCGCCTTCCCGAGCATGCGGGCCGCCGGTCATGGGCGGATCGTCAACATGGCGTCGCTGAACGGCATCAACGCGCATGTCCATACCGCGATGTACAACGGATCGAAGGAAGCCCTGCGCGCATTGACGCGGACGGCCGCCGCCGAGTGGGGTCGCTACGGCATCACGTGCAACGTGATCTGTCCGGCCGCCGTGAGCGAGGCGTGGATCGGCTTCTCGAAGTTCGATCCCGCAGGCGCCGCGCGAATCCTCGAATCGAACCCGGCGCGCCGCATGGGGGATCCGGAGGCGGATATCGGCCCGCTCGCCGTCTTCCTCGCGAGCGAGGAGTCGCGCTACGTGACCGGCAATACGATCCATGCCGACGGGGGTGGACACATCAACGGCGTGCCGTGGAAGATCGATCTGCCGGAGTGAGCCGGTCCGTCCGGCACTCGTTCGGCACCAGTCCCGCACTACGAGGATCCGCACATGGCGAGTACCATCGCGCAGTTCCTGCCGCTCCCCGAGTTGCTGCGGCTGCGAAGCCGGTACGTCGTGGACGAGCGACTGCGCAAGCGTCTGCGGGCGCGTCTGATCTTCAGCGCCATGCTCGAACCCCTGCGCTGGTACGAGCGGCTGCGCTACGGCTCGCTGCTTCGCCGGACTCGCATCGCCGAGCCGCCGATCTTCATCCTGGGGTTCGGCCGCAGCGGAACCACCCATCTCCACAACCTGATGTGGCAGGACGGGCGCTTCGGCGTCGTGACCAACTATCAGGCGAACATGCAGCCGGTCGCATTGATGGGCCGTGGTTGGCTCGACTCCTATCTGGCCGACAAGCTCCCGAAGAAGCGTCCGATGGATAACGTCGCCCTCAGCCTCGAGGGTCCGCAGGAAGAGGAGATCGCGCTCGCCAACCTGACCGCTGATGCGCCGCTCCACTTCATGAGCTTCTCGCAGGCGCTGCCCGAGATCTACGAGCGCTGGGTGACCGATCTCGGCCGGGATGCGCGCGACCTCGCGACGTGGAAGCGGCACTACATGGAGGTGCTGAAGAAGGCGACCGTGCTGTCCGGGGGACGGCGCCTGGTCCTGAAGACGCCTCCGAACACCGGCCGCATCCCGGCTCTGCTCGAGTTGTTTCCCGATGCGCGCTTCGTCCACATCGTGCGCGATCCGTATCCGGTCTTCCAGTCGATGCGGAACATGTACCGGAAGGTGCTGCCCGGCCAGGAGCTGCAGACACTCGACTGGGATCGCATCGATGCGTGGGTGGTCGATGCCTATCGCCGCCTGATGACGAAGTACCTCGCCGATCGCAAGCAGATCCCGGCCGGTCACCTGGTCGAGATCCGCTACGAGGATCTCGACGCACGACCTCTCGAGATCCTGCCGATGATCTACCGCTCGCTCGAGCTGCCGGACTTCGAGGTCGTGCGACCGCGGATCGAGAAGTACCTCGAGAGTCTCGGCCGTTTCGAGAAGAACCGGTTCGAGTACCCCGACGAGATCGTCGAGGCCGTGAACTCGGATTGGGGATTCGCGCTGGAAGCCTTCGGCTACGAGCGCCGCGAGCCGACGGGCACCCGCGCGCGGCTCGGGCTTGACTGAGACGCAGGATCGATGCAGGGCCGGAGGAGATCGATGAGCAACGAGCAGGCGTTCCGCGAGCGGCTTCGGCAGATGATCGCCGGCGAATTGGCAGTCGCCCACGACTGGAATGAGTTCGTGGGGCACGCCGACGTGCTGCGTCAGTTGCTCGAAGTGGCACCGGATGCGATCCGGGACGATCTGCGATTCCTGCATGATCTGATGGCCAACGCGCGCGACGCGAAGGGGGCCCAGGTGCTCGGGATCTTCCCCGCGCTCACCGACCCCCAACTGGCGAACGTCGAGGGGCGGATCTCGGACTACATCGCACTGCACTGCGGGATCCGCCTCGACGACGGTCGCTACGAGGCGGGACGGACGATCGGCGAGTCGCATACACCGGGCTGGCCGGGCGTGGGCAGCCCGCTCACCAACAACCGCTTCCCGTACCTGATCGACACGTCGGCTTCCAACTATTTCAGCACGCGCTTCTGGCACGGTGTGGGGGCTCCACCGGGATTCCTGCCCGTGCCCGAGGGCGGCCGCGTCGAGCTCCGGGGTGAGTTCCCGTACGCGCGCTACTTCGCCTTCCACCCGTCGGACTTCGACACCAACAATCTCGCCACCCTGATCGATGTCGATCTCGATCCCGATCCGGGCAGCGGCAATCCCTTCCGCGCCGCGCTGAAAGAGGGCGAGGGGCGTCGCTTCACCGCGCAGCTTGTCTTCTCGCCGAAGCCGTCCGAGCCCGCGCGCAACACCAGCTACGTGGGCGAGAAGCGGAGCGGTGGACGCAATCCCGCCGTCTTCCTGATCTACCGCACCACGGGTTCGGTGCTCGGCTCGATGCCGCCGAACAACACCGGTGTGCCGGTGCCGTCGATCACGATCTACGACGCCGAGGGCCGACAGACGCTGCACTTCGACGAGGCCGATCCGTATCCCGCCGGTTCGACGCCCCCCTACGAGACGACGCGCTTCGCCTCGCTCCCGATCCCCGATGCCCGCGCGCTCAGCTGGCCCGAGCGCTTCGACGTGAAGTCGAACTGGGGGCTGCCCTACGACATCCTCGCGAGTGCCGACATCCTCTACGTCGTCACGCCGTACACGCATCGACTCGGCGAAGTGTTCGTGTGCCGGGCGAAGGGGTTCCGGACTCCGAAGACGCCTCGCGAGCCCGTGTATACGCCGGGCATGGACATCCGCGGCTACACGGTCACCACCTACAACTTCTGGGCGGGCATCTGCAACGCGGCGGTGATCGATCGCGACGTGGCTCTGGACGACGACGGCTGGTACACGCTGGTCGTCTCGAGCGAGGCCGATCGCCCGAACAACGCCACGCCAGAGCATGGGGTCACGTGGCTCGACTGGGGGCCCTACCTCGACGGCCAGCTCACGTTCCGCTTCCTGCTGCGCCGGGATCCGATGATCTCGGCGCTCCACGATGCGATCGTGAGCGGAAAGCCCGGGGCCGCGATCGCCCCCTACGTGCCGTGCGCGAAGCACGTCTCGAAGGCCGACTTCGAGAGCGGGAAGTGGCGGGACGCGTTCGCGAGTCGAGGCGAGTCGCCGAGCCCCGCGAAGAACGCGAAGAAGTAGCGCGGCGACCGGGCCTACGTGCCGCTTCGCAGATCCCGCACCACGTCGGCCCAGTGATCGGGATCCGGGGCGCGGTTGTGGGTCAGCGAGACGCCGTCCGCGATGCCGGCGAGTCGCTCGCGCAGACGCGCCGCCATCTCGCGCCGCGGCGCCACGACGGCGATCGTTTCGAGGATCTCATCGTCGATCAACGCGGTCATGTCGTCCCAGCGCCCGGCTTTCGAGAGACGGTTCAGCTCGAGGTGGAGATCCTCCCAGCCGTGGCAGATGAGGGTCGGCAGATAGGCGGGTGTCGAGCCGTAGAAGGCCAGCTGCTTGCGGGCCGCGAGACGCACGCGCTCCATCTCTTCTTCGCCGTCTGCCGTGACGACCAGCGTGGCGCAGATGATTTCGAGATCGGCGCGGGTGCGACCGCTGCGGGCCAGACCCTCGTCGAGGGCCGGCAGCGTGTGTCGGAGCAGCGACTCGCGGCTGTTGAAGGGATGCGCGATGAAGCCGTCCGCCGCTTCGCCGGCGACCGCGGTCATCAGCGGCCCGAATCCACCGGTGAAGATCGGCGGCGGACCGAACGGGTTCGGTCCGGGATCGAAGGCCGGGATCATGATCGTGTGCTGATAGAACTCGCCGCGGAAGTCGAGCTGCGACTTGCCTTCCTCCCAGCACGCGAAGATGGCCTTGATGGCGAGCACGATCTCGCGCATGCGCGCGGCGGGTTTCGACCACGGCATGCTGAAGCGCCGCTCGATGTGGGGTCGCACCTGCGAGCCGAGACCGAGCACGAAGCGCCCGCCGCTGATCGCCTGCAGGCCGTGGGCGAGATTCGCCAGGTTCATCGGATTGCGGGCGAACGCGATCGCGATGGCGGTCCCGAGGCGAAGCGTCGTGGTGTGCTCGGCGGCCACGGCCAGGGGCAGGAAGGGATCGAGTTTGGCTTCGAACGAGAAGGCCCCGTCGTAGCCGATCTGTTCGAGCTGCCGGAAGGTGGTCCGCGCATCCCGCGGATCCTCCATGGGGGCGGTCGTATAGACCTGCAGGCGGGGAGCGGCATCGGCCATGATGCTCGCACCATAGAGAAGGCGGGCAGGGCGATCCACGGCGAGCGCTTCGAGCAGCCGTCCGGGGTTTTCGCAGCCGCCGTGAAGCGGCATGCTGTGGCATCGGCGGTGGGGATCCCGTCGTCCCGGAACAGAGGAGCGCGAACGCCATGGCGAACCACGAAGACGTGCTGACGGCGCCGGCCACGAAGGGGCACGTCTCGGTCGCCCGAGTCGCGCGGGCCTGGTATGTGGCATGCCGCAGCGACCAGCTCGCCACGACTCCCGTGGCCCGCACGATCCTCGGCGTCCCGGTCGTGCTGTACCGCGACACGCGAGGTGTGCCCGGCGCCCTGATCGATCGCTGTCCCCACCGCAATGCGCCGCTGTCTCGTGGTGCAGTCGACGAACAGGGCTGGCTGGCGTGTCCGTATCATGGTTGGCGATTCGATCGCGAAGGGGCGTGCCGTGCGGTGCCGGGTCTGATCGGCGAAGCGGCCGAGTCCCGAAGCGCGCAGGCGAAGCGATCGGTCGGCGCGTTTCCGATCGTCGAGCAGGATGGCTTCGTCTGGCTGTGGGCCGACAGCGAGTCGGCACCCGTCGGCGCTCCGATGCGCATTCCGTTCGTCGCGGATCCGGAATACGTCACGATCCAGCGCGAGTATCTGTTCGAGTGCACGCTGCACGCGGCCCTCGAGAATGCGCTCGACGTGCCCCATACGGCGTTCGTGCACCGCGGCGATTTCCGCGGCAAGGCGGCACGCAACGAGATCGAGGCCGTGCGGCGCCGACTCCCGGACGGCATCGAAGTCGAGTACGTGGGCGAGCCGCCACTCAGCGGTCCAGCCGTCGATGCGGCGGGGCAAGCGGTTTTGCAGCAGCACTGGGATCGCTTCTTCATGCCGAGCATCGCGCAGATCGAGTACAAGACCGGCGAGGAGCGCCACCAGATCACGACTTTCCCGCACACGCCGGTCGGTGACTTCCAGACCCGCGGCTGGCTGGTCAGCTGCTGGCGGTTGCCCGAGCGCGATCCCCAGGTCATCAAGCGGATCGAGGGATTCCTCGACGACATCCTGGCGCAGGATCTGACGATCCTCGCCGAGCAGACGAAGACGATCCGGAAGTTCGGCGGCGAGGCCTACCAGTCGACGGCCCTCGACCTGATGGGCCCGGAGATCTGGCGCATGCTGCGGCAGGCGGAGCGCGGGCTCGATCCGAACAGCGCCGAGATCGCCACGCGGATTCGCATCAGCGTCTAGTCCCGGGCAGCTTTCTCGGGCGCTACTCCGGCACTGCTCCCGGGCACTACTCCGGCAGAACGACGTCATTGCCGCATGAGATCACGCGCCCACCCCCGCCACCCCGCGAAGCCCCGTTGGTCGACCCGCGCCCAGCGCTCCTGTGCGTCCGCGGTCCATGGGAGAGGGGTCTGCGAAGAAGTGGGCTTCGACTGAGCAGACCCCTCTCCCATGGACCCTGCCTCGTCCCAAGTGTTCGACCCGGAACCGACCGACTAACGGGTTCGCTCGTACCTCCAGCCGCCGGCGTGCATGGCGAGCCGATGGCGATCTCCGGGCCGGCTCGCGTCGCCGATCTCCCAGCCGGCATCGCCGTGCCACAGTGCGGTCGGTCCCTGCGCTTCGACGCAGATGTGCGTCTCGAACCGCTCGGGTTCCCGGCTGCGGGTCGCCGCCAGGGCGTCTTCCACGCGATCGAATCCGCAGAGTTCGTGAAGCGTCACCCAGGTCGGTGGGGCGAGTTCGATCTCGCCGGCGTCGCGTCGGATCAGCGCCGCCCCGGGTCTCATCCACAGATGTTCGTGGATCTCGCCGCCGTCGACCGTGATCTGGCCCGCCGGTGCCGCGGCGAGGAAGAACCAGGTGAGGAAACGCCGCGGCGTGATCGGCGGCGGGGTCCAGTGCGAAAGCGCGGCGAGGCGAGCGGGATCGAGTTCGACGTCGGCTTCCTCCCGGGCCTCGCGGACCGCGGCGCGGCACGCCACGCCCAGTTCGTCGTCCGCCGCGAGACCGACCGCATCCGCCGGATCGATGCGGCCACCGGGGAAGACCCACATGCCGCCGAAGGCGATCTTCGAATTGCGCCGGAGCATCAGCGCCTCGAGGCCATCCGAGGCGTCGCGCACCAGCACCACCGTGGCGGCGTGGACGGGCTCGCTGCCCGGCTTGCCGCTGGCCGCCCAGCGGGCGAGTTGGTCTTCGTGTCTGTCCTTGGCGGTCACATCGTCCTTCGGAGCGCTCACGCGCGTCTACGCGAGAGATCGATGCCCGATCGCTCGGCCTGCTTCTTCAGTTCGATTCGCGCGATGCTGCGGCGGTTGACTTCGTCGGGGCCGTCCGCGAGACGCAGGCTGCGCATGTTCGCGTCCATGCGCGCGAGCCCGAAGTCCGACGTCACGCCGCCGCCGCCGTGCGCCTCGATGGCGTCGTCGATGATCTCGAGCGCCGTGCGGGTCTTTTCGTCGAAGTCCAAGTGGGTCTCCTGGCCTGTGCGGGGGAATCCGCGGTCGGGCGCGCGAAGCTAGCGCGATAGCGGCGGCCGCTGCGGTCGGCCGAGAACCGCGCTCATCCGGGCGTCCGGACGGCGAGCTGTCCACGGCGCTGGATTTCACTGGCCACCAGCCAGAGACGATCCTGCCCCCAGACGCAGAGTTCGGGTTCACCGACCGGTCCGCGCAGTCGGTAGCTCGGCACGCCCCACTGGCCCATCTCGTCCACCAGGACGAGTCGATTGTGCTCGAGTTCCTCTTGCCAGGCGGTGTCCTGCAAGTGGGGCCGAGCGTCCTTCCACTCGAGCCCGGCCGCCTCGACGACCCGGCGTCGTCCGTCGTCGCGACTGGTGTCGATGCCGTCCGCAAAGGCGGCTCGCACGAAGGCCGAGAGGAATGCATCACCGCGGCCCTGATCGCGTGCCCAGTGCCAGATCGCGAAGCCACGGCGGACGGGATCGCCGATCGGGTCGTAGATGCGGCCGAACGGCACACCGAGCAGGCCGGCTTCCCGCAGCGTGTCCGAGGCGATGTAGCGGGCCTTCGACAGGGTCACCGGCACCCCGCGCATCACCATCGGCAGCACCGGCCGCGTGTGCAGGGTGATCCCGGTCGCCCGGGCGAGCTCGAGGGTGGGCTCGAAGACGATCGCGCTGTAGGGGCTGCGAAGCGAAGGAAAGAACTCGAGCGACAACTCGACGGCGCGCGGCACGCCCTGGCGCGGGATCGGAGGCCGCGGATAGCGAGGCCCGCGATCGTCGCGCGCGGCACCGAGCGCGATCAGCCGCCGCTCGAGATGGATCAGCCGATCGACACCCCAGAACCACTCGCCCGCATACTGGAACATGGCGCCCGAGTAATGGCCCATCCGATCGCGCAGCGCGCGCCCTTCGGCGAGCGCCCGGTCGGCGTCGGCCTGGCCGTCGAGGGGAGCCGCTTCGGCGAGTCGCCGAACGGCTGCGTGATCGCCCGCGAAGAGGGCTTCGCCGAGCCGCACCGCGCGCTCGGCGAATACACCCGGGTCGGGGTTCCTCGACGCGCACGTGAGCGCCCGCGCGGCAAAGCGCGTCGCCTCGCCGTGCTCGATCGCGCCGGCGGCGGGGAATGTCAGCCCGTAGTGGGGAGCGATCGCCCGGGCATCCCGCACGGCGAGCCTCGCGAGCAGTTCGGGCTCCGGCACGTTCTGTCCCACGGTCGGAGCGCTCACGTGCGGGATCAATTCGATCTCGTAGGCGGCCAGCAATTCGCGCAGCGTCTGGGCGGCGAGGTGGCTGTAGGGGTCGGCGACCTCGTGGAAGTAGTGGACACGGTGCGGCGCACCCCGCCAGCGGCGGATCGTCTCGCGGGCGCCGTCGAAGATCCGCTTGCGGGTGGGGCTCAGCATCACGCGCGTGACCCGCGAACCGATGAACCGGACGACCGGACGGAGCTCGCTCGGAGTGGCGGTGTCGACCGGGCGTCCCGACTGGTTTTCACGCTGGTCCACTTCGATCGATCCCCTGGCCGCAGTCTGTCGAGTGCGAGGCGCCGCTCACGATCCGCTTCGTCAGCGCTTCCGGAACTGCTTGAAGTCGGGCGCGCGCTTCTGCAGGAAGGCCGTGACCGCCTCGATGTTCTCGGGCGATCCGGCGAGCCGGCGCATGCCCTCGTCCTCGGCGGCGCGTGCGGCTTCGATGCCCGCGCGATGGGCGACCTGCAGCGTGCGCTTGATGCCGGTGAGCGCCGACACGGGCCACTGCGCGATCTCGCGGGCGCGGGCGAGAGTCGCCTCGAGCAGTTCGGCGTCGGGCAGGATGCGGGCCACCATGCCCATCTGGAGGGCACGGGAGGCGTCGATCCACTCGGCACTCAACATCAACTCTGCGGCACGTTGTCGACCGATGGCCGACTGAAGCGTGTAGCTGCTGGCGATCTCCGGCACGAGGCCGAGATTCGCGAAGGGCAGGCGCATGCGCAGGCTCTGGCCGCCGTACACGAAGTCGCAGGCGAGCGTGATCGTGCAGCCACCGCCGATCGCCACGCCGCAGACCGCGGCGATCAACGGCTTGTCGAATTCGAACAGCGAGTCGACGCAGGCGAAGTAGGCGCTGGCTTTGCCATCGGCTCTTGGCGGTCGACGTTCGCTGAACGACGCGAGGTCGACGCCGGACGAGAAGTTCCCGCCAGCACCCGTGAGCACCACGACGGCCACGCGTGGATCGGCTCGGGCATCGTCGAGCGCGCTGGCCAGCGCGTCCCACTGCTCTTCGTTGAAGGCGTTCTTCCGCTCGGGTCTGTTCAGCGTGAGGAGCAGCACCCCCTCGTCGTCGAGTTCGTGCAGAATGCTGCGGGCGGCAACGGCTGTCATGAGATCTCGATCCTCTCGTGTCCGGTCTTCGGCCTCCCGTGTCGCGGGTGGCCGACGGGGGAGCCTATCAGCCTCGTGTGGTCTCGTCCGGCGATCGTTCGCGGTCGCGATCCGCGCCGCAGGCTCTCCTATACTGCCCGGCCATTCGAAGCGAGGAGCAGACACGGCATGACCTGGAACTTCGGTGATCTGCTGGAAGGCATCGAGGCCGGTTTCCCGGCCGGCGCGCCGGCCCTGATCCACGGCGAGACCACCGTACCGTGGAGCGACTATGCACGTCGCAGCAACAATCTCGCGCGCGCCTTCGGCGAGCGGGCCCTCGCGGCCGGTGACAAGGTCGGCTTCTACCTTCGCAATGCGCCGGCCTACATGGAGACGCTGGCGGCCTGCTTCAAGGCGCGTCTCGTCCACGTCAACGTCAACTACCGCTACCTCGACGACGAGTTGCACTACATCCTCGAGAACTCGGATGCGGCGGCCGTCGTGTACAGCGAGGACTTCGTCGAGCGCGTCGAACGGGTCCGGGCGAAGTTGCCGAACGTGCGCGTGTGGCTGCAGGTCGGAGGCACCCCGCCAGCATGGGCCGAGTCGTATTCAACCGTCGCAGAGACCGGCGACGGTCGAGCACTCGGGATGCGGCGCTCCGAGGACGATCTGCTCTTCATCTACACCGGTGGCACGACCGGCATGCCGAAGGGCGTGATGTGGCGCGCGGGCGATCTGTGGGGGGCCCTTGGTTCCGGGCGCAATGCCCCGGCGAACGCGGGAAACAAGCCGGCGACGCCGCAGGACCACGTCTCGAACGTGCTGGCCGCCGGACCGATCGCGCGACAGATCACCGCCTGCCCGCTGATGCATGGAACCGGCCTGTTGACCGCGATCGGGACGATCGCCGCCGGCGGCTGCGTGATCACTCTCGAGAGCCTCGGTTTCGACGCAGAGGAGTTCTGGAGCACAGTCGAGCGGACGCGCGCCAACTCGGCGGTGATCGTCGGCGATGCGTTCGCGAAGCCGATGCTGAACGCGCTCGACGCGAACCCCGGGCGCTGGGACACGTCGTCGCTCAAGGTGGTGATCTCCTCCGGGGTGATGTGGAGCCGCGAAGTCAAGCAGGCACTGATCGCCCATCAGCCGTCGCTGACGCTGGCCGACATGTTCGGATCGAGCGAGGCGGTGGGTTTCGGGGCGAGCGTGACGAGTGCGCAGACCGGCACCCGCACGGCGAAGTTCACGATCGGCGAGGATTGCAAGGTCTTCAGCGAGGATCATCGCGAGGTGGCACCGGGTAGCGGCGAGCGCGGCTTCATCGCGCGGCGTGGACCGATCCCGCTCGGCTACTACAAAGACGCGGAGAAGACGGCTCGCACATTCCCGACGATCGACGGCGTGCGGTACTCGATCCCGGGCGACTGGTGCACCGTCGAGGCGGACGGCACCTTGACGTTGCTGGGGCGCGGCAGCGCGTGCATCAATACCGCGGGCGAAAAGGTCTATCCCGAAGAGGTCGAGGAATCGCTCAAGACCCACGCGGACGTCGAGGACGCGCTGGTGGTCGGGGTGCCCGACGAGCGCTGGGGCAACTCGGTGACCGCGGTCGTCGAATTGCGCAGCGGCGCGCTGTTCGACGAGCCCGCGCTGCGCGATCACGTGCGGCAGCTGCTGGCCGGCTACAAGGTGCCGAAGCGCGTGGTGCCGGTCGCGAAGATGTTCCGGGCCCCCAACGGCAAGGCCGACTATGCGGGCGCTCGCGAGCACGCGCTCCGCGCTCTGGCTCACGTGGCGACCTGAGTGGGGTGGACCGGGCCGGCTCAGCCGGGCTGCTTGAATTCCATCAGGCCCATGTTCCAGAAGCCGCGAAGGTTCGTGATCAGCCCGGCGTCGTCGGTGCGGTAGGTGAAGATCCCTCTCACCTTGCTCACCACGCCGTTCGCGAGCGTCGTGGTCAGCGTCATGACGTGGGCGCACTCGTTCGCCTCGGACGCATACGACTCGTGGGTCTCGATCCGGATCGAACTCGGGGCGATGTTCTTGTCGTAGAACTCGGCGACCGCCGCCTTGCCCTGCACCCCGAGGCCAGTGGGATTCGTGAACGCGCGGCCGATCGGATCCTCCATGCAGACGTCGTCGGCCATCAGTGCGAGCCAGCCCGCCTTGTCCTTGGCCTGCACACAGCCCCACGATCGGCGCGAGGCCACCAGAGCGGGATTCTCGGAAGTCATCGGCGTTCTCCTGTCGGATCGAGAGTGTTCGTGACGGGGTGAAGTGTCTGAAGATCAGGCCGGCAGCTTCGCGAGCGTGCTTTCGCCGAAGCGACGGATGCCGTCGCACTTCTGCGCGAGTGTCTGCCGGTCGTCACCGTAGAAGAGCCAGGGCACGGTGATCAACTCGGTTACACCGAGCTCCGCCATCAGCTGGTAACCGGCGAGGTCATGACAGTCGCGCACGGCCGCGCAGACACCCAGACGGTCGGATTCGCGAACCGTGCCGGCGCGGTGGGCACGGAGGCGTGAGACGATGTCACGGATCTCGGCGGTCGTCTGGATCTCCGACGCCCAGCCGTCCCAGTGTCGGGCGGCACGGGCGAGGGCGACGTCCGAGACGCCGCCGCCATAGATCGGCACGGGTTCGGCGGGGACGGGGCTGGTCTGGATCGGGCCGAAGTCGTAATGCTCGCCATGGTGTTCGACCATCCCGCCGCGCCAGAGCGTACGCATCACTTCGACGGCTTCGACCAGTCGTCGGCCACGACCCGTGAAGGGCTGGGCGAGCAGGTCGAACTCCTCACGCATCCAGCCGGCGCCGACCCCCACCGTGAGTCGACCCTGCGACATCACCGCCGCGGTGGCGATCGTCTTGGCGGCGAGCACCGGGTGGCGCAGCGGCAACACGAAGATGCTGGTCAGGAAGCGCAGCCGGGTGGTCGCCGCCGCCATCGCGCCGACCGCCACGAAAGGATCGGGCCACGGCGTCTCGGCGTTCCAACGCGGTCGACCATCGCTCGTGTAGGGGTAGGGGGTGGCGAGGTGTCCGGGATAAACGACATGGTCGGACACCACGATGCCGCCGAACCCGGACTCCTCCGCCGTGCGGGCGATCTCGACCAGATGCGTCGGGTCCTGATACGCGACGGCGATGAAGAACTGCAACGGAGTGGGGGTTCCTGTCTCGGTGCGTCGGATCTGGTTGCCGGATCTGGTTGCTGGAGTCAGTTGCCCGGCCTAGTTGCCAAAGTCCCAGCCCTCGCCGTCGGAGTACTGCTTCAGCACGTTCTTGGCGATCAGGATCTTGTGCACCTCGTCCGGTCCGTCCGCGATGCGCAGCGTGCGGGCTCCCTGATACATCGCGGCGAGCGGCAGGTCTCCGGTGACGCCGGCGGCACCCCAGACCTGGATCGCGCGGTCCACGACTCGTGTGTACGCCTCGGGGACGAAGATCTTGATGGCCGAGATGGCGGTGCGCGCATCGGCGCCGCTCTCCATCTGCTCCGCACAGTGGATCGTCATCAGGCGCGCCGCCTGGATGTCGATGTACGAGTCGGCGATGAAGCCCTGGATGAACTGCTTGTCGGCGAGCACGCCGCCGTGCACCTCCCGGTTGCGCGCACGATCCACCATCAGGTCGAAGGCGCGCCACATCTGGCCGACCGAGTTCATGCAGTGGTAGACACGGCCCGCGCCGAGACGATCCTGCGCGGCCTGATGGCCCGAGCCCGTGCGGCCGAGTTGATTGGCGACGGGCACGCGCACGTTGTCGTAGATCACTTCGGCATGGTCGCCCGTGTGTCCCCACACCTCGATGTTGCGCACGATGTTCACGCCGGGGGTCTTCGTCGGCACGATGATCTGCGTCATCTTGCCATTCTGCTCGGCGGGACCGTTGGGATCGTCCGTCCGACACATCACGATCAGGAAGTCGGAGCGCGATCCGTTCGACGTGAACCACTTGTGGCCGTTGATCACCCAGTCGTCGCCATCGCGACGCGCGGTGGTCTTGATCGAGCGGGGATCCGAGCCGGCACTGTCGGGCTCGGTCATCGAGAATCCCGATTCCATCCTGCCCTCGGTCAGGGGCACGAGCCACTTCTTCTTCTGCTCCTCGGTGCCGTACTTCAGCAGGATCTTCTGGTTGCCCGAATTGGGCGCCACCACGCCGAACAGGGCGGCCGCACCGGTCGCATAGGCGAGCACTTCGTTCATGTAGGCGTGCTCGAGGAACGTCAGGTTGCATCCGCCGTACTCCTCGGGAAGGTGCGGGGCCCACAGGCCGGCTTGCTTGACCTTCTGCTGGATCGACTCGCGGAGCGCCTTTGCGCGCTTCCTCTCGCTGTCATCGACCGAGCCGTCGCGTCGCCAGCGCCAGAGCGCGTTCTCGTTCGGCAGGATCTCCTGGTTGACGATCTTCGCGGTCATCAGCCGGATCTGATTGATCTTGTCCGGCAGGTTGGCGATCGACTGGACGTTCATGTGCATGGGGGACTCCTGTTCACCGGAACACGGCGGGCGATGACGTCGGAAGCTCGGATGGGCGGAGTATCGCAGCCCGGCGGCGCGGTCCGCCAATGCGGGCGAGATCGTGGTTGCGTTCTGGATCCGGATGACATTCCATCGCGGATTCGGACGGGGAGCCCCGCATGAAGAGGATCGGGATCGGCCTGTTGGTCGGGATCGCTGTGATCGGCTTGCTCGCGTGGATCTTCCGCGATGCACTGACTCTGCGTCTGGTGGGGCGGATGGTCGCACGCAACATGCAGTCGACACTGCTCGATGAGCTTCCCGATGGCCTGCACGTCGGCCTGTGCGGCGCCGGCTCACCGCTCCCCGATCCGAATCGCTCGGGCCCGTGCGTGTTCGTGGTGGCCGGTGAGCAGCTGTACATCGTCGATTCCGGATCGGGTGCGGCCCGCATCCTGTCCCGCACGCGCGTCCCGATGGGTCGGATCGACGGCATCCTGCTGACCCACTTCCACTCGGATCACATCGATGGGCTCGGCGAACTCGAACTCCAGCGCTGGGTCAACGGCGCGCATCGCGAACCCGTCCCCGTCTATGGCCCGCTCGGCGTCGAGCAGGTGGTCGACGGATTCAATCTCGCCTACACGCCGGATCACGGCTACCGGGTCGCGCATCACGGCGACTCGATCGTGCCGCGCAGCGGCGCGGGCGGGGTCGCGCGGCCCTTCGCGACACCGCCGGACGGCGAGTCGGTGCTCGTCGTGGAGCGCGACGGCCTGACGATCCGGGCGTTCCGCGTCGATCACACCCCCGTGGAGCCCGCCGTCGGCTATCGCTTCGACTACGGAGGCCGCTCGGTGGTGATCAGTGGCGACACCCGAAAGTCGGCCAACCTCGAGTCCTTCGCAAAGGACGTCGACCTGCTGGTCCACGAAGCGCTCTCGACGACCCTGGTGGCGGCACTGACCGACGGGGCGACCGCGGTCGGCCGGCAGAACCTGGCGCAGATCACCCGCGACATCGTCGACTACCACACGTCGCCGGTCGAAGCTGCCGAGACCGCGCGGGACGCGGGCGTGGGTCATCTGCTCTTCTATCACATCGTGCCGCCGCTGCTCGTGGCCCCGATGGAGGGAATCTTCCTCGACGGTGTGGACGCGGTCTACGAGGGGCCGGTGACGCTCGGCCGGGATGGCACGCTGATCCGCCTCGAGGCAGGCGGCGATTCCATCGACGTGCAGAACCTGCTCTGATCCTCGACCGCGCAGGACTACACGACACCCTCCGGATCGCGTCCCAACATGGCGCGGCCGTGCATCTCGAGCCGCTGGTCGAGATCGAACACGACGTGGCAGGCGATCACGTTGACGTCGCGCAGCGAGCGTTGCAGCGGATGCGCGAGGAAGTGTGCGCTCGCACCGCTCGCCTCGCAGATCGACTGCAGGATCCGTTTGCACTGATCGACGCCGTGGGCGAGGGTTGCGGTCCAGCGGGCGCGATCGGCGAGACTCGCGCGATCGCGCAGCGCCCTCACCTCGGCGACCAGCGCGCGCATCGACAACTCGACCTGACGCGCCTCGATGTCCGCACGGGCCAGTCGCATCTGGGCCGCCGGCTTGTCGGACTGTCGCACACCGGCGGTGCCGTATAGGACGCGCTCCGTCAGCCGATCGCGGAAGGCGCGGATCGCCGCGCGCGCCTGACCGAGGGCCGGCATGGCGGCGGTGAGCGCGAGGATCGGGATCATCGGGGTGCGGTAGAGGGGACCGGCGTGGATCTGCGAGCCAGGAGCCTTGCCCGTCGTCATCTCGAACAACCCGACGGATCGATCTTCGGGGATCAGTGCATCCTCGATCACGATGTCGTGACTGCCGGTCGCCGCCATCCCGTCGACATGCCAGGTGTCGTCCAGCGAGACCGCCGAACGGGGCAGGGCGAACAGGCGCATGTCCGGTGCCGGCGAAGACGAACCCTGGACGGTGGCGCCGACCATCACCCACTCGGCGTGGACGATGCCCGTGCCCCACTTCCACCTTCCGCTCAATCGGAAGCCGTCGCTCGTGGCGCGCGCGACGCCGCCCGGCGCGATGCTCGCCGGCGCCAGCCAGTGCGAACGACTTTCGTACAGCGTCTTCTGGAAGGACTCGGGAAACTGGCAGAGCATCCAGTTGTGTTCGATGTAGAAGCAGCTGACCCACGCCATCGAGGCGTCGCCCCCGCCGAGTGCGAGTCCGACTTCGAGGAACGTATCGAGATCGAGTTCGAGTCCGCCGTAACGCCGCGGAACCATCATGTCGAAGATCCCGGCTTCGCGAACCTGACGGATCACCTCGTCATGGGGCTGACGCATCTGTTCCGATTCGGCGGCGTACCGGGCGAGCAAGGGCGCGAGGCTTTTCGCGCGTTCGATCAATTCGAAGCCGGCGTGGGACATCGCGAGACGATAATGCACGGGGCATGGCGTTGCGGGGTGAATTCCGGTGTATCGGGCCGACAGCGCTCCGGCGGTCGGATTGCCCGGTCCCCGTTGATCGACTACCCAGCAGACGCGGTTCCGGGCAAGGAGATCACGTGGGAATCTGCGACGGTCGGGTGGCGCTCGTCACGGGAGCCAGCCGTGGGATCGGTCGTGCGATCGCGCTGCGGCTGGCGTCCGAAGGTGCGGCGGTCGTGCTCGTGGCCTCTCGCATGGGAGCCCATGGGGCGCTCCGCGGCACGCTCGAAGATGGCGTGCAGCAGATCGTCGAGGCTGGTGGCCGGGCAGCGGCGATCGTGGCCGATCTGTCGCTGGAAGAGCAGCGCGCCGATCTGATCGCGCGGGCCAGCGCGCCGTTCGGACCGCTCGATCTGCTGGTCAACAATGCAGCGATGGGACGTTGGGGTCTGCCGAGTGCGGTGTCCCTCGGCGACCGCCGCAAGATGCTCGAAGTCAATCTGCACGCTCCGGTGGATCTCGCCCAGCAGGTCCTGCCCGGCATGCGCGCGCGCCGTCGTGGCTGGATCCTCAACATCGGCAGTGATTCGGCGCGTCAGCCCCTGGTCCCATATCCCGACACGCCGCAGGCCGCGCACCTGATCGCCGCCTATGGGGCCACCAAGGCGGCGTTGGCGCGATACACCGAGGGCCTCGCGCACGAAGTCTGCGGCGACGACGTGTTCGTCAACCTGCTCTCGCCGGTCTCGATCGTGCTGACCCAGGAGACCGAACGCTTCGTGGGCCACATTGCGCGGCGCCGACCCGACATGACCGAGCCGATGGAGGTGATGGTCGAAGCCGCGATCGAGTTGCTCGTCGGTCGCCACGTCGGTCGGGTCGTCCACAGCCGCGGGATCCTGCACGAGGTGGCGCGGGCGGTCCGTTCGCTCGATGGTCGCCGCGTGCTGGGCGATGCGTTGATGCCGGCCGACGCCGGCCACGAAATCGTCTGAGCCGCGGCCGCGATGTTCTTCCACTTCGACTTCGCCACCTACAGGAAGATGCTTTCGCTGGCCTGGCACGAGCCGAATCCGCGCGCGCGACGCCGCTCGCTGCTGGTGCTGGTGTTCGCCGTTCCGAGCGTGGCCAGCTTCCACGCGGTCTGTTTCTTCCTCGACGGACTCTTGTTCCCGTCGCTCTGGCGAACCCGCGTCACGACTCCGGTGTTCGTGGTGGGCCACGCGCGCAGCGGCACGACGCTCGTGCACCGGCTGATGGGCCGCGACGCCGATCGCTTCAGTTCGTTCCTGCTCTGGGAACTCTACTTTCCATCGCTGTTGCAGAAGAAGTTGATCCGCTTCTGCGCGCGGATCGACGCGCGCTGGCTCGGCGGCAGGATCCGCCGCCGGATTCGCGCCTGGGAGGATCGGCGTTACGGCCCCATGAAGGGCGTGCACGAGATGAGCCTCACGCAGCCAGAGGAAGATGATCTCGTCTTCTACTACTCGTGCGCATCGGGCTTCTGGATCACCCGCATGCCGTACATGGGCGATCTCGATTTCTTCTACGTCGATCGCTGGCCCGAGCGCCGACGCCGGCGATTGATGCGCTTCTACCGCGATTGCGTGCGGCGCCAACTCGTCTTGAACGGGGGTTCGCGCATCCATCTCAGCAAGAACCCGGTGTTCGCCGGACGCGTCGCGACACTGATCGAGACGTTTCCGGATGCGAAGTTCGTGGTCCCGATGCGGCATCCGGGCGAGACGATTCCGAGCCTGCTCAAGCTGGTGCGTCTCGGCTGGCGGGGTCTCGACTGGGACGAAGCCCGGGTCCGGCGCTGCCTGGCGATCCTGGCCGAACAGTCCTTCGACACCTACCGGCACCCGCTCGAAGTGCTGGCCGATCATCCCGAGGTCCCCCGAGCGATCGTCGACTACCGCGACGTCGTGGCCGACCCGGCGCAAGCGATCGCCGAGATCTACGCACAGCTTGGTCTGCCGATGACGGCCGCGTATCGAGAACAGCTGAAGGGCGAGGGGACCCGGGCGCGGCAGCATGTGTCCGATCATCGCTACAGCCTGTCGGAGTTCGGACTCGAAGCGGACGGGATCGAGAAGCGGCTCGCCGATCTGTTCGAGCGGTTCGCATGGAACGCACCGGCGGCCGGCCTCTCCGACATCGCAAAGGACGAAACCAGATGAGCGACTCGAGATCGACTGCGCGCGCGGATCTGCATGCCGCATGGGACGAACTGATCGCCGAACTCGATCGGGCGCGGGATGCGATCGATCTGCCCGAACGGATGCCGGCTCCGGGCAACGATCGGAATCTCGCCGAGGGCTATCGCTACCTGCTCGGCTTCGCACACAGCGCGATCGAGCGCGCATTCTTCGACGATCCCGCGTTCCCGACCTTCCGACACGCGATCCAGATCGTCAACAAGGCGACGATCGACAACGCCGACGCAATCTACTTCATGGCACCGATCGACGGTCGATCCCGTTACTGGATCCGGGGAGAAGTCGGCGATCACCGTCACTGGCGAGGTGAGGCACCGCTGAAGCAGGGACGCAAGGCTCCCCAGTACGTGATCTTCGAACTGAGCGACGGCTGCATGGCGGGCGACTCGGGCAGCCTCGCCGAACTGCGACCGGGCGTGAAGGTGCAGACGGGGCGCCTCGATTCGAGCGAGATCGCCGTCGACGCGGAAGGCCGCTTCGAGATCCTGCTCGCTCCCGAACGCCCCGTCGGCTTCACGGGCAATTTCATCTCGACCCACAAGCGGAGTTCGCGTCCGCATCCCGACGAACCCGACGGTCCGCTCGATCGCCATGCGACGGTCGTGAGCGGTCGCCAGCTCTTCTACGACTGGGAGCACGAGGAACCCGCGCGGCTGTCGATCGTGCGCATCGGCGCGGACGGCGCCCACCCCGCCGCCCTCGATCCCGAGACCGCGGCCCGTCAGCTGCGTCGCATGGGTGCGCTGGTGCGGGGGCAGATGTGCTTCTGGAATGAGTTCTACACCGTCCTGCTCGAGACGTACGGCAAACGCGCCGGCGCGACGGGCGAACGCTTCATGCCCCGCAACGCGTTCAACGCGCCCAACGCCGCCGCCGCCGCGACCGGCGGAGGACAGAGCACGAACATCTATGCGGGCGGCGTGTACGAGCTCGAGCCCGATGAAGCGCTGATCATCCATGCACGCACCACGATCGAGCCGCAGTACATCGGCTTCCATCTGTCGAATCTCTGGGGCGAGTCCCACGACTTCGCCCACCACCAGAGCAGCCTGAACGGATTCCAGGCCGAGCGTGGCCCCGACGGTTCGATCCACTGGATCGTTGCGCACCGCGATCCGGGACTCGCGAACTGGGTCGATACGACGGGCCACCGCGAGGGCTTCATGGCTCCGCGCTGGGCGTACTCGCAGACGCCGCCTGCCGCCGAGTGGCCGCGCATCGAGGCGAAGAAGGTGCCCTTCGACGAGATCCGCCGACATCTGCCCGCCGGGCAGCGCGAGGTCGGGGCCCGCGAGCGGGTCCAAGGACTGCGGGTGCGGGCCGAGCACGTGCAGCGCAGGTACCGAGCGTTCTGACCAGCGGCGGGCGCGCGGGGAGCGAAGTCAGACAGACAGGCGACTCGCGGACGCGGGCTCAGTTCGTGCGCGGCGGACGCGGCACCAGCACGGGCGTGCGGCTCTTGTAGGCCTGATAGGCGGGGTCGTCCCCCCAGCGCTTCTTGGCCCGGGATTCCAGCATCGGAACGCCGCTGACGCGGGTGAGCAACATGTAGACGAAGACCGGCGAGATCAGCGTGACGAGTTGACCGCCGGACAGCGCGGGCAGTGCGATCAGCGCGATGCCGCACCACAGCAGGATCTCGCCGAAGTAGTTCGGGTGCCTCGACCAGGCCCAGAGGCCCGTCGTGATGAAGGGGTGCGGGTTCTCCTTGTCGTGTCGGAATCGGCGCTTCTGCCGGTCGGCGACGACTTCGATCTGGAATCCTGCGACGAACACCAGAGCACCCAGACCACCGACCAGGCCGAGCGGCGCCCGGTCGCCCGAAGTGATCGCCGCCAGCGCGCAGGACAACGTCAGGAAGACCCAGAGACCCTGAAGGGTCCAGGTCATCAAGAAGCGGAGGAAGTCCGGCTTGATCTCGTCGAAGCGCCCGTCGGATCCATCCTGACGCACGCGGGCGAACAGGAACGTGCCGAGGCGCACGGCCCAGATCGCGACGAGGCCGGCGAGCAGGAAGCTGCGAGCATCCAGCGGCGGGCCGAGCACCAGGGCGAATCCGAGCAAGCTCAGGTAGGTGAGGCTTCCCGTGAGGTCGTAGTAGTGCTCGGTCTGCGCCGCGTAGGCGAACACGAACGCGACCCACTGCACCGCGAACGCGAGCCCGGCGCACAGGGCGAACAACGGTATCCCCGCCACGCGGACGCTGCCGTCGCTGCCCGCCAGGGCGACCAGACCACCGATCGCGAGACTGACCGCGATGCCCATCAGAGATTTCGACTTCGCAAAGGCCATGGCGGACTACTAGCCCAGACTCCGCGCATCGGGGAGCCCGCCGGGGGCACGGGCCCGCCCGGACCGCTGTGTGTACTCTCCGGCCATGCTGAATCGGGTGGTGAGGATCATCGTTTTCGGGTGCATCGCGGCCAGCCTCTACGCGATGAACCAGGCCAGCTTTTTCGAAGTGGCATTCGAGCGCGTCGATGCGCTCGGCTTCTGGGCGCTGCCCGCCTTCGCGCTGCTGCAGATCCTCTCGGTGCTCGCCTTCATTCCGTCCGTGGTCCCGACCTTCGCGGCCGGAGTGCTGTTCGGCGTGGGCTGGAGTCTTCCCATCACGGTGGTGGGCGCCGCGATCGGGGCCTCGATTGCCTTCCAGCTCGGTCGCACGACCGCCAGGGGGTTCGTGGAGAAGCGCTATGCCCACGATCCGCGATTCCAGGCGCTCTCGAAGCTGGCGCGCGAACGCGGTTGGAAGATCGTCGCGCTCGCGCGCTTGACGCCGCTGTTCCCGTTCTCGGTCGCCAACTACGCGTTCGGCGTGACTTCCATCAAGGCGTCCCACTACTTCTTCGCGACGCTGCTCGGCACACTCCCTTCGAACGCCGTGTACGTCTATCTCGGCGCGGTGACGGGGCAGATCGGTGCCGGTGCGGACCCCTCGAGGCAGCGCACCCCGCTCGAGTGGGGGCTCACGATCGGTGGGCTCGTGGTCGCCGTCGGACTGGCCATCTATCTACGACGGGTCGCCACCGAAGCCCTCGAGGCGGTGAGCTGAGGCTCGACCGCGGCGAGTGGCTCGAGGGGCCGCTCGTTCGCTCGATCGGGAGACCGATGCGGATCCACGATTTTCCGTTCGCCCCCAATCCGCGCAAGCTGCGGACGTACCTCGCCGAGAAGGGCCTCGAGATTCCCTTCGTGATGGTGAACATCGTGAAGGGCGAGCACCGACAGGAAGCCTTCCTCGCGAGCAATCCGATGGGGGGTGTACCGGTCCTCGAACTCGACGACGGAAGCTTCCTCAGTGAATCACTCGCCATCATCGAGTACCTCGAGGAGCTGTACCCCGAGCCACCGATGATCGGTCGCTCGCCGATCGAGCGGGCCCGCGTGCGCCGGCTCGAACGCATCGCCGAGATGGGCGTGCTGGCGCGTGTCGCCCGCTATGTGCACGCCGCGAAGTCGCCCTTGCCCCACGTCGCGGGCAATCCCGCGCTGGCGGCGCAGATGCTCGTCGAGCTCCCGCTGCCGCTCGGCGTTCTCGAGGCCGAGGCCACGGGCAGGCCATTCGTCGCGGGGGATCACCCGACGATCGCCGACTGCACGTTGTTCGCGGCGGCCTCGTTCGCGAAGTTCGCCGACATGGACCTGTTCGACGGCTACGACGCTCTCTCGGGCTGGTTCGATCGATTCTCGGCGCGGCCGAGCACGACGATCGCCAACTGATTGCCCGAGCGACGCGGGTTCGCCGCTCGCGGACCGCGCCCATATACTCGGTCGCTTCACGCCTGCGGCTTCGCGCCGCCCGGAGGATTCCATGCACGATCTCGTGATCCGAAACGGCACTCTCGTCGACGGGACTGGCCGCGAGCGCTATCGGGGCGACCTCGCGATCGAGGGCGGACGGATCAGCGAACTGGGTCGTGTGTCGGGCCGGGGAAAGCGCGAGCTCGACGCCGACGGAAACATCGTGGCACCGGGCTGGGTCGACATCCACACCCACTACGACGGACAAGCGACCTGGGATCCGATCCTGGCTCCGTCGTCCTGGAACGGCGTGACGACGCTGGTGATGGGCAACTGCGGCGTCGGCTTCGCGCCCGTGCGACCCGGCAGTGAAGACTTCCTGATCGAATTGATGGAGGGCGTCGAAGACATTCCGGGAACCGCGCTGCATGAGGGCATCGACTTCACCTGGGAATCCTTCGGCGAATACCTCGACGCGCTCGAGGGGATGGAACGCGTGCTCGACATCGCGGCACAGGTGCCCCACTGCGCGGTCCGCGCCTACGTGCTCGGAAGGCGTGCGCACGACCTCGAAGTGAGCGACGACGAGATCGAACAGATGGCGAGCATCACCCGCGACGCCCTCGCGGCGGGCGCCGTGGGTTTCAGCACGTCCCGCACGATCCTGCATCGATCGGTCCACGGTCTCGTGCCGGGCACCTATTCGCATCCGAAGGAGATCCTCGCGCTCGGCAAGGCGCTCGGCGATGCCGGTCACGGCGTCTTCGAGATGGTGTCCGATGGAGCGTTCGGTCAGGAGCAGGAACTCGAGTGGATGCGGCGCTTCTGTCGCGAGACCGGTCGCCCGCTGACGTTCGCGCTCGCCCAGCTGCCGGGCGCGCCGACCGCCTTCCGAGACACGCTGGCCCGGGCCGAGAAGTGGGCGGGCGAGGGCGCGAGGATCGTGCCGCAGATTCCATGTCGTCCGACCGGCATGCTGTTCGGGATGCAGAGCACCATCCACCCGTTCGTCGCGCACCCCACCTGGGCGCGTCTGGCTTCGCTGCCGCTTGCCGAGCGTGTTGCGCGGCTGCGCGATCCCTCCACACGGGCAGCGCTGCTCGGCGAGAAGTCCGCGATCGAGAACCCGATCGCGCTCGGAATGATCGGCAATTGGTCTCGCATCTACTGGCTCGGCGATCCGCCCGACTACGAGCCGTTGCCCGAACAGAGCGTCGCCGCGACGGCCGCGCGCGAAGGGCGAGCACCCGCCGAAGTCGCCCTCGACTGGATGCTCGAGAACGACGGCCGAGGCTTCATGTTCGCGCCGCTCGCCAACTACGTGGACGGAGACTTCGAGGCGCTGCGCGAAATGATGCTGCATCCGTCGACGGTGCTCGGCCTGTCGGATGGCGGCGCGCATTGCGGTCTGATCTGTGACGCCTCGATGCCCACCTATCTGCTCACCCATTGGGTGCGGGATCGCAAGCGCGGAGAGCGGATCCCGCTCGAGCAGGTCGTTCGGATGCAGACACACAACACGGCGTCCGTGTACGGCTTCGACGATCGCGGCGTGCTCGAAGTGGGCAAGAAGGCCGACATCAACGTGATCGATCTCGCTGCACTTCGACTCCACGCGCCCGAGATGATCCACGATCTTCCGGCGGGAGGACGTCGGCTCACGCAGCGTGTCGAGGGCTACCGCTACACGATCTGCGGCGGAGAGATCACCTGGCAGGACGGCGTGCCGACGGGCGCGATGCCGGGCAAGCTGGTTCGCGGCCGGGCCTGAGATCGGACTCAGGCGGCGTCGCTGTCCGATTCTTCGTCCGCGGCGGCACCGAGGGGAGCTGTGGCGCTCGGAGGCCGCTCGCGTCGCTCGATCGCGTGCGGACTCAGGATGAAGGACAGCACGCCGAGTGCGGTGATCAGCATGCCGGCGATCTGTCGTCCTGTGGGCACCTCGCCGACGATCAAGAAGCTCGCGGCCAGCGACAGCAGCGGAATCGAGGGCACTACGATCGAGGTCGCCCGCGACAGATCGAGGCGTGAGATCGCCTGGTACCAGAGCATCGTGCCACCATAGTTGAGCACCACGCCCTGTACGGCGAGCACCGGCCAATTCACCAGGAGCGCATCGAACTCGAGCTGCCCGGGCGTCTCCCCCGTGAGCATCAGGAGCACGGCCGCGACCGGTGCCAGCAGGATGCCGCCCCACACGTAGCGCGCACCGGTCAGGATCTCGGGCTCCACCGTGGTGAGTCGTCCGAGCACCACGAGATGCGAGACCTGCCAGGCGAGGGGCGTGGCCATCAGGATCGCCAGTCCGAAGTAGTCGGTGTCGGCGCGGCTCTCGCCGATCGCGAGCAGGATTCCGGCGAGCAGGATCGCCGCAGAGGCGACGCGTCGGAAGCTCAGGTGGTGGCCCAGCACCCCCCACGCGAGCAGCAGGGAGTAAATCGGTTCGATCTGCAGACACAGGACCGCGTCGATCGCCGAGGTCCGGCTGGTCCCGATGAAGAACAGCAGATTCGTCGTCACCGTACCGAGCGCCGCGATCAGGACGAGCCAGCCCACCGTACGTCGCTCGATCAACTGGCCGAGCTGGCCGCGTGCGAGCAGGACCAGGGTTCCTGCGGCGCCGGCGAATACCGTGGTGACGGCCGCCACCAGGACAGGATCGTCGTGTTCGGTGGTCAGTCTCGCGACCGCCGGCACGAACGCCCCGCTCCCTGCACAGAGGCCCGCATAGACGAGGCCCGAGCGCTGATGGCTGCCGTCGAGTCTGCTCATGGTCGAGGATCGTCTCTCCGCGGTCGCTGCGCGCTGGATCCGGGCGCCGCGTGGTCCCGGAAAGGTCTCCTGTCTACTGCGCACCGATGGGATCCGCCAGCGTCGATCGACCCGCTTGGCGCCTGCGCGTGCCGATGAGGCAAGCTCAGCGATCGCGCTGCACCCGAAAGGATCGAATCATCATGAGCGTCATCGTCTACGATCATCCGCTGTCCCCGTATGCCCAGAAGGTGAAGATCGCCCTGCGCGAGAAGGGCGTGGCTTTCGAAGCGGTGCTGCCCGACGCGATCGGCAGCGGCGCGACCACGGGTCGATTCGCGCAGGCCAGTCCTCGGGGCGAAGTGCCGGCGCTGATCGACGATGGTTTCGGCGTCTTCGACTCGAGCGTGATCCTGCAGTACATCGAGGATCGCTGGCCAGAGCCGCCTCTCTTGCCGCCGGGCGCCGCCGATCGCGCGCGCGTGCGCATGCTCGAAGACGTGATGGATACGCACTTCGAGGCCATCACGTGGGGGCTCGCCGAACTCCGGTACTTCGGGCGGGCGCCCGGCGAACGAGCCGAAGCCATGGCGGCCGAGGCCGGACGTCAACTCGCGGGCTGGCTGACCTGGCTCGATCGGGAACTCGCGGACCGTCCCTGGTTCAACGGGCCCTCGTTCGGCTGGGGGGATCTCTGTGTCGTGCCGTTCCTGAACGGCGCCGCCGGGTTCGGCCATCGTCCAAGCGGTCGGCTGGAGGCGTGGTGGACACGCGCCAACGAGCGACCGAGCGTGGCCGAGTGGGCGCGCTCCGCGGCGGCCGCGAGCTTCGAGGGATCGTCGCTCGGTCTCGAACGCGTCCGTGAGGCCCTCGAGAAAGGGCTGTTCAAGCGCGAGTATCGCGACCATCGGCTCGAGTGGATGGTCAAGACCGGGGGCCTCGAAGTCGTCGCCGACGGACTGAAGAAGCACAACATCCGCTTCATCGAGCCCTTCTGAAGTTCGAGCCCCTGTGAGGCGGCGGGCCCGGATCGGCGCGCCGATCCCCGCCTACAGACCCTTCAGGAACCGGAGCAACGCTTCATTCACCGCATCGGGCGATTCCTGCTGGGTCCAGTGTCCGATGCCCGGAAGGATCGTGACTTCGCGCAGGTCCGTCATGACCTGGCGCATGCCCGCCTCCCAGAACGGATTCGCGCGGATCAGGTCGCGATCTCCCGAGATGAAGGCAGAGGGCTGATGGATCTTCTGGCCCGCGAATGCCCCGGCGAGTTCCCAGTTGCGGTCCAGGTTGCGATACCAGTTGAGCGGACCGCGGAAGCCACTGCGCGTGAATTCCCCGACGAAGAATTCGAGATCCTGCTTCGTCAACCAATCCGGCAGGGTCTCGCAGTCCTCGAACTGATCCAGGAACCAGGCCGTCTTCTTAGGCAGCTTCGTCAGGTCGAACTCGCGCGGCGTGGCGTTGCCCGAACCCCCGAACATGAATGCCCGCAAGCTGCGCGTGACGTCGTGCTGCAGTTCGTGTTCGGCCACGCCCGGAGTCTGGAAGTACAGGATGTAGAAGAACGACTCGCCGAAGATCTGGCCGAACAGCCGGGTCGGGGCGACGGGTGATCTCGGAGAATTCGGGACCGAGAGTGTCGCGACCGCACGAAAGACGTCGGGACGCCACGCCGCGGCGTTGTAGGCGACCGGCGCCCCCCAGTCGTGGCCGACGATCACCGCCTGATCCTTGCCGAGAGCCTGGACGAGTCCGACGATGTCGCCCACCAGATGGAACTGTGAGTAGGCGTCGATGGACTCCGGCTTGTCGGTCTGTCCGTAGCCGCGTTGATCGGGCGCCACCACGTGGAAGCCGGCCTCGGCCAGGGGCGCAAATTGATGGCGCCACGAGTACCACGATTCCGGGAAGCCGTGGCAGAGGATCACCAGCGGGCCTTCGCCCGCCTCGGCGATGTGCATCCGGATGCCGTTCGTATCGAGGGTGCGATGGGTGATGCCGCTGCTCATCTCGTCTCCGACAGATCTGGGGGTGGCGTCGCTCAGAGCGTGGCCAGCACGCCCGAACGCGAATCGGTGTAGCCACCCGCGCTCGTATAGGCGACTTCGCCGTTGACGAGCACGCTGTGGATCCCGCTGGCGCTGCGCACATACCGCATGCCGCCCTCGGGCATGTCGGTCACCGGCCGTTCTTCGCCGCGACCGATGCGCTCGGGATCGAAGATCACGATGTCGGCGGCGTGGTGGCGGCGGAGCAGGCCGCGGTTCGCGAGACCCCAGATCTGCGCGGTGTCCCCGGTGATCTTGCGGACCGCGTGCTCGAGACCGAGGTGCCGTCCCTTGCGCACGAATTCGCTGAACAGGTAACCGGTGTCGCCGTAGGTGGCGAAGGACTGGATGTGCGCGCCTCCATCGCTGGCTCCGATGTGGACGTGGTCATCGGCGAGCAGCGGCCCGATGCGCGACGGATCCTCGTGACCCATGCTGGCTGCGAGGAAGTGGATCTGCAGGTCCTCGGCGAGCGACAACTCGATCATCAGCCGCGCGGGAGAAGTTCCGTGCTCGTCGGCCAGATCGCCGAGACGACGACCGATCAGCTTCTCGTCCTGGCTGTCGCGGATCAGCAGGCCCGCGAAGCGCGACGTGTCTCCACCCGGTTCCGCAGCCTTGATGAGCCCGTCGACCGTGCCCTGGTTCCGCAACAGGGCGAGCTTCTGATCGTGGGGCATCCGCAGGATCAGGTACCACATGGGCAGGGCCACGAAGAACAGACTCGCCTGGTCGAGGCTGAAGCTGATGTCGATCGGTCGCGTCTGCACCTGCGGCCATACCCGCGCACCGCGCGCGAACTGCTCGGCAACGCGCGCCACGACGCGGGATGAATTGTCCGGGACCACCGCCGAATCGAAGAGCGGTGAGAAGGTCGTCGGGATGCGATGGGCGAGGGACAACTCGGCGAGTTGATCGACCCGCGCGAGCGTGATGTCCGTGTTGTAGAACTCGGGCACCACCTGGAGCATCCGTCCGAATTCGCCGAGCGTTTCGGCGAGGGCTTCGATCTCGTTGTGGTGTGCGTAGCGGCTCGGAACCGGCGACAGGTTCTCGTCGACGTCCACGTAGCTCGTGGAGAGACCGACCGCGCCGGCTTCGAGGCACTCGCGCAACAGGCCCTGCATGGTGCGGATCTCGTCGGCGTTGGCGGCGCGCTTCTGGGCCGCTTCGCCCATGGCCCAGAGCCGCAGCGGGCTGTGGCCGGCGAGCGGTGCCACGTTCAGCGCCACGCGTCCCCGCATCGCCTCGACGTAGTCGGCGAAGCCTTCCCAGGCCCACTCGAAGGCGCCGTTGAACGCGGCGTCGGGCATCTCTTCGATCTGCTGGAACATGCGGACGAGCTTGCTGCGATGCTCGGCCTTGAGGGGCGCGAGCGAGAGCGAGCAGTTGCCGGACACCACGGTCGTGATGCCGTGTTCGAGGGCGGGCCTCGCCTGTCCATCCCACATCAGTTGAGCGTCGAAGTGCGTATGCGGATCGATGAATCCGGGCGCGACGACCTGACCGCGGGCGTCGATCTCGTGCGCGTCGCCCGACGGCAGCCGACCGCCGACCGAGCGGATCGATCCGCCCTCGATCCCGATGTCGCCCTCGAAGGCCGGCAGGCCCGATCCATCGACGATGCGCCCGTTGCGAATGATCACATCCAGCATGTTCGACTCCCTCGATCCCGGTTTCAGTGGTGTCTGGGGTTGCGTTGATTGGGCATCAGTCGGGCATCAGGTCGAAGAGACGCTGACACGGCTGACCGATCAATTGTTCTGCCGAATCCACCTGGCAGTCTTCCATGAGCTTCTGGGCGAAGAGCGCGTTCAGGGTCACCGTTCCGATCGCTCCGTTTTCGAACCGCACCTGCACCACCAACTCGGCCTGGCCATCGTGGCCTGCGGCGACCCGCACCGCCACGATCCGCGGCTGGCTGAGCGTCACGGGATTGCACGACGTGTGGCGGGCGAACGTGGCCGTCGGCATCGACATGAGGCCCGGATCACCGCGCGTTGGCTTCGATCAGGGCGTCGGGATCGAGCGTCCCGAACATCGAACTTTCGACGGCACGCGGCGGCTCGATGAACAGCACGTCACTGCCGAGGAATTCTCCCGGCGGCATGCGGACGAACAGATGGAGGTTCCAGCTCTTGAGTGCTCCGATCGCCGAGTCGACGGGCTGATCGGGCAGGACCCGCGCCGCCACCGCCGGCCAGTCTTCGCCGGGTTCGGACGTGATGAACCGTCGCTGCGTACTGAGTGCCATGTCGCTCCTTTGTCGAGACGAGTCTGCGGAGCCTATTCCATGAATGGACTGGAGTCCAGTTCTATCGTAGATTTGGCCCGCCGCGATCGCAATCTCGCGAATCCAGGGCGACGAGGGGGGACGAGTGAGCCAGACCGCACCCGCTCTTTCGCGTCGCGATCGCAAGAAGGCGCAGACCCGGCGCGACATTTACGAGACCGCCATGGATCTGTTCACCGAGAACGGCTTCGCGGCCGTCACGATCAGCCAGATCTGCGAGGCCGCCGACGTCGGACGGGGCACCTTCTTCCTGCACTTCCCGAGCAAGGCCGCGCTGCTCTACGAATTCAACGAGCGCGTCGCCGAGGAGTTCGCCGAAGCACTGGCCACCACGCAATGGAGTGCCCACGAGCAGCTCCGGGCGCTGGTCGAGAAGATGGGGACCGAACTGACCGCGCGCTCGGAGATCATGGCCGCGATGCTGGCCGAGTTCTTCACGAGCCCCGAGACGATGGCGCTGGCCTCGCAGCATGGCGCAGCGCTGGCGGATCTCGTCACGGAGATCATCCAGCGCGGGCAGGCCGCCGGAGAGTTCGACGCTTCTCTCGACGCACGACTCGCGGCGGCTTCGTTCCTCTCTACGGCCGCCGCCTTGATCAGCGTCAAGCTGATCGGGATCTCGACCCTCTCGGACGCCGAGATCCAGCGCCAGTTCCTGCAACTCACTTTCCACGGGCTCGGCATCCCCGCCCGCTAGGCACCGCGCTCGCAACGAGCGGGACCGTGCGCGATCCGCTGCGATCGAGGCCGGTTGAACCAGGAAGAGAAGAGAATCAGATGGAGATGAAGAAGCAACACGTCGTCGTGATCGGCGGCTCGGTGGCGGGCCTCGGCGTGGCGCTCGCGCTGTCGTCGCGGGGCCACCGCGTCACGGTGCTCGAGTCGGACGAGACTCCGCTTCCGGCAAGCGCGGGCGAAGCCTTCGCTCACTGGAACCGCAAGGGATCGCCCCAGACCCGCCACTCCCATGCGTTGCTCGCCCGGTTGCGGAACCTGATCCGCGACCACGCACCGGAGCTGCGCAACAAGCTGCTGGCCGCGGGCGCAGAAGAGCTCCACTTCACGGATCGCATCCGGCAGCTCTTCGGTGAGGCCGAACTGGATCCCCGGGACGAGGACGTCGTGTTCCTGGCGTGTCGGCGGATCACCTTCGAGTGGGTGCTGCGTCGCCACGTGCTCGACACCGGACTCGTCGACTTCCGCGACGGGGTCGAGGTGACTGGTCTCGAATCCGTGAGGGATGCGGCGACCGGTCTGCCGCGCGTGACGGGCGTCCGCGCCGGGCGCCGCGGCGCAGCGCCCGAAGTGATCACCGGAGATCTCGTCGTGGATGCGACCGGCCGTCGGACGCGCATGCGTCACTGGCTGCCGGCGATCGGTGCCCGCGAAGTGCGTGAAGCGACCAGTCCGTGCGGGATCTTCTACACGTCGCGTTTCTACCGTCTGCTCGACGGCGTGACACCGCCGCCTCTCGATGGCGGCATCGTCGGCGTCGATCTCGGGTACATCAAGGTGGGCGTATTCACCGGCGACTCGCGCGTCTTCTCGATCACGCTCGCGGCGTCACCCGGTGACGCGGCGATGCGAAGCATCCTGAAGCAGCCGGGATTCGAATCGGCGGTCGCCGCCATTCCGATGACCGCCACCTGGACTTCTCCCGAGATGGCCGAACCCGTCTCCGAAGTCCACGGGATGGCGAATCTCAACAACACGCGCCGCTGGCTGGTCGAGGACGGCGAGCCGCTGGCCCTCGGGTTCGTGGCCGTCGGCGATTCGCTGATCCACACCAATCCGATCGTGGGTCGTGGTTGTTCGTTCGCCTGGACGGCAGCATTCGCCCTGGCCGACTGTCTCGATGCGCACAGCGCCGATCCGCGCGCGCTCGCACTCGCCTACGATGCCCGGATCGTGAGCGAGATCGTGCCGTGGTATGAACTTCAACTGATGCAGGACGCCGACTCCATCGAGGTCGCCGAGGCTCAACAGGCTGGGAAGGATCCCTTCGCGACGACCCTGCCCGACGGTACGAACAACCCCAAAGCGTTCCTGCGCGGGTTGCTCAAGGACGGTCTCCAGCCCGCGCTGATGGAGGATCTGCCTCTGCTGCGTCGCTTCGTGCGAATGATCCACCTGCTGGATCAGCCGGGCGATCTGATGCGGGATCCGCATGTGATCCAGACCCTGCTGCGCTTCTATCAGACGCGCGAGGAACGTCGCCGAGACAAGAAGCCCGACGGCCCGTCCCGTCAGGAGATGGTGGACCGGCTGCTCGCTGCCTGACGCAGGCTCTCGCACACATCTTTCGGCTCCAGCGGAACGAATCGAAGTCCTGCCCAGAAACTGAACGAGGATCGATCGATGGACTCCAGTGGACGCGTGGCTCCGATCACCGCCTCAGACGACGAGATCCGCGCGGCGCTCGCGGTGGCGGAATTGCCGCCCCTGCTCGCAGCGCTCGTCCATCTGACCGGCGACGAGACGTTGCTCGCCGAGCGGTTCCGGCTGGACCCGTTGATGATGAACGAGCCCCAGGGAGGCTGGAGCGAGACCCAGCAGACGGCGATGCGGAAGCTTGCCTTCGAACTGCTGAAACGGCATCGCGACGCGGGGTCGCCGTTGCCGGCGCCGCCCTCGCACGCGCTGCTGTCGCGGATCATGGGCTTCACGACGGGTGCAGCCGGGATGGATCCCTACGTGCCGCTGCTCGAAGAAGAGCTCTCGATCTCGGGGCAGGATCTTCGCGCACCGCAGTGGACGCGCGCTGCGATCGCGCCGAAGGCTGCGTTCGAGGTGGCGATCGTCGGTGCGGGCATGTCGGGACTGCTCGTCGCCTATCGACTGCAGCAGGTGGGCATCCCGTTCGTGCTGCTCGAAAAGAGCGCCGGCGTCGGGGGCACCTGGTTCGACAACACCTATCCGGGCTGCCGTGTCGACAACCCGAACCACAACTACAGCTATTCGTTCGCGCAGAGGACCGACTGGCCCTTCCACTATTCCACCCACGACGTCCTGCAGGGCTACTTCGATCGCTTCGCCGACGAACACGACC
Source organism: bacterium (assembly GCA_031413515.1). GTDB lineage: Bacteria > Myxococcota_A > UBA9160 > UBA9160 > UBA4427 > TMED88. The sequence continues at coordinate 104,936 of JANOFF010000112.1, forward strand.
TGAAGCGACACATCCGATTCGGGACCGAAGTCGAGTCGATGGCCTGGTCGGATGAGACCCGAAAATGGACGCTCGCGGTTCGACGAACCGACGGGTCGCGGGCAACCATCCGGGCGAACGCAGTTGTCAGCGCGGTCGGCCAGCTCAATCAACCGCGCATGCCCGAGATTCCGGGTCTCGAGGGCTTCGAGGGTGAGGCCTTCCATTCGGCGCGCTGGCGTCACGATGTCGGACTCGCGGGTCGACGCGTCGCCGTGATCGGAACCGGCGCCAGCGCGATGCAGTTCATCCCGATCATCGCCGAGCAGGTGGCCGCGCTCACGGTCTTCCAGCGCACACCCGCCTGGCTCGTGTCGACGCCCGACTACCACGAAGCGATTCCAGATGGGTTGCGCTGGCTGTACGGCCACGTGCCTTTCTACAGCGAGTGGAACCGTTTCTGGATCTTCTGGCGCATGGGGGACGGCGCGCTCGAGGGCGTCTCGGTCGACCCCGCATGGACGGAGCGATCGGACTCGGTCAGTGCGGCGAACGATCTCGGGCGGCAACTCCAGACCGCGTACCTGCAGGCCGAGTTCGGCGATCGGCCGGATCTGCTCGAGAAGGTGATCCCCTCGTATCCGGTCGGCGCGAAGCGGATGATCCGGGACAACGGGGTCTGGGCCCGCACCCTGAAACGCGAGACGGTCGAGTTCGTGACCAGTGGGATCCGCGAGATCACGCCGAAGGGCATCGTGGACGGCAACGGTGTCGAGCACCCCGTCGACGTGTTGATCTACGGGACCGGCTTCCAGGCTTCGCGATTCCTGACGCCGATGAAGGTGACGGGGCGAAACGGTGTCGACCTGCACGAGCGCTGGCAGGGTGATGATGCGCGGGCCTATCTCGGTGTGACGGTGCCCGGGTTTCCGAACTTCTTCATGCTCTACGGTCCGAACACCAACATCGTGGTGAACGGCAGCATCATCTACTTCTCCGAATGCGGGACGCGCTATCTGGTCGACTGCATCCGGCTGGTATTGGAAGAGGGCGCCGCGGCGATCGTGCTGCGCGAGCGCGTGCACGCCGAGTTCAACGAGGCGATCGACGCGAAGAACCGTGCGATGGCCTGGGGTGCCTCGGACGTGAACAGCTGGTACAAGAACTCGCGGGGCCGCTCGGCGCAGAACTGGCCCTATTCGCTGCTCGAGTACTGGAATCGGACACGCGGCGTCGCAGCCGCCGACTACGAGCTGATCGCGTAACCGAGCGCCGATCGCCCGGTTGCGGGCTCGAAGTCGTTTCGCGGATCGATCCGTTCGCTAGCGTCCGCGCTCCCCGACCCGGCGACCGGAGCACTCGATGCCCCCCACTGCACTTCTCTCTCGCGCGCGCCTGTCGCTCTCGACCAAGGTCTACTACGGGCTCGGCTCGGTCGCGTTCGGGGTGAAGGACAACGGGTTCTCGTTTCTCCTGCTGCTCTTCTACAACCAGGTGCTCGGACTTCCGGCGCAGTGGGTCGGGGCCGGCATCATGATCGCGCTGATCCTCGATGCGATCAGTGATCCGATCGTCGGCTACGTGTCCGACAACCTGCATTCGCGATGGGGGCGTCGGCATCCCTTCATGTACGCGTCGGCGGTTCCGGTCGCGATCTCGTACTACGTGCTGTGGACGCCGCCGGCGGGGTTGAGCCAGGAGAGTCTCTTCGTCTACTTCGTCGTGATGGCGGTCCTGGTCAGGACCTTCATCACGTTCTACGAGATCCCCTCGACGGCGCTGGTATCGGAGTTGACGGAGGACTACGACGAGCGCACCACGCTGCTCGGCTTCCGGTTCTTCTTCGGCTGGTGGGGCGGCCTCTCGATGGCCGCGCTCGCGTACCTGGTCTTCTTCCCGCAATCCGCCGGAGGCGTACTCAACCTCGACGGCTACGAGACCTACGCGATGGCGTCCGCCGGGACGATGCTCGTGGCCATCCTCGTCTCGGCGTTGGGCACCCATCGACACATTCCATCGTTCAAGCTGCCTCCGAAGCGACGCGGGATCGCGATGCGTCAGAGTCTGCGGGAGCTGGGCGAGACGCTTTCGAACCGGTCCTTCCTCGTCCTCTTCGTCTCGGCGCTCTTCACCGCGATGTCGGCCGGGGTCTCGACCTCTTTGAACATCTACTTCTACACCTACTTCTGGGAGTTCGACTCGACGGAGCTCGGTCTGCTGCAGCTGCCGCTGTTCGTGTCGGCAGCGGTCGCCCTGATCGTGGCTCCGCAGCTCTCGATCCGCATGGGCAAGAAGCGCTCCGGCATCGTGGTCGCGGCGCTCGCCTTCATCGGCGCACCCCTGCCGATCGCGCTGCGTCTGGTGGATTGGTTTCCGGCGAACGGGACGGATCTGCTGTTCCGGACGCTGCTGATCTTCAACGCGATCGAAGTGACGCTGATCATCGTGGCCAGCATCCTGATCTCTTCGATGGTGGCCGACGTCGTCGAAGACAGTGAGCTCACGACGGGACGGCGCTCGGAGGGCGTGTTCTTCGCGGCGCGCAGCTTCGCGCAGAAGGCGGTGAGCGGGATCGGCACCTTCATGGCGACGGTGATCCTCACCACCATCGGGTTTCCGGAGGATGCGCAGCCAGGCGAAGTCGCACCCGGGGTCGTGCGGGACCTCGGCCTCGTGTACGTGCCGACCCTGATGGTGCTCTACATCCTGGCATTGATCTGCTTGACGGGTTATCGGATCAGCCGGGAGACGCACAGCGAGAATCTGCGACGACTATCCGCAGAGGGGCCGGACGCTTGACCGCGACAGGATCGAAAGTCGTGTTGCCCGCGCAGCAAGGACACCATGTCCCGAGGAGCCATCGAATGAAGCGAGCCATGATGATTGCAGCAGGCCTCTGCGCGTTCGGGGCCCTCATGGCCTGCAGCGGCATGGGATTCGACGGGAAGCGCGAGACGAATGCGCCGGACTTCGATGTCATCACGGACGTGCAGCTGAAATCGACTATGTGGCAGTTCGCGCACGGCGTCCGGACCCTCCAGACGATCCTCGGCAAAGACGGAACTGTGGATCGAGAACAGCAGGCCGAAGTGCTGCACGTCCTCGATCAGATGATCGCCGTCGCGGATGCGCTCGGTCCGGAGCCCGTCGCGCCCGGGCATCCGCGAGTCGAGCACAACATCGCCCGCTTTCGCGAGAAACTCGTGATCGCCCGGAACTCGGCCGAGATGGTGCCGCCGCGGTACTACCTGGTCGGGAACATCTCCGGCACGTGTCTCGCGTGCCATGGCGGTGAGTAGATTTGCTCTGGTCCCTGGCCGAAACCGCGCGGGTTCGACCCGGGTTCCGGGTAGAATCAGGGGCGGAAACCAGAATCCGAGGAGCACGGGATGGAGATTGCGCGGCGCTACCAGGCCATCGACGAGCGCCCGAGTCGCGAGCAGGCGGATGCGCTCTGCGCCTGGCTGCGCGACTACGCGGGCCGTCGGATCAATTCGCGACTGATCGACGAGCGCCGCTGCATTCCTCCCCACGTCACGCTCGACTTCGGCAACCAGCGGCTCTTCGGCATGCACGTGGAGGAGAGCTACGGCGGGCGGGCGCTGCAGTGCCGCGACATCGCGCGCGTCCTGCAGCAGACCGCGGCCCTCGATCTGGGGCTCGGCACGTGGCTTCTCACCTCGATGTTCCCGGGTGTCCGCCCGATCGCAGCCTTCGCGAACGATCACCTCAAACTGGCTCTGCTGCCCGATCTCGCGAGCGGACGGATGCTGGCCGGCTACGGCCAGACGGAGCCCTCCGCCGGCACCCACTTTCCCGCCATGGAAGCGCGCGCGGTGGCGACGGGGCATGGGACGTGGCGTGTCTCGGGCGACAAGGTGTGGATCGGCAACGCGACCTGGGCCGGCGTCCTCACCGTGATGGCCCACGAGTTCGAAGGCGACCGACGCCACGGTCTGAACGCCTACCTGATCCCGATGGACGCAGCCGGCGTGCACTTCGGACGCGAGCTGCTTTCACTCGGCATGCGGGGCATGGTGCAGAGCGAGATCTCGTTCCGCGACGTCGAGGTCGGCGAGGAGGCCGTGCTCGGTGGGCGCGGGGCGGGACTCGATGTCGCCGTCGACTCGATGAGCTTCAGCCGCTTCGCGATCGCCGCGACGTGTGTCGGTGCGATGAAGCGTTGTGCGAGCGAGATGGCGCGCTTCGCCGCCCGGCGCCAGATTGCCACCGGTCGGCTGATCGAACATCCGGTGTTTCGCAGCGAGTTCGGCGCGGTGGTCGCGCGCACGGCCGCAGGAGATGCGCTGCTCGACGCCTGCGGTGGATTGCTCGATCGCGAGGGCTCGGCTCCGATCGAGATCTTCGCCGTGGCAAAGGTCGCCACGTCGGAGTTCCTGTGGGCGAGCGCCGACCGGCTGGTGCAGACCCTCGGCGGCCGGGGTTACGACGAGTCGAACGGGGCCGCGCAGATGCTTCGCGACGCGCGCGTCACGCGCATCTTCGAGGGCACGAGCGAGGCGCTGATCGCGTATCTCGGCCAGCAGGCGCTCAGCCCGAAGTCGGCTCTGCAGCCGCTGCTGCGCGACCTCTTCGAATGCCCGGACGTCGCCGACTCGCTGGCGGAGTGCGCGGCTGCGCTGAAGAGCCGCGTCGGATCCGCGAGCGGGAGCGAGAGTGGCAAGGAGTCGTCCCTGCCGCGCGCCTGGCAGCTTTCGTCACTCGGTTGGACGGCGATGTGGGCCGTGATCGTGGCCTGCCTGCGTGCGCGGGACGGTGAGGACCCGCGAGTGCTCTCGTGGGCGGGCCTCGAGTACGCGCAGGCGAGGGCCGCTGCGATGCACGGTTCGCCCGGCGAGTCGGTGATGTTCGCGTCCCACGAGGTCGAGGAGTCCGCCCGGCGCTACCGGAGTGAGATCGGCGACGTGCTACAGACGCTGCCGGGTGCCAAGGAAGAACTCGATCCGCTGCTTCGACCCGATCCGGCGGGCGACGATCGCTGAAGCGTGCAGGCTCTTCGCTTCCATCGCCGGGGTGGCCCCGAGGTGCTCGTCCTCGAGGAAGTGCCGCGTCCCGAGCCCGGTCCCGGCGAGGTGCGCGTGGACGTCGTGGCCGCGGCCCTCAATCGCCTCGATTGCTGGGTGCGCCGCGGTCTTCCGATCCGCATGGAGATGCCGCACATCGGGGGAGCCGACTTCAGCGGCGTGGTGGCGGCGGTGGGGCCCGCCGCGGAGCGCTGGCGAATCGGCGACGCGGTGGTCGGCTATCCGCGCATCGCACGGCCCGACGCGCGCCCGGGTCGCATCCCGTTCGCGCTGCTCGGTGAAGAGCGCAATGGCGCGTTCTGCGAGTCCCTGGTTCTGCCGGAGCAGAATCTGGTCGCGAAGCCCGCGGCCCTGTCCTTCGCTGAGGCGGCCGCGATGCCGGTGGCCTTCATCACGGCGTGGACCATGCTGGTGCTGCGCGCAGGACTGCACGAAGGCGAGACACTGCTCGTGCAGGGAGCCGGCAGCGGTGTCGGCACCGCCGCCGTCCAGATCGGACGTCATGTCGGAGCACGCGTGATCGCGTGCACCAGCGCCGGCAAACTCGAGGCGGTGCGCGCACTCGGCGCCGACGCCGTGATCGACGACCGGAGCGAACGCGTGGCGCCGCGGGTGCGTGAACTCACCGCGCAGGCGGGCGCCGACGTGGTGTTCGAGCACGTCGGTGCCGCCACCTGGCCCGACAGTATCGCGAGCGCGGCGCCGGGGGGTCGGATCGTGACGTGTGGAGCGACGACCGGCGCACAGAGCGCGCTCGATCTTCGGCTGGTGTTCGGCCGCGAACTTCGGATCGAAGGCGTGACGCTCGGGCCGATCGAGGCGTTGGAAAAGGTGCTCGGACTGGCGGCCGAGCGCGCGCTCGCCCCGGTCATCGATCGCGTGTGGCCGCTGGCTCGGGGTCGCGAGGCCCACGAACTGCTGGAGCGGGGCGGGGTGCTCGGCAAGCTCGTGCTCGAAGTCGACGCACCGGCCAGCCGACACTGACGGCCGTTGGCTGGCGGATGTCGGCTGGTGGTTGACGCGCGAGGCGAGTCCGCTCAGGTCAGCCGAGCGAGCAGACGCTCCGCTTCATTGATGACCGCCTTGGCGGCGCCGGGTACGTTGAGCGACTTCCGTACCAGCGAGCTGGCCATCAGCATCTTGTCCGAGCAGCGATACAGATCGATCCGGAACAGGATCTTCAGCGGAACGCGGTAGCCACCGCCGAGCATCGGCGGCTCGAAGGATCCCCTCGGTACCAGCCGCGCCTGCACGTGGATCTCGACCGTGTCGCTCGGAGCGGCGTTGGCGAAGAAGAACACCTTGCGGTGCTCGGTCGAGAGAGCCGCCGTGAAGTCGGCCGACAGAGGCCGGTCGAGTCGCTCCATCAGGAAGCGCCGCTCGCCGTAGTTCATCATGGCTTCGTAGCGGGCGAAGTAGACGAGTCCGGCTCCGTTCAGGTCGCTCTCCGGCACGATCTCGTAGAGGATCGGCTCGTTCCGGACGGGCAGCAGTTCGAGGCCGGCCTCGTCGCCCTCGTCGAGCGGCTCGATCTCTCCGGAGGACTGCACGCGCCCCTGCTCGTTGATGCCGAAGGGTGGCTGGGACAGCTCGGGGATGTCGAGGTCGTCTGCACCGGCCGGCTTATAGACCTTGAGCCGCGAGTTGCCGCCACTGCGGGCGATGAAGGCGTTCGTCATGCGTCCCCACGACAGACCGGTGGCCGCGAGGTCCTCGAAGCGCTCGATCGATTCGAGCAGCTCGCCCGGGATCGGCTTGTCGTCGATCAGGAACAGGCCCTCGACGAACTTCTTGGCGAAGAACCGCACGCGATTGCAGACGTGGATCTCGGCGTCCTCGCCGAGCCGCTCCTGCCCGTATCCGCGGGCGAAGCAGAGTTCGGTGTCGATCACCGAACCGTACAGGCGCTCGCCACTCTCGCTCGCAATCTCCGAGGGTCGGCGTCCGAGCGCCCGCGCGATGGCTTCCCACTGGAACGCGGCCAGCATCTTGAGGAACTCGACCTCGGAGAGCTTCTCGCCCGGCGCCAGATGCGGCATCTGGACCACGAAGGAAAATTCGTTCCATCCGTCGGCCAGACCGCGGGGCGCGTTGGCGGGTTCCATCTCGAGTCAGTCCCCCTGTTGGACACGGCCCGCGATCGAGGTCAGGTCGCTGCAGCTCTCGATCAGCTCCATGTCCTCGATCTGGACTCCGAAGCGTTCTTCGATGCGCACGAGGAACACGACCGCCGAGAGCGAGTCCACGTAGCCATAGTCGAAGATGTGACCGTCGGGCTCGACTTCTGCGTGGCTGAGCTTGCCGTCGCTGATCAGGACCAGATCGTCGCGCAGCATCGCGACGATCGCATCGCGCGAAACGGATGCCGGGTCGACGGGATCCACCGGCGGCAATTTGCGGTCGAGGGGCTCGGCGGGGGCTCCTCCACCGGCGCCCACGGACTTCTTCAATCGGCTGGTCCAGCTCATCGCGTCCTCGTCCTCGTGCTCGCGGCCTCTTCGTATCCAACGGTCTCCCGGCGGCGTCGCTGAAGGCCGACGCCGGCTTCGGGCGATTTGCGAGCGTATCAGAGTCCGTCTGCGCCGCGCGGGAGATTCGCCGGTCTGCCGGACTCGGCGGCGCTGCGCCCGGTGCTCATATCGCCGTCTGCCGGCACGAGGTACCACTCGCGGGTCGGCAGGCGCTGTGCACGATCGATGCAGACCCCGATGGCCCGGGCGAGTGGGCGGCGCATGAATCCGGCCTTGGCCAGTTCATCCTGGCGCCCGGGGGGTTGTCCGCGCACGACCAGCATGTCGATCTGTCCGCGAAAGCGGGCTGCCAGCAGGCGCGCCACATCGGCGATCGCAGACTGCGGGGCCGCGCCCCAGTAGTCGAGCAGCGTGAAGGTCCGCATCTGCTGCCGATGACCGCGCGCATCCAGACGACCGGTGACGAGCACACGATCGCCCGCCGGACTCTCGTACACGAAAACCCGGCGGGTCGGATCGGGGCCTTCGAAATAGCGCCAGCGAAGGAAGCGCGGGCTGCGCACGGCGCTGATCTGATCCGCGTGTTCGGGCGGTGTCTGGACGCCGAGCGCGTCGAGTGCAGCGGGATCGCGGACCTCGTGCAACTGGCCCCGACCGCTGCGGCCGACACGCCCCGGAAGCAGGGCAGCGGGCAGGGCGGCGGCGCGCGCCAGTGCGGTGCGTCCGAGACGTCGTTGCAGCACCTCTTCGATGAAGGGCGGCCAGCGGAGGACTCCGATCATCTCGTGCTCGGTGTGCGGGATGGGATAGCCGCCGTAGCGCTCATACAGCGCACCGCTCACTTCGTTCATCGTCGACGCGAACTGCGAGACGCGATCCTCGGTCTCGAGATAGGCGCGCATCAATCTCAGGCCGACGCCCCGGTAGGCCTGATCGACGTAGTAGCCACCGCCGCACAGCAGGACGAACTCCTGCTCTCCGCAGCGGAAGCGCTGCGGAGAGCATTGCTTGACTCCGACGACCTGTCCCGCCTCGTTTCGCGCCACGAAGCCCCGGGGCAGCGTCGCGATTGCCTCGGGATTCTCGAACAGATGCCAGCGGCACATCGCGAGATCCGCTTCGCTCGACCCGGGCGACGCAGCGCCGACCGCCGCCGCACCGAGCACCTGCTGCCGTTGGAAGCACTGGATATCGGGCAGGTCCGTTTCGGTGAGCGGCTCGATCTCGACTCGCGTGGCCATGGTTCCTTCGATCTGCGGGTGCGCGCGCTGCGACGGTCGCGCGGCGTCGAACAGGGGCGCGACCGCTCAGGCCGCGCGGGTCAGCGCCTTCACACGCCGACGTTTCGGACCGTAGAGCAGGTCGTACAGGCCCGAAAGATGAAGCGCGGTGAGCGCCGGATCGTAGTGGGTCTCGATGTTGGTGCGCTGGACCTGGAGCAGGTCGTTGCCCGCGCGAAACACCCGGTTGTTCGTCATCAACGCCACGCGGAAGCCCGCGGCACGGATCGCCGCCGCACCTTCGCTCGAATAGCTTGCTTCCTCGCCGCCCACCCAGGCGAAGACCTCCACCGATGTGTCGAGCTGCTCTTCGAGACGCCGCTTCGCCACGCGGGACTCACGCTCGAACTCGGCGGGCGTGTGATCCCGACTGAAGCGCACGTGGTCGACCGTGTGGCAGCCGATCACGTGTCGTCCGGATAGCGTCCGCAATTCGTCCCAGCTCATGGCGACACGGCCATCGGGTCCCGCTGGATGTCGGACGTGGATCGCATGCGACTGCGCGAAGGCCCGCTGCTCGGCCGGCGGCGTATCGACGAAACCGGTCGGCACCATGAACCAGCCGACGAATCCGTGCTTCTCCAGCAGCGGGGCAACCACCTGCGCATGGGAGGCCAGCCCGTCATCGAACGAGAGGATCAATCCCGGACGACGATGGGGCCAGTCGCCCGACGCCAGCGACAAGAGCTCTGGCAGGCCGACCGGCTCGAAGTGCCGTGCGTAGCTGGCGAGTTGTGCCTCGAAGACGTCTCGCTCGAAACCGGGCACGTCGTGGTAGTTGAGCGCGCGGATGAAGGGCATCAAGCTGCGCTTCTGGACCTCGAGGCCCAGGCGACTCAGTCCGGTCAGTTGGCCGCCCCGGGCCAGCCACTGCTTGAGCGCTCCCATGCAGCACAGCATGCCGCTCGTCGCGCTCGATCGCACGTCCACAGATCGTGTCGGTTCACGTGTTCCGAAGTGCGAGCGTCATCGGCTGCGCGAGCACGCTCGAACCCGGACGGATCGCTTCGGGCGGGCACGTCGGCAGGAAGCCGGCCCGCTCGTACAGTCGGACAGCGGCGATGTGATCCCGTGTGACCGAGAGCCGGAGTTCCGTGGCTCGATTCGCTCGCGCCCACGGAACGATCGCTTCGATCGGCCGTCGTGCCGTGCCCCTTCGTCGGTGCATGGGCGACACCCACATCTGGACCGATCGCCTGCGCTCAGCGAGGGTCGGCGCGCCTGTGCTTCGCGCGGCGTGAGGGCGTGCGTTTCGAGTGGGGCCGCGGAGGTCGAACCGCGGGATCCGATCCCGACACGCTGGAGCGCGGACGCGAGCCGTCGGCGCGCAGACGCTCGAGCACCCGGACGAGATCGGGCGGCAGGGGAGCCTCGAGATGAAGCCGCGCTCCCGTCTTCGGATGAGTCAGTTCGAGGCTCGCGCAGTGGAGGAACGGGCGATCGAGCCAGTGACGCTCCGCGAGGTGACGATTCGAAGCGGCGTGGCCATATCGCTCGTCGCCCAGAACCGGACGCCCGACGCTCGCCAGATGCTTGCGGATCTGATGGGTGCGACCGGTCTCGGGCACGACTTCCAGCAGCGTGTGGCCTCCGAGCCGCTCGCGCCGGCGATAGCGCGTCACGGCCGCACGGGCGCGTCCGTCCTCCACGATGGGGCGAGCGATCCGGCCCTTCTCGCGGGCTTGTCCGCGGACTAGAGCGAGGTAGCGCTTGCGCGATTCGGCGTGGCCGAGCGCCGCCTGCCATTCGGCCGCGGCGTCGGGCTGGCGCACGAACAGGCAGACGCCGCTGGTGTCCGCGTCGAGGCGGTGGAGCGGCACCGCGTGCGACGCAAGGCGGGTTCGAACCCGCTCGAGCAGCGAATCGCCCCGCTCGCGGTGCGGCACGGTCGCGAGAAATGCCGGCTTGGCGATCGCGAGCAGGGCTTCGTCTTCGTACAGGACCGTGGGCTCGGGCAGCGCGACGCGTTCGAGCAGCGCGACGCACTCGACTTCGCGGGTCTGGGGCATCAGGTCGAAGGGCACGAGGCGGACGATCCCGAGTCCGAGCTGCGCGAAGTGGGCGAGATCTCTCGCCAGGGTTTCGGGCTCGCAGGACACGTACACGAGGCAGACGCGTGACGCGGGCTCGGCGTTGCACAACCGAGTCAGCGCCTCGCGCGCAGCCGGCGCGACGCCACGGCGGGGTGGGTTCACGATCGCCGCATCGAACTGCACGCCCTCGGCGCAGAGCTTCGGGAGCTGATCCTCCGCTGCGCCGATGCGCACTTCGACGCGCGCAGCGAGTCCCTGTCCGTCTGCGGCACGCCGAGCGGCTTCACCGGCGGGCGCAAACGATTCGACGAGCGTGACGTCGGCGCCTCGCGACGCGATCGCGAGCCCGAGTCCGCCGCTGCCCGCGAAGACGTCGAGCACGCGTTGTCCGGCGCGCGGCGAAAGTGCGCGGAGCACCTCGCGGCTGATCGCGGCGGCCTGTCCGCGATGGGCCTGCGCGAAGCTGCCGGCCGACGCATAGCTCCAGGGTTCGTCGGGGGAATTGCGATCGCGCTGATCCGGCTCCCCTCGCAGCACAAGCGGCGTGCGACCGAGCAGTTGCGGGGAGCGACCGTCGTGCAGCGAGAGCGCAACGACCCGCAGCTCGGGGATCACCCGCTCGAGGGCGTCGCAGACCGCATCGAGTTCCGCCGGCGTCGGCCGCGGTTCCTCGAACACCAGCGTGAGCAGCACTCCGGCCCCGCGATCGTCCTGGACTTCGCGCAGATCGACGGCCCGGAATCGACCGCTCATGTCTTCGCCGAGCCGGGTGCTCTCGTCGCGCGCTCCCCGGAACACAGCGGACGTGCCAGGCGGAGGGGCTGCGAGCAGGCCTCGCAGTGCGCTCGCCGCGCGGGCGAGCACCGGGGCGAGGACGCGGCATTCCGGGATGTTGATCACCTCGTGGCTGTCCGCCGCGAACAGTCCGACTCGTCCACCCTCCGCAACGGCGAGCTTCGCGCGCGTGCGGTAGCCGCTCGTGGGCAGGGCGGGGTGGATCGCGTCGATCCGCTCGAAGCCGGTCGTCGCATACGGCGCGAGCGCGGCGGCAAGACGCTCGGTCTTCGCGTCGAGCTGCGCCCGTTCAGGAAGACGGATCAGCGAGCAACCGGGGCAGCGGTCGGCGTGGGGACAGTCGATCACGATGGCGGCGGAGCGTACCCCGGAGAGACTCCGGGGCGCGAATCACGGGGCGACGTGCGAAGAACGCGCGCGGGTCGGCTGAGCCTCAATCCGTCCAGGCGAAGCGGACACCTTCCGGCCCGGTCTGCGGCGTGAGCGCGCCGAGCGTGAGCACCCGGTCCACCTCCTGCGCGACGAAGGCCGGCTCTTCGCCGGTGTGTTCGACCACTGCCCGCTCGAGGGCGCGCACGGGATCGGCCGGTGAGAAAGGCGCGAAGGTGTCGACCGCGTCGTCGAGCAGCAGCCGCCACAGCAGCGACTGCCGGCGCCGGCGCAGATACATCTGCAGTTCGTAGCCCGAGAGGGCGCCCTTCGCGTACAACACATCCTGGTAGTCCCGGTAGCGATCGATCGTGTTCTCGTATTCGTCCGAGACCCGCTGCAGCGCCTCGACGTCTGCCCCGCCCGTCCGCGAGACGACGTGGTTGGCGTCATACTTCTCCCAGTCGCTCGTCAGGATCTCGAGGCCGTAGTGCTCCGCGCGCTCACGCACCTCGGTGCCGGGGAAGGGCGAGAGGACGTGGAAGCCGTAGAGCGAGCCGAACTCGTCGCGTAGCGAGTTCGCGAACTCGACGGTCTTGCGCAGCGTCGTCTCGGTCTCGCCCGGCAGGCCGATGATGAAGGATGCGAGCGCGGTGATGCCCGCGGCCTGCGTCATCCGCATCGCGTCGCGCACCTTGGCGAGGGAGGAGTTCTTCTTCACCAGATCGAGCATCTCCTGGTTGCCGCTCTCGACGCCGAAGCAGATCGCCTGACAGCCGGCGGTCGCCATCGTCTCGATGATCTCGGGGCTGATCGTGTCGACCCGCGAGAAGGCATTCCAGCGGATTCCCGTGTCGCGCTTCACGAGCTCGCCGCAGACGGCGAGGAAATGCTTGCGGTACAGGGTGAAGAGATCGTCCTCGATCGTGATCTCGCGGAAGCCGAGCGCCGCGAGTTCTTCGATCTCGTCGACACAGAGCGACGGATTGCGGTAGCGGACCTTGCGTCCCGTCCAGGCGGGCGCCGAGCAGAAGATGCACTCGTACGGGCAACCGCGTGACGTGACCACGCTCGCGTGACTGTCGAACGCCAGGTAGCGGGCAAGCGGGACCAGATCGCGGGCGGGCGGTGCCAGCTCGTCGAGATCGTCGGCGAGGGGACGCGGCGCCGTCTTCACGATCTTGCCGGTGCCGGGTTCGCGCAGTGCCAGACCGCGCACGTCGCGCAGATCCATGCGCCCCTCGAGCGCGCGGGCGAGCTCGCGCATCGTGTGCTCGCCCTCGCCGATGCCGATGAAGTCGAGAGCGGAGAGATCGCGGAACGAGCCCTCGATCTCGAACGATACGTGCGGCCCGCCCATCACGATCGGCACCCGCTCGTCACACTTGCGCACCACCTCCGCGATGCCGCTCGCGATGTGGTGGTTGAGCGTGACGGACGTGATGCCGACGAGCTGCGGCTGGAAGCGCTGCATGCGCCGCTCGATCTTCTCGGGCGTGGTCCGCGCGAGCAGAAGATCGAGGATCTCGACCTCGTGACCATCGGCGCGCAGAGCCCCCGCCAGGTAGGGGAGCGTGACGAGCAGCCGCGGAAACTCTTCGAATGGATACGAGGGATTCACGAGCAGGACGCGCATCGGGTCTCCTGGCGGGCTTCGGGCGAGCCCGCCGCGCGCGCCGCATGGCCTGCGTGGTCGGGATCGTGAGAGAGAAATCCAGGCTGAGCGAGTCTGGACTGAGCGATTCTGGAGTGAGCGATTCTAGACTGAGCGATTCTAGACTGAGAAAGGCCCGCGTGGGAAGCTCAGTCCGCATGCGGATCGAGACCCGCGTCGACGGGCGGAAGCAGTCCGCGCGCGCGCAGCAGCGCGATCAGCGCGCGGCCCGTGGCACGATTGGCGCCCGGCGAGTAGTGGCCGCCGCGCGCGAGCAAGGTGGCGGGTGTCAGTTCCGGGTCGAGGCGGAGCGGGTCCGCGAGGTCGAGGATGGTGATCTCCGGGAGGGCTTCGATCAGCGGCGCGTACGGGCGTCGCGCGCTGCTCCAGATGTCTTCGGCGCGACCGGGGAAGATCACGAAGATGAAGCTGTCCCCGGCGCTCTCGACCTCGCGCGCGAAGCTCTGCACGAGCGTCACCAGTTCGTCGTCGGTTCCGGCCTCGAGCGCGAGCCGCGGATCAGCGAGCACCCTGCGCGAGCCCGGCTCCAGTTCCTGTCCACGGCTGCGATAGAGCATCAGCGCCTGGTCGGTTCCGTAGCCTCCGACGCCGTAGTTCAGGACTTCGAGACCAGGCTCCGACCGCTCGGCCTGCGCCGACCAGACGTCGTCGTTGCCCACTTCGCTGCCGAACACGAAGGAGTCGCCGAAGGCGCCCACTCGCACCGCGTCGGCTGCGGCCTTCGACGAGTACTCGCGCCTTCCGCGCAACCCGAGCGGTCGGAAGTCGAAGCGCGAGTCCTTCTCGAGCAGCACGAGCGCGGGCCACGCGGGCAGTTCGAGCAATCCGAACACGATCGCGAGGGTGACCACCACGAAGAGAGCTTTCACCGCGGGCCGCCTCACGTCCGTCGCCCATCGCGTCGGATCTCGGTCGATTGCTGCTTTCTGGAACGCTGCATCGACATGGTTTCGCTCGGCAGAGAAGCCAGCTTCCCGGGACAGTGGCAGTTCGAGAAGACCGCTGCGGGTGCCATCTCGGTCTGTCCAGCGTTCGGAGCGGACGTCCGGCTTCCGGATCAGGATGAAGTTCCGACGTCGAGCACGTCACGACCGGCCAACCGGACGCCGGCAGACTCGAGTTCGTCGGCGTACTCTGCTCCCTGCTCGGCGCAGTAGAGCCGCCAGGCCAACCGACCATTGCGCTCGGCTTCGGTGCCCTCTCCGACAGTCGTGCGGAGGTACGAGGTCAATGCCTCGAGCGTCACGGCTCCATTCACGGTTGCAGCGGACAACGGATGCTCCCCGGGATCGATGATGACTCGTGTCTGCCGAAGCGATGCGGCAAAACATGCCAGGATGCGCGGTCGATTCCAAGCCAGTGCCCGGTGCCGCCTGCTTCGGCGGGACGCGCCCTCTGGATATGCCGATCTCGACGTCGTATCGGTTGACAAAGCCCCGTTCGACTGGGTTATCGTGATCGCGTGGAATGATTATTCTCGTTTCGGGCAGTCCATAGCTAATTCAAGAACGAATCACACAAGCCCGTAGACGTTCCGGACTTCGGTCCAGTCTGCTCGGCCATCCGCTCTACAAGGAGAACTTCATGCTTCGCATCGCCGCGATGACCATTGCCCTGTGTCTCGCCTCCGCCGGCTGCGCACGCTACCCCGGCGGCATCGCTCCCTCCAACATCCCGTTGACGCCCGGCAGCTATACGCCGCTTGGACCCGTGGTCGGGGAAGACTGCAAGGTCGATCTACTTGGCATCATTCCGGTGAGCGGCGGAAACGACCTGTCGCAGGCGTTGGAAGAGGCGAAGAAGAAGAATCCGGCCGCCCTGGGTGGCGCTCTCATCGAGATCACGGTGGATCGCAACTCCAAGTTCTTCATTCTCTGGAGCCAGATTTGCACGGTCGTCAAGGCGACGGCGGTCTCGATTCCGTAGACCGCGAACCGGGCGAGTCGGCGCGTCGAGACGTGCGCGCAGGCTACCCAAGGACCGACGGATCCTCGAAAGCGCGGACCAGCTTCGCTGGCCGCGTTTTCCTGCGTTCAGACTCCGGCGCGACGCTGGCGGAACCTCGCGCACCGGTCAGCCAAACGAAAAACCCCCGAAACCCTGTGGGCTTCGGGGGCTGTCGGTGGTAGCGGGGGCTCGGTACGTCCGAGTGCCAGCAGCGCGGCGGATCATCGTCGAGATGGGCCTCGCGGCGTGATCGGGAGGGCGCATGAGACGCGCTCGGATCGCGCGTGCGGCGTTCGCATTGGGCGGATGGAGTCCCCGGCGACGGGCCGCCCTTCGGCTACCTGACTGAGACGGTCGCGGGCTCGCCAAGGGAACGACAGACAACAGCGAGAAGGATCAGGCGCGACGTCTGCGCCAGCCCGCCATACCGAGCAGCCCCGTCATCACGAGCAGGCCCGTGCTGGGCTCGGGGATCAGACTCGCGACACGAAACCCGATGGTGGCCTGCTCGGCCGTCGAGACTGCGTAGGAGGTGGATGACGCTGCGAGGCTGCTGGCGCTGTTGCCCAAGGCCCCGCCCCGGGCGCCCCGGCCCGAGCCGCCGACGAATTTCTGTTCGTTCCACTCATGCACGTTCCCGCCCTGGTCGTAAGTCCCGTAGGGGCTCGCCGATCCGGTGTAGGCGCCCACGATGGTGACCGCACCAACCGCGAAATTGCAGTTCGCGCTATTCGCCGTAGCCGTGGGCGCTGCGCAGATCGTCGCAGTGTTGCTTCCTGTCGGATAGTCGAAGTAGCTGCTGGACACGGCGTCGTAGTAGGCCGCCTTGTACCACTCGTTCTCGCTGGTCAGGAAGATCGAGGCCCCGGCGTTGCGGGTGACCGTCGATCCATTACTGGGAGTCGTGGTCCCGCCGAGCAGCGTGTACGCGCCCGTTTCGGTGTCCCCGCTGCCTTGCCCGTTGTTCAGCCAGTTGGAAAAGCGCAGCGAGTCGTAGAACGAGACGAAATTGACCGGCTTGCTCTCGAAGCCCGGCTTGGCCGCGTAGGTGAAGCTGCCGCTGACTCCGCTGCGCGTGATGCCGCCGTTGGTCGCGTCGGAACCCATGGTCGTGTTGTAGAGGCTCAGGGGATCCGATTTGGCCTTCGCGTTCAAGAACTCAGCGTACTGCGCATTGGAGACCTCGTACTTCGAGGTGTAGTACTCGTACGAGACAGAACCGCAGCTCGCTGCGAAGCAGTTGCTCGACGGCGAATCGCTCGCGTTGCCCCGATCGCCCACAGTCACCCAATCGATGGTGACGGCCGAGGCGGTCGGTGCCAGAAACAAAAGCAGGGAGGTCGCGGCGAGCGGCAGTCCGAGTGAGCGTGCAGAAATCCGCATATGTTCCCCTTCCCAAGAGTCACAAGAATCAACAGGACTCCCATCGTAATCCCCCCTCCTAAGGAATGGGTAAGACATTTTCATGATGTCACCCCGGCGGGGCAACGCGGAGCCCGCGTCCCCATGCGGGGGTCCGCTTCTACGGAGGCACGACCGGTGTCGGGAAGCGCCAATTGCCGCTCGTCGTCGAGAGACTCGCAGATTGACCACGAACCCGTGTGAGACTCGCTGGGACCGCGCGTGCGGCGTTCGTGTTGACCGGGCAGGGAGACGACGTAGTTTCACGATTGAAGCCTTGGGGCTAGGCCGGCCAGCCGAACGGGATCCGCTCCGATCCCTGCCCCGAGGTCCACATCGGAGCGCCGTACGGAGCAACGGCGATGGACGAACGACCGAGACGCGCGAAGCGACGGGATCGGCCAGAGCTTGGGCCGGTAGTGGACGAACGATCCGGAGAGATCTCGCGCCTGCGAGCGGAGAAGATGAAAGCTCGCCGGCTGATGATCGCCGGGGACCGAGCCGGGGCGCTCGATGCTCTCGGTGAGCCGAATCCCGCCAAGGACGGCCGGAAGGCACGATCCGCCGCCGAGCACGCCCGACTCCTGGATCTCTTCGTGAACATGACGACCGCGCCCGGTCCCTGTCGACCGCGGTACGTCAGGACCGACCAGATTGAGGCGTTCCTGTTCTTGTCCAAGGCGACCATCGCCGCGCAGATAGAGGGCAGGCCCGTCCCTCCGATTCCCCCCGAATGCACCTTCGAGCCGGACACCGACGTGCCCATGAGCCCCGATGACGCACTGCGAAACGTCGCGGCGTACCTGGGGACGGGGGAGCGCCGCGCCTGGGAACTGCTGAACGCTGTGAACAAGGTCGGCGACCGATCAGGGCAGCCCCGGATCGTTCTTCCAAGGCGACCGACCTCGGCGCGATAACTCCGGAGTTGTGACGCCACTGGCGATGTCGGGGATTGTCGCTGGATGGCGACAGGATCCCGAAGACTCCGAACCCGCGACGCAGCCCGACTGCTCGATCTCTCGGATCGAACGCTGGAGCGAATGCGGGCCCGCGGCGACGGACCGCCCTATGTGCGTCTCTCGCGTGGCCTAATCCTCTACGACGCGAGCGAGATTCTCGCGTGGCTGGATAGCCGTCGCATCGCGCCCGACAGCGGCCGGGAGCGTTGATCGTGAGCGCCCCCGTCCCGGCAGATCCTCGCGTCCGGGCATTTCTCGACCAGTTGGCGCAGATCATCGCGGACAGGCTGTGGCGTGAGCTTTGCGCCGAATCCGATCCACAGGAGAAACCGAATTGACCCCGAGAACAGAAAACCCGCCCCGGGCAGGGGGCGGGCTTGAGATCGTGCATCCCGATGGGCTCGTGACGCGGAGCGGATCGTACCGCGCCGACGCCCTGGCCGCAGCCGACGAGGCGTTGCGCGCAGCTGCCCTCGACGCCGAGTGGGCTATGCACGCGCTGACCGCTTTGCTGCGTGACCACGAGGGCGACGACCACGACTTGGGCGTGCTCTCCGCGCGATGCGAACTGCTCGAAGCGGAAGCCCGGCTCGGGCGCTGCCACATCGCGGTCCGTCGACTGCGGGGTACTGCGTGATGGGCGACTCGCTGAGCGCCGAGGACCTCGCACTGCTCGCTCGGAAGGATCGAGAGCTGGCAACGCGCCGCGGCAATCAATCGCGAGAGCTGCGCATCATCTCGACTGAATCGACCGAGGCCCCGACGACGGTCCGAGGTGATGATGTCCCGGCGTTCCTCGAGCTGCTCGATGATCCCGACGAACGACAGCCCACAAAGGCTCCGATGGACTCGCACGTCCCGGCCGGCGAGAACTACATCGTGTCGTTCGCGCGAGCCGACTTCGCGATGTTTCGAGGCCGCGCGATCTGGTACTCGCACTTCGCAATCATCGAGCCTTCAGAGTTCGCAGGATGGCTCCTGCTGCGAGTTTGGAACGTTCCCGAGCAGTGGACCGCCCGCGATCGGAGAACTGGCAAGATCAAGCCTCTGGACAAGCGGAGCAAGGCTCCTCGTCCTGGTCGCTCATCGAATCTGTTTCTCGACTTCGAGGCCGTGACGGGCCAGCGACCGCGACTGCGCACGTTCCATCCGGCAGATCTGTTCGCGGGAGTTCACCTCCGCGTGTCGGTCGTCGACGTCGGCACGGACGAAACCGCGTACTCCCGAATCGATCGAATCGTCGAGCGAGTGGCCGGCTCGTCTCCTGCTCGAAGGTGACCACCTGCATGATGACTCTGACCTGTAATCAGACCTTGACCTCGACCCAGACCCAGACGGGGACCTACACCACTACCAACCACCTGGACCTGCACCGGGACCGCGACCAGGAAGCCATGATAAGAGAGTCGGCATCTCGCGACCTTGCACGAAACGATCGATTCACCGCAGGTGCCCCTAGTAGGGGCCTCATTCAACCGAGCTGCGGGGACGCACAGGAGGGGGAGTGCTGGCCGCAAGCTGGCACTCCCTCCTGTGCCATCGACGAGCTGGTCCGATGAAGACAGCGCTGATCCGCAACACGCTCGCCAAGCTCCGCGACCTGGCCGCCCGACTCGTCCGCCGACTTCGCCGATCTCGACCCGCACCGCCCGACCCGTTGGCACCCGGCGTGCCCTGGGACCCGGCGATGCACGAACGGCCCGCCGAGTGGCGAACCCTCGACCGACCGAAGCCGCAACCGAAGGCGTGGGTCCAGCCGCGACCGGGCTGGATGCGAGGTCACAGGCGATGACCCTTCCGGCCTCGCAGCCCGACGACCTCGCACAGGAACCGCGACCCACATCGGTTTCGATCGCAGATGCCGCTGCGTTCCTCGAACGCTCACGACGTCACGTCCATCACCTGCTCGACGCTGGCGTGCTCGAGTTCGTGACGACCTCGCTACCTGGCGCCAAGCGGACACACCGCCGCCCGACCGTGCGCAGTTTGCGTTATTTGCTCTCGCGGAAGTACGAAAAGTGCCCGCAACCGCCCACGCGACGCACATAACAAGCGCGAACCGTTGAGCGGCCGAACCAGTGAGGGACAATTTGGTCATGGAAGTTTTCAGTGCAAACGACGCGGCGACCGGCGACTCGATCTCATTCGAGCTGGATGGCGATCGGCTCAGCATCCGAACCAAGGTCGAGGGTCACGCGCAGACTCTGATCGTGATTCGACGCGGAGTCGGCCTCTCACTGGCTTGCGCACTACTCAACGCGCTCGACGAATCGACACCGCTTCGATCGGGCAGGAGCATCTCACTTTGACGAAACGAACCGGCGGCACCACTTTTGACGACCAGATCGCGGGCCTGCTCACGCGCCCGAAGAAGAGCGCGAACACACCACCGGATGACGGCGAGGATCAGCACGCCGAGGCGCGAAAGCGGATTCACGACGCCCATGTTCTCGGGTTTCGCGAGCCGATCGAACAAATGCACCCGACGCACCCGGATCGGTTCGATGTGCCCACTGACCGGCGTCAACTACTTCTGCCGGTGGACGACAACGATTCTTGCCGGTGAGTGAGTTTCTGCTCTTCTCTTCCCGAAGGTCACCGGAGGTGACCGCCACGCTCTACTTCCTGGCCTGGCGCCTCGAGGCGGCAGGCTT